>JBCBFT010000045.1:0-46202 GCA_038527485.1 Bacteroidota bacterium
GAGCATGAAATCGTCACGCAGATAGAGGTAGGGGGATTCCCCGAAGCAGGAGGATATACCTACTTCATTCGAGACAATGGAATAGGCATCGAGGACCGTTTTCACGAAAGGATATTTTCCTTATTTCAGAAGCTACACCCAGTAGAGACCTACAGTGGTCTAGGGGTAGGGCTCGCCACAGCTCGTCGCATCATTGCCCTGCATGGAGGACGCATCTGGGTACAATCAACCCTGGGTGCAGGATCAACTTTTTACTTTTACCTGCCGTTTCACGACGTTTAGAGCATGTGAAGGATCTTAGCTACGCTTCTTTGCTTCTGCCTCCAGGTCATAGGTAAACATCATCGTCAACACGGTGGGGAGTGTAGGATTCAAAAGCAAATCGGTTTCTATGTCTCGGATGGTGCCCCAGTCGTAGATCTTTTTGGTGCGCTGAGTATTCTTAAACTTACTGTTGGTTCTGAGGTCCCCATTTCTCAGCATATTGGTACAGGACAAATGCAGGAAAATCTCAATGTCTGTAGGTGCTCCCTTCAACGTAAATGTGCGTAAGAGTCCTGTACGATTGGTATTGGAGGGTTTTCCTGTATACTCTGGGTATTCTTCCACATAAAACTTCTGTCCATCGGGGAGCGTCAACTCATAATTTAGATATAGACGTTGATTCTTCACCTCGTATCCTACAAACTTCTGGGTAGGGATCAGACGTTTCCCTTTTTTGATGACAAACCAGTCCGCTACATTTTCCTCTCTGTCAAAGTAAGCGAGTCCTACGGTCTCCATTTGGTCACTCTCCCCTGATTTGTCTCTTTTGATTCCTCCTCTCCATGCTTGTACCATGTGGCAGTTCACCGTATCATATGCCGCCCAGAGGAAGACATTTAGAGCAGAAACTAGTACATCACCTCTCTTATCTAGCTTCCCTTCGTAGATCCATTGTTCCAGTGGACGTTTGATCTCTACCTCATCTTCTTGCCCTATCACAGGACTTCCTGTTAGGAGCCCTACCCCTAGCATTGCACATAATATGATCTGATGTACCAATCGTTTCATCTTCTTTTCCTGTTAAGCTTTACATTCATTCTGCCCGCATCAATTCTATTTTTGAAGCTTGCACACCCTATTGATCGATTCCCAGTATCTTACGGTTGGCTGCCTCGTCCATTTGGCTATCCGCAAAATCGTCAAAGGCTTTTTCTGTAACCTGGATAATGTGCCCCGCAATGAAAGGCGCTCCTTCCTCAGCACCTTGTACAGCATCCTTGATGGCGCACTCCCATTCCATCACAGCCCATCCATCATAGCCATACTGGCTCAAATTACTGAAGATCCCTGCAAAATCAATTTCCCCATCTCCCAATGACCGAAACCTTCCTGGACGATCGATCCAGCTTTGATACCCGCCATATACGCCCGACCTACCATTCATCTTGAACTCAGCGTCTTTCACATGAAACATTCGAATAAACTCGTGATATGTATCAATATATTTGAGATAATCAATCTGTTGTAAGACCAGATGACTGGGATCATAGAGCATGCGGCAGCGATCGTGCTTCCCTACGGCTTCAAAAAATCGCTCAAATGTCACCCCATCATGTAGATCCTCTCCTGGATGAATTTCATAACACAGATCGACCCCCGCATCCTCGAAGGCATTCAAGATTGGAAGCCATCTTTTGGCGAGTTCCTCAAAAGCGAGTTCTACCAGTCCCGCAGGTCGCTGCGGCCAAGGGTACATATAAGGCCAGGCAAGAGCCCCCGAAAATGTTGCATGCGCTGTCAGGCCCAATTTCTGGCTCGCTTGAGCTGCCTTCAATAGCTGATCCGTGGCCCAAGTCTGACGTGCCTGAGGATTGCCGCGTACCGCTGCATCTGCAAAACCATCAAACATCTGATCGTAGGCAGGATGCACCGCTACGAGCTGTCCCTGAAGATGGGTAGATAATTCGGTGATGACGACTCCTGCGTCTGCTGCTTGGCCCTTCAGCTCATCTATATAGGTATCGCTTGTAGCTGCCAACTCCAGATTGAATAAACGCTCGTCCCAAGTCGGAACCTGAACGCCTAGATATCCGAGTTGTGCCGCCCAAGCACAGATATCTGAAAAGGAGTGAAAGGGAGGAGCATCATCGGCAAACTGAGCGAGAAAAATAGCGGGTCCTTTGATTGTCTTCATATGGGAAACGTGAGATAGTATTCAAATATATAGATTTATCAGGAGTCTCTTTCCTGAAAAAATCCTAGTTTCTCCAACTTACTCTCTCCTCCAATGATGATTGGCGGATTTCCGCTATATTTTTGCAACCCGATAGTCCCATCGTCAACTCAAACTCTGCCTGTAAGTGTTGAATCACCGATTGTACCCCCTTCTTACCTGCTAGTGTGAGTCCATATACATAAGGTCGACCTAGACATACAGCCTGTGCCCCCAGTGCTATAGCTTTGAACATATCAGCTCCTGTCCGAATCCCACTATCCATCCAAACAGGAATTTTCCCCTCTACAGCTGAAACAACTTTGGGCAAGGCCTCAATTGCGCTCATAGCTCCGTCTACTTGTCTCCCTCCATGATTAGAGACGAGGATGCCTTGCACGCCATACTGAACTGCAAGCTTGGCATCTTCAGGATGAAGTATCCCTTTGAGGATGATGGGTAGTGAAGTGCAATCTTGCAAAAAGGCCAGATTCTCCCAGTTGAGGCTAGGTCGTACAAAATAATGAATGAAAGCCCTAACCAATCGGAGTGCTTTACCTGACGTGAGGTTTTTGAGAAATGATCCAGGAACATTATCTGCTTGCTTTAGTAACATCGCAATCGTGGCGGGTGTCACAGGGGGTTTGGAAGCAGAGACATCAGATTGGAAGTTTTCGGCTAACTTTCGAAATACAGGATCACTCGTATACTGAGCGATTCCCTGGCCTCTGAGAAAAGGAAGGTAGGCTTCCTCTAAATCGCGATTCCTCCATCCTAGCATCGTAGTATCCAAGGTGAGAACGATCGCTTGAGAACCAATATTTTCCGCTCGCTTTACCAAGCTCTTGACCAGTTCATTGGATTTACTCCAATACAATTGAAACATACGCGGCGTCTCTCCCAGCACGCGGGCGATCGACTCCATAGGAAAGGAAGCTTGATTAGAGATAATCATGGGGGTACTTGTGGCAGTTGCAGCGGCAGCGACTGCCAAATCCGCTTTCTTGTGTACCATCTCCAAGACACCAATCGGAGCAAGCATGAGAGGAGAAGCGATCGTCTGACCCAAAAAGCTGCTAGAAGTATCACGTGTCCCGACGTCTTGGAGCATGCGAGGGACAATCTGCCACCGATCGAAGTCCTGACGGTTACATGCGATTGTTTTCTCTCTCCCAGCTCCACCTATGATATAGGCCGCCGCCGCAGGAGACATGTATTTTTGTGCCTTTTCTTCCAAACTTAACGGGTCTACAGGAACAGGAGGTGTTAATCCAGCCCCTCCACGTAAGTAAATTCGAGCTTGGTGTTCCAAAGCACTGGGACGTTGGGAAGATGACACAGACATAGTGATAGGTTCAGTAGTATGGAAATAGTGGGTGGAGAAGTGGACACATAGGAAGAAAAGACTCCCACATGGTTCTCTTACCAGCGATGGCGTGCATATCGTCTTATTTGCTGGGGCAAACGAGGCGATTGATCTCCATCATCTGTAAGCGTAACCAAGATTAGCCAAAAATCAAATCCCCTAGATGCAAAGGTACAACCAAATGTACTTCTGTTCCTCGGACTGCATCTGATTCATCCTTAATCTCTTCAATATCCAGTCGGTAGGATTTCTTGGCCATACGCGCAAATAGCTCCAAGCGATCCTGTGTAATCTGCATCCCCTTGGAGACATGGTCTGAGGGGCGATTGCGGCGCATGTTTTTACTTGCGGTGATCCCGATCCCGTTGTCCTGGATTTTCACGGTCAAGTAATCATCATCCTGCTCCCAAATGGATATATTGATGAATCCATCTTTTTCCAAAGGCATGATCCCATGTTTGATGGAGTTTTCTACGAAGGGTTGAAGCAACATGGGAGGAATCTGAGTAGACGAAAGATCCAGTTCAGGATCAATGTCAAATCCGTAATCAAATTTCTCTGGAAAACGCATTTTCTCCAATGCCAGATAGAGTTTTAAGCGGTCGAGTTCTTCACTCAGGGAAATGAAATCTACTTGGGTACTGTCCAAATTCTTTCGAACAAGCTTCGCAAAGCTAGCGAGAAACTTATGAGCAGATTTTTTATCGTTTCGCTGAATGAAATTCTGGATAGATTGGAGCGCGTTGAAGGTAAAATGAGGATTCATCATCGCGTACAAGGCCTGATGCTCTAGTTGGAGTTTCTCTGCCTTGTTACGGATGCGCTGTTCTTCCCGCAGCTGTCGTCTCCTCGTACTGATCGTCAGGTAGAGGGTATATCCACTGCCGATAACAAAACTGACTAGTATGAGGATGAACCACCAACTCTTCCAAAAAGGAGAAAGAATTTCAAAAGAAAACTCGGCAGGATGGTCATAGTTCCAGGGTTCGGTCTCGCGCTTAGCGACCACTTTGAAGGTATATTTTCCTGGATTGAGATTGGGATAAAATACCTCTCTTTGCCGTGTCGGGCGGAGCCAATCGTTGTCTATTCCTTCGAGCATAAAACGATACTCTACTTGTTTGGGACTCTTTAGGCTGATTCCGATGTACTCAAAGCTGAGGCGATTATCTGAGTAAGGCAATTCCAATTTCAGGGGTAGGCCTCCTTCATCCACTTTAAAACCTTCATTGACCCAGTCCAGCCCTTCCTGATTTTGGATGCCTGTAACGTATACTTTGGGGGGAAATCTGAGTCTCTGCCGCTCAGTATTGAGCGGTCGATGTATAGCTCCTTCTGCTGTACCTAACCATACCGCACCCTCCTTGTCTGTAAAGGCTGCATTGGCATTACATTCTAAACTGGGTAAACCATCCTTCTGGGTATAGTGCTCAAATGAGTTACGAGTGAGTGGATCAAAACCTGACACGCTCAAGCGATAGGCACCATTTTCTGTTGCCACCCATAGATATTGATCTGCCTCCATGACCAAGCCTACAATGGTATGGGCACCTGGCGCACCCGAAATCTTGATGAAGTAGGTAGAATCCCCTTGCACAGCTGCTAGTCCTTTCACACTCCCTATCCAAAGTGTCCCATTTTCATCCTTGAGGATCGATAGGACATTTTTACCTATAGCATGTGGAGCCTCAATCAATCGAAAATGCCCTTCTGCGTATTCCACCAAACCCATAGCAGTCCCTAGCCAGATCTGAGAGGGGCTTTCTGCTAGAATGTGATAGATGATGTTGGTTGGTAGGCCATCTGCATCTGTGTAGTGCTTCGTCACACGATTATTCTCCCAGATAAACAGGCCATTATCCGTCCCAATCCAAAGCGTATCTTTCCCGATCTCCGTGACCCAGTACACACTGTTGCAATCTAGGCCATCAGAAGCATCAATGATCTGGAATGCTCCGTCTCTATATTTAGTCAAAGTCCCATTGTACGAGGCAAACCAGAAATTTCCTTGGCTATCCTCCATACTCGAGCATATGTCATTTCCTCCGAGTCCATTTTCCTGATTATATGTTCGTACCTTTTTCCTGCCCTCATATACATTGATCCCCTGGTCTTTGGTACTGATCCAGATTCTCCCTTCATTATCCTCTAAAAACGACTTTGCGAGGTTGCTGCTCATCTCATTTTGGACTGTATATGCCTCAAAGACTCCCTCTGTCACTTTTCGTACCCCTCCACCATCAGTCCCAAACCAGATATTCCCTTCATTGTCCAGCAAGCCACTGGTCACACGAATATCCAGATTCCTTCCGCTTTTGTCCAAGATGGTCAGCTCCCCTTCTTCCAGCCATGCAAGTCCATTACCCGTCCCGATCCAAACCTTCCCTGTTCGGTCTTGCAAGACAGCAAAGACGCGCATATCCAAGCCGATACTTTTAGGATTATAGCTATGATAGGTTTGCCCATCGTAGTGATACAGGCCCGTTGTTGTCCCGAGGAGCATCTGTCCTTGTACTCCTTCAAAGATCTCTTCAATCACTAGATTTGCGGGAAGTTTAGGATGAGAGACTTTATGAAAATCCCCTCGCTTATCGCGCATCCACAACCCACTGCGCGTCCCAATCCATAGTTGATCTTGGCTATCCCAAGTGAGCGCTGTAATGCCCTGATTCACCAATCTACCTGGAAGATCCAGATCCTTGACCATGCGCTCCTCTCTGTCGAAAGCCATCAACCCTTTGGACTGGGTTCCTAACCACAAATAGCCATTGGGGTCCATGGCAAGACATTCAATGGTATTCTCTGAGAATCCTTCTTCTGATCCAAAGTTTTTAAACTTCAAGCCGTCGAAGAGGCTCAAGCCATTATCTGTAGCAATCCAGAATGTCCGCTCACCATCTTCAATAATATCCGCCACAAAATTTCCTGCCAGACCTTCTTGTATCCCAAAATGCTTGAATTTTTGTCCATCAAATCGGTCAATCCCTCGGTGTGTACCCAGCCAAAGATACCCTCGATTATCCTGAACCATACACATGACCTGAGATTGTACCAGCCCTTCATCGGTACTGTACTTTGTCACATTGTATACCTGCCCTGTCATGGATAAGGCAGATAAAAGGAAAATCAGGAACCAAAACTTGCGCATAATGATCTCTATGGGGGGTTGTACTCTGGAGATTGGACAGATATGTGAGGGGGGTAAAATAAGAAGATTACAGATAGAGATCTACTACCCTTTCCTTTCGTGTAGCTTGAGAAAATATACGTGTCAGTTTCGGTGCTAAGCGAGTGGACCGTTGGTGGAAATACGCCTAACTTCTTTGGGATGACGCTTGATATAGCCTTGTATGATACGCTGTACGTCAGGAGCCTCTTCTTTAAAGGGAATAGATTCTAGGATGGTTGCTAGATCGTATGTAAGTGTTTCTACCTCTAGATAGCCGTACCCTTTGTAGCGTCCCTGCTCTACCCAGACGACTGAGCGCTCACTATAATTACGCCCTTCTCCCACTACAAGGAAAGTCTCCATATGGGTCTTCCCATAATTCAGGGAGTGGATGGCGGCACTGACCCGCTCGTTGTATGACTCGGGTTCTTCATCCCCTACACAAGCTCCTTTACAGATATGAAGTTGATAATGGAAACAGCGTCCTGGTCCTTTTTCTGCACCATAAAGCTTAGGGCAAAGCTGATGCTTGGTCCCTCTATTCTTCAGGGCTGATTCGGCATGGGTCTTTCCACTAAAACCCGCCACAGGATGCTCCTCTTCCTTGTACTTGTCTACTTTGAAACCGATGTATCCCTCTTGATTGACAAAGGTGTAGACGCCGTACTTATAGGCTTTGCGGCGCTGCGCACGGTTAAAGGGAGGCTGGATACGCTTGATTTCTTCATTTTCCAAGAGTAAGGCAATCAACTCACTTCCCGTCAACTCAAACGCGATGTCATGAATTTGCTCCAGCATCCGCATGGTACGCGCGGCCTTGTGCGCACCAGAAAAATGAGACAATATCCTTTTGCGCACATTGTTACTTTTTCCGACATAAAGCACACGTCCCTTCTGATCCAAGAAATAATATACCCCTGTCTCCTCGGGTAAATTGTGTACTTGTTCTGAGGCGAGATGAGGGGGGAGCTTAACCTCTGCCATCTCATCGGTCAACTGCCCTGTGGTTGTCCCTTTTTCAGATACTTCGAGTAGATGCGCTAGCAGTTTGACAGTAGCAGATGCATCGCCCCATGCACGGTGTCGCGCTTCGTTGGGGATGCCGAGTTCCCGACAAATATTGCCTAAAGAATAGGATTTGTGTCCAGGAATGATCTTTCGACTCAGCTTAACGGTACATAGTTGAGGACGAGTAAAGGTATAGGCGAGCTGGCGAAACTCCTTTTGGATGAAGCTGTAATCAAAACGGACATTGTGGGCGACAAAAACTGTATCCTGTGTGATCTCGACAATCTGCTTGGCCACCTCATAGAATTTAGGCGCCTCTTTGACCATTTCATTGTCGATGCCTGTGATGCGTGTGATATAAGGCGGAATCGCCATTTGAGGATTGACTAGAGACGTAAAAGAATCTACTACCTCTTCTCCATTATAGCGGATAATGGCGATTTCTGTGATACGATCCATTTTGGGGTCTCCCCCTGTTGTCTCAATGTCTATAATGGCAAAGTCGCGCTTTTTCGCCATAATCAATCCCCGTTTAGCTACAAAATAGTGTACTTACTTAGCAATATACTAATTCAAATAGGATATATATACAAAAATGCCATAATTTTTATCCAAACAGATAGTCATACGTAGCGCCTATTTTGAAGGCATAAGTTCAAAGACGAAAAGTAACCATTCCCCAATGGATTACTGATCCATATTTTGCTCTGCGTCTTTTAGATGAACAAGCATGGCGCGTACAGTTTCCCAGTCTTTTTCATAAGCAATCTCAAAGGAGGCTTGGGCAAATGCTTGATGAAAAGAATCCTGAAAGCGATGCTCGATCTCTGGCCAATTATTGAGATGAATATGTAAGATACGTGTGCCGTTCCAGGTACTTCTGTATATAAAATAGGCTTTCGAAATAGGAGCAAGTATACCCAACAGTTTCTGTTCTTTTGCGATCAATTCATCGGACTTAGCACTCGTAGGTAATCCCTCTTCTGCGGGTTCATAAGGAAAAGAAATACTCAATAGCCAGGGAAACTCATGCTTCTTGGTAAAGGTGTAGTAGGAGGAATTAATCAGGACAAGGTGCGGAAAGCCATGCTCCTGATTACGCATGAGGACAAAGTGATCTTGGACATGATAGGGATCTTTGTTCGAAGGAAGGTCTGTGGGCACAACAGGGATACTTCCTTTCACTTTGCCCTGATTGACATCTTCCAACAAGATAGGCAAGACTTCCAAGGAGGGAAGTGATTCGTAGTCTTCGGCTTCTTGGATATCTTTGATATCGAGAAAAAATATTTTGGTGGCTGCTTCATATTCTCCCAATAACGTATCAATCAGGATCATACACCCCAGATCATAATGTTCGGGCTGCGTATCATAGTGCGTGACAAAGAGATTGAGCATGAGACGGCACTGAGCCACATCAAAGCTAAACTTCACATTTCCCGAATGGAAATATGTATCACCGATACGAATCCGAAAGGTATCGACAGGACTAGCTTGACGAAAAGGAATGACATTCCACTGTGGGAGATAGGGGGCAGCTTCTACGAGCTTGATCACTGCGGGAAAAGAAGTATGCAGGCCATCAGCGGAAATAATCAGATCTCGACGTCCGTGCGCATCTATTTCCGTCAAATCAAAGGTAAGGTGTTCATGGACCTGCTTCAACTGACTGGCAAGCAGATCCATACTGTCGAGATCATGTGCTTCCAGATAAAAATAGGTATCCTGATTTTGGGTAAACCACTCCCAAAACTGCTTTTCTTGAGAAATTGTCCCAGACTTGCCACCAATCATGCCTTATGAATATCTGAAATTTATCGAATAGTTAAGTGAACTTTTTTACAGAAATTGCCGCTTCACATATAACACGACCAAGATAAGGGAGATTTTCAATTCGGGCGATTATACATAGGCAAAAGCATGATCGAAAAAGTAAAGTCAAGAGGTGAAGGAATCATACTGATTGGATTCATGGGAGCAGGCAAAACGACCTTGGGACGAGCCTTAGCTACCCAATGGGGGTATCCGTTTGAGGATTTGGACGATGTGATTGAAGCGAAGGAAGGAAAAACGATTCCTGAGATATTTGCTCAGAGAGGAGAGGCGGGCTTCAGAGCTGCTGAAACAGCCGCTCTCGAAGCGCTGAAAGTAGATACTCAACAACCCATGGTACTAGCTGCAGGTGGGGGAACCCCTTGCTTCGGTGATAATATCACTTTGCTCAAAGCCTTGGGGCAAGTGATTTACTTAAAACTCTCTCCACAAATCCTCACCCAGCGACTCGCTCCACAAAAAGCGAATCGTCCCTTGATTGCTTCTCTAGACGACACAGAGCTCCTCACCTTTATCCAACAACTATTAGCGAAACGAAGTCCTTACTATGAGCAGGCAGATATCATTCTGGAAAATCCCTCGCTAAGTGATTTGCTCGACTCGCTTAAGAACCCGTAACTTTCGCCCATGACCACCCCAACCTCAGAAGTTGAAAGCCTCTTGCAAGATTACCCTGTACTCGCCTTTCGTCAGGTGAACTGGGGAGACATGGACGCTGCCCGCCACGTAAACAACACCGTCTATCTTCGATGGGCAGAAGTAGGGCGCTCCACCTTTCTAGATCAAGCGGTTTCTTCATGGAATGAATCTCGGCCTCCTCATGTAGGCCCCGTACTCGCCAAACTCAAGTGCAAGTACATCTATCCCATTCGCTATCCTGATACAGTATGGATTGGGACACGCGTCATAGAGCGTATGCCAGATCGAGTCGTATTCGAAAATCTTGTGGTCAGTGGTACCCATCAGCGCGTCGCAGCGAAGATTCAAGCACAAATGGTGATGTTTGATTTTAAGGAAAATAAAAAAGCTCCCATCACAGATGCGTTTTGGGAGCTTATGGCTAGTTTATAAAAAAAGTGCTTGTGAGATCAATTCACCATGGAGCCAGGTTCGACATCTTCTGCGGGATGCATACGGTGAAGCTTACCTGAAGCATCCTCCGCAAATAGCAACATACCTTGAGATTCTACCCCACGAATCTTCCGGGGCGCCAAATTCACAAGTACTGTCACCTGCTTGCCTACTAAGTCTTCTGGCTCGAAGTACTCTGCTACACCTGAAACGATGGTCCGTGTATCGATCCCTGTATCTACCAAAAATTTCAATAGTTTCTTTGTCTTGGGAACTTTCTCAGCCTCTAGGATCGTCCCTACACGCATGTCCATCTTCTGGAAATCATCATAGGTGATTTCTGCCTTTTGAGGTTCTACATGCGGATTCAATGGTTCGGGTTCCGCTGCGAGCTTCTGTAGCTGCACTTCAATGGCTTCATCTGTGATTTGCTCAAATAGGATCTTGGGAGCTTTATCCGCATAGATTTTATGCCCACAATTGACCATTTCCCCTCTAAATAAGGTATCCCAGTTGAAGTTGTGCCCATCTACTTGCAGAAGATCGAAGATTTTATCTGCCGTTTTCGGCAAGAACGTCTTAGCCAATGTCCCTAGCTGCGCAATGATCTGTATAGAGGTATAAAGAATCACGTGTACCGCTTCCTTATCCTCTTTCCACTTCTTCCACGGTTCCTGATCTGTCAAATATTTATTGCCTACACGCGCCACATTGATGAATGCTGCTTGTGCGTCGCGGAAGCGAAACTGCTCCATATTGGTTTCGATGTCGCGAATATGCCCCTCTATCTCTTGATAGACCACCTTCACGGATTCATTATCAGTCAGATCTCCAGGATTGGGGACGATCCCCTCATAATACTTACGAGTCAGCACGACGACGCGATTGACGAAATTTCCCAGGATGGCTGCCAACTCATTGTTGTTGCGCGCCTGGAAATCCTTCCACGTAAAGTCTGCATCCTTGTTCTCAGGCATGATGGAAGTGAGCACATAACGCAGCACATCTTCTTTCCCAGGAAAATCCTCCAAATACTCATGCAGCCAGACGGCATAATTCCTACTCGTAGACATCTTGTCCCCTTCCAGATTCAGGAATTCGTTGGCGGGCACATTCTCGGGTAGCACATACTCCTCATGTGCGTGGAGAATGGAGGGAAAAATAATGCAGTGGAAGACAATGTTATCTTTTCCGATGAAATGGATGAGACGGGTATTCTGTGCAGGATCGTCTTGCGGCTTCCAATACAACTCCCAATCCTTGCCATGATCGAGTGCCCACTGCTTGGTTGCAGAGATATAGCCGATCGGTGCATCTAGCCACACGTACAATTTTTTCCCTTCGGCTCCTTCTAACGGTACATCGACACCCCAATCGAGATCACGCGTCATAGATCTAGGAAGCAGCCCTTCTTTGATCCATGAGGCACATTGCCCGTAGACATTATTCTTCCATTTTCCTTTCTTTCCTTCCAACAACCACTCTTCCAACCAAGGTTGATATTTATCTAGTGGAAGGTACCAATGGGTCGTTTCCTTCAAAACGGGCGTTTTCCCACTGAGCGTCGAGATGGGGTTGATCAATTCGGTGGGTGAAAGCGAACTCCCACAGTTTTCACATTGATCTCCATAGGCTCTGTCGTGGCCGCACTTGGGACAGGTCCCCATGATGTAGCGATCGGCCAAGAACTGCTTGTACTCCTCATCATAATACTGTTCGGAGGTTCTTTTGATGAACTCTCCTTTGTCATTGAGTACCGTGAAAAAATCCTGAGAAGTTTGGTGATGAATCTTCTCGGAAGTCCTGTGATAAATGTCGAAGCTGATCCCAAACTTTTCAAAGGCCTCTTTGATCATTGCATGATATTGGTCGATGATCGCTTGTGGGGTTGTCCCTTCTTTTTTGGCACGCAGGGTGATCGCGGCTCCGTGCTCGTCGCTGCCACAGACGTACAATACGTCACGCTTTTTCAATCGCAAATAGCGAACATAAAGATCGGCTGGGATGTAGGCACCTGCCAAGTGACCGATATGTAGCGGACCGTTGGCGTAGGGCAGTGCAGAAGTAATGGTATAACGTGCGGGTGTCATGCTCGAAATAAGTTCAGTGATTGCTGCAAATTAACGCCTTAATAATGAGGGAGAAAAAAGTTTCGCCATCAAATCACACTTGAAGAAGAAATTTGAGGAAGGAGAAAATGAAAATATATGAGAAGGATCATTCTCTCAGAAGATTTTTATGCATTGGAGCGAAAGTAGGATGTTTCCAAACTTAGGGAATAAACGTAAATTTCCTGTTGGGGTTTTGTGATGCTTTCCTGCGTCATCATTACCCAACTGAACCCACAAATCTATTTTCTATTACATGAAAAAGCTTATTCTCATCTTTTCCCTTTTGGTAAGCATAGCCTATGCTCAAGTAAGTGTAGAAGCGACAACAGAAGGACAAAAAATACTCGGACTCGCCTTTGATCCAGCAGAGATTGATTCGATGCAAGGCAACCTGATCGAGCAGGTCAAAGACTTCAAGAGGATGCGCGAACATCCGCTGCCTAATTCTGTCCCGCCTGCCTTCGTCTTCAACCCTCAGCCTGTGGGCTTTGAAGTCAATACTGCTCAAGCAACGATTGACTGGCAACTACCCAAAAATGTAAGAGTGCCAAAGGACAAAGAGGAATTGGCTTTTTATACGGTAGCAGAGTTAGCCTCTCTTATCAAAAATAGGAAAATCACCTCGGTAGAACTGACCCAAATCTATCTAGAACGCCTAAAAACGTATGGAGATACCTTACAATGTGTCATCACCATCACAGAAAAAGAGGCTATGCAGCAAGCAGCTACAGCAGATTCGGAAATCGCAAAGGGTCAATATCGCGGGCCACTACATGGGATTCCCTACGGCGTAAAGGATCTTCTCGCTTATCCTAACTACAAAACAACTTGGGGTGCGATGCCTTACAAAGATCAAGTGCTGGAAGAAACATCGACTGTCATACAAAAACTAGAGGAAGCAGGAGCTGTTATGGTCGCCAAACTGACCTTAGGCGCACTCGCTTGGGGAGATGTCTGGTATGGTGGAAAAACACGCAATCCCTGGAATGCCGAACAAGGATCTAGTGGCTCCTCTGCGGGTTCTGCCTCCGCTACATCCGCAGGTTTGGTCGCCTTCTCTATCGGGACAGAGACATTGGGATCGATTGTCTCTCCTTCGACAAGATGTGGCAACTCTGGGCTTCGGCCGAGCTATGGCCGCGTGAGCCGCTATGGAGCCATGGCGCTGAGCTGGACGATGGATAAAATTGGCCCTATTTGCCGATCGGCAGAGGATTGTGCGATGGTATTTGCTACGATCACAGGTCCCGATGGGAAGGATCAAACTTTGGTTCCCGCAGCTTTTAATTATCAAGCGGAGTCAGATTTTAGCCAGATGCGGATTGGGTATGTTCAAGCATTCTTTGAGCGTGAGTACTTCAACTCGGAGAGAGACCAGGCGGTACTAGATATATTGAAAGCCAATGGAGCCGAACTCATTCCCATCAAGTGGGAATTCGAAACACCTGTAGGACCGCTCAGCAACATCCTAGGAGCTGAAGCTGCTGCCGCCTTTGAGGAACTCACCCTGACCAATCGTGATACCCTACTTGTGCGTCAGATCAAGAATTCTTGGCCCAATGTCTTCCGCGCAGGACACTTCGTTTCGGCTGTCTCTTATATCCAAGCCATGCGCCATCGCTACCAACTTATTCAGGAAGTAAACGCCTTGATGCAGCAAGTCGATGTACTGGTGGTGCCCTCCTTTATGGGCAATCAACTCCTCACCACCAATCTGACAGGCCACCCTGCGGTGGTAGTACCTCATGGATTCGCCGAAAATGGAAGCCCGACCAGCATCACATTCCTAGGGAACCTCTTTGATGAAGCGACTATACTTTCATTTGCCAAAAAATACCAAGAACTCACTGATCACGAAAATCAGCATCCCGAGTGGCTGAAATAGAACATTAATCCTTGACGATGGTCAACTCCACTCGACGATTCTTCTGGCGTCCTGCATCAGTATTGTTGTCTGCGATAGGTTGGGATTCTCCTTTGCCTGTCGTCTCGATGCGGTCTGTCCCGATGCCTTTTGACATGATATAGTCCTTGACTGCCTGAGCTCTTTCCTTGGAAAGGCTCAGGTTTTTGGGATCTGAACCTACATTGTCTGTATGTCCTGTAAGGCGAATGGTGATCGATGCTTTTTGCTCCATAGCAATGATCAGTTGATCCAGCTCGGGAATGGAAGCCTCCCGCAGATCAGCCTTGGCAAAGTCAAAGTAAAGGTTACTCAGATTGATGCTCGCGCCAGCCTTGATGGGGGTCAAGTACAGATCCTTGCGGATTTCTTCATAGACGTTTTGCGTGCGCACATCCACATAGTCGCTCAGCGAGAGGAAGCCTTTCTTCGTTGCGATCAGATTGAACTGCTTCCCTCCTGGAAGGACGACCTTATAATCTCCCGTCTTAGGAGCAGAGCTCGCAATGCCTTCTTCCACCTGCGAATCCAAATCGTAAAATGCAATCTCTGTCCTTACAGGCTCATTGGTCTCCTTATTCAAGACTTTTCCATATACCAAGACTACAGGCTCGGGCTTGGCAGCCTCTGGAAGCTTGAATCGGTAGATGTCGCGGTCTTTCCCGCTGGGAGAGGGGGAGGCGATGTAGCCAAACCGACCCGACGCAGGTACTACATAGAAGGCATCACTGCCACGTGTATTGATATCTGATCCAAGATTCTTGGGGGGCGACCAGTTGGTCCATGTATCGTCGAGGCGACGGGAGACGTACACATCAAAACTGCCATATCCCACACGGGTCTCATTGGAGAAGTACAGCGTCTTCCCATCAGGTGCCAGACAGGGTGTCACATCATTGCCTTCGGAGTTGATGCTGGAACCGAGGTTCTTGGGAGTAGACCAAGTCCCGTCTTTCTGGAGGAAGCTTACGAAGAGGTCACGCCCCCCCAGTCCTTCTCTCCGCTGGAGCGAATGAATCATGATTTTTCGGTTGGCAGAGATATATTGGTCCTGACGGCGACTGAGGTTGTAATAGTCATCTATTATCAGTGCTTTAGGAATCTCCCAGCCCTCTACTTGTCGCTGACTCACAGAGAGTCCTGTCCCTCTATAGCTTCCATCTGCTTTATAGGTATTGATCACAACCAACGAGTTATTGTCCGCACTGACAGAAATGACGGAGTTACTATGCGTAGGCAAATTGAGGGGAAAAGGAAGCTTTTTTCTAGGTGTCCACCCGCTATCTGTACGCTGTGTCACATAGATATCCTCTACGCGAGACTCCCTCACGACATAATAAAGTGTTTCTCCATCAGGTGAAATGACAGGCGCATATTCATTAAAAGCAGAATTCACATTGGGACCTAGATTTTCCTTACGAATACCTGCGGGCATATTGGGAAGAAGATCGATGGGAGAGGCATGCGATACTTTGAGAGATTTGGCTTCCATCTGAGCATCTTTTGTAAGAATGAATCCCATCCCCTTTCCACTTGCGTCGGGGGCTGGAAAATCCAGCGTCTCTGTTCCGTCAATCAATATTTTGATTTTTTGTCCGATTCGCCTTACCAGCACTTCTACATCTTCGGATGTCCAGCTTAACTTAGTTCGCGCCAGGGTGCGACTTTTCCCTTTCAGAATCTGCCTGACAATGATGCCTTCAGGATGAAAGGTCAAGGCGATCATAGTCCGGCTTGATCTGGCTCCCCATACAAGTCCACATCCTTGTCCTTTATTTGTAAAATGGAGCTGGGCTTCTATCTGATAGGCCGAGCGGCTATTAAAGTAAAAGGGACGAAAGTACGCGCGAAAACCTGGAAGATCGGGACCTGCTTTGAGCTGATACATCCCGTCCGCAATCCTGCTCTGCGCAATAGGCGTGCTATCCGTTCTCCAGCCGAGTGTATTGTCATCAAATGAATCTTCAAATAGGAGTTGCATCTGTCCCATGATAGGATGTACGAGTCCAAGCAAGAGAAAAAATAACAGCAGTTTGATCATATTTCGCATGTCACAAGGGATTGAGGGAAATAAATGCTCCATAGGCCCCAAAGAGCCATCAAGAGGAAAGCTAAAAATTTCGACTCATATGAAGGGTCGAAAATAGAAATCGTGACAATAGAAAAGAACGCATTTTGTGGATCAAAGGGTTCAGTACGGAGAAAATCTAGCAGAAAGATATCGCGAATCTCCTCGTGATTTGTCAGTGCCTAGACCATGGGGGGACTTCGATGACTGTCCCAAACCTAGCCTTAAATAGTTCGAAAAAAGTACAAGCTCAAGGTATTATGTTTGACACTGCGGAGCAGAAGGTTGATGTGGTAAAAATCCTGTTTAAAAGGCTTGTAATAGAAGGGGTTAGACGAGCTATAGATTGAATAAGCTTTAGTATATATATAAATATATTTTGCGAATTTTCGCTAAATATTGAATTTCCCTATACTTTTCGCTACTTTGATAGTCCTATTGCTACTAATCGCTGTATTCTTTTTTGAGCATAAACACTCAAACGCACCCAAAGCTATGAGGAAAACAGTCTGGGCATTTATTACCCGTGAACATGAAGAAGAGCTTCAGATTTTGGTTTTCAGTCCAAACAGAAGCATGAAATCCTCTATTGATGTCCCAAGTGGACGTGTGGATGATGGCGAACAAGAGGTAGAGGCACTGTATCGAATCATCGAGGACGAAACAGGTCTGGTGCATCTGCGCTTCATGGGAAAAGTGGACTCTACGGTAGAATATCGTGGCTCTATTCGTAAGTCAGAAGAAAGAACCAGCTATCAAGTAGAATCCCTCGAACTTCCCAAAGATCAGTGGACCTATACAGTAGATCTAGATGAAAAAGATGCCACGATGCAGCGATTTTATCATTGGCTCCCTATCAAAATGGCTTACCAAAGCCTTCCCCGTTGTAAGAAGCAGTCATTGAGGCATTTATTCAAGGGTGATTATCCTTTGAATCCCACCCGAAATCGATTGCATTCGATGATCTCTACGAATTTTCCTCAACAATCTCCTCTCTAGAAATAAAAAGATTTAGATGATTCTACGGAGAGAAAATAACCTCTCCCTTTCCAAGTATCTTCCTTTGAGATCCTTTTCCTATTCCTTCAGGAGTCGTATGTTTGTCTAGCAGCAATCTGCTGCCCGCAATCCCTATTTTATGCGACGCATTGTCCCACTATTGACAGGATGCTTCTTCCTGTTTTTGGTAATTGCCTGCCAAAGTCAAACTCATCAATCCATGGACGCGAAGGATCATCTCCATACCAATCGTCTGATCGAGACGAGCAGCCCTTATTTGTTGCAACATGCCCACAACCCCGTAGATTGGTATCCTTGGGGAGAGGAAGCACTGGCCAAAGCCCAGAAAGAAAATAAACTCTTGCTAATCAGCATCGGCTATGCGGCTTGTCACTGGTGCCATGTCATGGAACATGAATCCTTTGAGGATACGGCTGTAGCAGCCATTATGAACAAGTACTTTGTACCGATCAAGGTCGATCGAGAAGAACGTCCTGATGTCGACCAGATCTATATGAATGCGGCCCTGCTCACGACAGGGAGAGGGGGCTGGCCTTTGAATGCATTTGCACTACCCGATGGAAAACCTTTTTTCGCAGGGACTTATTTCCCCAAAGACCAGTGGGTGCGCGTACTCGAATATTTTGCGGATCTCCAAGCCAATAGACCAGAAGAACTACTGAAGAACGCAGCCAAACTAACCGAAGGCCTCCAGCAAATGGAGTATACAGAGCTTGTCGAAGCTCCTTCTGAGTTCACCCTTGCCCAAGCTACCCAAGCATTTGAATCGACTGTCTCCAAAATCGATATGCGCAAGGGAGGACTGGATCGTGCCCCCAAGTTTCCTATGCCTGCCATCCATGAGTTTTTGCTGGACTATCACTACTACACACAGAATAAGCAAGCACTGGCTGCGGTGAAAGTCACACTGGATGAGATGGCCATGGGCGGCATTTACGATCAGGTGGGGGGAGGATTTGCGCGCTACTCCACAGATGCCATCTGGAAAGTGCCTCACTTCGAAAAGATGCTCTACGACAATGGCCAGCTCGTGAGTTTATATGCACAAGCATTTCAATTGACCCAAGATCCCTACTACGAAGAAATCGTGAGAGAAACCTTGACATTCATCGAGCGAGAGTTGACCGATGAAAATGGAGGTTTTTATTCCTCCCTTGATGCAGATAGTGAAGGAGAAGAGGGAAAGTTTTATGTGTGGGATGCGAAGGAGATAGAAGAATTGTTGGGAAAGGATGCGGCTGCATTCTCTGCTTACTACAATGTAGAAGAAAGAGGAAATTGGGAGGGGAGCAATATCCTGTTTATCACAGAGACAAAAGAAAAAGTAGCTCAAACGTACGGGATCACCGTCAGCGACTTAGAGGAGGTCATCAAGAAAGGAAAAAAAGTACTCCTCGCCGCCCGTGCCCATCGTATCCGTCCAGGACTGGATGATAAAATCTTGACCTCATGGAATGCCCTCATGCTCAAAGGCTATGTAGATGCCTATAAGGCCTTGGGTGATCGAAAATATCTAGAAACTGCATTGAAGAATGCCGATTTCTTGGTGCGCAACCAGTTCAAATCAGATGGCAGCTTGTATCGCAATTTCAAGGACGGTACTTCGGCGATCTCTGCCTTTGCCGACGACTACAGCTTGCTCATCGAAGCTTTTGTGGCTTTGTATCAAGCGACTTTCGATGCACAGTGGTTAGAAAAAGCAGCGCAACTCATGGAGTATGCCTTAGCTCATTTTTATGACGCGTCTACTGGTACCTTTTTCTACACGTCTGATCTAGACGATCCTCTTGTCTCTCGCACCCGCGAGCTATCCGACAACGTCATTCCTGGTTCCAATTCTTCCTTTACCAAAGGCTTGTTCCTACTTGGAACCTATCTTTACAAGCAAGATTATCTGGACAAGTCCACTCAGCTTCTAAGCAATGCCATGCCCAATCTCGCAAAGGAGGCTTCCTTTTTTGCGAGCTACGGCAGTGTCCTACTTCACTATGTATATCCGCCTTATGAGGTAGCGATTGTGGGAGATAATTATGAGGAATTGAGGAAGGAAATGGACCTAAAATTCATCCCACGTATGTTCCTTTTGGGAGGAAAAGAAGAAGGAAAGCTAGAGCTGTTGCAGCAAAAGAAAGTCCCAGGAGAAACCTATATCTACGTTTGCCAAGATAAAGCTTGTAAACTGCCTGTGAAAAAGGTGGCGGATGCTTTGAAGCAAATCGAATAAGATCAAGTATCAAAAATGGGTCTGCGGAAATTGTTCCACAGACCCATTTCTGATCAGCAGTTCGTACTACTCTACCAATGTCAACTCCTCAATCAGATTCGTCGCTCCCGCAAACTTATCCACGATAAACAGGATATACCGTACATCCACACTGATGTTGCGGCACTGATTGACGTCGTAGTTGAAGTCACTCATGGTACCTTCCCAGTTGCGGTCGAAGTTCAGCCCGATGAGGTTGCCGTCAGCGTCGATCACAGGAGAACCCGAATTCCCACCAGAGGTATGATTCGAAGCAATGAAAGCTACCCTTACCGTACCATCCGTCGCATAGCGCCCGAAGTCCTTCTTGTTGTATAGATCCACAAGGCCTGTAGGCAGATCAAACTCGTAGTCACCTGGAATGTACTTCTGCACCACCCCGTCCAGCGTGGTATAATGCTGGTAAGAAACACCATCACGTGCTTTCATACCTTCGGCTTGGCCATAAGACACACGTAGGGTGTGATTTGCATCTGGGAAAAACCGCTGATCTGCAAAGACTTCTCGCTGAGCCTGCATGTAGATCTTCTGTAGCTTTTGGATGTTCCCTTCTATCTCTTCGTAGGGTCCAATAGCTTTAATATACCCATTTAGGAATCCCATAAACAACGTATAGGCAGGGTCTTTCTGGGCTTCCTCTACATCGAATTTCTTCGCAAACTTCTTATAACGATTCGAATCTGCCAGGATAGAATTGGAGAACACATAGTCCGCATGTGCCGCAAAATCCCCATTTCGCTGCTGGTAGATGTCTCCGATGATGTCAGGCTGTAGCTCCTTGGGCATTTTCTCATAATAAGATTGAAGAATCTCCGCCATCGTCCGCTGATCAATACGAGAGATATAAGATTTGTGGAATCCACTCATGTATTTGTTGAGCGAGGCAATCGCTTCTTCTTCATCTTTTTCCTGAGAAATAGCATCTACTGCTACACGTAGTTGATTGGCGGCGAGCATCAACTCGATACCCAAGGCTCCTTCGTAGAAGTAATCGATTTGCGTCGCCAGCGGCTGGAAGGCTCCATAGAGTTGTTCGAAGTCACTGAGGATGTCCTTGTATCCCTCCCACTTTGCGCTGTCTGCTACGCGTGCAGCAAAAGTAGCTTCAAAAGCTTTTTTCTTTCCGATCGCATCATTGCGCTTGAGTCCTCGAATACGTCCTTTCCATTTCTTGTAGGCGTTTGCTACACCACTGGCTTTGTTGGCATACATCAAGCGGATGCCTTCATCTACGCGCATTTCATCCTCCATAGCAGTCAATCGGATTTCGCGAAGCGCGATGCTTTGCGGATCACGTACATTCTGATACAATTCGATGGCGTAGGAAGGTAGGTATTCATCTGTGCGATAGGGGAAGCCATAGACCATGGTAAAATCGCCTGTATTGACGCCCTTTATAGAGACAGGAAGGTAGTGCTTGGGCTTCATGGGGATATTGTCTGGTGAATATTCAGCGGGCTTGCCATCGGGCGCCGTGTACACACGAAAAAGGCTAAAGTCTGCATTGTGGCGTGGCCAAATCCAGTTGTCCGTTTCTCCTCCAAATTTCCCTACAGCCAATGGAGGCGCACCTACTAGACGTACATCTTTGAAAATCTCCTTGATGATCAGATAGTATTCGTTCCCCTGATAAAATGCTTTCACCTCCGCATCGTAATGCGTATCTGTTACCGATACACGTTCTACACTGTCTATTCGAGCTTGTATCTGTGCTTCGTCAGGATCACCTGTCATGATCGCTTTCGTGATATCCTCCATGCGCACAATAAATGTGACAGTCAGTCCTGCATTCGTGATCTCCTCTGATTGATCCTTCGCCCAAAATCCATTCTTGAGATAGTTTTGCTCTAATGTAGAGTGGCGTTGAATCAAAGAGAATCCACAGTGGTGGTTGGTAAGAAGTAAGCCTTGATCTGAAATGATGCTACCTGTACATCCTCTACCAAATTTGACAATCGCGTCTTTGAGGCTGGATTGATTGACAGAATAGATATCCTCGGCAGACATACGCATACCAAGATCCTGCATTTCGGACTCGTTTAGGGTTTCCAAAAGAGAAGGAATCCACATGCCTCCTCCTGCCCACATCGGGAGGACCAAACAAAACAGGAGAGGTAAAAGAATTAAGCGCTTAAGGTTCATGTTGTTAAGAATAGAAGGTTGCGAAGTAGAAGGCCAGACAAAAGAGGGGGAAGAGAAACCGTATATCTCCATTCTCTTATCTCGACTCTCAAAATCTGATGTACCTGACGAAAAGAAATAGACTAATGTAGAAAGGATTGGGATTTGAGTTGAGGTAAAGACCGTAAACCTAGTGGTACTAGCTTGAGGCTTTTGAACGAAAAGTCAAATTCTAAGCAGCCCTACATCAATCCATTTCATTTGGGAAGGTACTCAATATGCAATCTACATATCATTTCCTTTTCTCGGAAGTAAGAGTGAGCTGTCGCCATAACTCAAGAAGCGGTAATCGTTGTCTAGGGCAGCTTGATAGATCTTCTTCCAGTCATCCCCGACGAATGCTGCAACTAACAACATCAAAGTTGTCTCAGGCATATGGAAATTGGTAATCAGTCCTTGGCACATTTTGAAAGTATAACCTGGCATGATGAGGATCTGTGTTTCTCCCACCCAGCGGTTATTGTCTCGTTTTTCCATACAATCAATGATCGCTTGAATAGCGACTGGGGGCGTAGGAAGCTGATCGCGTTTGACATAGGGCGTCAGTTTCTCCACCAAAAATGCTTGCCCATCCTCAGGCGCATAACCTTGTAAAATAGCATCTCCCAGCCAGTAGAGAGACTCTAAAAAGCGCATCGAGGTGGTCCCGACAGAAATATATTTTCCCGCATAAGGCAGTAGCTTCTGAAGCTTCTCCTTTTCCAGGACCATTTGCTCACGGTGCATGTCATGGTCTGCGACCTGCTCAGTCTTCACAGGGAGGAAAGTCCCTGCACCTACATGGAGGGTGACCGTTTGGCGTGGGATCTGCCGATCGTCTATCTCCTGAAATACAGCTTCTGTAAAGTGTAAACCTGCTGTGGGAGCCGCCACTGCACCTTTTTCACGTGCATAGACAGTTTGATATTGAATGAGATCTTCTGCCGAAGCTTCTCGCTGGATGTAGGGGGGTAGTGGCAACTCAGCCATTTGACTGAGCAGAACAGCAAAAGGGACATCATGTGTCCAATGAAAAGTAATGAGGTTATGTGCCCGTTCCTTCCATGCTGCTTTGACCTCATATCTTTCCCCCTCCCATGTGTAGCTCAAGCTGATCGTTTCTTGCTCCTTCCACCGCTTTTTATTCCCCACGACACACTCCCAAGTACACGTCTCATGCTGCTGTAGTGCTTCCTGAATCTCTGAGGGTGCATGCGGGTGTAGAAGCAAAATTTCAATTTTTGCCCCGGTAGCACGCTGAAAATGCATCCTTGCCTTCACAACTTGCGTATCATTCAACACAAGCATTCCATCAGAAGGTAGTTGGTCTGGAATATTCGCAAAACGAAGATGCTCAATCCCTCCTTCCTTGTAATGCAAAAGCTGGGAATGTGACCGCTCTTCCAGCGGATGCTGCGCAATGCGCTCCTTAGGGAGTTCATAGTGATAATCACTGAGGAGAATGTGATGAAGGCTCGTGGAAATTTCTGAGTCGGAAAGAGACATAGTCTAAAAGAAAAATCTGTTTATTTGATTTTCAAACCGTAAATTTAAATAGGATATCGAAAGAAATCCTCCTTAGGCTGCCAAACCATTTTTGAACCCCTCGTTCTAAAGGTTATTTTCGCAGTCTCAACATAAAAATGCTTATTTTCAATTATAGTTTCACATCTAACCATACTGAATGACGAAAGTTGCGCTGGACGCCAAAGCCCTTTCAGATGTAGCGATTCAAGGGCTTCAAGAAGTAAAAGGAATGAATATTGTGCGGATGGATCTGCGAGATGTAGATGGGGCGATTACCGATTATTTTGTCCTGTGTACAGGTACTTCTGACAGACATGTACAATCCCTGGCCGAATCTGCAGAGAAATTTATGCGGGAGCAGGCCGAAGAAAAACCCAATACTCGTGAGGGCGTACGAGCAGGAGAGTGGGTACTTCTAGACTATGTAAACGTGATTGTACATATTTTTCAGCAATCTACACGTGAGTTTTTTCGACTAGAAGATCTCTGGGGAGACGCAGGATTCGAGCGTTTTGAGGATTTAGGATAATGACCAGAAGGTTGTAGTCAAACGATCACCTCATCATTCATGCTCCCATAGGCAATATCTTGGGCTTTATTGAGCCAGGATATTGCCTTTCTTTTTTTGCGCTTGTAACCTCTCCCATCATCTGGCTTATGCTTACAACACACAGGTACGAATGGGCTTTGGCGGGCCCAAAGATTTCACTTTAAATCTATCAAGCATATGAAGACCTTTTGGATCACTACACTCATGTTGGGCATTTTCTGGACGCCATCAAGGAAGGAAAAGGGAATGGTACAGGTGAAAGAAAATCTATTGTACGATGTCGGAGAGATCTCCAATATCCAGTGGAAAGAATTTGAGGCAACCCTTGTCGCTCGCGGGGAAAATATTGAAGCCTACCGTCAAAATGAGGTATGGACAGATGCCATCTATCGGGATAGTTATTTTTCACATCCTGCTTTTGCAAACTACCCTGTAGTAGGCATCACGCAAAAAGGCGCTCGTGCTTTTTGCGCATGGCGCAACCAGATGGATCAAGGTACACGAGGTACTTTCCGCCTCCCGACGCAAGCAGAGTTTCAGTATGTACTCGAGAAAGGGGAGCAATCGGACAAGTGGCAAAAAAAGAAAGCGCGCTTCATCCGTCGTAACGGATACGTCTACAACTTTTGGAAAGAACGTGCACGCATGGCCCTGCCTAGCGAGTCGCTTCTGGAAAATGAATTGGGCATCTATCACCTCAAAGGCAATGCAGCAGAACTGGTAGAAGATGGTACATTAGTCGTGGGAGGTTCATGGGAAGATGCGCCCCAAGAAGACTGGAAAACCTACACGAATACGTACAAAGGTCCTCACGAATCTGTAGGTTTCAGATGTGTATGTGAGCTGGATGGGGAGTAAGAGGAGTCATCTAAGAAAGCGCTCCAATGGCAAGAGGCTATTCCAAATCAGGCAGCCTTATTCCCACATAAGAAAAGCCCTGTCGATATACGACAGGGCTTAACCTTTTATTTGAGATAAAGATACGTATTATCTGTTACCTGCTTGCTCGCAATAATCCTTGATGGACTTGAGGCTTTCGCTACCGTAGCTTGGATCAAGTTCATATACACGATCGACGTAGGGTATGCCTTCTGCACAGTTCAAGTCATCTGCGTTGGTACTGTTTTGTGGATTGAACTTATAAGCTGCCATGATCTCAAGAGAAGAAAGGAGCAGTCGCTTTGCGCCTTTATCTAGAGAGGCAAAATCTCGCTGTTCAAATACTTTTAGGTAGTCTTCGACGGGCTTGATCACCAACCAAGAGTTACTTTCACCATTGGCTGCTTCTAGCTTCTGCGCTACACGGAAACGATAGTTGTAAGGGTTTACATAATCGTCCTTCAGACCGTGGCACTTAACGAAGTTTTCATCCGCTTTCTCCAGCATCATCGTGTTTGCTGTATCTTTCTTGATATCAATCAAACCTGTACGATACTCAGCCAAGGCCAGCTTATAATAGTTCGGAAGGCTTTCATTATCCTGATAATCCACAACCAACTGACGATAGTGTGCTTCCAGTGGATAGAATTCATTCGCTCCTGCTGCGACTTCCTTAGACTGCTTGATGAGATCTTTGCCCTGCTGCTGTAGCTCTGCCATCTTTGCATCTAATTCTTGCGTCTTGACGCTATCCCCCATTCTAGCTGCCTCATTACGCTCGGCAAATGCAGTTTGAATCGGATCATTCAGCGCCTTAGCTTCTCCACGCAGCTTACGAGACTCTGCCAGACGACGCTTGGATTCTTTGCTGTACATATCAGAAAGCTCTGTGAACTTAGCTGAGCGATCAGCACTCTTACCAATCATTTTTACATAATTTTCGTCAGCCTTCTCGAGGTCGCCCATCTCACGGAAGATATCTCCATATGCTTCGTAGTCCTGGAAGATGATGTATTCTTCGCGCTTGACATTTTCGAAGTAATCATCCATCGCAGCTTTTGCTTCGTCCAAGCGTCCGAGCTGTAGGAAAGAAAGACCTTTCAAACGACGCATAACATTGGTCTTCAGACCTGCTTTCTCAATGGATTCTAGCTCCTTGAGTGCTTCTTCGAATTCGTTGGAAAGGAAGAGGAAAGAGGCAAAACGCACACGTGCCTTGAGGTCACCTTCTGTTTGCTTCACATATTTCTCCATGTCGTTACGCGCACGCTCGTATTGCTTAGCCAGGAGGTATAGCTCTGCACGGATACGGTAGGCAGGTGCATATTCAGCATCTATCTCGATCGCTTTATTGGCGTAGTCCAGTCCTTTCTGGAAGTCTGCTCCATCCTTGGACTCTTTTCCTTTGTCATAGTAAAGCTCTGCCAAGAACTCAAGCGCAGGTACGAAGTTAGGATCTTTATCAATCACCTTTTCCAGTTCCTCTATCGCAAGACCTGGCACATTCTGCTTCTTGTAGTATGTTCCCAACAGTAGACCAGGACGAGAAGTACCTGGGAACTTGGGTTGTAGGTCGTAGAGTTTTGCACGTGCCTGCTTGCGCATTTCAGCCGTTCCTTCGAGGAGCGCTTCTAGCCACTGGAACGTTCCTTCCAATTGCTCCGACTTCTTGGGATTACCTGCGATCTCCTCAGCAGTAGATAGAAGCTCTGTTGCGTCGGACAATTTATTTTCCTTCAAACGTACACGCGCTAATCCCGCATAGTTTGCTGCACTTTTCTTCTTTTCCTCTATACCCTTCTTAAAGTATGTTTCAGCTTCTCCGTAGGACTCTCCAATCAGTTTGATATATCCTAGCCAATAGTAGACCTCATCGATATTTTTAGGTTCTTGGGTCTCAAATCCCTTCAGCTCAGTTTCTGCTTGCGCAGTTTTCTCCAACTGGATATTTCGTATGACGGACTCTAGGTCTACCTGAGCCCAGATGCTAGTGGATGCTATCAGCATTACAGCACCTAGCGTGAGCAATCTCTTCAACATAGTGATAAGTGGTTTTATTGTTAGCAAGTTAAAAGGTTAGATTATCCAAATCTGAGTTTGGCTTAACTGTTTACAAATTCATTAGAATTCTCCTATACATCAAAGGTTTCTTGAACCTTTCTTATCATTTCTCGATCAACTCTCCCGTCTTAGGATTTCTTGCACTCGATTTAGGAGGTAATTTTACCTCTCTGGGAATACCTTTGATCGCTCCTAAACCCAGTTTGTGAATGATTCGTTGTCCTTTATATCCTGTCGCGTAGGAGATGAATCCTGTACCCAATCCGAAAATCACTTCTCGGCGAATGGTATATACATCTCGTCCCAAAAGATAGCACTCCGTAGTCAGGAATGATTGAAAAGGACCAAAGTAGTCAGGCTTGTAAGGACAAAGGTCTGGAGATCTCATTCCGTCTACAAACACAATTTTCACTTTAGATTTCAGGTTTTTAACCCTTGGATCATCCTTATCTGCCAGTTGTGCCCATCCGAGTATGCCTACTGCGCCCTTGTGTGTCGCTACATATTGGACGACTTCTTCTGAAGATTGTAACGCAAAAAGCCGTTTGCTCTGAAGATTTTTTCCATTCAAAAGACTGTCTTGAAGAAATCTTCTCGCGCCTGACTGTTGATGGTCCAACACCAAAGTTACATCTTTTAGGGGAGAATTTGGATTGACTTGAGGCCAGCTCGTGATATTTCCAGTAAGCATCTCCTTTAACTGACGCTCTCCCAACGTAGTGTCGGGATTCTCAGGATGGACAATCAGAACCACAGCATCACGCGCGATCACGGCATAATCAGGAATGACTTGTTGACGATTCAAAATAGCCTCTTCCTCTAGTGTTAATTTGCGGGGAGCGATGGCCAGACGGATACTATCCGATGCAAGCATAGTTGCAATGGCCTCTTCTGCAGGTAGATAGATCGGATTTAGGGTCGCCCGATCATGGCCAGCCATAAAGCTTTCGACGAGGGCATCTACCAAGGGTTTCAGTGCGACATCAGCTGTAAAAGAAATGTTGCCAGCTGTAGCCTTTTCTTCTGTGAAGCTACGGCGAGGAACGCTTATCGTATCTAATCGAACATTAGGAGCCTCGATCACCGCAGTATCTGCATCGTCCGATGAGAATTCTTCGGTAGGTGGACTACACGCAGAAGCCACAATCAACAGAAAGGTACAAGCATAGATTAAAAGCCGCATGAAAACGCGCTTAAATTTAACTGAATGCAAAAGTAAGATTTTTTATTGGTTTTGGAGAGGTTCTATCAAGATTCACTTATGTGATCCCATCCTTTTGGGATATATTTTCCTTGATTCTTTTGGGCAATAGTCATACTTCTTTCAATTGATAGACTCTATTTTGGGACTAATTCCACAAAAAGCCGCTGAATAAGTTTAAGAGTCGATCAAACTGAGAGACGCCGAAAAACATGACAGGAAGCGTGAGGCATATAATGAAGGCTCCCCATATCGGTCGATCACGCAGAACATATCGGGAAACAGAGGGACGAAAAAATAACCAGACAATCGGTTTGAGGTAATAAAATAAGGAAATGGCGGTATTGATGACTGTCAAAGCCAGTAAGCTGAGTAGCCACCACTGATTGTCAGCTGTCAACTGCTCGATTGCAGCGGTGACGACGTACCACTTGGCAATGAAACCTGCTGTAGGAGGTAAACCCGCCAATGCTACAAGGTTTACGCCTAAGATGATGCCCAAGACAGGATGATACATACCTTGACCTGCCATGTCTGCAATCTTATCTCGATCAGAAACAAAAAAACTCAGTCCCGTAAAAGTCGCATAATTCATGAACAGGTAGAGGGTCAGGTAGAAAATGAGGGCAGCCTCTCCAATTGAACTTACCCAAGCCAAGGCAAGCAATAGATACCCTGCATGGGAGATTCCTGAGTAGGCCATGAGCTTCTTCATTTCGCCTTGCACCAGTGCGCCAAGATTGCCCCAGGTGATCGAGACGACGGCTAGTCCCAGTAAGATGTACTGCAATCCATACAAATACTCCCAGGATTCGAGCTGATGCAGCAGACGCAAGAAGACAAAACAGGCTCCGATCTTGGGTGTTACGGAGAGGAGCATGGCCAGTGGATAGGAAATTCCTTTGTATACATCTGCCACCCAAAAGTGCATGGGAAAAGCCGTAAGTTTAAAAAGAAAAGCCGTAAGAAATAACGCTAAAGCTACCCATGAAACCACAGGATCTGCATCTTGTAATCCTGTGAGGAAGGAAGGATCAGAGAGACTCAACGTACCCGTCAAGCCATATAGCCAAGATAAACCATAGATCGTCACCGCAGAGGAGAAAAGACCAAATAAGACATACGTAAGGCTGGCTTTACTTGTATGTTTATTGCCACGAGGAAAGGCTACCCACAAGTACGAGCTCAAAGAGATCATTTCTAAAGCAACCAGCATCAACACAAAGTGCTGGGCACCTATCAGCAGATGCAAACCTAACTGAAATCCTAGCAGGAGAATATACAGCTCGGGTCGCAGGTGATAAGCTTTTTTCCCTTTGAGTCTGACAAATACGATATATCCTAATACCCCACACAAGCAGAGAATCTTGGCCCAAGCTCCCAAAGCATCTACTGTATACTGCCCCGAAAACGTCTGTTGAGGATTCACTGGCCAATAAGCAAGGATCGCGACTCCTGCTATAGCTAACATAAAAGCTGTCCACAAATCGACCCTTCGCTGCACGTTGAAAAGACTCAATAGCAGGAGAAGCAAAATTCCTCCCAGAAGGAGCCACTCTGGCAAAAGATGCTTGACCTGCGGACTCAGATCCGTAAGCCCTATGTCGAGATATTGTTTCCAGAGCATATCCATGAGGGTAAAGCTAATGAATCCCTTTGGCTTAGAAAGCGATATAGCATAAATTTATTTATTCCTATACATAAATATTTTTCAGATAAGTTTATTTTCATATATAAAAAATAATCTATATACATTTTCATTCATGGATAAAAAATGACCATTCGCACGTAATTGATGTCAATTCAGCGTAGATATTGTCATGTTTGTACTCTCAAAAGGCATTATACTCTGCTATTTTCGTAGATTCTATAAAAAGGATTTCTTTGATCACCCGATTCATTGTGTATCTATTGTTTGTCTTGGGAAGTATATCCATGATATATACCCAGCCTCAACTCTCATTAGATACACCTCGCCCCAAAGTTCAAGTTCAAACAGACAGTGTTTGTAAAGGACAGCGTGCATCCCTAGCCATTGTAAATGATTCTACCTCCCAGTTTCAATGGTACTTGCAAGGAAAGTTGGTACACAAGAAAGCTAACTTTCAAACCCCTCCTTTGGATTCATCTACAACCTATCAGGTCAATGTCTATCCCTCACCAGAGTCTACTCCATATACAGTAGAGGTAGAGGCGTTCGTCTACAATCCTTCAAAGATCAGCTTTAACTGGACCCCCTCCAAGGTAGAAGTCCCTCGGGCCGAAGTACAGTTACAATTTCAAAAACCTACCCTACCTGTTCGCTCTTATCTCTGGAATTTTGGGGATGGAAACTCTGCCAAAGGAAGTGCTCCTAAACATACTTATCAATATCCAGGTATATATGAGATTTCAGTCAAGCTCGAATGGTCCGCTACTTGTACCCAAGTCATCAGCCAGATGATAAAAGTAGAACGAAAAGCACGAATGGTTTTTCCTTCGGCCTTCTCTCCCAATGGAGACGGCTACAACGATGTATTCCAAATGGAATATCAAGATCTCTCCACTTTCAAATTGAATGTGTATACCCGTAGGGGCCAGCTTGTGTATACAACAGAAGATCCCAACTTCGTATGGCAAGGCAAAGCAATCTCAGGAAAGGTTGTACTGGAAGGTCTCTATATCTGTAAGATTGAAGCAGTGACGGCTGAAGGTGAGAAGGTCCAGCAACGGCATATTCTTACCATCATCAGATAAGGTATTGATCTTTCTTTGGGTGAGACAAGATTATGCTCCTTTCATCCCTCCACATTTGAGATAGCCAAATTCTTTTTAGACCTTTACCCAGTGCCTGAAATTCATTCTGGATAATAGAAACTCGAAGGAAAAACTTCCGTCTATTAATAAAGAAGCAAACATTCCATTCCCCATTTTCAGGCCGTTGACGAGCGATTCATACATTTTTTAACCATTACTCCATTGGCTTACAAAAATCTTATCCTCTTCTCTTTCATGGTTCTTTTGACGGGACCTGCGCTACTCATTGCCCAGCCCTCTAGAGGAAAAAATATAGAGAGCTACACCAAGTATGAGCGTGAAGACGTGGGGAGATACCGAGACCGTATTGCATTTGAACTCCCTGAACCCAACATTGTCGTGAAGGAAAAAGAGGTGGAGCTAGAACCTCAGAGTCTTTCAGGCTATTTCATAGATGGGAAGAGCCTGCACATACAAACAGATCCTCAACTATATGAATGGATCGACCTAGACAGAGAAATCAAGTCTAATAGAAGGGAAGTATCAGGCTTTCGTATTCAGATTTATTCTGGGTCTTCACGTAGTCGTGCCATTAGTTTAAATGCAGGCTTGATGAGCCGTTTCCGCTCTCAAGTTTCTTATCTAGAATATTCTGCCCCTAATTATGTGGTACGCATTGGAGACTTCATGGAGCGAGAAGAAGCGATTCTATTCGTAGCAAGAGTCAGGCAGGTTTATCCAGGAGCCTTCATTGTACCTGACAAGGTGAAGGTACCCAAGTACAACCCCAATTGGGAAGAAGAATGTGCAGCAAAGTCAGGGGGAAGTTTTACACCTGATCAATCTATAGATGACGACGAGTAGGACAATCTCTGTCCCTAGTATAATCGAAAAAGCGTCACCCAAGACAATGTGTGACGCTTTTTTTATGCTTACTCGGAAGAATCATCAAGCAATGACCTCCGCACTCACTAGGCTGACCATGACTCCTATATAGAATAGCAGTAAAATCCAGCCTTCCCATCGGTTGATGACTTTGTCCTGGAGGACATAAAGCAGTACGAGGGTGATGGCTACCAGTGCAGGCAAGCTATAGTCTATCAAAGTAGGCGGGATGGCAATCTCTCCAAAAAGTCTGGGTAGCCCCATGACAGCAAATATGTTGAAGAGATTGGAACCGACAACATTTCCTACTGCCATCTCGATATTTCCTGTACGGACAGCAACAAGTGAGACGATCAGCTCAGGTAGAGATGTACCGAGCGCTACGGCTGTGAGGGCAATGAAGTCTTGGCCCACATTGAGGATTTTTCCCAAGTTATTGATGGCCTGCACGTTGAAGACTGCCGAAAAATAAATAACCAAGCCACTGAGTAGCAAGATGACAGGCTCCTTCCAACTGAGGGGCTGTTTATCCTCTTCATTGGGTAAATCCAGAGACTCGGCTTCATCGCCTCCTGACCTACCTAACGTAAAAATATAGGCGAGGTAGACGGCAAGTCCTCCCAAGAAAAGTAAGCCTTCGAAAAACTGAAATTTCCCATCCAGCAGGCAAAGAAATAGCAATAAGGTAGCCCCAATGAGCATCGGGCCATCCACCTTCATGACATCAAATTCGAGCTTTATTTGCTTCGCGATAATCGCAATTACCCCCAGTACGAGACCTGTATTCGTAAGATTAGATCCTACGACATTGCCTGGAACGATCACTGATTGCCCTCGCATCACCGCTACAATAGAGGTAACTAGTTCAGGAAGTGATGTGCCAATCGCTATCATCGTGACGCCCACGATAAAAGCAGGTATTCCCAAGGCAATACCGATACGCTCTGATGCTTTGATGAAAAAATCCGAAGCAATGATAAGCGTAATCAGAGAGCCAATGAAGATTGCACTCCAACTCGGAAGGCCTGATACGTTTAGGGAAATGAGGTATAAAGGCATATTAGGCTTTCGGAAATAATCGCTAGAAGTTGATCCTTTCTATATTGAGTCTGTGGGATAGGATCGTCAAGTATTCACCTTCTGATCCGTTTTGAAATTATCACTTTGCTTGGGCTGCTTCTCTATATCCTAAACTTACAGCCGCAAGCTTTTCAAATACTTAAATCCACTAAAAGCTGGTTTCAGCAGATAAAAATTCATTTATCAAAAAAGCTTGGATATAAGTGTGGATCAGATCAATCTCAAAATTCCATGAGAGAAGTACATAGTGACCACTTTGTCCCTCATCCTCATATATAGAGTTAGATGAAATATAATCTATCTAAAGCTCCCCCATCCTCTTATCAATCCATATCATTTTAATTACTGATATGAGTTTTGGTTCTCTTTTCTAAATCAAAAATCGGGGAAAATGTTAATATTCTTACTTAAGATTCGATCAATAAGCCAAATATCACGGCGTTTCCCTTCTATCAAGTATCTAATGGTAGGCATATTTGACCTGACCAAAGTACGGATATAGAGTGGGCAAGTTTCATATAGGTACTAAAATAGCTACGTAAAGGAGAAGCAGATCTGATATTTATAAGGTACTTTTTTCTCTCCTCTCTGATATTCCAACATAATGGATCAGTCTGTTCGCACAGCCGACTACTCAATTACGCATTTTATTTTTTACCTTGTCTATCTCAGAGGTTTTGATCATAACCACCCCAGATTATACACCCCTATTTTGTTATCGGACATATCAGATTTTTCATATAAATGAGGAGACGTATCTCATTGTGCTGTGCTTTGTTTTGTATCTGGGTAAGCCTTTCTCCTACCTTCGGACAAGTTCGCACACATCTGGGGATGAATATACCCGCGCTCCTGATGGGAACTCTGGACCTACAGGCTGAAATGGCACTTGCTTCGAAACTTTCCTTACACCTAGGATCTGCGATTCGGGTAGATGGTCAAAACAGTGTCGATCCTACAGCAGGTGGCTTCTTGAAAGATTATACCCATATCAGAGATCGGTCTATGTCCCTCTCTGTCGGAATCAGACTCTTCGATGAATCTGCTAGCTATTATCAATATCCCTACATGACCTTCAGTGCTGTTGGAGTCTACTATGAAGATCTCGTCCAATATGTTGATCCTCAAGACAACACGTCACTTATCATTGGTGATTTTCAAGGGATCAAACTAGGCGGTACAGCTACTATAGGCGTAGTCGTCATCATCACGGATCATATTACCTTAGATTTAGCCGCTCAAATGGGGTATATTCGCCCTAGGACAGATATTCCTTCCTTTGTACCCTACTACTTCCCTGGTATGGGATACAGTACTTTTGGACTTGGCGTACTCGGTGTAGAAGGAGGACATATCCAGCCGATCATCAGTTTGCGCTACAACATCGTGCGAGACAAGCGACAGCGAATCCACGACAAGGAATAGTCAAACACTACATGTATCTATTAGGAATCATTATCACAAACATTCTAGAGGGTGTTTGTGTATTTGCTATTGCAGAAGTACTTCTATGACATCTATTTCATTCATTACCATTGGCAACGAGTTGCTCAAAGGCACCATTGTCAATACCAATGCATCAGATGCAGGGCTGATCCTGCGCAAGTATGGCTATGCACTCGATCGTGTCATCATGATCGCAGATACAGAAGAAGCGATCAGGGAAGCCATCGAAAAAGAAATGGCTACGCACGACATCGTCCTTGTAAGCGGAGGGTTAGGGCCTACCAAGGACGATGTGACCAAGTATACACTGGCCAAAATATTTGAAAGCGATTGGATCATACATGCCCCGACCCTCGCACATCTCGAAGCCAGATACGCATCTGAGGGGATCGGTCTAAACGATCTGACACGGCTGCAAGCCAAAGTTCCCAGCACATGCGAAGTCGTTCCCAATGCACTCGGTACAGCGCCTGCCATGGCCTTTCAGCGAGAGGGTTCATGGTTATTTGCCATGCCAGGTGTTCCCTATGAGATGCGTCACATCCTAGAGCACGAAATTGTCCCTCGCTTACAAACATCCTACCCCACAGCACATCTGGTAAGGCATATCTTCAGGCTGGCAGATATTCCTGAATCACACGCAGCTCAGCGAATGGAGGCAATAGAAGAGGGGTTTGATCCCATGATTCAGATTGCATATCTGCCACGGGAGGACGGCATCTGGCTCGAATTGACCGCGTCGGGACCTCGAGATACACAGCAGCATATCGAAGAAGTGATGACCCAAGCAGTGAAAGCGGTAAGGGTGCTATTTGAAGATAAAGCTTATGCAGAAGGGGATGCCACGATCCCTGTGCTCGTAAGAGATTTTTTTCGAGAGAAAAAACTCACATTAGCAGTCGCAGAAAGTATCACAGGCGGGGGAATTGCTGCACGCTTAGTAGAAGCCAGTGGATCTTCTGACTATCTCAAAGGAGGAGTGACAGCTTATAGTACGCAGGTGAAGATCGAACAACTAGGGGTAGATCCAGCGCTCATCGAGGCGGAAGGCGTCGTCTCAGAAGCGGTCGCACTAGCGATGGCGGAAGGCGTACGAAAGCTGCTCAAAGCCGATATTGGACTTGCTACTACAGGCTGGGTAGAGAAAAATGAGGAAATCCCTGCTCAAATATGGATCGGTTTGAAAGGCAAAGACTTAGAAGCGAGTCGCTGGGCGAAACTTCGCTACAGGCGCAAAATCAACTTAAATCGGGCTTCCTTCTATGCCTTACAGCTCTGTTTGAAAAAAGTGATGAATCATTTTTGAGTAAGGGGGCATTTTGCCTAATTTTGCGGTCTAATTGAGAGACTGTTTAAATGGAAAAAATGAAGTTCGAACAGTTTCGAAGGACTGCTATTTCTCAAAATATATAAATACCTATGGCTACATTTGAACTCACAATGCCCAAAATGGGTGAGAGTATCATAGAGGCAACCATCCTAAACTGGAACAAAAATGTCGGTGATGAGATCGAAGCAGAGGAAACGGTGCTCGAAATTGCCACTGACAAAGTAGATTCCGAAGTGCCCTCCCCTGTAGATGGTAAGCTGTTAGAAATCAAATTTGAGACAGGTGCTGTCGTACCTGTCGGAGAAGTCATTGCCATCATCGAGACCGAATCTGCCGCAGATGCTTCTACCAATGGACATAGTGCACCTACCCAAGAACCTGCCAAGGCTACTAGCGTAGATGTCCCATATGTCCCTACAGGGGGTGTCGCTGTTGCAGAAACTGTAGCTACAGCTGTAGATGCAAAGGTAGAAAGCAATCGCTTTTACTCTCCGCTCGTACTGAATATCGCACGTACAGAAGGAATCTCTATGGCAGAACTTGAGCAAGTACCTGGTACGGGCAGAGAGGGACGCGTGACGAAGAAAGACATCCTAGCTTACCTCAAAAATCGTAGTTTGGCTCCTGCTGTTGCGCCTAAGCCTGCTGCCGCTCCTGCACCCAAGAAGGCCACACCTGTGGCTGCAGCACCTCAACCCATCCTTTCCAATCCTTCTGGCAATGTGGAGATCATGGAGATGGACCGCATGCGCAAGATGATCGCCACCAACATGGTGAACTCTCTACAGATATCCGCTCACGTGACATCCTTCGTAGAGGCAGATGTCACGAACATCTGGCAGTGGAGAAATAAGATGAAGAAACAATTCCAGCAGCAATATGGAGAGAAGCTGACCTTCACACCTATTTTTATCCAAGCGATTGCGCGCACGCTGAGAGAGCTTCCTATGGTCAATACCTCCATAGACGGGACCAATATATTGATCAAGAAAGACATCAACATCGGGATTGCTGTCGCGCTTCCCAATGACAATTTGATTGTACCTGTGATCAAGCATGCCGATCGACTGAATCTGGCTGGATTGAGCGCTGCTGTCAACGACCTGGCGCGCCGCGCGAGAGAAAATAAGCTGAAGCCACACGAGCTAGAAGGTGGAACCTACACGGTATCTAACGTAGGTACGTTTGGCAATGTCATGGGGACACCCATCATCTTGCAACCCCAAGTTGCGATTTTGGCGACAGGTGCGATCCGCAAGATGCCTGCTGTATTGGAGACACCTGCTGGAGATGTGATCGCTATCCGCAACAAGATGTTCCTCTCTCACTCCTACGATCATCGGATCATCGATGGGGCACTGGGCGGACGATTTGTCAAGCGCGTAGCAGATATCCTAGAAGCGTGGGATCCTGAGACAGCAATCTAACTTAAGATAGGATCTAAAAAGAATATGGGGTTATGAAGCAATAGCTTCGTAACCCCTTTCCATTTATATAACAAAATATATATGAGTGGGCATATCTTCCCCTGATTCATGCCAGAATATTTCAGACTTTTGATTAGTTTTAACGTCATGGTAATCGTGATGTCCTTGAGGACCAATAGACTCTCCAGCATATACATATTGGCTCTCTTTGCTACGAATTGCCTTCGATAAAAGGAACAAAACACATTTAATATCAACATCAATTATGGCTGACGGAAAGATCTCCATTGAGAATGGCCAACTGGCTGTTCCAGACAATCCTGTAATTCCATTTATCATCGGTGACGGTACAGGTCCTGATATCTGGAATGCTTCTGTACGTGTATTTGACGCGGCAGTAAGCAAAGCCTATGGTGACGCGCGCAAAATCCAGTGGAAAGAAATATTGGCAGGAGAAAAAGCCTTCAACCAGACAGGGGAATGGCTGCCACAAGCTACGGTAGATGCTATCAATGAGTATCTCGTAGCGATCAAGGGTCCCTTGACTACACCTGTAGGGGGTGGGATTCGCTCCCTAAATGTAGCCCTGCGCCAGAAGCTGGACTTGTATACTTGCCTTCGTCCTGTACGCTACTTCAACGGTACGCCTTCTCCTGTGCGTACGCCTGAGTCCGTAGACATGGTCATCTTCCGTGAAAATACAGAGGATATCTATGCAGGAATCGAAGCCCGTGGAGGTACAGAAAAAGCAGAGCGTATTTTAGAATTCCTTCAGGATGAGTTTCCAGAAGACTTCGCCAAGGTACGATTCGGTACATCGGAGAAAGTGGAAGCTTACAATGCCGCTCGTGGAATCGAAGCCTCTCCTATGATCAACGTCGGGATCGGCATCAAGCCCGTCTCACAGCACGGTACAGAGCGTGTCGTACGTAGTGCGATCGAGTATGCGATTCGTCACAATCGCAAGTCTGTCACACTTGTCCACAAGGGCAACATCATGAAGTTTACGGAAGGGGCCTTCCGCGACTGGGGATATGAGTTGGCTGAGCGCGAGTTTGGTGACAAAGTATATACCTGGGCACAGTACGACCGTACCGCGGCAGCTGAGAACAAAGCCGCAGCTGACAAAGAGCAAGCTGACGCGATCGCAGGCGGCGCCATCTTGATCAAGGATGCCATCGCCGACATCGCGTTGCAACAAGTATTGACTCGTCCTAAGGAGTTTGATGTGATTGCTACCCTAAACCTGAACGGTGACTACCTTTCGGATGCGTTGGCTGCACAAGTAGGCGGAATCGGTATCGCCCCAGGTGCCAATATTAACTACATCACAGGTCATGCCCTATTTGAAGCGACTCACGGTACAGCACCTAAGTATGCAGGTCAAGATAAAGTGAACCCTTCTTCTGTGATTCTCTCTGGTGTCTTGATGCTAGAACACATGGGATGGCAGGAAGCAGCAGATCTGATCACGAAGGGCATCGAGTCTGCAATTTCTGGAAAGCGCGTGACGTATGATTTCCATCGTCTGATGGAAGGAGCTACCCTTTTGAAGTGCTCTGAGTTTGCTGATGAGATCATCTCTAACATGTAAGATGCACATATAAGAGGATACATCTTTGGGATGTAAGTCTCAATGAACCTATAGCATGAGCAGGAATCCAATGGATTTCTGCTTTTTTTAGTTGTGGGTCATCTGTGTCAAATAAGCCCCTTCCCTACAAGTTTTAGAGTCTTACACAGACTACTTCGTGCGATCATGATCCTATTCATAGGAAAAAAGAGGAGCACCTCTAAGATACTTTCCTGGAGATCCATCACGTGCCCCATGTGTCGTCTCGTGCAGTGGATGCTGTGTACCCTTGTGGGACAGGAATATGCCTGCCTTTCCTCCTTGAACAGCAAATGGAATCTGCCCCAATAAAGTCTGAGGTGCGCAAATTATTCCTCCACCACCTCCTCCCCCTGGTCCCTGATGGTCCATACAGTATATGTCAGACCCCTTGCCTCCTGAGACATCTAGTGAAAAGGAATTCAAATAGGAAAATGAAGCCTCCACTTTTCCAATATCTAATATAATAGCACCGCCTGCCCCTCCGCCACTTCCGCCATCCTTTTTGTAGACATTCATAGCATCTTCTCCTCTGGCTGAGATCATTCGGTTAGGAGCAGATACCTTGAGTCTAGTTGCTTTTAGGAAAATGATCCCTCCTCCATTTCCTGCACGATAAGCGGTTTTATTGCTCTGATGTCCACTGCCTCCTCCGCCTCCTAGAAAAAGTTGGGCTATTTTATCCTCATACATGCCCTCAAGTGACAGTCCTCCATACCCTCCTTTTCCTTCATCACTGAGCGTACAAAGATCATTAGACCTCCAACCGTATCCACCATTTCCTCCTGCTCCTATATAGCTACCGCCGCCGCCGCCGCCACTTTGATCATTTCCTCCTCCTCCACCAGTCGCTTGCTTTCCTCTACATCTCATGGTAGAAAAATCTGCTATCCCCTCTCCTTTTCTTCCTCCTTGGCCAGAGTGTGTCTTACATATGAAATGAGTGCTTCCCAAACCTGATGAACCATAGGATTGTGCCCCTCGAAAACCTGCGTTATCTACACGTATATCTGCAGATAATGTGAGGGTTCCTTTCACCCAAATGGAAATGATGCCCCCCTTTTCCCCATTCCACGGGCTGGCATAGAGTGTACGTTGAATGCGTGCATGAGAATAAATAGGGACACGCACAGCCTGTACAGCATGCCGAGCATCGTATGCTTTCTTTAAGACTTGATCTAAAATCAGTTGATTTCCCTTCACTGCGACGACATCCACAAACTCGTAGTTTCCTGCATGATTCAGCAATTGAATGTCGCCATAGCTTTCATCATTAGCTGTAGAAATTTGTGCTCCATTCATTTGGATGATCAGGACTTTATCCCCAATCCCAAAAGCTGCCGAATTGTCTAAGGTCACGCTGCGAGAGGATACTTGTATTACCCTGGCATAATCATTCACAATGCCACCAATATGCTGCGTCTGGCTGCTTGCCCAAATGGCCATACCAGATAAGATGATCAAAATTTGCGGCCCGAACTGGAAAAGGAGCTGAGTAAGCCTTAAGGAAGAATGTTGATTCGATTGTTGTTTCTATAAGCATGATGAAACATCTTAGTCAAACCAACAAATAAATATTTAGAAACTCGAACTATTATCTTCCTTTATATTGCATAAAAAAAGAGGGGCTATTGCCCCCCTTACATTACATTTTATATCGTGTGGATTTACAGCCCTTGCTGTGCTCGGATCAGATTCAAAGCACTTCCAGCTTTCAGCCACTCAATCTGTGCTTCATTATATGTGTGGTTCGTTATAAAGGCATCGGAACTCCCATCCGCGTGATGCGCGGTCACCTTCACCTGTGAACCAGGCGCGATACCTGCCGCATGCACAGTGAATGTGTCATCTTCCTGTATTTTATCATAATCAGCAGGATTGGCAAAGGTCAAACCTAGTACTCCTTGCTTCTTCAAGTTGGTCTCGTGGATACGCGCAAAAGACTTTACGATCACTGCACGTACGCCCATATGGCGAGGCTCCATAGCAGCATGCTCGCGAGAAGAACCTTCTCCATAGTTTTCGTCTCCGATGATCACCGACTGTACACCTGCATTTCGATAGCCACGTGCGACCTTGGGAGACTCGTCATAAGATCCATCCACCGCACTCTTGGTTCCAGTCTGCTTGGTAAATGCATTGATAGCACCTAGCATGAGGTTGTTGGAAATGTTGTCGAGATGCCCACGATAGCGCAGCCAAGGACCTGCCATCGAAATATGATCTGTCGTACACTTTCCGTAAGCCTTGATGAATAGCTTGAGGTCTGTGATGTCATTCCCATCCCACGGCGCAAAGGGTGTCAATAGTTGCAGACGCTCTGACGATGGGTTCACCGTGATTTCGACTCCGCTTCCATCCGTAGCAGGTGCTTGGAATCCTGGATCTTCCACCTCAAAGCCTTTGCTAGGCAGTTCATCTCCTGTGGGAGGATCTAGCTTGACCTCCTGTCCATCCGCATTGATCAGCGTATCCGTCAGGGGATTGAATGTCAAGTCTCCTGCGATAGCCATCGCTGTCACGATTTCAGGCGAAGCCACGAACGAATGCGTGTTGGGGTTGCCATCGTTGCGCTTGGCGAAGTTGCGGTTGAAAGAGGTGATGATCGAGTTCTTGCGATCAGGATCGTCCATGTGGCGCGCCCACTGACCGATACAAGGACCACAGGCATTGGCAAGTACGACACCTCCCATTTGCTCGAAGGCATCTAGCTGCCCATCGCGCTCCACTGTGTAGCGAACCTGCTCAGATCCTGGCGTCACAGTAAACTCCGCCTTCACTTTCAGCTTCTTGTCAATGGCCTGCTTGGCAAGGGAGGCCGCCCGATCTAGATCCTCATAAGAAGAGTTTGTACATGAGCCAATCAGTCCCACTTCTAACTCTTGTGGAAAGCCTTCTTTCTTTACCGCATCGGCAAACTCAGAGAGCGGCCATGCACGGTCGGGAGAAAAGGGTCCGTTGATGTGGGGCTCTAGTTCATTGAGGTTGATTTCAATGACTTGATCGAAGTATTTCTCTGGCTCTGCGTAAGCATCTTCATCTCCTCTCAGGTGCTCCGCGATCCCGTTGGCAAGATCCGCCAATTCTCCACGCTCGGTGGCTCGAAGGTAGCGTGCAGTATTCTCGTCATATCCAAAGATGGAGGTTGTCGCACCGATCTCAGCTCCCATATTGCAGATGGTTCCTTTGCCTGTAGCAGAGAAAGAAGAAGCACCTTCTCCAAAATATTCGACAATAGCACCTGTTCCTCCCTTTACGGTGAGGATACCTGCTACTTTGAGGATGACATCTTTGGGCGAGGTCCAACCTGACATCTTACCTATCAGTTTCACACCGATGAGTTTGGGCATCTTGAGTTCCCAAGGCATGCCCGCCATGACGTCTACCGCGTCAGCCCCTCCTACACCGATAGCAATCATACCTAGTCCACCTGCGTTGGGTGTATGGGAATCTGTACCTATCATCATACCGCCAGGGAATGCATAGTTCTCCAAGACCACTTGGTGGATGATGCCTGCACCGGGCTTCCAAAATCCTAATCCGTACTTGTTAGACACAGCAGACAAGAAGTCATAAACTTCTCGGTTCGTATCGATAGCCGTTGCAAGATCTTCAGCAGCACCCGTTTTGGCCTGGATGAGGTGGTCACAGTGTACAGTGGAGGGGACAGCTACTTTGTCCTTTCCTGCCATCATAAACTGGAGCAACGCCATCTGTGCGGTAGCATCTTGCATCGCGACCCTATCGGGCGCAAAGTCGACGTAGTCCTTACCTCTCGTAAAAACTTGAAGGGCGACTTCGGGATGAAGATGTGTGTAGAGGATCTTTTCTGCTAAGGTCATGGGACGACCTAACATCGTACGAGCGGCTTCAATTTTTTCAGGAAGCGCAGCGTACATTTTTTTAATCATATCCAGATCAAAAACCATATGGGCTAAGTGTTTCTGGGTTAATACGTGAATAAAAAATGAGCTGTGGTAGGTGCAAGTAGACCCTACATTGAGATAGGGCTTTGAACATAAGCAAATGTACTTTTTTCCACATTAAGAATCGATATGAATAAGGGGAAATATGTAGATAGTATAACCCTTTTCCGAATGATCCTGTAAAGATCATGTTCAATTTTTTCACAACGCGGATCTATGGTCAGCTTTATGAATCCTCACTTTTTTCATTGAGATATATTCATCTTTTCTGTTGAAAAAACTACAGACTGAATTTCAAAAATCTGCTTCCTAGCTTGTAGTTTTACGCGCATGAATAAGGCGAATTATCTAAGACCTGTTTTTACCCAGCGGATTGTGAAGCGATTGAAAGCGGGGGAGATTCTAAACCTAGTAGGAAAGGATCATCAAGGAGCCTCCCGACTACTAGAAGATATCCAGAATGAGCAGCCTGAAGGAGTAGCTGTGATCCTGGTAGATATGGAGGTGTACAAAGATAGCTACACAGATCTTCTTCGGGCAATGGCAGATATCATGGGTACAGGCTTACAGATCAACAGCCTGACGGAGTGGTTCGATGCAATCAAACTACATGGCGGACAGCTATTTTTATTGATGAATCACTTTGACGCCATTTTGAATAATGAGATATATCCTGCTACGTTTTTTGAGGAGCTGAACGAAATGCTGCTGATCCCCAATATCGGATTTATGTGTGTCACGACTCGTCCGATTGATCTCAAAGTGACAGATCTGGATGCATTTGTGAATCGTGGACAGTTTGAGCCAGAGGTATTGAAACTACCTCCTATGGGGTATAAGCGGATGCAGGAGGAGCTTTTGCGCTTTCGTCCAGACTTGGGAAATTGGCATGTGTGGGCAGGGTCTGTTTACGCGCATCCGCAACGCTACCCTTTTCTACAATTTGTAGGAGAAAGGTTGAGCCATTTACCTGAAGACGAACTTGGCCATGCAGCGGAGTGGCTTGCCAGATGGCGGGCAGAATTTGATGGCGTGGAATATGTAGAAACAAACACGCGCCCAAACTTTTGGACGCGCTTGAAGAATATATTTTCTTAGACCATATCGAGAACAATGAAAATCTGGCGACAAGCAGCGATTTCAAATTCTGAAAGCACGAACTTTTCGCAGATTTGAAGTCTCAACCATGGCCTTAAAGACTCATTTGGTCTCTTAACTCAAATACCCGCTTTAAACATAATGCAGTCAGTTCTGAATCTTCCAGTGCATTGTGCATTTTTCCCTCCCTCTCATATCCAAAAAATTGCGCGACCGCAGCTAGGCTACGAGAGCGGGGAACTGCTTGCCCTGCTTTTTGGAGAATAGGGAATAAAAAAAATGTCAGTGTATGGAGATCCACTAATGTGTACGAAAACGGCCAATTCAAGTGTTGATCGCGATATGCAAATTGGAGAAAATTAATGTCATTGACGACACTCTGTCCACATAGATGCACACTTTTAAGATGGCGCTTTCTATCTCGCTCATCCATGTGGGCGGGACGCTGCCCCATCTGCTCTAAGATCCAATCCTCAAACTCAGGCAAAACCTCATGTATTTGAGGCGCCTCTTCCAATTCTTCCATTGTAAGGCCATGGACTTCTAATGCAGGAATAGAATAACTCTCCTCATTTTCTGGATAGACATTGGTAAGGTATTTTCCCAACTCATTCCAGTTTTCATCAAAGAGAACTGCGCCAACTTGAATGATTTCATGCCATCCAGGTTCTGTTCCCGTCATTTCCAGATCAAATACAAGATAGTGCATATAAGATTCTTCACGGTGGATTTTGATTCAGCCAAAGTACCTGTATTTCCACCAGAAGACCAAAAGGGAGTTGATAAACACGCTAAAAGTAAATCGGAAGGGTTTCGTCTACTTCTTCCATTACGCTAAATAGAGATTCTCCCAACATATGACGCTGGATCTCTTTGGAAGCATGCTCTCGGACTGAATAGCCTGGACGATTGAAATCAAAGTCTCTCTTACCTAACTGGACACCTATGAGTAGGACCGCGAGTATGAGAATACCCCCTGGTAACTGACGCATACCTTTGCGCAGGGGAGGAATGATGTAGATAAATGCGATATTTAAAATACTACATACAAGTAATATCAATGCTAGATCATAATTGTTCCACCACCAAGTAAAGCCCCATCCTCCGATATAAACCTCAAAGGGAAAGAATAAACGGATTCCTCCCCAAGGTCCTCCAGGTGCTACCAAATCTCCACCCAAATGTAAGAGGTAAGCAAGTCCAAATACGATGGCATAAATGGAACAATACCTTGTAGCACGAGCGTAAGTCGATGCACCTCTCAGTATGTAGCGATAAAACCAACCAGCAGCTAATGCCAGCAAAATACTGAAAAGTATCACTGAGAAAATGGAGTGAAAAAATGCTTGGTGTGAATACCAGAATTTACCGAAATAAATCTCCGTTCCTGAGGAGGTCAGGCCTAAAGCTGTACCGACGACCGCATCAAAGCTTGACCAAAGGGTGATTTCATCTATGCTGGGAAACCAAGCACCGATTATACCTATGATAATAAGCTTCCACAACTGAGCAGGTCTGCTCATATTGTATGCGGCTACTGCTGTACCCGATAAAACTCCGATTAATAAGTTGATAACTAGATCCAATCTTCAACAATATATTTAGTCGCAATCATATATGAGATATAATATACGAATGAAAACTTGTTGAAAAAACAACCCTAAGACTTATATATTGTTTCCTTAATTTTTTTTAAACAATTGAAAATGTGGGATTATGTGCCTTTTTCTCGAAAAGTGGAAAAAATTAATGGAGTAGCGTACATGTTCTAGCATCTATGAAGTATATACCACCTTATATTATCAATACTTTGATCTGATACCTAGCTATCCTTATACCCAATCATGCTGTCTCAGTCATTTTGGATCATTTCTGACATTTGGGCTTCAAAGTTCTCATCTGGATAGGTGACTTTAAAATAATCAATCTCTACCTGCATCTTCCCATACAACACGATCCCTGCTTCCTTTCCAGCCATATCTTTTACGTGACTGACAAATACGAGCTGATCGTTAAGGTAGTATTGGTACTTTCTTCCTCTACGACTCACCCGCATGATATTGACCTTGCGTTGCCCAACGATAGACTTACTTTCTGTCCATCGTTTCACCTCTTGGAAAAAGTTGGATTGGCAATTTAGAATCGTATACTGTCCATTACTGCTAATGAAGAAACCTGAGAAATCTGAATGGGACTTATTACTCCCCCAACACAACCCGTAAGCCATGTTCTTTGCTCCCCCTATCTGCCGAATGGCAACCTCCATATCAAAATC
>JBCBFT010000046.1:0-46125 GCA_038527485.1 Bacteroidota bacterium
GAAGCGCGTCGCTGTAAATGCTGTCAGAGGAACGGCAGGTGGACGCATTCGCCGCATGGCACGTGCCAGCCTTGTTTCTTGTCCATCTACTACGCGAAATACCGTAGTCGCAGGTTGGCGGCGGCGTTCTCTAAGTGTGGCACGTCCCATATTTACATTTCCCGAAAATTCCCAGTCGTCATTGATGTGCGTATCAATATTCACCGTAACCACGCCCTCAGATTGGGCAACTACATCTGTAGGATAGGCTCTAGGGATTTGTGCTTGTAGGGGATCTTGAGAAAATAGTAGGAAGGTGGTTAGAATAAGCGAGAAAAGGGGGATCAGAGAAGGATGCATGGTAAATACGGGTTTAGATAAATAGGTTTCTTTTGATGTGTCGATAAAATACATGCTGGGGTAGAGACTGCCTGAAAAGGCCTGAGCCAAACATTACAGGCGTAAGGATTGGGAGAGGAAATGAAGAGAAGCGACTGGGAGATGGATTCTATATTTATCTTAACGCCTGAAAAACAACAAAATGGGGGTAGTTTGACGTTAGCGAAAGTGTAAGACTTGCAGGTATTCTCTTCTATTTCTCCCTGCATTCTGGCTTTATTTGCCACTTTGCATCAAAACAAAAGTTATGAGACATTGAAAAGATGCTTCGTGGAAGCTGTTTGATATGAAAAAGCATCTCAAGAGACATACATTTCATTGGCCCAAAAGACCTTCTTGGCTCTACGTATGGTTGTCCTGCAGTTTGATTTATGTGATCCTATGTGGGGCATCTTGGCGAGAAGGCCATGATTGGGGAGGGGACTTTGCCGCTTACCTCATGCAGGGGCAGACGATCGCTCAAGGTGGTTGGGAAATCCTCCATGAGCAGGTGACTTTCAGACATGATCATTCGATACCTAGAGACAGTCCCGAGTATTATCCTTGGGGATTTCCTTTGATGCTTTCCCCTTTCTTGGGAGGATCTGCGATTCCGTGGGCGACGCTTAAATGGCTGATGATCGGATGCTACGTAGGGACATTGGGTATATTCCTCAAATGGGCCAATGACTATTTATCTGATACTTCACTAGTAGTCCTTGGGGTCATTTGGGCGCTTCATCCCTTTATGATAGACTTTTCTAATCAAATCATCTCCGATTACCCTTTCCTCTTTTTGGCTATGCTGAGCTTATATGAGATGCATCGACCGATTCAAGAAAAGGGCAGCAGTTATCTAAGGATGGGCATATGGGTGGGATTGGCGATTTTGATACGTACACAGGCTTGGACGTTGGTGCCCGTACTGCTTCTGCGGTTATGTTGGATCAATGAACAAGGGAAATGGCAGTTACGTCCCCTATTTCTCCCCAATCGATTACTTGCGGTACTGGGGCTTATCTGTGTTTGGGGGTTCAATGTATATGTATTCCCGCAGGGAAGGAGCTATTGGAGCTTCTTTCCCGAAACCTCTCCTTGGCTTGTCTTCCAGGACATGAGTATCTATTATCTCAAGGTCACGTACAAGTTCTTCGAATATTGGCCTTCAGATCATCTATTTGCCATAGCCTTTCAAGTGCTGCTTGTCGTGGGAGCAATGGCGGTGGCGATCCGCGGGCTTTGGCTCAAACGACAGATGCTTTCCTTGGGATTTATCTACAGCATCCTGACAGGAGGTCTGCTGCTTTTATACCCTTATAAGCAAGGGCCTCGTTTTATTTTTGCCATACTCATGATGTGTACACTTTGGATGATGGTCGGAGGAATACGATCGTGGGAGAAATGGATCTTATGGGCAATAGCGATAGTTTGGATTTCTGGAAGTTTATGGATGAATATTCAGGTTTGTTCAAAGACAGATTTCATCCAAGGACCGCTAACAGAAGAATCCGAGGCTATGTGGGAATTTATCGAACAAAAATTACCAGCAGAGGCTAGCTATGTATTTTACAAACCGAGGGTATTGACCTTGATGACAGGAAAAAAGGCTGTTTTTGCTACCAGTACAAATTATGAGGAGGCGAAGGGAGACTATCTGATTACCCCTCAGGATAGCTTGCCAGATTTCTCGCCTGAGACAATGGCGTATTTGCAGAAGTTGGAAGTGGTATACGTGAGCCCAAATTGGAAAATATGGGAAAAGTAAGACGCTTGCTGGATCGAATCCTGGAGCCTATTCCATGGTATGTGTTGCTGGTGTTTGCTTTGGCCATGCGTGTGGAGCATCGTGTCCACTTTCCCAACATCTATTTGGATACCCAAGTGCAGATGGTACTGGCGGATCGGATGCTCGCAGGAGAATCTTGGGCCTTGCCTAGGATAGATACAACTGTACAGGCTTGGCAGATTGTAGAAGAGGACATGCATCGATTTGTACCTGCTTATGTATGGGGCATGGCGGCGATCTATCAAGTCACAGAGAACTGGGTTCAGGCGGCTATCGGGGTAGACATCTTGGGATTGATCCTCATCTTTTGGGGGCTTCACATGATCTTCAGTCAATGGGGCAGGGTAGGGGGGCTAGGCTACAAGATGTGGTGGATATTTTTGGCGATTTCTCCTGCTCCCTTGCATTATCTTACAGGATCAGGTATGCTGGCCCTAGGTTTCTTTTTAGTAGGGCTAGCCTGTTGGGCCAGGGAATGGGAAAAGAGACGACTTTCTGTTCTCCTAGTAGTAGGACTTGTGTGCATCGTGCTTTCCATTTGGGTACGTGCAGCCTATTTGCCTTTATTGGGAGTGATCCCCTTGGTGTATTTTTACCAGTTTCGGTGGAGGCAAACAATCCAGATCTGGGGATTGATGGTCCTGTCGGGCGTGGTTTTTGGGACAGGAGTCGGGTTGATGATTGTGTGGCAGTCACAAGGTCCATCTTATTTGCCAGGACAATCCCATGGATTTTTTCCTTCACACCTTATTTATTTGGATCCATTTCCCCTCAAATCCTTAATATATTGGGGAGTGCCCCATGAGCAGCGGTTATATCAGACTCATCCAGGATGGGTATGGGGGGGGCGTGTACTAGCTTGGGTGATTTCGCTGGGTTTGTGCGTGCAGTTATACCGTATCTTGCGAGGGCTTTCACGAGATTGGCAGGTTATGGTCGGGTGTTTGATCCTGTTGAATGTAGGGAGTCTCGTCTATCTTTCTTTGGTTTGGCCACCTGAAGATTGGAACTGGATCGGATTTTGGACTTTCGTGATGGAACCCCGATACTTTGTCCCCAGTATGATCCTCATGGCAGCTCTGTGGTTTGGTCATAGTTTTGAAGGCATTTCATTTCCCCAAAAGAAAATACTTCGACTGTTTTTGGTCATCCTGACGATACTGGCCTATACCTATCCCTTGTATATTAAGGTTCAAACGTACATAGTGGAGCCTGAGATTTCCTTAACCCATTACATGGAGTGGATGCAGACAGAAGCGCAACCAGATTTTTTGATCAGTCCTGATCCCTTGTATGTTTTGGGTACGGAAGGGGTGATATCCATCCCTTATAAAGAGGCCGAGCGTATGCTTCCATACTTTGAGGGAGAAGGTACGTTGTGGTTGTTGTACGATAGGGGAATGCTCGACGAATCCTTTCAAGGGTATAAGTGGGAGAAGGTAAAGGATTGGAGGGATTTTGAGGTATACAGGTGGAAAGGAAGAATAGAATGATAGGAAATTTGCATTTTTACTTGGTGTAGGGGCATCAAAATTAAGAAAAGACCGTTATATTTGTGATGAACTAAAAGATTAGTCGTAAATTGAGGAAAAGGCTACCTACTTTCCTGTCTGTGAGAAAAAGGTTGTCTGATTTTGGGTTATACAATTAAATTACTGATTCCTAGGCCATGAAAGGAAGAATTGCATTTTTGACCGTATTATTTTTGAGCTTTGGTTTGATGGCTTTTGCTCAGAAAATTCAGTTTGACAAGACGACACATGAGTTTGGGGAAATGGACAAGGGTGCCAAAGCTGAGCATACCTTTTCCTTTACCAACATGTCAGAGGAGCCAATCAAGTTGACACGTGTACGTGCCTCCTGTGGGTGTACGACACCTAAGTGGACGACCAATGAGATCAAACCTGGGGAAAAAGGCGAGATTGACGTCAAGTACAATACCAATCGTATGGGGGCCTTTACCAAGACGGTGACTGTCACTTATGACAGCGTGGAGCGTCCCATCATCCTATACATCAAAGGGAAGGTAAATGCGAGTCCTGAGGACGAGAATGCAAAGTTCCCCATCAAAATGGGTTCTTTGGCCTTCGATAAAGATGTACATGCCTTAGGGGTATTGGATTCGGACAAAGAAAAAACGGTAAAAATCCGCGTAAAAAATATAGGTCCTAAGCCCGTTACATTCACGGGAGACATGGACAAGGAAATCATGTTTGATGTCAAGGTTGCGGACCAGACGTTGACGCCTGGGCAGGTGAGTACCATCGACGTGACCACACAGGGAAATAAGTTCATCACCTACTCAGCTTTCTCCAAGAAGGTTGTATTGTATACAGATGACGAGAATCAGAAGGATAAGGCCTTCACCTTCAATGGAAGCGTCAATCGTGTATACACGGCGGAGGAGAAAGCGAAAATGCCTAAAATCGAGTTTGAGACACTCGAATACAATGCAGGGAATGTATTGGAAGGGGAGAAAGTAACTTATGCGTTCGTATTTAAGAACACAGGCAAGGAAGACTTAGTATTGGACAATGTAAAGGCCTCTTGCGGTTGTACGGCTACGGCGCCCAAGGATAAGATTGTCAAGGCAGGGCAGACTTCAGAGATTGTTGCAACCTTCAACTCTCGCGGTCGTCGCGGAATGCAGAATAAGTCCATTACAGTTCGCAGCAACGATCCTGACAAACCAGCGGTCATCCTCCGTCTCAAAGTCAATGTCGAGCAGGACCCTTTCCATCAAAATAATTTAGGACCCGCTACAGGATCTAACTAGAGATAGATTGAGCCTTTGCTAAGTAGGAGGGAATACAAAAACAGGAAAGCATTTACTGAATTCTTTCCTGTTTTTGTAACCTTACATATGAAACATACGTTATTAATGGTCCTGACTTATTCAGGAATTGGTTCTTTCAAATAAAACATGTGTAGAGTTAATGGTTCTGGAAGATGAATCTACGCTCTGAAACATGTATCATGGGGACGACACGGTTTCGACGGGTCGTTGAGCTTTAGGTACAAGCATGCGGTGGGCGTCAACAGGACCACCTAAATCCTCTGATGAAACTTATAATTGGCGAAAGAAATTACGCGCTAGCTGCCTAATTAGATTAGACTAGCTAGATGTCTCTCGACTGATTTTATCTATCGGTCAGTCATATGGGAGGCACATCAACCACAGATGGGTTGCGTTCGTGGACGGCTGTGACCGTGGACAAAGACAAAGCAGCAACCTCATATACCACGCCCTGTCGGTTGGGCAGGTGTATGAAAATACAATAAATCGACTAAGCATGTAGAAGGCCTACTGATTACCTTCTCCGGACGTGGGTTCGACTCCCACCGTCTCCACTTTTCGAGCAGCAGCTCTTACAAAATCGGCCTTTATGTAGTGTATAGGCCGATTTTTATTTTTGTGAAGTCCATTTTTTCCATGATTTAGGGGGATGGAGGTGCCAAAATCGAGACCTGTAGAAAAAAATGTGAATAGGAATTGATATAGAAATTAAGTATCTGATTATTAGCGAAATAAATACTTTTTTCTCTCGCATGACCACTCCTTTAGAAAGGAATCAGACTCACATCCCGAGACCTATTTTACCATGGAATCATTTACCCTTCAACTCTACATCAAATACGAAAAGGCAAAAGTAAATCTGCCCGAAACCAACACACCGTCATCTCCACTTATGAATTTCATAACCAGCAACTCGCCGAAAGGGTAGGGAAGGACTGCGCCCGCACAACCTACGTTCGTTTCACTACAGGACTCAAGCATATCAGAGAATTTCTTCAGTATCATTACAAGCGAGATGACATCCCCTTGCGCAAGCTAGACCATGCGTTCATCTCTAGCTTTGACCACTACCTCCGTACAGTTCGCAACATCAACAACAACTCAACGGTCAAGTATGTCTCCCTCTTCCGCAAGACCATTCGCATGGCCATCAAAAATGGCTGGTTAGATAAAGATCCCTTTGCCAACCATGAAGGTAGGCTGAGGGTAGTGGATGGAGAATATCTTAGTAAAGAGAAAATCTGAATACCTCTTACAAAAAATCCAAGCTTTGGCTTGATTAGAAATCAGACTTTCGTTCTTTTACTTACACTTTAGATTTACTCCCTATTGTTCCCAATCGGTTTGAAGACCTACATATTATATGTAAAAAAAGGCTGGGAAGAGTTTGCACAACTAATCCCAACCTGCTGCTACTACTACTACTACTACAAACTAACTACTTAACTATTTTTACCTATAATACTTTTGGTATCCCTTTACAGCAATAAGGATTATCACGAATGAGTGGGGAGGGTATTTTCTATGTAGAGATGTCGATTTATCGCGTCTCTGCATAGAAAATGAATCCTATCTGAATTGATTCGTGATAATCACTAATACCTAAGGGGGAGATTGTCTATTAAAGAATACTTGTCGATTTACAAGGACAGGACCAAACGCAACTAAGGCTCCAATTCCCACTACCAATAGAGTCGATTCGGAAGACATAAACCCTAGTACTATAATGATCAGCCCTACCACTAGTAAGGCGATTGTCAACACTTTCAAACCATAGGTATTTTGTTCTGATTCTTCCCCTTCTTCTGTTGGCTTCGATAATTCGGCTCTTCTCTTCATATATGCGTCATAATTGGGAGAGACATACCCTGTACGGATTGCCCATGTTTCATATAGACCCAACAACAGAAAAGGAAGAATAGATCCTAGTAGCATTTCTTCTGCCCTATCGAGGCTTAGGTTGAATAGGGAGGGGACCAGGAATTTGAAAAATAGATTTATGGCCAGACTTAATAAGGTAATCGTAAGGATGGAGCGACCCGTTTGACGCTTTGAAAAGATGGCCCAGATTGGGGGACCATATAGTGAGCACCCTGTAACTGCTCCTACAGTCAGTACAACTTCTACAATTCCCCCTGCCGCAGGAACCAGCAGGGCTACCCCTACTGTGGCTATACCAAACAAAATAGTGGAAATACGAGCTGCCCGCATGAGCTCCCGATTGGAAGCTTCAGGCATCCAGGCTCGGAATAAGTCGTTGGTGAAAACTGCTGCAGATAAGTTAAGGGTAGTATTTACTGAACTCGCAGTCGCGAAAATCATCCCTCCTAACATAAGACCCAATATTCCTTGAGGAAGTACTTCTTTACACATCAAAAGATAAGCACCTTCATTTTCCAGCCCGCTTAGGTCCCCTTGTACTGCCCGATAGATCATAGGAGGAAGCATCCAGAACAGAGGACTGACCACATATAAACCGGCAAAAAGGAAGCCCACCTTTTTTGCGTCTTTTACCGTCTTCACGCTAGTATAGCGTTGGACATACGCCCAATTTCCGCCAATAAATACCATGCTGTAGATGCCAAAAGCCACTAGAAATAGCTCTGTGTATTCTCCTCCCACTAGGTTAAAGAAATCTGCTGGAACCTTTTGGGTAAAGCCATCCCATCCCCCGACATGGTTCAGAGAAAGGGGTACTACAATGATGACGGCTGCAGTCAGGATAACAAACTGCAAAACATCTGTAATCATTACGGCCCATAGGCCTCCGATGGTCGTGTAGATCATAATCAGGAGGCCCAAAAGGATCACACAATAAGTAATTGGAAAGCCTGTGGAGACATTCACAATCTTGGCAACAGGATAGAGAAAGGCCCCTGCATAGGCTAGCGAAAGGAGCAAAATCATGTAGGTGTAAAAGTCTTTCGCCCGTTCGCCGAGGCGATATCGAATGAATTCAGCTGCTGTTAGTGTCTGGGTCTTGCGCCAAGCTCCTGCTATAAATACACCTACCAGCAATCCTCCAATACACATCATCCATTGGATAGAGACAGAGACCAATCCATACTCATAAGCTACCGAACCCCAAACTACAAAAGTACCAGCGGAGAAGAAGCTCATGAACAGGGATAACCCGCTGATTGTCCAGGGTACCGCCCCTCCCGCAGCAAAAAAGGATTTCATGTTTTGGCCGCTTTTGCCAAACGACATCCCTACTACCACAATAATTAAGGTAAATAGGAGAATAATGTAGTAGTCTAGTGTCGACATCTAATGATTTTTCAGCCAAGTTAATGAGAAAGAAAATAAGTCTGGCCTGTGTTGGCCTGTACTGTTATTTTGTGTGAAATACTTAAATTGTCCCAGCAAAAACAAATTTTGGGTATGGTTTTTCCTAACTAAGGACATTGCCCATGCCATCTAGGCAAAGATCATTTTAAAATGTAGTTTGCCTTAAATCCCGTTCTACATTGTCTTTCTTACACAATCACCGAGCCTATATATTATGTCTAAGTTGACTCGTGCAGGCAATCATATGGAGCCTAAGTACAAGAAGCTGGCGGAAGAATTAATTGCTCATATTCAAGAAGGAGTATATGGACTAAACGACCAAATTCCCTCCATAAAGCAACTTTCAAAAACCTATAAGGTAAGCCGGGAAACCGTTTCGAAGGCTCTCAATCTGTTAAGCGAAAGAGGAATAATTAAAGCGGCTTATCGGCAAGGATATTATGTTCAAGCCACCGATGTAAAGGTAGGACTGAGGATATTCTTTTTGATGGATAAAATTACCGAATTTAAAAGTCGGATGTATGAGGCTTTTTTAGATAAGATAGGGGATAATGGGGTGGTACAAATCTTTTTCCATCATCATAACTATGAAGTGTTTAAGTCGCTTATAATTAACAACCTGCCGAATTACACCCATTTTGTGATTGTCACTTATCTTGAGGAAGATACAAACGAGATACTTAACCAGATTCCCGCTAGTAAACGGGTAATTGTAGATAACCAGGAAACAGGATTGGAAGGTAAGTATGCCATGGTGTATCAGGACTTTGAAGCTGATATATACCAGTGTTTGGAAGAAGCATACCCCAGGCTTTTAAAGTATAAAAAGCTTGTACTTGTCAGTGCACGCTCTCGTTGGGGTGCTGATCGGGTCCTCAAGGGATTTAGGAGATTTGGGAGAGAGCGTAAGTTCGACTTAGAGTTAGTGGAAGAAATATCAGAAGCAAATATCTCAAAGGAGAGTGTCTACATTTTTCTCTCTAATAGTGATAGAATGATGGTAGAGGCAATTAAGTTGTGTAGGACACTCAAATATGAAATTGGAAAAGATATCGGCATTATTTCTTACAATGATACCTTTGTAAATGAAGTATTGGCTGGAGGAATCTCAGTTCTGAATACAGATTTTGTGGAAATGGGTAAGACAGCCGCAGAACTTATCCTAAACGGTGAGCGGAAAACCGTGGTGAACTCTTCCAAGCTTATTCTTAGGGACTCTATTTAGAATAGGCAACACAAAAAAATCCACTGAGATAACAAACCAGATTAACTATTGAGCATTCCATTAGGAACTACCTAATGGAATGTTCCTTTTTAAAAAAAGTAAGTATATCCTGCTCAACCCTGTAGTCTCTTATAGGGTAGGACATTTTGCCCTCTCTTAATGGAATCCAACGCAGCAAAAGAGTTGCTCACTTACCCAACTAACAAAAATCATTTTTGGATTATCTAGAAATGATTATATATTAGCAGTGCAGGCCAATACAGGCCAGATCAGATTTTGTCAATTTTTATAACTACTAGCTACTCACATGGACTCTATTAATCATCGTATACACTCCCTATCCTATATCATACACTTGGCTAAGTGTATCTGTATAGGTCCTAGGCTTGGTATTCCAGTCGAGCCTAAGCTTTCAACATATCGAGTTGGATAGAAACTAAAACCCTCCTTTAGCTATAAAACAACAGTGGGAACCCTATTTCCAGGTTCACACAAACCTATAATGTGCTTTTTCTAGGGAAGCATAATACATCTATGTTTTTCCAATAAAAAATAACGACTCGTATGAAACAGAGCTTACTACTATCTACCTTATTGCTACTTTATTCCCTAGTCTTCTCACAACAGGCAAGAGTTGTTGAAGGCACTATTACAAGTGCTGAAGATGGAAGTCCACTAGTAAGCGCTTCCGTAATCGTTAACGGGACCACGACAGGTGTATTTTCCGACATTGACGGGAAGTACCGTATTAGCTTCCTGGATACAGCTTCTACGCTCACGTTCACCTATACTGGGTACGAACGGAAGATTGTCCAGTTGGATGGGAGCCCCATACTCAATGTTGCCCTTCAACTCAAGAATTCTACCTTGGATGAAATCGTAATTGTGGGTTATGGAGAACAAAAAAAGGCCAACCTCACAGGTGCCGTTGAAAATATTTCGGTCAAAGACGTAGGCACCCGAGTGCTGACCGATGCTTCTCAGATCATACAGGGTAAAGTAGCTGGTGTACAGATCGTCCAGAACTCAGGACAACCAGGTGACCAGGGCGCCGAAATTCGGATCAGAGGGGTTGCCTCCATTGAAAACGGCAACCAACCCCTCATTATCATCGATGGGGTGATCGGGGAGCTCTCTGATGTTAACCCCAACGACATTGAGACCATGACGGTCTTAAAAGACGCCTCTGCTGCGGCGATCTATGGTGTGCGAGCCTCTGCGGGTGTCGTTCTGATCAAAACCAAAAGGGGGACAAAAAATATCAGGGTTAATTTCAATTCCTCGATTTCTTTCTCTACCCCTTCTCAACTTCCCACTCCAGTTGATGGCATTACGTACGCAGAGCGGCTCAATGAAGCGCGGGTAAATTTCGGCTTTGCCCCCATCTATGACGATTTTGACCTTGATACCATACGCCTCGGTCTGAGCGATCGCTTTCAGAACAATGATTGGTATGACCTGTTCTTCGAGACTGGGACCGTACAAAATTACTATGGCAGTGTTTCAGGGGGAGGTGAAAATCACGATTTCTCTCTTTCTGCGGGTTACCTGGATCAGGAAGGAATTCTGTTTGGTACCTCTTCTAACAAGGTGACCTACCGAGCAGTAATCAATACCTATTTTGCTAAGGACAGGATCAGAATCGGTGCCATTGTACAGGGCAACGATGAGAATGTGAAAGAGCTCTCCAGTTCCACTACTTCTGTTCTGACCAGGGTTTCTCTGGCGCGTCCCCTTTCGGCTTTTTCTTTTGATGATGAGCAAGGCAATACCTTTTATACCTTCAATTCCCGCTTTTTTGCAGAAGAAGAAGTTGGGGGTGGCAGGTTCATAGATCGACGCAACAACAAGTACCAATTCGAGGCTGAAGTTGAGCCCATCAAAAACCTTAAGCTACTCAGTCGTTACAGCCAAACTATCTACGATACACAAAGTGAACGCCTCGTGCCGGCAGTACTTACGGCTACTGGGGCTAATTTAGATATCCTTTCTCTCCGTCGTTCCAGTACCGAGACGGTTTTTAGCAAGTCCCAAAACATGCTTTGGACCAGTCTGCTCACCTATGACCTTGAGTTCGGAAATAACCAACGACTCTCTGCGCTGGCTGGGTATGAACGCATCTACAACAAGTTTGAGCAGACCCGCATGGGCATCAATGATCTTTTGGCCAATGAGCCTATTATATCGTTGGGCGATCCCGCAGAGATTTATTTCTCAGACAATGCCTCTGAGGTAAGCCAGGTCTCTTACTTTGCCCGACTGACCTACAACTTCAGGGAACGCTACCTATTCGAGGCCAACTTCCGCCGCGATGCCTCTTCTCGATTCAATCCCGCTGGTAATTCTGCAGAGAATGCTACCCCTTTTGCGAATTTCCCTTCCTTTTCTGTCGGATGGAGGATTTCTGAGGAAGCATTTTTCAATGTTGCTTCGGTATCTCAACTAAAGCTTCGAGCCTCATGGGGCCAATTAGGGAATGAAAGCATACGGGACAGATATCCACTATTCAGTCAGCAAACGCCAGGCTACAATTACACCTTCGGGGGGCAGTTAGTACCGGGTTCGGCTACCACCAAGCTGGCGGCTCCTATTTTTTGGGAAAGGTCAGAACAAGTAAATATTGGCCTGGACCTGGAACTGTTTGAAAGGCTAGGGCTACTCGCCAATGTTTACAACAAAGTCTCCCGCGACAACCTCATCCGGGTTACGATTCCCCTTAGTCTAGGAACCAATGAGTTGCCGTTTCAAAACATAGGTACCATGCGCAACCGAGGCGTTGAAGGAACCCTCACCTATCATACAGATTTGGTCAGACCAGTGGTTTTCTTTGCCACCCTCAACGCCAGCTACAATGAAAATGAGGTACTCGACCTAGGTGACCTGGATTTTGTTCGCCATGACGACGATATAGTTTCCGGATATCTTCCCCCAGCAGGAATCATTCGCTCGGCAGTCGGGGGGAGTTTTGCTTCCTTCTATGGATATAGGTTTGACCGAATTTATCAGATTTCCGACTTTACATGGCAGCGAGATAGCGATCCGACGATTCCACATGAAGACCGCAACTATCGACTCATCGAAGACCTGCCTAACCCATCTAATCTGTACTCAAATGTAGCCCCAGGCGACATTAAGTATCAGGACCTCAATGGGGATGGAGATCTCAACGAAGACGATGTCACCCTCATCGGGACTTCCCAGCCCAATTGGATCTACTCCGGAAGCCTAAGCCTGCGAGTGAAAAACTTCACCCTCAGCACCTTATTTCAGGGGCAGCAAGGTGGACAGGCTTACCTCATCGGGGGGCTAGTATCGCCCTTCTGGGGAGGTGCGGCCCCGATCAGCCAGGACCTGGCTGACAATAGATGGACGCCGGAAAATGCCAGCACTACACACGAACGCCTGCACGTAGACGCTAAACGGGCCACTGTGGTTTCAGATTACTACCTCCAGGATGCCTCTTATTTCCGTGTAAAAAATGTCCGACTGGAGTACGATTTTCCAGAAAATCTCCTCAGTAAAATGCACTTTTCCAGCCTACGGCTTTATGGAACGGTAGAGAATGTATTGACCCTGACCAATTTTGAGGGCTTTGACCCCGAACGGTCCACCTTTAAAATTACCAGTGATTTCCATCCTCAGTTGGTGATCTACTCTTTTGGTCTCAATGCTTCCCTGTAGGCAGTTAATCAGTTGAAACGATGAAAAAGACTATAAAATATACGCTCTTATCCCTCTTGGTTTTGGTAAGTTTTTCCTGTAACAACGACGAGTTTCTGGACCTCAGGCCTCTAGATTTTGTTTCCCCGGAAAGCTTCACAACTCCTGATCAGATTGCTGCCGCTGTTAATGGCACATATCGAGCCTTGACCATGGCTGATGGGTTATATGAAGCCAACACCTGGCCCATTTACCTCGACTTCATAGTAGATAATGGGTTTATGGATAAAACCTGGTCTGGTGAGGTGGACTTCTGGGATCAGTCGCAAGGTCCCAGTTCCCTCTACGCTGCCCGGAAGTGGGAGCGTAATTACCGAGGAATCCTCCGAGCCAATACGGTGCTGAAATTTATCGATCAGGTAGACATAGTCGAGGATCTTCGCACCCAATACAAAGGCGAAGCCCGATTTTTAAGGGCCTTATTCTATTCTGACCTAATTGAGTTTTATGGCGATGTTCCTTTGCGACTTGAACCAGAGGGCATAGATCAGAAAGACAAGGAACGTACCCCCAAAGCGGAAATTCTGGAGTTCATCCTTAGCGAACTTGATCAGGCGGCACAAGAACTACCGGATGTGTATACAAGTGCCAGTGACCTCGGACGAGCTACCCAAGGAGCGGCTTTGGGCATCAAAGCCAGGAATTTGCTATGGAACAAGCGCTGGCAGGAATGTGCCGATGTCTGTCAGGAGGTGATCGATTTGGGCGTGTACGAAATCTATGGCAATTATCCTGATCTCTTCACCCCCTTAGGAGAAGGAACTAACCAGGAGGTGATGTTTGATATTCAGCAGGTAGCCGAGTTTTCTGATGATCGTCTGGGCAGTCCCTGGGCAACCTACTTTCAACTGTGGCAATCCTATATGGCCACTTATGATCTGGCCAAGGAGTTTCACATGACCAACGGCCTTCCCATTGACGATCCGCTCAGTGGGTTTGCTCCTCAGGATCCCTTTGCCAACCGCGATCCCCGATTGGAATTTACGGTTACGGCTCCCTTTACCTTCCGTAATACTTCCATATCTAGTGGTAATCCTGTCACTTACGATCCTTGTTCTGAAGGATCCAACAACTTCACTGGGCTGAAGATCAAAAAATATATTGATAGGGAGGATGATGTTCCCAACAACAAGAGCTCTGGAGCCAACAATGTTGTGATTCGGTATGCCGACATCTTACTGATGCGGGCCGAGGCTCTGGTAGAGTCAGGCGCTTGGACTTCCAATCCAGAAGAAGTCATGGACTTGGTCAACCAAGTTAGGCAGCGGGAAGGGGTGGACATGCCACGGGTTCAAGACGCCGAAGGGGCCAACCTGAGTGAGGAAGAACTACGTCAAATCATTCGGCATGAACGGCGGGTGGAGTTTGCTTTTGAAGGCACCCGTTACAATGACATCAAGCGCTGGGACATTGGGGAAGAAGCCCTCTCTGACGGGCACGGTTACCGACCTAATTTATTGGACCATCGACCTACTGCTCTAGTGATGCTAACTGCTTGTACCTTCCAGGCCATTCAGCAGGATGCTTCAGAAATCGGCTTTACCCAGGCTGAATTAGATGGGCTGCAGAGCCTTACGGAAATCAACTACGAGTTTGAAGAAGATTTTCTCGTCGCCGTAGCAGGAGTGTTAGGCCAAGAGTTTGTCGATACCCATGAAGCGTATCTGAGAAAGCGTTCCAAGCCTGCCTACTACGAAGTCTACGTATTTAGAGAGCGGGAATTTAAATCGGTAAACGAATACCTCTGGCCCATACCCATTGACGAGATCCAGTCCAATGAGCTCATTGGACCTAACAACCCGGGTTACTAACCCAGATAATCAGACTGTTTGAACCTCAACATTTACTATTTCTAATCGACTCGCATTATGAGACAATCCACGACACTTTTCCTAATACTAACCTGCCTGCTGGGCTTTTTTAGCCAGAAAGCAACCGCCCAGGTGGCCCCTGTCTTTGATCAGTACGTCCAAGAGGGTAATAACGGTAGCTCTGCAGCTAATATAATTTACCTGCGGAATGCTAACGGTTTCACCCGGGTGGGTTATCTGGTTTTTGACTTGTGCGCGTTCAATTCCGCTACTACAGCAGATCTGGTTCTTACCATATCAAACTTCAATGCAGGGCTTGCGAACCCACAGACGGTCAACATTTTTGCTACAGGTTCAGATTGGATTCCAGCCTATACGTTTGATAACCAGCCTGATAATGCTGATTTAGATTCTTTAGGCTCCGTGGTGTTAGATGACATGTCAACTGAGCTAACCTTTGACCTGTTAGGGGCAATTAATACCCAGATCAGTGCGGGGGCCAATTTCCTAGTGGTAAAACTGGAGTCGCCTACTTCCAATGCGTTTGTCCAGTTCCATAGCTTGGAAAGTACTACTGGACTCGCTCCGGCCATAATGACCGACGCTGTGCCTGTAGTCAATATCGCCTCAAGTACTTCAGGATATGTACAGGAAAATCAGACTGTGTTTAATACCAGTTTGGTCTACCTGAGGAATGCATCAGGTTTTGCACGGGAAGGGTATGCGGCTTTTCCTCTGGGCCTTTCTCAGACAGTTACCCAAGCCAAACTTCGTCTGTATGTCTCAAATATTGGCATTAATACACTTACAGATGTAGATATCGTGGCCTATGAAGGAGACATTACTTCAGGGCTTGATTACGCGAATCAGCCTACTACTGGAGGAACAGTGATTGGAACCGTTAGTGTGGTTGATACCGCCACTACTATGCAAATAGATGTTACTAACTATGTCAATACGAGTATTGCAGCTGGGAACGTAACAGCGCTTACATTCAGGCTTTCTAGTACCACAGGCAATGCGCTGGCTCAGTTCCATAGCAATGATAATCCAGATGCAAGCCTGCATCCTTCTTTGGTTATTGCTTCAACCTGTATTCCCTCTCTAGAAGCTAGGCAAGAGGTGCTATGTGTGGGGGACACACTGTTTACCTCAAGTGATACATTTTTCCAAACAGGTGTGTATATGGATACCCTCACAAGCTCATGTGGGGCTGACAGTATCATTCAATATGATGCGTTCTTTATCGAGGACAACACGGTTACGATTGATACTGCTATCTGCTCAGGGGAGACACTCACAGTATTCAATGGCGTAAGCAATGTGGAGTATACCACAGCAGGTATCTACACCGATTCCACTACGACGGGATCCTGTACCTACAAGGTCATCACCAACCTAGCAGTCTTACCATCACCCGAACCTAACCTTGGCGCAGATCAGACTATCATGGAAACCGAGAGTATAGTGCTTGATCCGGGAGCAGGATTTTCCACATATGCATGGTCTACTGGAGAGAATACACCCACGCTGACGGTTAACCCTGGGGTCAATGCCAGTTTGGGCTCCAATACCTTCTCTGTGACAGTTACAAACGCTGATGGCTGCGAAGCCTCAGATCAGATCACCGTGATCGTAGAGGATGCTGCTCTCAAGCCGACCAAAGATGCGGCTATGCGGGAGGATAAAAATGGATTTTTCAAGCAGGGTGGTAAAGTAGAACTCAAAAAAGACCTTTTTGGGGACCTTAGCACTCCAAGGGGTGAAGGGCCTTTCTTCAACCGAGAGTCCTATTTTGGTTTCGACATTTCGGGTTTTTCCGAAACCGAAGTAACCTCTGCTGTTTTCAGATTAGCCATAACCAACTTTTCCCCAGTACCTTTTAATAATGGACAACTCAATACCCTTGAGATTCCAGTATCGCTGGACTTCGTACCCGAATTGTATATGGACACCATGACCTATCCCAACCGATATTCGGCACAAGACTTCTTCTCAGTTCAGACCAATCTCATCATCATGAACGCCGACAATGGGGGATTCATCGAATTTGAGATGACCGATTTCTTGAACGATGAAATCCTGGCTAAGAACATTGATCAATTTACCCTCGTAGTGAGAGCAGAGCAGGATACTAGTAGTACGTTGATCAGATTTGGTGCCTCCGATAACTCGGACGACGCCTTGCGGCCCCGCATTGTATGGACTTCTCCCGTATCTATAGAGGAGTTCATCCACAATACTCCCTCTCTGAAAATCAGCCCTAACCCAGCTTATGATTTCCTCGAGGTTTCTTCAGAGGCAGGCTTGACAGAATATCGCATCATGGACATGCAAGGAAAGGTAATACAGACAGGAGATCTCAATCGTTTTGAACCCACGCGGGTATCCCTTTCAAACCTCACTCCTGGTTTGTACATCATGGCAGCAATATCAGATGGAGCTGTGCTTACTCGTAAGTTCCTAAAAGAATAGTAGTGTAGTAGTCCTTTTTTTCAATGTTTTTTGTAATGCTTATTGCGCGGTGTTGATGCCACTGGTGTCAGCTCCGCCGCAAAAGTAAAACTCTAAAAGACAATCATCTCCTTTCCATAGAAATCAATTTATGAGAGGAAGGAGGGACTTATCACCTATCTGTGATTTCCCTTCCTTCATATTTCTACTGAATCATGATTAAAGAATCTTTTTCAAAAGAAACCAGAAAAGCCCATGCCCTTGTACTTGAGGCCGATTTGGTAATAACTGGAGGAGGCTTATCGGGTGTTTGTTGCGCCTTGACTGCCGCCCGAGAGGGAACCAAGGTCGTTCTGGTTCAGGACCGACCTGTTTTAGGGGGGAATGCTTCCAGCGAAGTACGACTCTGGATCTTGGGTGCAACTTCCCACATGGGGAACAACAATCGTTGGGCACGGGAAGGAGGAGTTATTGACGAAATTTTGCTGGAAAACCTCTACCGCAACCAAGAAGGCAACCCCCTTATCCTGGATACCATCTTGATGGAAAAAGTGAGAGAGGAGCCCAATATCATTTTGCTACTCAACACAGCGGTTTTCCAGGTAGATAAAGAAAATGATCGAAAAATTTCCCAGTTATGGGCCTACTGTAGCCAGAATGAAACCGAATACCAACTCAAAGCGCCATTATTCTGTGATGCCTCGGGAGATGGAGTAGTCGCTTTTCAGGCGGGTGCATCCTTTCGCATGGGAGCAGAATCACCTGAGGAGTTTGGAGAAGGTTTTGCTCCTAATGTGGAAGATTATGGAGAGCTATTAGGGCACTCGATTTATTTCTATTCCAAAGATACAGGTCGTCCAGTTGATTTTATAGCGCCCAGTTTTGCACTTAAAGATGCTGGAGAGTTACCACGTTTGCGAAACTACAAGTTACAAGACCATGGTTGCAGGCTTTGGTGGGTAGAGTTTGGTGGGAGAATGGATACCATTCGCCAATCAGAGACCATTAAATGGGAGTTGTGGAAGGTGGTGTATGGTATCTGGGACTATGTTAAGAATAGTGGTAAGTTTCCAGAAGCCAAAAACCTAACACTCGAATGGGTAGGAACTATCCCGGGAAAGCGTGAAAGCAGGAGATTCGAAGGGGATTACATGCTAAGTCAGTCCGATCTTGTCGAGCAAAAATACCATGAAGATGCTGTAGCATTTGGGGGTTGGGCCATGGATCTACATCCTGCTGATGGAGTCTACAGCTCTAATAATGGCTGTACCCAGTGGCATACCAAAGGGGTCTATACCATCCCCTACCGTTGCTTCTACAGCAAAGACATAGACAACCTTTTTCTGGCAGGAAGGATCATTAGTGCCAGTCACGTAGCCTTTGGCTCCTCTAGAGTCATGGCTACCTGCGCCCATGGTGGCCAGGCTGTAGGAATGGCCGCAGCAATTGCTACAAGAAACCTGCTATCACCCAGGGAAGTAGGACACTCACACTTCATCAAAGAACTCCAGCTCAGTCTGAACAAAATCGGACAAAGCATTCCATTTTTCCCGATCACCGATTCTTCAAATAAAACCAACCTAGCTCGTATTGTATCAAATGACCATTGGGAATTGACAGAGCTGCCTTCGAATGGTCCCTGGATGCCCTTACAGTATGCTTCAGCACAGATACTTCCCTTACAAAAAGACCAACAATATACTTTTTCCTTAACCGTTAAAGCCAAAGAAGCAACCCGCCTGGAGATAGACCTTCGTAAAAGCGAGAGAATCGATAACTACACGCCAGAAGTCATTTTGGAGCGACTTAGCATTGATTTGGAGTCGGGTGAACAAGAAATTGAAGTGGCTTTTACCACTCCATTCCCTGGTGATCACTACGGTTTTCTGTGCCTTCTCCAAAACCCTTTAGTAGAGGTACGAGGCAGTTTGACCCGAGCAACGGGACTTGTCTCTGTCTTTAATAAGGAAAATAGAGCCGTTTCTAGCTTTGGCAAACAGGAACCCCCTGAAGGCATAGGCATAGACAGTTTTGAATTTTGGATGCCCATTCGCCGCCCAGAGGGACATAACCTCGGTTTCAAGGTTTCGCCAGCCATCACAATGTTTGGACCTGAAAACGTAAACAATGGCCTGACACGCCCCTTTGTGAAACCCAATGCCTTTGTGGCTGATCCTAGTTTGGAAAAGGCCAAAATCGACCTTTTCTGGGAAGAGAACCAGCAGGTTTCAGAATTGGTGCTCTTCTTTGATACAGACTTTGACCATGCCCTGGAATCCAGCCTCATGGGGCATCCTGAGTCTGAAATCCCATTCTGCGTCAAGAACTACGAAATCCTCAATTGTAGTACGACTACAATCTATCAGGGAAGGCTTAATCACCAAAGTGTTAACAAGATTCAGTTCCCTAAAGCTATCGAGACTCGACATCTACAAATTATCCTGGAGCGTCCCATGGAGCATGTTCCCGCGGCCTTGTATGAAATCCTTTGTTATTGATGGATATGCTGAGAAGGTCTTTGTAGCGGGCTGGATGCTTCGCCAAATCCCTAGCCACTATCAGTTAGTAACTCCACTTAATACTCACGACCAGTTAGCTTGTTCCCAAATCTCAATCAATATCCTACCTATGCAGATAATTCCCCATTACACACCCAATCGATCCAAACAGCCTAACTGGCTCCTGTGTCTGACTCTTGTAATGTCCGGCTGGTTGACTTCCTGTAATACTAATCTTTATCAGCTCCAAAATGACCGCTATTCCGTCAGAGTTCAGGAGGATTATTCCTTTATCATCGAGGAGAAAAAATCGGGGGCAATAGCTCAATTTGAGCCAAAGTTTGCGGTTCTTTTTCGAGCTGATAACCCCAAGTTGGCGATTCGCCCTGCCAATATTCCCAAAGTCGCGTACAACGTACCTAGCTGGGAAAACCTTGCCCTGGCAGAGGAGGCGCGATTGGCTCAGAAGAAGGATGACGGTACCAGCCGTGGAGATGGATTCGACGTTAAGGTGCTTCTAGGAAAAACCGATAAGCGGACGGCCAACTTTTTCCTGTCTGGGGATGAAACAAATGTCAGAGCAAATGAAATCAATATTGTAGGTGATACGGCTTTCTTCGAATTTGAAGCCAACGATTCTTTTACCCTTCGGGCTTACCTCCTGCTCGGCGAAAGCACGTTTCCTGAATGGAACTTTATGTTGACGCCCAAGGTCAAAGGATACTTCTCCGTGGCTTACCTTGGGGCTCCTTCTTTCAATCCAGAACAACTGGATCAGCTCTGGCAGCCCTTGATTTGGCAGGAAAAGCGTTTTCCTGATCAACCCTACCTGACCTTAGCGTATCGCTGCCCCATCCCATCTACGCTGGTACATCAGAACCATACCACATTAGGAGTAGTGGCTGCCCCCTCAGAATTGCCTTTTCAGCCCCTGCCTTTGTTGGATAACAGCCGGTTTGGCGTTGCTCTTCGCAATCAGTCTGGTTTGGCTCAACCTATTTTAGTGGCTCCTGTACTAGGGGGAATGGCATCGGAGATGGAACCGGGTACTCCCTTTGCTTTTAAGAGCATACTTTTCCTCTCTCAAGGTGAAGAACTGTTGACTGGATTTGAAACCATCGCTAGAGATATCATGGGATTCAGGGATTATCGCAGCAATGCCATTGGTTCTTTGAACGAAACAATTGAAAATATCATCGAATACGGCATGAGCGATTACAGTTGGTTTGTGGATAGTCTGAAGGGCTGTGCTTACTCAACTGACGTACCGGGTGCGGTGAAAAATGTTTCCTCCCTCCACCCGTTTGAGGTGGCCCTCATTTATGACCGGGAGGATGTATATCAAAAAAGGGCTTATCCTATCATCGAATACCTGCTCTCCAGAGAAAAGTTTCTCTTTTCCTTAGACCCTGAACAGAAGATCCAGCAACCTTCTCGCAAACTCAACGGGCCTGCAGCACCGATGAGTGAATTGGCTGCCCTTTACCACTTGAGTGGAGGACAAGCACAGGGGTTACGCCAAATGGCGGAAGACGAAATGGCTTCTGAACGGATACGCAACCTGGACAAGGTAGATGAAGGGGCAACTTGGCAGAATCAACTGGCCATGTACAGGGCAACGGGAGAAGCGACTTATCTCGATAAAGCCATTGAGGGGGGGCTCGTATATGTGAAAGAGAGAGTGGAAACCCCTTCCGACTCATTCGCCCCCAATGGATTCTTTTTCTGGCCTGATTTCACGCCTGACTACATCAATTTGTATCAACTTTATGAGGCTAGTAAAGACGAACTTTTCCTGAAGGCTTCACAAAAGGCAGCCCGACAGTTTGCTACGTTTACCTGGTTTGGTCCCAATATTCCAAACGACAGCATATCAGTAAATACACAAGGGATGGCCCCTCACTATTGGTACCTAAAGGGCAAAGGGCACCCTCAGATGGAAGCAGATCCAGAAAGGGTTCCCGCTTGGAGATTGTCAGAGATTGGTTTAGCACCTGAAGGCGCAGGGACTTCCAATGGGCACCGAGCCGTATTTATGGCCCACCATGCTCCTTGGATGTTACGCATTGGATATGAAACTGAGGATTCATTTTTGATGGATATTGCCCGTTCAGCAGTTGTGGGGCGCTATCTGAATTTCCCTGGCTATCACATCAATACAGCACGTACGACTGTTTATGAAAAAGCGAATTATCCTTTCCGCCCCCATAAGGAGCTCAGCGTTAACTCATTTCATTACAATCACATCTTTCCTCTGGCGTCAAACCTGATTGACTACCTAATCAGTGACTTTTATGTCAAGTCCCAGGGGCAAATTGATTTTCCTTCTGAATACATTGAAGGTTATGCCTATCTGGAAAATAAATTCTATGGACATCGACCCGGAAAATTTTACGAGGCTCCTTCGGTCAGGCTTTGGATGCCCAAGGGGTTGGTTTCGATATCTTCAATTGAGGTGAATTATATGGCCGCCCGAGACGAGGATCAAAACCTGTATTTGGCCCTTTCAAATCAGTCAAATCAACCCGTCAAAGCAAGGGTAAGCCTCAATCCGGAATTGGTTCATTGGGCGAATCCTGAGTCCTCCCACAGTCTAACTATCCAATACAACAATCAATCTTCCCCTAGTCAGGAGATTCAGGGATATGAATGGGAAGTGGAAGTTCCCGCTCAAGGATTGGTCTCGATGACTCTTTCGGGTTTGGAAATTCAGCCCTCTTTTCAGCATAAGGTTGAAATGGTTGAATCTGCAGGGGATAAAGAGGGGCCCAGTTTTGTTTTTGACGAAAAGTTTAAAGCCATGATTCTCGATTTTGGTCAAGGATTGCGCAGCCTCTACGTGTACCACACGCAAGATGATTCAGTCATTGAACAAGCTACTTTGCAGTACACGATTGGCGACAAAAAAGGGGAATTATCAGATGTACAGTTCCCGTTTGAGTGGACCGTCCCCATGGATGACGAAGGGGAAATCCGGTTTAAGGTACAGGTTGTGGAGAAGAATGGAGAGGAGCATGCCAGTGAGGAGTTTACCTTGGAATAAGCTCTTTTATACACAATAAAATGAAGTTAATTACACAAATATCATTCAATCCTTTTCGGAGGGGTTTGTGGGGCCTATGTCTGGCTATTATGCTTGCTAGTGCCTCTATGGCGGTAGCTCAGAAACAGAGCGAAATCAAATCTGGACAGGTGTTTCTTGACGTAACTGACAAGCCGATCAACGCCCACGGCGGTTGCATTATCTTTCACCAGGGTCTCTACTACTGGTACGGCGAACACAAGATTGAGGGACTCTCTGAAGCCAAGCATGCCGATGGAGGGGTACATTGTTATGCGTCGGAAGACCTTATGAATTGGTATGATATGGGCATGATGATTCGCCTTGACCGTCCTGAGGGAGAAGACCTGACCCATGAGTGCAACTCCGATCGTCCAAAAGTGGTGTACAATGAGAAGAGCGGCGAATTTGTCATGTTTTTTAAGCTCTATTTACGGGGCATGGGGGCTCAGGTGGCCTTCGTTGCCGTCGCGACTTCCCAAAGCCCTACTGGACCATTTCTATACCGGCACAAGTTTCTGGGGGGGAATTCCCCTCAGGGCACTGGTGATTTTGCGATGTTCAAAGATGAGGATGGTAGTCTCTATCACCTAACGGTTCGCAAACCGGATAAGGCATTTGTGATCGGTAAGATGCGAGATGACTACCTGCTTCCAGAGGGCGATTACCAAGTCTGCGAAGGTGTTACAGAGCGTACGGAAGCTCCAGCGGTCTTCAAACACGGGGGCGAATACCATATGCTCGCCTCAGGTTCTTCTGGCTGGGCTCCAAACGCGGCTCGACAATTCTCTTCAACATCTATTCTGGGGCCGTGGATAGCTCATGAAAATCCTGTTTCAGGCACCAATCCATACAACGGCCTAGGGGCAGACAAGACTTTTGGGGGGCAATCAAACTTCATCCTAAAGGTGGAAGGCAGAGAGGTTACCTACATGGCGATGTTCGATATCAACAAGCCTGATCACCCCTATGAAAGTGGCTATATCTGGTTGCCTATCACTCTGAAGGACCATGGGATCGCTATCCCCTGGCGTGACTCTTGGACGCTAGATGTTTTTGATTAGCCAAATCAGTTTGATCCTCACTATGGAGCAAATATTCCATACCCATTTTAACCATCTCACTCAATGGGAGAGCAGCGCGCCCGGTCGGATCAACCTGATCGGTGAGCATACAGATTACAATTAAGAGTTCGTCATGCTGGGAGTGATTGCCCAAAGGATGACCTTTCTATTGGCTCCCAATCGTAGCCTGCAAACGGTACGCGTCATTGCCATGGACATAGGGCATGAGTGCGGGGGCAGATCGTTCTATGACCAGATCAGACTACTGTCTTTGTGTTTCAATACCCAAATGTCTACGGACTTCAGCAAAGGTAACTTCGGCGCGCCACCTTTTAGGTAAGAGGGAGATCATCTGTTTGGGAAGGATTTGGGTATCGGTGCAAGCGATAGCTATTGGATTAAGCTTTCCTACAGGGTCCTTACCAACACCCATCGGAGAGGTGCCGGCTCAATTCCTCCTTTATACCAGAGGGCTGCCATGCGACTGAACTACCTCGTATTCTTTTCATCGCTGAATATGTAAAATAATTCAATTGAGATAAAGATAATTTGTTTATATTCAAAATTCAGGCCAGGCCAGGCTAGGTCAGCTTGATTTGTCCTAACATCAATTCTAACTAAGCTCAAGAGTGAAATGAAAGAACTACTTTACAAAGCCAAGCATTATTCTAATAAATTGCTGAGGCTAGCTCGTAGACCAAAGGATCTTATCCGATTCTATTCAATTGCATTCATATTGTTGTTTGCCTTGACTAGTTCCTATGCACAGGTTTACCCAACATTTTCGATCAGTGAGTCAGGGGGAACTATCCATGTTTCAAGTTATGGTGCTTTCCCTGATGACGGTATTGATGACGAAGATCAGATCAATCAGGCTATCAACGCAGCGGGCCCAAACATGGTAGTTAAGTTTGATGCCGGAGTATATACGTTAAGAGCACCGGATAGCAGGTTCACAAGCCTAGCAACTGGTCATATATTGATCAGCGGAAAAAATAACATTACGCTTGAAGGAACAGAGAATAATGGTATTCCCACGACACACATTGAGAGGATTCTAGAGTATCCAAGTGCTGTAAGTCCTCCATCTATTCTGTGGGGAAGATGGAATGATGGAGTCAAAGTAAAAAACATGACTTTTGATAACAAGAATTACCACATGGCTGCTGGCGAGGTGATTGCAATTAATAGCTCTTCAGTAACAGTGGAAGTACTTGACGGATATCCTGTTCCAAATAGTTGCCCTACTACTGCTGCAAACGTATGGACTTGGGACGGTCAAAGTAATACTAGTGAAAAGTTAAAAGTTGGCAAACCAAGCTTAACTTTTGCAAGTTCTGGAGGTAATTTTGTAAAGGGAACCGGACGTCAAATGACGCTGAATGCCAATTTTTCCCAACATGTTAGTGTTGGCGATTATATTTCCTGGCATTACGGAACACCCTCTATTGGAACGGTCAATTTTCGTGTAAACAAACGTGTATGGGTTGAGAATGTCCATATCTATAATGGTTTAAGATCCATGCTATTCTTTGCTTTCGATGAGGATATTTATGTGAAAGATGTTGAGTTGAGGCCAAAGAGTGGACGATTTGCATCCGGCCCCAGAGACGGTATCCATTCTTCCAGAAATACAGGAGAATACATTGTTGACAACCTCTATGTAAAGGGTACCAGATTGGATGGCTTTGTATCTGCAGGAACAGCAGGAAGAGTAAGTAGTATAATAAACAACACAACTTTCCGATTTACCTCGGATGCATCATTAGAGGGAGGGAAATCTTTCGGGAGCAACTTAGGTGATGGAAATGGAGGCTTTTCTGACGGGATGGTGTGCCTTCCAGAACCCATTCACTTTTTTGATTCAAATGGTGAAAGACACATCGTCGGCGTTCAAAGTGTTACATACATTGGTCCAGCTACAGTATACGAGGTAGTAACGACAGAACCTATACCGTCATTCGTACAACCAAATACTGTTATGTCCCCAGAGGGACTTTCGCCAGATACGGTTATTGTTGAGAATAGCACTTTTGAGGGGATCGCCGGTTCAGGGCAAGTGATGTTTTGTAATAGTAGTTTAGCCATTAATAACACCTATGACAACCTTATGTATGCGGCTATAAGATTTGGTGCTAATCCTCGTAGAAATCATGCAGGACTTAATCATACTGTAACCACCTCAAATTTTGTGGATTGTGGTTGGGTAATTAATCTAGACAATCCAGCTGATGAGGGAGATGAATATGGATACATCAACTCCTTCAATGCCAATACGCAAGGTTTTAATAATATGGATGTAGGTAATATTTTGATTGAGAATAATTCTTTCACAAGTAACCATCCATCAACAGGCACGGATGCTGGTAGAGCAGGCATTATTCTAGATGAAGCATATGACATTACTATCCAAAATAACACGTTTAGTGGTATCACCGTGGAAACCCAGCTAAGAGATGTATATGGATCCGTGCTAATAAATGGTGAAATGGCGCTGACAGGGACATATCGACTTAAAAATCAACAATATGGAAATTTTCTTCGAGGCTTTGATCCCAATGAAACCAATACGAGTAGTGACCATGCAAATGTTACGCAGGAGGATTTAAATACGGTTGATTCAACAAAACAGCAATGGAAATTCTCCCTTGTAGGCTCTCAGCAAGGTTACTTTAATATCAAGAACATATTTAGTAATCGGGTATTACGGGCTTACGACGTGAACAATACACCAAACGTGGGGGACGATGTGCCTGTCACTGTTCACTCCATCCAAAACTGGGGGTCGATGATGTGGAAACCGATTCCAATCCCGGGAGAAACGAATACCTATTTTTTGAAGAGCTTAAGTGGTGGTTACTTTTTGAAAGGAGCGTCAACAAATAGCTCATACGCAACACTCGAAACCGATTCCACCACTGCTGGAACGAAATGGATTTTGTTTGATATAACAGGTTCATTGCCAGATAATTCAACGACAACATCAAATATCATATATCCTTCAATGGATGCTTATGTCAAAGGAGGAGCCGACGCTAATTCAAACTTCGGTGCATCAAGTCGGTTGGTCGTCAAGGAATCAAGTAATGCCCTATACGATCGGATGAGCTTTCTCCAGTTTGATCTTGGAACCATATCCAATCCGGTTACCAATGCTAAAATACGTTTAAAGGTAGAAACAGAAGATATTGGTGCAAGTCATAACCTACATCTGGTTTCCGATGATAGTTGGACAGAATCAGGGATTACATGGAATAATCAACCTGGTAATTCCTCTCTCATTTCAACTGAAGTGGTTCCGGCTGTTGATGGTTGGATAGAATTTGATGTAACAGCAGTGGTAAATAATGAGACAGATGGTTTCTTGTCTGTCAGGATTTCTGACGCCAATACAGCAGAGGATTATATCCTGTACCACTCATCAGAAGCAACCAACCTGGAAGATAGACCACAGTTGGTCTACGAGTTATCCGCCGCACAATCATTGGTACCGTTCGAAGATACTTTTGGAAAGGGGGGAGCCAATTCAAGTAGTAACTATGGTAGCCAAAGCACAATTGAGGTTAAAGAATCAAGCAACTCTAATTATGACAGAAAAGGCTATGTAAAATTTGATATTAGCAGTGTATCGGGAACTGTTAGTGACGCTAAGCTCAGGTTAAAAGTTCAAACCAGAGATGCGTCTACTAACCATGAACTCTGGTTGGTAACTGTAGATACTTGGACAGAATCAGGTCTTAACTGGACTAATCAGCCTTCAGGTTCCACTCTCATAGGTAGTCAAGCGATACCTGCATCTGGAAATTGGGTAGAATTCGATGTGACATCAATTCTCAATAATGAAACTGATCCTTTATTGAGCTTTCAACTGGTTAATACCAACGAAAATGAAGCACTGGTGAGGTATCATTCGTCAGAGGCGACTGCTATGGAAGATAGACCGCAGTTAGCGTTTACGTCCAGTAGCAATAGTTCACGCATGGATAACATGGAGACTATATTGTCCATAGGTGAAGGTGACCCCCAAAGTGAAATCTTTAAGTTTTATCCTAATCCAGCAGAAGACTATATCATACTCGATGGAGCTATTAAAGATAGCCATTTCACATTGTCAAATCTGTCAGGTAAAAAGATTATGGAAATAAGATTGACAGAAGACATAAACAGAATTGATATATCAAGTATACCCAAAGGGACCTATTTGCTGACTTTACGCACAAAGGATGGTATGACCTCATATATGGAGATTGTTAAATAGAGCGGGAGGATAAACTGGGACGGCCTTATTGGCCGTCCCTTGTTGGAAAATGATCATATGTATTTACAAAAAAGAAGAAAATAAGAGCTGAAAATATGAGAAGAATCACTTTAGTTATCCTTACATCCATATTCTATTTATTATGGGTGGAGTCAATTCATGCAGAGGTTAGACTTCCTGCTATTGTATCCTCAAATATGGTTTTACAGCGCAACACGACTGTTGAGTTATGGGGTTGGGCTGATGCCAAAGAGAAAATTACTATTAAGACCTCTTGGTTAAAAAGAGTAATGAAAATTGAAGCAGACGAAAATGGTAGTTGGCGGGTTAACGTGAATACGACGAGGAGTAAAGCACCGCAAACCATAAAAATTAAGAGTAAAACATCAGAAATTGTATTAGATAATATCTTGTTCGGAGAAGTATGGTTGTGTTCAGGTCAGTCAAACATGCAGCAACCAATAAAAGGGTACCGTGGACAACCTACATTTGGTTCTGCTATGGCAATCGCAAAATCAGCTAATCCTAATTTGCGTTTATTTACCGTTCATAGAGCTGGCTCAAAAACCCCATTGAAAGATGTGGGGAAGTATGCTGCATGGGAACAATCGTCTCCTGAAAGTGTAATTAGGTTCAGTGCTGTGGCTTACTTCTTTGGACAGCAGTTACAAGAGATTTTGGATGTTCCGGTAGGTTTAATACATACTTCATACGGCGGAAGTAGAGTTCAGGCTTGGATTAGTAATGAAGTGATGACTTCTTATCAAAAGATCAATCTTGATACCGTAGATATAAAAAAGAAAACACATCAAATTCCCACAGCTCTGTTTAACTCAATGATTCATCCAATAATTCCATATACCATAAAAGGAGTATTATGGTATCAGGGAGAATCTAATCATAAAGAACCTGAGAATTATAAAAAGCTTTTTCCTGCAATGGTTAAAGATTGGCGAGCACGATGGGGAATTGGGGATTTCCCGTTTTATTATGTACAAATTGCTCCCTATATGTACGGCAACAATCATGCATTCCAAGCCGCCGATAATACTTCCTTTCTTCGCGAAATTCAATTACAGTGCTTGGATTCAATTCCAAATTCGGGCATCGCTGTTACAATGGACATTGGAGAGGACTATTGTATCCATCCTCCCAAAAAGAAAGAAGTCGCAGACAGATTATTATTCAATGCGCTTAATCAAACATATGGATATACAACTGTAGATTACGCTTCTCCAATCTTTGAGTCGCTAGAAGAGAAGAATGGTGGTTTAATCATAAAATTTAGACATGCAGAGACAGGACTTTACACTCATAATGAATTGGAAGGGTTTGAGATTGCGGGAGCTGATAAGGTGTTTTATCCGGCTGATGCTGAAATCGTGAACCGTCAGGATGTATTTGTAAGAAGTGATGAAGTACCAAATCCTGTGGCAGTAAGGTATGCATGGCGCAATTGGATAGTTGGAACCCTTTATGATGTAAATCTTTTACCAGCACCATCATTTAGAACAGACAACTGGGATGATGCTACTCAAGTTGGTAAATAAATGATGCTTTGTCTATTTCACAAGCCGCGAACAACTTCGCCAGCGCCTGCTCATAAGACTTCTCCTCCTACCGTATATTCACTTGCTTGTCGAGGGAGTGTAGCCTCAGGTTTCACCCGTTGAAAATCAATTATGCCTCTAACGAATATAGGTAAAATCCACCTAACTTAGGGGACCAAGCGGAAAACATGAGAGAAGACAAGCATTTCGTCTATATCCCCATCATCGAGATCCATGCTGCACAAATAGGCATGAGCAGGGCCAGATGGAAAGCGGTGAAAGAGGATCAGTCCGAAGCGGCAGCGATACAAATCATGGCAGAACATGAATTTGATGTATTGCCTATCGAAAACGTAGATGGAGGCATCACCCATTAATTTCAGACCCTCACGCCCAAGGACTATACGCAGATACAGAAACGAGGAATTGAGGGAGCAGACAAGATGTACTATCTCACCCATGTCAGGGACTTGGTGCGCCAGTTTGTCGAAACAGGCAGAACGTTTTTCTTTCTCACCTATCATAAGGAAATCATGGGGCTGGTGACGACCCTAAATCTACCTTCTCGGCCCTGCCATCTGTACTTTTACAATCTGGTGAACGACTTAGAGCTTCGTTTGGGAGATTTTGTAGGGCGTTATGTAAGAAACAGATTCATTGAGGACTTTCTGCAAAAAAAGGAAAGTGAAGGCCATACGAAATCCAGGGCAAGTCAGATCCTGGAAAAATACCATGCGGACAAAGCAAAAAACCAGGACTCTAACCTCATTGAATACCTATATTTCACGCATTTTGCTGAGCTCATCCAAGCCCAGAAGTTGACGACTTACCTTGGCTTTTCAAGTACTAGGCAGTTAGAGCAGGCCACCACTCGAATCAATGAAATCAGAAATTGGGTCGCACATCCTGTGAGTTCCTCTACAGCCAATCTTTCTGAGATGCTTCAGGCATTTCTTCAGGCTTATGATACATTCATTGAGGGGTTTCAAGATTATGAATCCAAGCAAGAATTGATTCAAGCTTTCAGAGAAACCGCTTACCTCATTCACACACATAAAAAAGGACCTAGGCAGGAGATCATCATCAAAGTAGGGGAGGAGATAAGATTGGCGTTCTACAAGGCTGTGATGGCCCTCTTGAGGACTTATTCTACAGTTGCCAATGAGATGGATAAGTTGGGTTATACTGAAACAGAAGCTCAAATGATCAAGGACAAGATAAGTTTCTACGGTAAGCTACGCGAGACTATCCGCAGAGCCAGTGGGGATTATGTAGATCTCAAGGCTTACGAGCCTGGCATGCGGCAGCTTATGGATATGTACATCGATGCAAAGGCTAGCAAGAAAACCTCAGACTTCGAAAATACCTCTCTGGTAGATCTGATCGTGAATGTCATGAAAGAAGATGCGCCTGAGTATGGGACCCAAAAGAATCGTGAGGCTGTAGCTGAAACCATTGAAAATAATGTTCGAAAGGCCATCATAGCCCAATCAGAAACCAACCCTGTATTTTATGAAAAAATGTCTACGATTTTGACTGAGCTCATCCGCAGGCGCAAGGAGGAGGCCATGGAGTATGAGGCATACCTTGAAAAAATCAAAGAGTTGGCGGAGCAAATGACTGGAGAAACTACCAACAGATCGGAGTATCCTTCATCCCTCCAGTCAGAGGCTCTCAGGAACTTATACGACAACTTGGAGCGAGATGAAGTTTTGGTGCTTGCATTGGATAATGTCATTCAGGCCAACATGCTGGATGGATGGAAGGAGAATATGCTGAAAGAGCGTAAATTGCGAATGGCTGTTTTGGACGTTCTCAAGGATGAACAGCAGGCAGACCATATCATGAAGATTATTAAGGCCCAGCGTGAGTACTAAACCCGAGACTTTAACCATCGCCAATATTCATATTGATGTCAATCGAAAAAACATCAAGAATATCCATCTATCCGTCAATCCTCCAGACGGTGGGGTGAGGATCTCTGCGCCTGTACATACTGATCCAGAGGTAATCCGCCTCTTTGCCATATCGAAGCTGGCTTGGATCAAGAAGCACATCAAAGGCTTTCAGGAGCAGCAACGTGAAACCCCTCGCACCTTGGTCAATGGAGAGAGTCATTACTTCCAGGGCAATCGTTACCTTTTAGAAGTTGTCGAGACACAGGGAACACACCGTGTAGAGATTTCAGGCAAAAAGCTCAAGCTCTTTGTAAGGCCTAGCACCTCAATGGAAAACCGTGCGCGTGTCCTTCGTGAGTGGTATCGGCAGTATTTGAAGCAGGAGATTCCGCCTATCATAGAGAAATGGACACCCATTATGGAGGTTGATGTCAAGGATTGGGGAATCAAGCTCATGCGCACCAAGTGGGGAGCTTGCAATGTGGACGCTGGGAGGATATGGCTCAACCTTCACCTCGCCAAGAAGCCTCCTATCTGCCTGGAGTACATCATCGTCCATGAGATGGTCCATCTCCTAGAGCAGCGCCACCACAACAACCGATTTATCGCCCTCATGAACCACTTCATGCCCCACTGGCGGCTCCACCGAGACGAGCTAAACAGGCTACCCCTTGCACATGAGGATTGGGGATATTGAGTTCTATACGTTTCCTGCACCAGTAGAAGGTTATGCGTAGGCCAAGGTGAATAATTTATATATTTATTAATCTGGATGGGTAAGTGTGAAGAATACTTACATCGACTGGATTTGTGCATGTGAATGCTTTTATGAACCTAAGGGGATCATGTATGAGGTGAGCTAGTAAAAAAAATAAAAAAAAATCTCAAAAATGTTTACACTTCATGGTTTGACCAAATAGTAAGGTGTTTACAGAGCTAAAATTATAAAATCATTATTGGTCATGGAAATAAATCCTGGACACCCACCTCCATTTGAACAAGTCTTGGGGGATGCTCTTCAGTTCGATTTAAAAGGGCTAAAAAAAGGCACGAGGTTGGGCTGGTTCAAAAATTTTTACTCCCATTTCAGCAAGAGGGTAACTGTAAAACTGAAAAGAAAATTCAGCTTACCATCAAAATGGAAATTTGCAAATCATCTCTTCTCTGATGCAGAGTTCTTGACCTATCTATCTAGCTCAAAAGTTGCCTATACGTGTGAGAATGAACTGAAAAATGGCATTCTTAAGTGGTATGAGAGTGGATTAATTGTCGACTTGCTTAGCAGAATAAAAGAAAATGATCCAGATGCAGAAAGGATTTTGTACACTCATTTGAGACATGCATGCTTGCCCCTAATCAATAATAACCTCAGATCATACAGGAGGTTGAAGTACCAAGCAAAAGATATTTTCCAGGATTCTTTTATGGTATTCTATGATAAATTGATGTCAGGAAATTTTGAGGCATCAACAGATGCGCAGGTTACATCCTATCTCAACAGGATTATACAAAATCGAATTTTTAACCTAACCAATAAATCTTATGTGAGAAATGAAAATATGGACTTAGAGGATACAGATTCTTACCCTTCTGATTTTACCTTTGATTGGGAAGAAGAAGCTGCGACCAAAGAATTATTTAAACTACTGAACAAATTGAGGAAGGCTTGTAAAGACATCTTACTTGGGTTCTACTATGCTGGTAAAACCTTAATAGAGATTGCTCAAGAACGAGGGAATACGCACCGAAGTACGATCACTCAAAAATCAAAATGTCTTAAAGAGTTGCGCGCACTCTACGAAGTTCATCTAAATAATAAAAGCTAAACTCGAAAGTCATGAAAATAAATATTTCTCTAATAAGAATGGTGGAAAGACACCTGTTCAATAAAATGAGTCAGAGTGAAGAAAAAGCTTATACCGACTTTTTGACGAAACATCCAGATCTAGTTCCAGAAGCTAAGATCTATGAGAAAATGATCAAAGGGATTCAGAAATATGGGCTAGTGCAGAAGATGAACAAGTGGGAACGAAGAATTAAAATCATAAACTATCTTAGATACTTGAGTGGCGTAATGTCTGTCTTGTTACTTATCCTGCTAGCTACATTCCTTTACTCTCCCGACTTTTCAGAGAATTCCATCGAAGATGAATCAGTTGTGTCTGTCTCGGGTAGGATGGTTTATATGGACAGCATTCAAGGGGCAGAATCTGAATCATTTGTTACAGATAGTATGTGGGGTAACCCTAATTCTCCAATTGAGACCAAAAGTATTCTCTCGATCTCTGTAGATAATGCCACCGACAGGCAATCAATGAATAAATGGGATATCAAGCTGACACAGATCGAATTGCTTCAAGCAATGTACTTTCAACAGGCATCACGATACTATAAACTGGGTGAGTATGATTCAGCTTTCAAGTTTGCACGAAAATCCTTAGCACAGATGCCTAAGCCAGATGTCTTGGCGCTCTTAGATACCTTAAGATCTATTTCAAAGAAGCCTTCTATTGCATCTGAAGAAAATAAGATTAACACCTTGGATAACTTGAAGTCAGGCTTAGCACTAGACATACAACAGCTTTTGGATATAGGCGCGAATAGATTGGCAGTAGAGATGTTGGAGAGCCTACAAAAGATACGGGATTCCAACTCATCGTCAGGTGACTTCACTTCCCATCAATACATACAAGACTTCGTCCATAAGTACGAAATGCTCAACTCAACTGAAGACGATTTCCTTGATTTTTTATCTCTACAAGCCAAAAATCAAATGGAAGAGTCTGTTAGATTCTTTCGAGACAGCACCATAAAAATCGGAAAAGATGACTCAGGCGAAAATCATAATCATGCACATTTTCGCAGAGTTCCACAGTTCGAATTAAGCAGATTTGAGGTGACAATCTCTCAATTTTGTTTTTTCCTAAATCAAATTCATAGAATCGAGGATATGCAAGGGCATCCATATTTTAGTCCCGCAATACTAGATTCTTTGATTCAGAAGGACTCTTCTGGAACATATTATCCGATGGATGGAAAAGCGAATTATCCAATTGAGGCGATTTCATGGTATGCAGCGAGTGATTGCGCATCATTTTTTGGAGGCAGACTTCCTTCTGAGTTAGAATGGGAGTATGCAGCAAAAGTAGGAGGAATTGATACCATTCCTCATATTCTGAAGATTTTCTCAGTAGATAAGGCGATAAGAGATCGTGCAGGTCTGTATGGAATGAGAGGTAATGTAAGAGAGTGGTGTGTGGAGTGGTTGGGGCCTTATGAAGTAAAGAGGGGTATTCGCGTGAATCCTAGTGGCCCTGATAGCGGAAAATACAAAGTACTGAGAAGTGGATTCAATTTAGCAAATGGAGGAAAGCAAGGATCTTTTCATAGGGCGGGAGGTACACCTGACTATTGCTTCTGGAAAAACGGCTTCCGAATCGCATACAATTAAAAATATGAAGGACTGGCTCATGCAGTGCCAGTCCTTCATGAAGATCGTAAGGTGATTATCGTAGGCGCTCTATAAGTAATCTTTGTTTAGATTCTTTTTCTCGCAGTTGGATAACCTCATTCCAAAGCTGATCATTTTCTACTATGTACCACTCCAGCATTTGCTGGGCATCTTGGAGTTTATGCGAAATGGTATCAATGCGGTGTTCGTAATCACCTTTTATCTCAAGCGTGGTGAGATGTATTTCCAGGGCTTTATTCTCCTTGATCTCTTCAAGCGAGATACTGAGATAAATAGATACTACTGTCAAAAATACAGAGCAAACCCCAAAAATAATTGTTGTTGACAACTTCTTGTTCTCCATTATTTTTTTCTGGTTTTAGAAATTTTCAAAATTATGGAATTGTCTTATGCAAATGTAACGATCGGTGTCCCATCGAAATCAAAATCGATGACCTTTACGAATGTGTTGGCAGGTATGAGAAGAAACTTGCTTCTTACTTCAATAAGATCGCCAGTTTTCACATACTTCGCGAGTCCAACTGTCTTTAAAACTGTTATGGTTAACAGTTCTTGTTGAGCATGGGAAGAGAGAAATTGAATCTTCTCTTCTGGAAAACCTCCTTCTGATGATGAATAGTTTCTCATAAATCTTCGTTGCCTTTACTCTTAGATTTGATGAGATCCCTTGATGTAAACTTCTGTATCAAAAAATATTTCCCTTTAGTTGATCAGCTTACAATTAAACTTAGAATCATAATGTCTAAATATTTGTACATCAGTATATTATTGGTTTTATCCAGTATGAACCTTGCCCTAAATGCACAAGTGGTAATCGGAGATCCATTGCTTATGCCAAACTTTTTATCTAAAGCCTATCCAGGGGCTCAGACAATTGAAGGAATATATCTCTCTGGTGCACTCTATGGGACTTTTGCTGGCAATACTACGAGCGAGAGATTCTCAGCTTTTAGTGTTGGATATCACGGATTTCTCCCTGGTAAAATTTACAGGCCTTTTAGTTTTGGAGGCTATTATCAAGGCGCACAGATTGGGACTAGTTTCTTTCAGGAAGAAAGGTTTGGGTTAGCATTTTCAATCCCCATTTTCGCATTAAAAAGACAGAATATATATGTCAATTTTGGTGGTGGGTTAGGGGCAAATGCATGGAAAATGAACTGGAATTTTTTCCAATTTTCTTCTTTTCTGTATCGTTATTTTCAAATTACGTCTCCTATCTCTAGTCAGATATTAAGTAATTTTAACAGGAGTACATTTGAGATTTCTTATGCATTACAGGCAGATTACTTCATTACCAGAGATTTTATGATTCAGGTAGGGACAGAGGTTAAACAGGCTAATAGGGCCAATATTGTGAGTTCAGCCAACCTCCCGCCTTTAATCAGAGAATACCGAAAACCTTCTGAATATCATACGTATGTGAAGTTTTCATATGGAATATCACCTCTTCAGCAAAAGATTAGAAGTAAGATCTTACTAGAAGGATACATCATTCATAACATGCTCATTGATACCGTGAAGACTATATTTAGTCCATTTGGTTCTGCGGGTAAAAGAAGATCAGAATCATTCACCTTAGGGGGATCTATAGGATTCAAAATTTCCCCCCAAAGATTCATTACGGTTGATACCTATGGCAAAGTTCCTCTAGGGAATTTCCTCAATCAGGATTCCTCTGCAGGGATCATTGAACCTCCCATATCAGAGTTTTTAGAACCTGTACAACTGGATACATTACCAGAGACAGGCCGGGTATTAGGGATTAGGGTAGGTATTGGCCGCCCTAACAACTGGCAAATGAAGATGGGGTATAGTTTTAGAAGTTTTCGTCCCATCCCTAAGCCTGCGCACTATGTCGACATAACTTTTATATGGATTTTACCCAATCCCTTCTCTGGAGATAAGTATAGATGTAGGCCTTTCTACTTTCATCAAAGAAGAAGGAGAAGAATATGATTAAGAGAACACATTAGATGTATAGCCAATACCAATAATTGAGTATATTGAAGCTTCCAGACAAAGGCTTCCCCTCCGACTTTTTCTAAAAAGCCCCACAGAGGGCAACACCCCTAACTCACGAGTCTCCACTCTTGGGATAGGGAAGTATGTATTTTAGACTAGATAGGTACTCTATTACAAAAGAAGTTATTCTACTTTAATAGAATAACTTGAGTATATGATCAGTATTCATGACTGATTTACAATAGTATATATAAGTGGCATTTATCTGGTATATGTTATGAAAACAAATTATCATGAATCTTTACCAACACAATGTAGAACTTCATCCAGCCAACATCAAGAAGGCACGTTGGGAGCTTAATCAATTCAGGGATTATCTCAGTGAGGCCAAAGCTCTCATTGCCTCCCAAACCTTAAACTTTAAGGTCAAATTCGTAAAAACGATTCTGTCGGAGGAAGGCGAATCCCCCCAGTATGTCTATCAAGTCCTTTATAAAGGACTTCCTAAGAAAGAAGTAGAAAGCTTGGAGAAAACACTTTTCGGGAGTGTAAAACTTCCTGCTTTCTCCGATATTCCACCAAATGAAAACGCCAAAGGAAAATTCAAAAAACTCGAAGTTGTCGATTATGACCCAGGCGAAGGTACACTGACTTTTGCAATTAAGCTGGATGAGAAGGAGAGTACCCTTTATTTCAGACCTAATATATATCAATTAGAGAAACAAATTCAGGCTATAAAGGAACTGAAGAACCAACCCAAAGACTTTCATCGTCCACTCCTGAAACTATTCAGTAATCAATGGGATGCTTTTCCATCCTTTGACGTAGAACCTATCGATGATTGGCGGGTCCTGACAGACTTGGAGCGAGATGGTACAAGCGAACAACGTGACTTTGTCAAAAAAGCACTCCCTACACCTGATTTTGCCCTACTTGAAGGCCCTCCAGGATCAGGAAAGACCACCACCATCATCGAACTGGTCATTCAACTGGCCATGAGGGGTAAGCGCGTTCTCTTTTGCTCGGCTACACATATCGCCATAGACAATGTCATCGGTCGCATCCTGACCCGCTACCACGAGGTTTGCCAGGAATGGATTGTTCCTGTCAGAATAGCTTCTAACGAAAGCGATGTCAGAGAAGATGTAGTAAAAGACTATCGTCTACAGAAACTCGTCAAAAAGAAAAAAGATGAGACCAAAGATTTTCTCGGAAAATTAGAGAATCCCTCGCCTAGTCAGCAATACCTGTTGAAAAATATTGACTCTCAAGGAGGGCATTTTGAGCGCGTCATTCTGGACAGTGCCAACTTGGTCGCAGGTACAACCATTGGCATTCTGCAACACCCACATCTGCGATTGGGTAAGACTAGCATGGAGCCCTTCGACTATCTCATCATCGATGAAGCCTCAAAAGTTCCTTTTCAGGAGTTTCTCGTACCTGCACTCCATGCAAAAAAGTGGATACTGGTCGGTGATATCCAGCAACTCTCTCCCTATGTGGAGGATAGCTATGTATCTCACGCCCTGCGAGCGTTGATTCCAGAAGAGGAGCAGTCTTTTTATTTCGAAGCATTTGACGTAAAGAAAAGACTGAAACGTAAATGGGAAGGGGAAGTACCGGTCATGCTAGTTCCAGCAAACAAAGATCCAGAGGATTACAGGAATTGCTTCGATTCCCAATCATACGTCATTAAGACGATACAAAAAGGCCATTCACTGGATATTACATGCTCTCTAACATGCCATGCCGCTGATCTCATCATCGCGCCTGATACCTATAAGATAAGAGAATGGTTGAGCCATCATTTGACATTCAAGGCTACCCTTTTCTGCGAAGAAGGGAAACCAGACTGGAAGAGTCGGATTCAAAACCACCTGCATAAAAATCAGAGAAAAAAGCAGGGCCATAAAAAAGTTTCGATTCGATCATTTACCAGAAACTGGGACAAAGCCAGAGGCGAAGATACACGCTACCCTGATTTAGTCGCCAGTAAATTGAACCAGAAGTTCGGTAGGCGTGCAGATGAGAAGCAATTAGACTATGTACAAGAAGAATTGGACCTCCTTATTCCAGATGGTGACGCATGGTCAAAGGTCCAACGCATCGAACGGGTCGTATTTCCTTCTATCCTGGAAATGCTCCAGCGAGGAGTAGGAAAAAGTCCAAAGGATACAATGGGTGGAGATCAACACATTCCTTTTTGTGATGGTTTACCTGATCATTCACAGGCCCCACGATTTACTTCTCTCACCTATCAGCATCGTATGCATGAGGACATTGCAGAAACTTCCAGACAGCATTTTTACAATGGGAATTTAAAACCTGCCAATTCTGTAGCGGAAGATAGACCCGATAGAGAATGGACATACGAACCTGCAAAGCGCGTTCAATGGATTGCTCACCGTTTCAGTAAAGATGAAAATGCCATACAAAATAAGATCATTCATTCAAGAGAAGTGTCTGACATTGAGAAAGAGCTTAGAAAGTTCAAATCCTTTGCGGATAAGACTCCGCTTCCGATAGCATGGAGCAGAGCGTCTGGTATGTATGAGGTCGCTGTCCTGACTTTCTATCGAGATCAAGAGGCAGCACTCCGGAAGATGCTACGCAAGCTTTGTGGTCAGCACAGAAAGAATCGAAATTTCAGGCTAGGCAATCGAATCAAGCTCACCCTATGTACGGTGGACCAGTTCCAAGGGCAGGAGGCTGATATGGTGCTACTTTCCTTCACCAAGTACACTAGAGGGGCCCATTATCATAGTCCCAATCGCTTGAATGTAGCGCTTACCCGAGCCCGACACAAGCTAGTCCTCTTTGGAGATGCTGGCTGGATGAAAGACCACGCAGGATTGAAAGCCCTCAACCAACTAGGAGAACTCCCTACCAAAACAACCTACTAATTCACCAATCATGACAACTCATATATCTATTCCCATGAAAAAGGAAACCATCACGCTTACACAGGAGAATCTTGAAGTTAGAGGATACCAAATACATGCTTCGCTGGAGCGCAGGCAAGAGAATAGCCCTTTTATTGCTGTTTTGCTATTAGCTCTGGAGAATGGAGGTACACTAAATGCAAACGACCTAAAAGATCAACTGCTACCGACCATGCCGCTTCGAGCCTCTGAAAATATGCTCTTGAGACTGACAAATCAGGGATATTTTGAGCATGGTGGCCCTGGAGATTATTTCTTAACAGAAAAGGGTACGGCAAGTGCACAAAATGAAGAAATCTGGATACCCGAAGAGGGGGTGTATGATGTCTATACCGTTCAAAATGCTTTTGTAGATCAAAAAGTAGTCAAACTCAAGGCTGAACAAGGAAAAATAGACGATCGCGAAGAAGAATTGAAGGAAGACAAAAAACTTCAAGAACGACTAGAAGACCTCGAGATTGAATTAGGAAGTGAAGAGCTAAGGATCACTGAAATCAAGGGTAAATACTTTGAAAAGCCGTTGGAACAGGCTAGTCTAGAAATGAATCTGACACCAGATAAAACCACCCTGGGTATTCGTTGCAAAGAACTGAGCTTTGATCAGGATATCACATCTCATATTTTCTATTCAAGCTTGCGCGAAGATCTCATTCGTCAAGTATACGGCAATCAATACAATTCAGAAAAAGACTGGGTAGCCATCAACTTTGAAGAAGATATCTCTTTCGAGAGATCCATTTGGTTGGATGAGCCTAATCTGAGAGAGGAAACCTTTAAGCGGACACAAATCAAAAGAGTAGATTTCCAGCCTCTTTCACAGGAAGATGCCAATCAATGGTTTCTTCACTCGCTCAAAGAAGGGCTAAATGAATACTTCTTTGATGAAGAAAGCTTCAGAGCTTATCAGGAAAAGAAAATTGAGTCCTTTCGCTCCTTTCTGCCTGACTTCGTCTCACGTGAAGTGTTTCTCGAGTTTCTGAAAGATCGCGCTGCTAGCTTCTATGAAATTGCCCGAATTCAGGCCCCTATGATCCTCTCCTAATCACCCTTTAACAACATCAACATGATATATTCTAAAACGATCCATAATACCCATACATTTCCATTGACCTTGATTCCCAATCCTAAGCCCTATGCCGCTACAGGCAATCGTGGTGCCATATGGGAAGGCGAACCTAGCAAGTTCATGCTCAATCAAATCATCAATCTGATAGATCAGGCCAAGCAAATGATCTGTGCCCAGTCCTTTATCATGGATGACAATGCACTTCTAACTGCTTTAGTAAGAGCCAGTAAAAGAGGCGTTCACATTTTTCTCCTAGGAGCAACAGTTAAGCTCTCACCTCCCGATGAGGAGAAGAATTTTTCCACTGAGAAGTATAAAAAGCTGTTGGAAAAAAAAATCAAAGGCCAAATCCTTTATAGAGCCTCTAATTCTTTCCATGGAAAATATATCCTCATTGATCCCAAAAGCGATCAGCCTCAAGGAGTGCTGCTGACAGCTAATTTTACCCAAAATGCACTTGCCAAGAATCCTGAACTGGCCATTCCGCTCACAAAGCATCAGGTAGAAGATTTCTATAAACTTTTCCGCTATACCTTTTGGGAAAAGGCAGAAGAGGAGCATACCGCTCGGCGTGACTTTCAGCCGCTAGCACCTGCTCAACGGTTCGATATCCCTCAGTTAGAGGAAGCGATTCCCACAGAGTTAGGAGGAAATAAGCCTCTATTGAGTATGCTGCTGGAACAGGTCAATGAAGCAAAAAAAAGCATCTATCTATCAACCTTCAACCTTGATCCTGAGCACCAAGTTTCTCAAGCCTTGATCTCCAAAGCAAAGGAAGGGGTGCCTGTTACCTTATTTTTCCCTAAAAGGCCCCATAAGATTAAGGAAGCATGTAAACCATTTCTGGATGCTGGAGCGAAGGTATTCATTCAGGATCATCTGCATGCCAAGTTCCTTTTGGTTGATACCCGTATTGCCTCTTTATTTACCTCTAATATCGAGACCAAAGGCTTAGATGAAGGTCACGATGTGGGGGCTATGCTAGATAAAGATCAAGTACTTGCCCTATCAAAGCTGATAAAGGAATGGGAAGCCTCTTTTGAGCAACTCCAGAAAGAAATTCAGATCTCAAATGTCAAGGGACCATGCATAAGCCTTGGAAAAGAGCCTGTAGAACTTCAAATTAAGGCGGAAGAAGAAGTTGAAAAAGAGATTTCCCTCAAATCTTATATTGACTTTGAAAAGGTGGTAAACGGTTTGCAAGGTGCAAAATATGCTCATCGCACCTTATTTAAACTCAAAGTCGATATACAGAAGTGGTCAGGAAAAATGGGAAGGAAAGATAAGCTTACGGAGCATGCTTCGATCATGACAATAGATAAACGGAAGGGGAAAACGGAGAATGTCCTGCTCATCAAGGATGTGAAAGCCCTGGAAGAATTAAGGGACCTGCCACGAGGTCGTCACACAAATTTGCAAATATATGCCGAAAAATAATGCACGTTTGAGACACGTATTGATGACCTGGGATTCACGTAATGGTGGATTTCAGGTCACCTCTAATGCCCTTCAACTGCTTCATGAGCAGGAAGATATTCAGGTGAAGGAGGTCATATATCTTCAAGATAAAGACCTAAGTAGTCGGAATTTGGCTGAGTTAAGGGTATTTCAGAATCCTGCGTCTCTTGAAGAAGAGGAAGCGATACTTTTTCCCTCTGATGAAGGAAAGCCAAATCGTCTGTTTGAGATTGCGGAAACCTCAGCTGAGTTGGAGGAAGCTCATGTCAAACCGCTCATTATACAAAAGCGTATTCACATAGAATCCGTCACGGATTATCAAAGCATTTTTGATAAGCTAAAAGACTTCATTCAAGAATGGGAGCCTAGTAGTCAGAAATCAGATTTCCAACTTCACGTCAACGCCTCTCCTGGAACCCCTCAGATGCATGTGGTTTGGCTCATGCTCAATGCTTCAGGCTATCTCCCCTTAAGTACTCAGCTTTGGTCCACACAGTATGACAAACAGCAAGGAAAGACCAAGCTCAGCCGTATTGAGTTCAAACCTAGGACCTATCTCAGTGAGATCCTTCAGAAGAATACGCGTTCTGCTCATGGACCCAACATCAACCCTAACGATACGCAGTCAAAAGCCCGTAAAATAGCAGAAGAGAAACTGGAGCGATATGCCCCTTTGGTAAACGTCCCATTGCTGATCCTTGGAGAAAGAGGGGTAGGAAAATCCACCTACGTACGCAAACACCTATGCGAACGCATTTTTCCCGATGTTCCCTTTGCAGAGCTCGCCTGTGGAACCTTCAGAGAAGATCTTTTCAGGGCGGAGCTATTTGGTTATGAGAAAGGAGCCTTCACAGGAGCAGATGTTAAGAAGGAGGGAATTTTGCATGAATTTCAGGAAAAAGGTATCCTGTTCCTGGATGAGGTACATGATCTTTCTTTAACCCTCCAGCGGGACCTCATACAGGTCTTGCAGACAGGAAAATATTATCCTGTGGGAAGTACCAAGCCCCTTAAGGCGAATTTCCGCTTAATCACAGCTTCCAACCTCTCTTTAGCAGAACTCATTCAGCCTGATCGTTTATCGAGAGATTTCTTTGACAGAATCGCGCATGTCTGTGTGGAGATCCCTCCGCTCAGAGAGTGTAAGGAGGATATTCCTAGGTACTGGAAAGCGGTCTGGCACCATGTCTCAGGCTTAAAAACAGAGCACATATGGAATGAGAAACTGGCCCAGTTTCTATCTAGCCATGAGCTACTAGGCAACTTTCGTGACTTGCAGCGCTTGGCTGCCAGCATCTTGTCTTTTCATATGCAGCTCAGGAATAAGGCCCCCAACCAAGCCATCAGCCAGGGGATCAATGAGTTTGAAGAGTTCTACAAGGGTCTCACCATGCCATCTCTTTCATCATCCTATTTTATCCCAGGGAAAACCTATAAGGAGATCATTACAAAGTTCAATAAGGATCTAGTTCATGAGGCCATTACATATTATGGAAGTATCAATGAAGCATCAAAAGCTATGGACCGATCATTGGCCGCTCTTTATAAGGATAAGAAGGGAGGCGAAGACTAATTTTAGCGATTCATGTATCCAATGAATCTTTATGGAAGAAAATGGGTCATTCCATACCAACCTGTTCGAGCCTTAGCTGCAAAGCAAAAGCATATTCCATTACCATTGACTTAGATATACAGTTAGATGTACAGACAGATGGCAAGATCCCCAGAAGTATATCAAGTTGGCAAAGGTTACTTGACATACTTCTTTTGAGGGGTATAATTTTCTCGGCTAATCTTTTAGCTTTTACCAGTGTCTTTACCTGTACCATTATCCCCTTCAGACTCAGCGTCATTATCTTCACTCTGATCGCCGTTGTCTTTCCCTTCTTGAGTTTCATTCCCATCCTCATCAGGAACAATCTGATTTACAATCGTTTTTACATCTTCTTTATTTTCATTCCAGACCGAAAGAATTTTTTCCGCTCGTACCTTTTGTGGATTCGTTTCTACAATTTTAATAGAGATACCCGTAAAAAGCGCATTAGTAGGCAAAAATATGATTTCAGATCGGTGCTTTAGCTCAGGAAAATCATTTTCACCAAACTCAACTGCAGAGATGGTAATTGGCGCAATCTCCAGCATTTCTTTCTTTTTTTCTTCTGGTAAGTAGAAGGTTGGTTTAAACTCAAAAATATAATCTAATCGCGTTTTCTCATCTTTTACTCTTGCCATTGAGTGCTTTAGGGAGATAGAATCGATATAAAGAACGACTGCTTCTATAGCATCTAACTTCTTTACCTTAACTTTTACATCTAGACCTAAATTTAAGTTTTCCTCATTTTCTAGTTGAATTTGTCGAGTGAATTCGAAGTTGGGAAATTGTCGATCGGCAATGTTAAGGTAGCTTTGGGACTTACTATACTCACCTGTAAATTCTTTAGCCCGTTCTTCTAACCATTTAGTTACTAGTTTGAAGGATATATCAATTATAGTAGGTAAGGCCGAAATGGCTAGTGCGGGAGTTGATTCCTTTGTTGGGGAGTGTGGGATGTTGATCCCTGAATCCGAAAAAAGGATGTCAATTTCTTCTGAAACAAATTCTTTGTCATCCCCCTCCTTGTTGTAGACTACGTTTTGTGCAGATAATTGGTTGAAAAGCATAATTGAGATTGTTAATAGAATTAGTTTATTCACAGCTAATTGATTTGAGACCATTCATTCCATCGTTTCATACTACCAGTAGTTAGTCTGACGCCAGAGTTGACTTTTTTAGTTTTGTCTCCATGCGTATGTATCCCCGTGACACGTATAGGAGCTCCATTACGTCCCCTATAAAGGGGACTGCCACTATTTCCTTTTTCTGTATCTAGATCATAGAAGATTCTGCGCGTTTCTATTTCCTCAATGCGGCCTACGCTTTGATGTTGGATTTGATAGGTATCAAAAGCGTATCCACTTAGTTTCAGCTCTAATTGATCTTCAGGGATAGGTTCACGAATCAATTCGTAGCCCAGATAAGCTTGGATTTGTTTGTAGAAATGATCATTCTTTAAAATGATCGCTCCATAATCGTACTCGCTTCCTTGTCCATCTCCTTCCTTATTGATATAACCCCTAACCGTTCTAAATCGGCTTTCTATACTACTTCCATAAGGTCTTTTCTGTCCTTTTGCAGCAGGTATGACTTCAATCTTTTTAGCCCATTGCCCATCAGGGTAAACACAATGGCCAGCTGTAATAAGACATCGTTCTGAAATGAAAAAACCTGTTCCAGGAAACGTCCTATTTAAGTGATCTGTTATTTTTAGAAGTGCTATGCACTTGAATGGATAGTCTATACCAACTGGAACCCTATCATTATCCCCTATTATCTCTTCTCTATAATCATTGGATATATGACTCTTCTTTTGCAAGAATTTATCTACAGCCATAGGTAATACGTCCTGATAACTCAT
>JBCBFT010000047.1:0-45698 GCA_038527485.1 Bacteroidota bacterium
ACTTGAACTTAAATGAAGATATTGAACAGGATATTGAAATTTTAAATTCTGTTAAGTTTAGGATAAGCTCACTTAGTAAGAAGATTTCTACCTTAATGGTACGCAAGAGTGTAATTGAAGATGCTAGAAACAAGTTGTTAAACGATATTCAAGATATAGATTCTGATCAACTAGTTGCTATTTATGAAGAGGCTTCTACTTATCTTCCTGAAATCGGAAAGACCTTTGAAGAATTACTTGACTATCATAATCAGATGATACAAAACAAAATTCAGTTTGTATCAAAAAGATTACCAAAGATAAATGAACAAATTAGTTCTCTTACAAGTGAGTTGAGTTCTTTGAAAGAACAAGAGAGCGAAGTGAATAATCGAATCACAGCATCAGACTCTTTTGAAGAACTAGAAAAAATCATATTGGAACTAAATAAGCAGTATCAGAAAAAAGGTGAATACGAAAATACGATTTCTCAAATTCAAGAGGTAGAAAATGAGATTGAAAGATTAGAACAATTATTAAAGGTGATTGACGATGAATTATTTTCTGATGATTTTGAGAATATTGTAAAGCAGCAGATCAATAAATTTAATAAGTTTTATGGGCAAATTTCTAGAGCATTGTACAGTGAGACATATGGACTCACCTATAAAATAGAAACTAAAAAAAGGACTGGAAAGCAGGTATATAAATTTTCTACTTTCGATGTCCTAAACCCAAATCTTTCTTCTGGAAAAAAGCAAGGCGAAATTTCTTGTTTCGAAATCGCATATATTCTGTTCGCAAGAAGTGAAAATATACCTCATTTATCTTTTATATTGAATGACAAGAAAGAGCTGATGCATGGCAACCAATTGTTAAAAATAGCTTCTTTAGTAAAAAAAGAAGAAATCCAGTTTGTTTGCTCTATACTTGAAGATAAACTCCCGACTCAATTGAAAGTGAAGGATTACTACGTCCTAGAGCTTTCTCAAAACGATAAATTGTTTAGAATAGAAGATTATTAAATGCCACTAACACTGCACTTATCCCAATTCTTGAATAAAGAAGTAGAGATAGTTGTAATGATTGGAGACTGTTTCAAAAAGTGTATCAGCTATACGAGTAAATAAAAGCGTTCCACTTGACCTGCGAAATAACAAAATTTGCTCTTAAAATCTCCAGAAGTAAGGCGCTGAAGAAGTAAAAATCAAGTAAACCACCTTTATAAAATAGGACGTCAGCGCCAGCAGAAAGTCAATGAGGAGTTGATGCTAGTATATCCTTTTCAATCCATAGCATGGTACATGCTCCTATTGACAGGAACTCCTTTTTCCTCACCCAACCGTCCCCACCCACCAAAAATTTGCTCTCATCCAGAAAGAATCTAGGATAAGGTCCTCAAAATGTTGTTGTTTTGGGTTGATTTTTCTTTTTTTGCACTTCGGATTACAAAGGATTTATTCCATGGCAGAAAAGGTAAAAAAGAAGGCCAAGCAGGTCGAAGCAGAAATAGAGGAGTTTGAAGAGTCAGGAGGTATAGCCTCACGACTGGAAGAGTTTGTTCTAGGCAACCGCACACTCTCGCTCTCCATCCTCGGAGGAGCCGTAGCGATCGTACTGGGCCTCTTGGGTTTTCGCTACATCCAGCAGTCGCAAGATGGCGAAGCACAGACTGAGATGTTTCAGGCGATATACTACTCTCAGCAAGACTCTACCAGTCTGGCCCTCAATGGCGACCAGACCAATCTGGGCTTACTAGACATCGTCTCTGACTACAGCGGAACTTCTACGGCTAATCAGGCCGCATTGCTCGCAGGTATCAACTTCCTCAAGGAAGGCGATGCAGGATCTGCTATCGAGTACCTCGAAAAGTTTGCAGACGACGGGAGCATGCTTACCATGAGCAAGTATGCGGCGCTAGGCTTTGCCTATCAGGAGACGGGCGACCAAGGAGCCGCTGCGCGTAGCTTCGAGAAAGCCGCCAACCGTCCCCAAACGAACAAGGAGACGACCCCCTTCTGGTTGCTACATGCAGGCCAAGCCTACGAAGCCGCAGGTGATGCGGGCAAAGCACTGAGCCTCTACCAGGAGATCAAGCAAGAATATCCCCTCAGCTTTGAAGCAGGGACCATCGATAAGTATATAGGACGCGTAGGAGGATGAGTACGGCACTAGCACACGATTTATCAGAAATCACCTACACAGGGGAGGGCGAGCACCACACGGACCGGATTGTGATTGTAGTCAGCAAATGGCACGATGACATCACCGAGCCCCTTTTCATAGGTGCCCGCGATATTTTAGTAAAGCAAGGTGTGCGACCTGAAAATATCCTTCGCTACGATGTGCCTGGCTCTTTTGAGCTGCCGATGGGTGCAAACATTGCCTTGAGCAAGTATTACAATCTAGACGGAGTGATCTGTCTAGGATGTATCATCCAAGGAGAAACGCGCCATTTTGATTTCATTGCAGATGCTGTCGCACATGGTGTCATGCGTGTCTCGCTCGACCACAATAAGCCTGTGATCTTCGGTGTGTTGACACCCGATACCTTGGAGCAAGCGCAAGATCGTGCAGGTGGCCAGCATGGAAATAAAGGTGCAGAGGCTGCTGTAGCCTTACTTGAGATGATTGACCTAGAAAGAGGGTAATCATTGTTCCAGATAGGGTCTAAGTATTTAATCGAATGCAATGATTTATGTACTGACCGACGCTACCTCCAATAGACTAACATACATTCAAGATATGATAGGGAACCTCTTAGGGGTTCCTTTTTGCTTGGTTACGCATTCCTCAGACATTCCCCCAAATACTCCCTGGATCAATTATACCCATCGTCCACAACCAGGAGGACTACACGTACAGCCTGCTTCTTTATTATTTGAACAAGGTGTACAGCCGCAAACTCTCAACATCTATTGGGAAAGGTATCCTTATTTATTTGGGTATGCGTCAGAGGAAAAGAACAGCCTCACATTCGATATTTTTGCGGCAGCCTTTTATTTGGTGACGGACTACGAAAAGTATGTGGACTTTCGACCAGATAGGCATGGAAGATACGATCAAGCAGCCTATCCGTCAGCTCAATGGAAGCTAGAGGAAGTGCCTTTGGTCCATCATTATGTGGAGGTCTTTTGGGAGCAGCTACAAGAGGTATTTCCTGAAGATATGCCTACACGCCTACTCAATATGGCGAGCGGTGAACTCACCTTTGACATTGATTATCCCTGGAAGCATCGGCATAAGCCCGGCTCCATTATGCTAGGCGGGATGCTCAAGGACCTTGTTCAAGGGAACGTTTCGGGTTTTCAAGAACGTAGACGCGCCATTTTTCAAGGGGAAGATCCCTTTTACACCTTCGATCTTTTGCTCAACCACAGCAAGATCAGTCATACGCACTTCTTTTTCCTGATTGATCATCACGCGAAGGAAGATAGCCGTTTTTCTTATCGACAAAAAGATCTACAAGCGATTGTCCAACGTATAGCGGGTAAAGGCTACCGCTCGGGCATTCACCCTTCCTTCATTTCTTATACCAGACCAGATGTCATAGAGCATGAGATAAAGGCTTTGCGTCAGTTGATTGACCAGCCGATTCTCAGTTCACGACAGCATTTTCTGAGGCACAAGCTCCCCGATACCTATCGTTATTTACTGGCAGCGGGAATCAAGGAAGAGTACACACCTTGCCTCTATGCCTCAGGTGGATTTCCCAATGGAATGGCGCGCCCCTTTTACTGGTACGATCTGCTGAAAGAGGAACAAACAGACCTGCGGCTACACCCTACGATGATCATGGATCGTACCCTGCATACGTACATGAAGCTGACACCTGAGCAGGCATATCGGCGGTTTTCAGATTTGAAGATGACGACGGAGGTTTATGTAGGGAAGTTTACGCTACTTTTGCACAATGATACCTTGTCTAACAGTGGGGAATGGGCGGGTTGGCTGGATACGATTTTGAAAATGATGGAGGAGGTGCAGGGACTGGATGCTTTTAAGTAGGGCCACCGCCATGGCGTGGTCAAATTATATATCAAACCCGTATGGACGGCACAAAAAAAAGCACCGCTTTATCTGCGATGCTTTTTATGTTGGGGGATTGTTTGTTTTTATCGTACGAGGACAATCTCTCCACGCTCTACAACGCGGTTGCCCGTCTCTTGCTGAATAAACTGAAGCTTCCACTTATAAAATCCTTGCGGAAGGGGCTTGCCGTCGTGTGTACCGTCCCAAACCTCGTGGATCTGTTCGGATTGGAAAAGCAGATTGGACTGATTGTCTGTAATCTGCAATTGGTACTGCGACCACTTACATCCTGGCTCAATGAAAAAGAAATCGTTGATGCCATCTCCATTAGGAGAAATACTACCAGGAACATGGGCGACACAGTTTGGCTGCGTATCTGACTTGTAGGAGGTCAATCCCATGCCGAATAGGGTAGAGCAAAGAACTAAGAGTATAATAAGATTCTTCATGGATTATTTCCGAGGATTACAATACAATAATAGAAAGAATCCTGTCTGAATCAGCTAAATTCTCGGCGAATGGAAAAAATCGCGCCATAAATGAGCGGTTTCACGAGAAATACGGAAAATATTCCATTGACTACTTTTCTTGGAGAAGTGTATTGTTTTATTATTCGTATAATATGGGATCTGTGTAAGATTTTTATTACAATTATTGAATAAATAAGGTCCTTATTATCAATATGTTAGAAATATTACATTTCTCTTACAAATTCATATGATGTATAGTAGATGTAAGATTTTTTTAGAAAATGAAAGAAAATATTTTGGGTTCCGAAAAATATTTTTTTGGATCAAATTATTCCTTCCTCCTTAGCATCTTGGATCAATTTTGCACGATGATGTCCAAGTTTTTCTACAAGCTCCTGTGTGGAAGCCTCTTTTAGCTTTTTTACCGATCGGAATATCTTGAGGATCTCTTGCTCTGCTTTAGGGCCGATGCCTTTGATCTGGGTTAGATGCGAGCGCTGATTAGCCGCTTTAGAGCGCAAATCTCGGTGAAAGGTTATCGCAAATCGGTGCGCCTCATTGCGCAGCTGTTGGATCAAATGTAACGCAGGACTCTTTTTGTCAATATGTAAGGGAATCGGATCGCCTACGCGATAAATTTCTTCCAGCCTTTTGGCAATGCCGATCATGGGCACCTGCCCCAAAAGTCCCACTTCTCGCAAGGCGTTGGCCGCGCTGCTCAACTGACCTTTCCCCCCATCGATGACGATCAACTTGGGAAGAGGTTGATTCTCCTTGAGCAATCGGCTGTAGCGACGTCCCACGATTTCCTCCATCGATGCAAAATCGTCAGGACCTTCTACGGTCTTGATCTTGAAGTGGCGATAGTCGCGCTTGGAAGGTTTGCCCTCCTTGAAGACGACGCAGGAAGCGACAGGATGAGACCCCTGAATATTGGAGTTGTCAAAGCATTCAATATGATCAGGCAGTACATGTAGGTTGAGCTCTTTCTTGAGTTCCTCCATCATGGCCTCATTCGGCTTTTTGCGCTGCTTGAAGTTTTGGGTATATAATTTCTCTGTCAGGAGGGTTTTACAATTTTTCAGAGACAGATCGACCAGGTGTTTTTTGTCTCCGCGCTGCGGTACGGACACCTTGACCCCCTCTGGCAACTCATCTTCCTCCATTTCCAAGTTGGATACGATTTCTTTGCCCATCTCCTCGTCTCCTGCCATCATATGCATGAGGGTCGCTTGCAGGATTTCATGTTCCTCTTCTTGATTCTGCCGCTTGATCTCAAAGGAGTGTGTCTGGACAATGGCGCCGTGGAGGACCTTGAAGTGATTGACCACGGCCAGATGCGCTTCGGACTCGATCGTGATGACTTCGAGATCGTCGATCTTCTCCGATACCACCGTGCTGCGTCTTCTGTAGGCTTGGACGCCTTCTAACTTACGTTTATAATAGTCTGCTTTTTCAAACTCATAGTCTGCCGCTGCTTCCTTCATGCTCTGCTCAAGCATCCGTAGCACAGGGCCGAGATTTCCTCTGAGTATATGCCGAATCTGCGCGATTCCTTCATTGTAGGTAGCTTCATCTATCCGCCCTTCGCAAGGAGCACCACAGTTTCCAATCTGGAATTCCAGACATTTCTTGAATTTCCCTGCCTGTATATTGGTCTCCGACAGATGATAATTGCAATTGCGTAGCTGGATGAATCCCCTGATCAAATCCAGAATAGCCTTCATCGTCGTCACGCTCGGATAAGGACCATAGTAGGTCGAGCCATCGTCGATTTTGGTACGTGTAGGAAATACCCTGGGAAACCGCTCATTCTTGATGCATATATAAGGATAGGTCTTTCCGTCCTTCAAGAGGATATTATACCGCGGCTGATGATTCTTGATCATGTTGTTTTCCAGCAGCAGGGCTTCGACCTCACTATTCACTACTGTGTAGGCGATGTCATCGATGTTGCGTACCATGTGCTGGATGCGGTAGCTATGGAGGCGACCAGAGGTAAAGTAGGAACCCACCCGTTTGCGGAGGTTTTTGGCTTTTCCGATGTAGATAATGGTCCCTTTTTTATTCAAAAAGCGGTATACCCCTGGCTCATGGGGCAGATCTTTGACTTTGGCAGCTACTGCAGGTTGAATCTCCATAGGATGCATTCTGAACGCAAGGAAGGAAAAAAAGTTTTAGCGAGTCCCGTGAAAGGCTGAGACCACGTTCGAGACCATGAAAATCTAGCTAAAGCACATACTTTTAGCGGATTTGACGTTTCAAATATGATCCAAAAGAGTCGAGAAGTGAAAAAGAGGCGGAATGGATGACTGCTCTTTGGATCCTGCCTCGAATTTCTTGCCTCTATTCTCCTCATGGAAGCAAGTGCTTCGCAAGATGGGCAAACTGTTCCACTGACAATTCCTCTGCACGCTTCTTCCACCATATTTCCTTTTCCTCAAAATCTCCAAAAGATACCCCTTTCAAAGCATTTCTCAGGGTCTTACGTCTTTGGCTGAAGGCTTGCTTGACGACTCTTTTGAGGGTAGAAAAAGGGATATCGGGAACTTCTGGCTTGGGAACAATTTTCAAGACCCCACTCATGACCTTGGGTGGGGGGCGAAAGACTTCTGGCGGAACGGAGAATTCATAGGTAACATCAAAATAAGTCTGCATCAGTATACTCAGGATGCCGTAAGTCTTATTGCCATGTGGGGAGGCGATTCTTTCTGCTACTTCCTTTTGAATCATAAAAACCCCTTCGTGAATTTTTTCTCTGAATTCTATGACCTGGAAAAAGAAAGGAGAGCTAATGTTGTAGGGGAGATTTCCGATCAATCCAACTTTATCAAAGCCCTCAGGTGTCCAGCGCAGCACATCTTGGTGGATGATGTGTACTTGTTCAGGCGGAAAGGTCTTACGCAGCAAACGTACAGCATCCACATCTATTTCTACTACGTGAACTTTGGGGTAGACATCCAACAGCAGGCGCGTAAGCACACCTTCCCCAGGACCGATTTCTACGATGTCTGTCCCTTCAGGCACGTCCAGCGTCTCGGCAATGCGTCGGGCCACATGCAAATCTTTCAAAAAGTGCTGCCCGAGGTATTTTTTAGGTTTCAGATTATGCACTGAAGTTGTAATTTAGTCGCTTAAGGAACGTTAAAAATAGAATTTATAGCTGAAAAGCGAGTTCCATATGGGAAAAGTGCAGAAATGATTGCACACATTTCCCTACTTTACGAAGCTAGCAAAATAAAGCCAAACCCAGCCACCTCATATCAAGAACGAAAAGACCTAGATGAATATACAACTGACCTCCTCGATTACAGTTTCTCAGTCTCCAACACTTGTAGTGCTTCTCGCGACCTCAAACCAAGCCTCACACTGGGAAAATACCCGACTTCAAAACTACCCATTACCCGAGAACTGGACACAGGCCGATGAAAAAAGACTGCTCCCTCAAGCAGATCACACCTTACTTTTATTGGGGATGGGGGATGCACCTCGCTTAGAGGATATACGGAAAGCTGCCCATCATGTGTTGCAGGTGACCAGGGATTTTCAGTATCAGACGTTGATAGTAGAAGGTTTGAATGCGATGGAAGGGACAGGTGTATATGGCGCCTTTGCTGAAGGACTCCATCTGAGCAACTATCAATTTACGACCTACAAGTCTACAAAACCTACGCAGGCTTTGCAGGATGTTTTTTTGGTGGGGAATGAATCTAAGACATCTGAACTGACACAAGCGCAGAAGATTGCCGAAGCTACTTGCGTAGCTAGAGATTTGATCAACGAACCTGTGATTACCCTCACGCCTGTAGAGCTTGCCAATAGAATGACAGCCTATGGAGAGAAATACGGCTTTGAGGTTGAGGTTTTTCACAAAGCCAAAATCCAGAGCCTCAAAATGGGGGGCCTACTTGCAGTGAATTTGGGCAGCGAGGACCCTCCGACTTTTACCATCATGGAGTACAAGCCTGAGAATCCCACCAATGAACAACCCATCATCCTAGTAGGGAAGGGTGTGGTGTTTGACACGGGAGGATTGAGCTTGAAGCCTACGGCCAACTCTATGGACTTCATGAAGGCAGACATGGCAGGAGCCGCAGCTGTGATCGGTGCTATGTGTGGAATCGCCGCTTTGAAGCTAGATAAGCATGTGATTGGGCTGATTCCTGCGACAGACAATCGTCCTGGTAAGAAAGCCTACGTCCCCAGTGATGTGATCACGATGTTTGATGGTTCGACCGTGGAAGTACTGAATACAGATGCAGAAGGAAGAATGATTCTAGCGGATGCGTTGGCTTATGCGAAGCAATACAATCCTGAGTTGGTCATCGATCTGGCGACTTTGACGGGTGCCAAAGTGATCGCGATCGGAAGCCAAGGCATCGGGATGATGAGCACGGCAGACGAGGAGACCAAGTCGCGATTCAAAGCCGCAGGTGAAGCAGTCTACGAACGATTGGTGGAGTTTCCTCTGTGGAAGGAATATGGAGATTTGCTGAAAAGTGAAGTCGCCGATCGGAAAAATATTGGAGGCAGAGAAGCAGGTTCCATCACGGCGGGGAAATTTTTGGAGCACTTCACAGACTATCCCTGGATACACCTTGACATTGCAGGTTCTGCCTTTTTGCACAAGCCCGATACTTATAGAGGTAAGCAAGGAACAGGAACGGGTGTGCGGTTATTGATTGAATTTTTATCTTAGCAGTCAAAATAGAAGGTAAGGGCTCCTCTATCTACTAAAAAAGCATCCATTGTATCACGATGTAGCACTTGACGCACCTTATCTTCTAAGTGGGAGTACGAATAGCTCCTCGCATAAAGGAATATCACATGAGTGGAAATAGATCCAAGAATCAAGGAAAAACCAACCATACGCCTAAACTGAAAATAGGCATTACCATCGGAGATGTAAACGGGATCGGCCCAGAACTGATCATCAAAGCCTTCCTGGACCAGCGGCTAAAGGAAATCTGCATTCCGATTATTTATGGCTCCTCGCGCGTCATCAATATTTATCGGAAAGTAATGAAAGTCAATAAGTTTCATTACGTAGTGATCCAAAATCCCTCTCAGGCACAGTACAAGAAGCTCAACATCATCGAGTGTATTCCCAACCTGGAGAGAGTAGACATTGGGAAGCCCTCTGAGATTGGCGGAAGTGCGGCCCACCTGTCCTTGAAGCGCGCGATAGAGGATGCCCAGCATGGAGAGATCGATGCGCTGGTGACCATGCCCGTGGATAAGGCCACCATGCAGGAATTTGTACCTGAATTTACGGGGCATACGGAGCTGCTGGCCAAGGCCTTCAACAAGGAAGAGACCCTCATGTTCATGATTGCCGAGCAACTCAAAGTAGGGACGGTCACCAACCATGTAGCGATCAAAGATATCTCACGCAATCTTTCTGTCGAGCGAATCGTGGCCAAGGCACGCATCATGAACGATGCGCTAGAAAATGACTTCAGCATCCAACGTCCGATGATTGCCATTTTAGGGCTCAATCCACATGCGGGCGATCGAGGAATCATCGGTCAGGAAGAGGCAGAAGTGATCTCACATGCTGTGACCGAACTCAAAAAATCAGGGATCAAAGCCTTTGGGCCTTATCCTGCGGATGGGTATTTCGGAGCTTTGAGCTATCAGAAATTCCATGGCACACTCTCTATGTATCACGACCAGGGGCTTATCCCTTTCAAACTGGTGACGGGATTTCACGGAGTGAATTTCACGGCGGGCATTCCTTTCATCCGTACTTCACCTGATCATGGCGTAGCCTATGACATTGCAGGTAAGGGAACAGCAGATGCGGCAAGTCTGCGTCAGGCACTTTACTGGGCGATCGATATCCATCAAAATCGCAAGATGAATGCAGCGTTGAAGGAGAATGTGCTGCCTTCACTGGAAGAGTTGGAGGAAAGACAGGAAGGATAGTGTCTAGCGGAAGCAGTTTGTGACGAATGTTCACTAGTTTGGGTGTCGAATATTTGTAGGGTTTGTGTGTTAAATAAACGTTTATAGACCATTCTTCTGAAACCGAGTGTATGCCACAAAATAAGCTCCAATGTTTTCCCTGTCAGAATAAGGGAAAATGTGTGAAGACGATTAGCTTATAAAAGTTGCATAAAGAAACCGCAAGATGTTCAAGTAAAGGCCTGTGAGAGCGGGCCTTTATTTTTTTGTCCGCTCTTTCCCCTCCTCCGACAAAGCCATAGAATTTCTGCGTGTCATAGATTTGATCTTAGAGGCTTGGCGGAATCTCAGCGCCGACCAATCCGCATCAATCGCCACCATGCGCACGCCTTCATACCCCAGCTCTCCTAGTGGCTTCCATGCTCCTGAATCACGATTTATATCGGACTTGTATTTCTTAGAGGATTTTTTGGGGTAGGCAAAATAAAGAATGGCATCTTCAGCCAACCTATCTTGAATCTGAGGAATCACCGCATGAAGATCCGCTTCCATTTTTGTGAAAATGAGGGCATAGGTGTAGACGTGCGTCTCGTCGATGCTACGGTCCACCTGAGTGATCGCTTGCATATCTGCTATTGCATCTTCGAATGCCTCATGCGCATGGAGGACCAAGATACGTACCTGGTCCTTATAGTTCATTTTCTTAAAAATAGCGTTCATATGCGTGTCTTTGAAACAGAAAGATAAGAAAATGAAAGTACAGATGAAAAATAGAAAAAGGATCTGATTTTCTTTGCAATAGAAAATATATAAATCCCAAGTATATGGTCTAGAAATGGATAGACGGGCTGGGGCGATTCCACTATTAAATTGTGGAACTAGATGGAATAAGACTTTTTTAGCCTAAAAATGGGACACTTGTCCCATTTACTTCCTGACTGAGTGCGACTTATTTGCAAGGGTTCACTTTAACATGTATGCTATGAACCTCATCAAACAAATCCTACTCAGCCTTTTGCTCATATGTACTTTTTCTGCCCTCTTTGCCCAGAAATTGAGCTTGACCGAAATCGACATGCCCCTCTCCAAGGAGGCCGCCAAAGCTGCTAAGAAAGGCGAGCTATTCAATGGAGGAACCTTTCTGAGCGAAGATGGACAGCGCCAATACAACTTTTACCTGTTCAAACCCAAAGGAAAAGACCTGATGTACGACGTCATAACGCTGGATGTTGCGTCAGGTCAGGTCAAATCGACGCAGACCGAAGCTTACACCCTGAAAAATCTCTCCCAGTATAATCTTTCTGCACAGAGTGAACTTTCTGACGGAGAAGAGGGAAAGCAAAATCTCTCGGGACGTGCCTTTGGCTATATGAAAAGACCCATATTGGCAGGTCCACCCACACTTATCAAAGGAACCTTCTCGGATAAATACGTCAATGGTGTCTGGGGTGGTTATGACTTTGACAAAAAAGGAGATCAGAAGTTAGAAGAACGCTTTTGGCCAGACTTTTCTTTTTCCGTAGGCGAAGGAGTAAATAATCAAGAACACCTTCTCCGCAAGCGTACGACGTTGGGAAGGCTGCTAGCAGGAAACAAGAATTACATTCCCATGGATGGGAAGGCGTATGTGGGTGGCTTGATGGCAACTTCAGGAGTAGACATGTTTCTCACAGGGATTTTCGATATGCAGACGATGCGTTGGGATCATAAAGTCGAGTCAAAGTTAGCCCCAGGCTTGCAGCATCTCGATTATCATATAGATGCTCAGGGACATGTACATTCGCTCTTATCTGCGGAGCCTCATTTTCTTTTGGTAGAATTTGACGAAATGGGTAATAAGGTCAATCAATTGGCACTTTCCATTCCGAAATCTCCTAACTACTCCTACACTACCTTTAAACTATTTGATCTAGACGATGCACTTTTTGTCATTGGAAGTCATGTAGATAAGCCAGGTACAGGGGCAAAAGCAGGGCTTTCGATCACCCAAGTTCAAGATGGAAAAGAAGTCTTCCATGTCATGCACGACTACGAAAGTATTTCTAACGCACTGAACGCCGCACCCAAGAACAAAGGAAAGTTTAAGCCCACCATGCGCCAGGAAGTAGAGTCGATCCATGTCCTACCCAATGGTGATTACTTGATCCTCTACAACAATGGCTTCATGCCCGTGCATAATTATGCCATGCAGCTCAGTCCCTCAGGAGCCTTGAAAACTACGTACCAAGTGGATGCGATAGAGAATGATGGTTCCCCCAACAATCGATTGGAGACAGGATCTACTCATCTTCCTACTTTGATGCTTCCTGCAAAAGATGGGACTTGCTACCTGATCATTCGAACAGTTCCTCAAGCCCTGGACAAAGGGGTGCAGGTGAGTTCGACGAGAGGGAATTCTTTCGAGATTATTCGCACAGCCCGAATAGATGAGTTGTACGCTTATGGCAAAATCGTCAAGATCAATCCCAAAGATCAAAGCATCACCAATGTCATTGCACCTGATCAAGTCTTGGCGGGAGAAGTACCAGGAGAATTGTTGCCCAACGGAAGTCTGATGCTTCATACGCTCGATACGAAAAAGAAAAAGCGGGTGAAACTGTTGGTCAAATGATGTGATGAAACACAAGATAGATATACGAGATCCATTAGAAGCTGTCCTATACGGGCAGCTTTTTTCGTAGGCGCACCGCCACAGCGTGCGCACTTTACAGTGATACCAGCCCCAGCATCCACCGCCACAGCGTGCGCACTTTACAGTGATACCAGCCCTAGCATCCACCGCCACAGCGTGCGCACTTTACAGTAATACCAGCCCCAGCATCCACCGCCACAGCGTGCGCACTTCACAGCAGCCCCAATATCCCGTTGGGGCTACAGCTACTTCTTCCAGAACCATTTATTTTGATTGGCCAGCGTAATCACCTCTGCCTTAGACTTGACAGACATCTTTTGGTAAATGTTGTGCACGTGGTTACGGACTGTCTTTCGAGAGATAAAGAGTTGCTCGGCAATCTGGGGATAGGTTTTGCCTTGGGAGAGTAATTTTAGGATCTCCAGCTCACGCGGCGTCAATTGGTAGTCGCTGAGGGAGACCCTCGCTTGATGTCGCGTAGGCAATTCTTCGCGGAGGTATTGAATCGCTTTGGCGGCGATGATAGGGGACATGGGCATCCGATGCTCGTGTGCATCTTCGATGGCTTGAAGGACTCGACTAGGTTTCTCACCCTTCAAGATGTAGCCACAAGCACCTGCGAGTATCGCCTGGAAGATATGCGTTTCATCATCAAATACAGTCAGCATCAATACTTGCGTATCAGGAAACTGTGCACGAATGATCTTTGTCGCTTCAATCCCATCCATCCGAGGCATCTCAATGTCCATCAAGATCACATCGGGTTGAGCCTCTACGTCTTCCATCCGCTCGATCGCTTGTTGGCCATTGATGGCAGTAAAGACCACTTCCACCTCGTCAAATAAGGCACAAGCATCTTGCAGTTGGCGAATGAGCTGAGGCTGGTCATCGATTATGGCGATCTGTAACATAGTGGATGGTTTATAGGAGATTTGTACCAGAATAGACCATGGCAGTCATGGCTCATAGCAAGTAACGGAGAATCTTGTGTGTTTACCATGGGGCAGTTGTACCATATCATGCCTGGGAGTCCAATTCAATGGTTAGCTGAGTCCCACGGTTGGGCGCGGAATCAATTTTCAGCTGTGCGTCTATTTCCTCTGCACGTGCCTGCATATTTTGCAATCCATAATGGACATATCCGTCATTTTCCAACATTTTAAACCCTATGCCATCGTCCACAAGGGTAACGATCACGCTTGAAGCTGCTTCCAGTTTGATCGAAAGACTTTGTGCATGGGCGTGTTTGACCACATTCTGGACGCCTTCCTGTATGATTCTAAACAAGGTAAGACCTTGCTGAGGGCTGAGTGGGACATTGCCTGTGACGTGTACTTCCCATTTTGGGGTGTCCATCCCATCTAGGTAGCGATGCACATACTGTCGCAGCTTTCTTCCGAGTCCTTCTAGGTCGATATCCTCCTGTTTGATGGCCCATATTGTATCCCGCAAAAGTCCGATGGTCTCTCGGGCGTGCTCATCCAACTGCTCGATGGTTGCCACCTCTACGGGTTCCTGATTACGCTGTGCTTTCATGCCTAGTAAGTTGAGCTTGGTCGTGATCGCTGTAAGTTGGGCACCTACATGGTCGTGCAGATCCCGCGAAATACGCTCCTTCTCTGCTTTGAGCTTGAGTTCTTGTAGACGTTGCTCATACTGGCGTCTCTCTTGTAAACGAAAGAAGGCGCCCCCTCCGATGAGCAGCATCAGCAATCCACCGCTACCCGCGAGCAATAGAGTTCGGGTGTTGCGCTGGTTTTGATTCTCAATTTGTAGCTCTTGAAGGACAATTTGTTGCTCTTTCTTCTCTGTTTCGTAACGCGTCTGCATTTCGGCAATCTGTTGGGTTACGCGTGCGCCTCGGATGCTGTCGGAGAGCTTAATGTGAGCTAATAAGGCCTCTGTCGCAGGACCGTATTTTTTCTGATTCATGTAAAGCTCTCCCATAAATCGAAGGGTGGAAGACTCTACTTCCCTAAATCCTCCTTGCTGTGCGAGTTCTAGGCTTTTTCGGAAGGAGGTAGCAGCTTGCGAGGTTTGATCATCTTTGGCTTGGTAACTTCCCAACTTGGCATACCCCATGGCTAATCCCTCAGTATTGTTTTGTCCTGCATGGATGTCGATACTTTGTTCAATCGCTTGAATGGCCTGGGATAATCGATCTTGTTTGAAGTAAAGGCTACTCAGACTCGTATAAGTGGAAGCTAAGTTGCGTATGTCTTGATGCTGCTCACTGATGTCCTTTGCCTTGAGTAGGTACAGCTCAGCTGAGTCCAGTTGGTCTAATTTAAGGAAACAGGTACCAATAGACTGCCATCCCATTCCTTCCTCTCCTGCTTTGAGGGCTTCTTTGGGCATTTCGGAGAGACTATTTTTAAGGGTTACCAAAGCATCTTCGTAGCGCTCCATGAAAAAGTAAATCCTCCCTATGTTAAACTTTCCACGAGCGGCATTCAGCGTATCCCTAGCTTGCTCTCGAATATCCAAGGCCTCCAGTTGAAGTGCCAAAGCCGATTCATAATTTCCCCTAAACTGCTCAATCACAGCGATATTATTTAGCCCTGCGGCTATGCCTGAGGTATCTTTTAGCTGACGCTTGATATCCAGTGACAACTGATTATATCGAATGGCGCTGTCCAACTGCCCTTGATTGATGAATACGGTGGCGTGTACGATGTAGACTTTGCTCAGGTGGGGAAGTGTGCTAGATTGATCTCTTACACTGAGGGCAATTTGGCTAGCCTCTCGGCAGAGCATGTCTCCACTATCGGGGTAACTGAAGGCATAGCGCCAAGCCACATGCATCATATCCCAGATATGGCTCGTATCTCTTTGGGGAACATCAATCAGAGCCTTGAGACTGTCCATATAGGGTTGTGCTACAAGCGGAGAGATGCCCAACCACCATATACATACAAAGAAGAGTCGTTTCGTATTCATACTAAAAATCAAGGGTAGATAGATTCTTGATCATTAAACTTAAACAGCGGTTCAGATTTTCCCAAGCTGATCTCAAAAATGGGACAGGTGTTCCATTTACAAGCCCACGTTCAGCAGGTTTATTGCAGGTGTTATCTCAAGTCATTGTTCACCTCCAATAAACTACAAGTATATGAATTTGCGATTTGCTTATCTCCTTCTCGTCGGGAGCTTGCTGCTATGTGCCTGCAAACGAGATATAGAAGAGGAAGAAGAGATGATAGGGACTAGCCATCAATCGGTCTTAGTCGATAATGCTGGAGGCTGGGAGTCTGTATATTTCACAGAGAGTTTTTTCTCAAACTATATCAACCGCTACAACTTTGAGACTTACATTGTACCAAAGGGTATCACGGTCACCCAAGGACAGCCCATCATGTGGGCTTCTCATGCATTTCAGCAGGTTGCGTTTGACGAAAGGGTGTCACAGGTCATGCATTATCCCAACCCCCGTACAGGGACAATGACTACGAGTTCGTTGCCCTACAACTTCTTTACTACAAATTCACCTACGAATCCATTCAAGGCTATCCAGCCTGTGGTGCCTGCCAATATTGAAGAATTGCTGATCAGTACAGGGATGAATGGCACCTTTACCCAACCCTTTTTGCCACGGCTCAAGCCTTTTTTCTATGGGAATGAAGTTTGGGCCTGGAGTGATTACTGGCGAAAGGTCTTTGGCAGCGACCGACGTTCGGAGAGTTACCGAATGCTCAGTACCCCCTTGCTATATGGCCCAAATTCCTATGGATGGGCGAATGTCATGGGAATGCGTCGTTTTCCCACAGGATATTTTGAGACTGACGTTGCATTTAGCAATCACGTCGCCTTTGATCGTTCGGGTACCTTGGACGTGTATGAATCAGGAGCCCAAGAGATTATTGCCTATGCAGCTCGATTCTATGCCAATCCCCAACCTAACGAGTTCAAATACTATTACTGCATGCTGGGCAAGACTTATAAAGCGGATTATGACTCTTTGGAGCACATCGCTGTATTGCCCTACAATGCAGATCTGGATTATGACGAAACAACAGGTAGCAGTCTTCCCTCAGTTGTGACCAAGGCCATTGGAACTCAGTTGTTCACGGCTATTCTCGCTCCTCAGAAAGAGCAGTTACATTTTGTGATAGGGAATTTCAACGATGGTTTTAATTATATGTACAAGCTGGAGAATGTGGTAAATGTGATTGAAGTCCTAGAGGGGAATGACCATTTTTACTGTATCTGGGAGAATGCTTCAGGTGAATATCAAGCGGCAAGAATCAGTTTGGGAGGGCAGGTGACAGTACTCAGTACATTTGACCGTCCAGGCAGCTTTGATAGTTACAGCTTTACGCACTACAAAGGCGATCTGATACTGGGATTTTCTGATGAAGAAGTAGAAAGAAAAGCGACTGTTTATCGGATCTCAGATTCAGGTGTCAGTTTGCTGGGTTCACAAGGTTTTACCCAGGAAGCGACAGAAGTAGTGGTAGGTTCCGACGGAAATATGCTGTATGCTTCTGTGATGAATTGTGTAAGTCCGGTTTATGAGGCAGCAGAACAATTCTGTGGATGGGAGATCGTACGATTTGACCCCTAAACATCCTATTTCAAACCTCTTTTCCTTCTCTGATCATTTTACTCGAACACAAATATATTTCGATATGAAATCCTTATTTCAGACGGTTACCCTTCTGGCCATTATGATCTTGTTGACTTTCCTTGCTTCTTGTTCCCTATTTGAGCAGGTAGAACCTGAAGATCCTTGTAAGCCTACTTGGGATGCCTTTTATCCTGATCTGACCTACAGCCGCTTCAAAATTGCGGATCTAGACTCCATGTATTTGAATACATATTTAGAGTCCACTTATAAGTTAGACAAGCCTTTCATTTTCGAATCTCAAGGACAGGCTGAGGCATATATCAATCTCAACTTTGTCCGAATCAACCTGACGGATTCTTGTGAAGCCTTCAGAGCGCATGGTTTTTCGATCTATGCATCTATCGACCAGTTACCTTTTGAGGAAAAAACCTATGCTTTGGAGGCTCCAGGTGGAAGAAACTACGCATCTTACAACTTTGGAGAATATCTGGGTGGAAGCTTGGCCTTATTTACGGGACCCAATGCAGGCTCGATTACCATCACAAACTATACGCCTGACGCAAGACTCGCAGGGTATTATCAGTTTGAGATAGGCGATTTTGTTGTAGGTGGGCGTTTTGATTATGAATTGTGATAATGACAAAAGAGCGTATATCAAAAAAGCCTACTCATACGAGCAGGCTTTTTATCTATTTCAATGAATGGCAATCACTGCCTTTCGCTTAGTTTCTTCTTCCGCGTCGGTCTCCACGATCCCCGCGATCTCCACGTCCACGACGTTCTTCTTCCACATAACCTTCAGGCTTGGGAGTCAGAACCTTGTGGCTGAGGCGCCACTTGCCCGACTTAGGATCGACACCTACGAGCTTGATGGGTACTTCTTCACCTACTTTGAAGACGCCTTCCATACTCTTGATGCGCTCATAAGAGATCTCAGAGATGTGTAGCAGTCCTTCCTTACCAGGCAAGAACTCCACAAACGCACCGTAATCCATGATGGTCTTGACCTTGGCGTTGTATACCTCACCAATGGTTGGGACTTGAATCAATTTACGGATATGCTGGGCAGCAGCAGCGATAGCTTCAGCACCGACACCTGTGATAGTGGCCGTACCCATGTTATTTCCGTCTGTTCCCTCTTCCAGTGCAATCGTGGTATTGGTATCCTTTTGGATCTCCTGGATGATCTTACCACCAGGTCCGATGACCGTACCGAAGGAGTCGTTGGGAATCTCCATCGTAAATACAACAGGTGCGTATGGAGAAACATCTGCATTCGCTTCAGGAATGACTTTGAGCATCTCGTCCAGAATGTGGAGGCGACCACCTTTAGATTGCTGAAGAGCAGCTTCTACGATGTCCCATGAAAGTCCCTGAATCTTGATGTCCATCTGGCAAGCAGTCAGACCTTCTGTCGTTCCTGCAACTTTGAAGTCCATGTCTCCGAGGAAATCTTCGTCACCGAGGATGTCCGAAAGTACAGCAAAACCATCCTCAGTCGTGATCAATCCCATAGCAATACCTGATACGGGACGATTCACTTTGATACCGCCATCCATCAGTGCCATACAACCTCCACATACAGAGGCCATAGAACTGGAACCGTTAGATTCGAGGATATTAGATACAAGGCGGATCGTGTAAGAGCTCTCTTCGGGAATGACAGGCTTAAGCGCACGCTCTGCAAGGTTTCCGTGACCGATTTCACGACGAGCAGGCCCGCGGTTGGGCTTAACTTCACCAGTAGAAAATCCTGGGAAGTTGTACTGAAGCATGAAACGCTTAGATCCTTGGAATGTCGCAGTATCAATGGTCTGCTCATCCATCTTAGAGCCTAGTGTCATGCTACAGAGCGCTTGTGTCTCTCCACGCGTAAATACAGCGGAACCGTGCGCACGTGGCAACAAGCCTACTTCTCCCCAGATAGGACGTATTTCTTCTAGCGCACGTCCGTCTAGTCTCAACTTCTCAGCCACGACCAATCCACGTACGATTTGCTTTTGTATTTTCTTAAAGTACTTGCCGACTTTCGCTCCGAAGTACTCATCTTCTTCGTGTGACTCCTTGAATTTCTCGACAACTTCTTCCTTCAAGGATCGGAAGCGATCCGAACGCTCTTCTTTGGCGAAGGCGCCACGCGCGATCTCTTCAAATGGACCTGAGAGTAATTCGCTCATGCCATTGTACAATTCTTCGTCGAAGGCAAGGGTTTCATACTCACGCTTGGGCTTTCCAGCCGCTTCGCGGAGATCCTCTTGAAGTTGGTTGAGCGTCTTAATGATTTCATGACCGAATTTCATCGCTTCTAGCATGACATCTTCTCCCACTTCTTTCATTTCTCCCTCTACCATATTGATAGACTCCATTGTACCTGCGATCATTAGATCTACGTCACAACTTGCCATATCCTTGAAGGGAGGATTGATGACGAATTCGCCGTCTTTGCGCGCTACGCGTACTTCACTCACGGGATGATTGAAGGGGATATCAGACACGTATAGAGCAGCAGAAGCGGCTAAGCAAGCCAAAGCATCAGGTTGCTCTGTAGAATCTGAAGAAATCAGCTGAACCATCACCTGCGTATCACCGTGATAGTCATCAGGGAATAGCGGGCGAATGGCACGGTCGATTAGACGAGAAGTGAGGATTTCGTGCTCACCCATACGGCCATCTCGCTTGAAGAAGCCACCAGGGAATCGGCCAGCAGCTGCGAACTTTTCCATGTAATCGACAGATAAGGGAAGGAAATCCTTTTCTACGTCGATTTCTTTTCTGGCAACCACTGTAGCAAGGAGTTTGGTGTCTCCACAGGTCAAGATGATGGACCCGTCTGCTTGTTTGGCTAGTGCACCAGTTTCAATTGAGATTTCACGTCCATCTGGTAGCTGTGTGGACTTTCGTATGACGTTCATATAGTGTAGTGAGCGGAAAAATCGTTGTCTGTATCTACGTCTAAATGTATGAGGGACGGGACTATATCATGGTAAGGAAGGTCGACCGTATGTCGAGTCCCCCACTGATTTGTTCCAATTCCAGTGTGCCCAAAAGGATGATGGGCGCGGTGTCTTATTTACGAATACCTAGTTCTTTGATAATCGCACGATAGCGCTCGATGTCTTTAGCCTTGAGGTAGTCAAGCATGCGGCGACGCTTACCTACGAGTTTTTGCAAACCACGCTGAGTAGAAGCGTCTTTTCTATTTTTTTTGAGGTGTTCTGTCAGGTGAGCAATGCGATATGTAAACAATGCGATCTGAGCTTCAGGAGATCCTGTGTCCTGCGCCTCTTTCTTATGCCCGTGCTTTTGGAAAATTTCCTGCTTAAGTTCCTTGTAAAGATACATTGATTTCTAGCTGTTTTTTTTCTGTACTTTTGGAACATGCAAATATAGGGAACGCTTTCGGACAAAACAAAGTCCAAGCGCTTTTATCCCCTTGTGCAGGAAAATGATTTCGCTATTGTAGAATGTTCTTCTGTATCAGGAGTTAAGATACGATTTTTTCGATATAAATAAACACGCAACTAAAAGATCTAGAGGAAGATCCAAATTGGAATTGATTCATGATTAAGACCCTGTTTGGAACTTCAAATCTGCTAAAATTTTGCGCTTTAGCTATATTTTCATTGTCCCAAATATACGCTAACACTTTCAGTCGCATGTCTTGAGCATAGCGAAACCTCTTTTGAGATCGCCTATCACCTCTAATAGTCTACTTAACATGAATGTATTGCTCCTTTTTGCCCATGCAGACGATGAAAGCCTAGGGGCTGGTGGGACCATCCCAAGGTTACTGAACGAAGGTCACCAACTGCAATTGATTACATTATCTGAGGGAATCATCAGGATGCGCGAGACGCAAGATGACAACCTGCCTGCCTATCGCAAGGCATGTGAGCACTTACAGCTAGATGACTATCAGACTTTGGGTTACGCCGATCAACAGTTTGATGCCTTTCCACTTGCCGAGCTCACCCGTGGGGTCTCCCAAGCACTCTCTTTCGAGCCTGACTGGATCATCACCCATGCCGATACAGATCTCAATAAGGATCATCAGATCGTCTCTGATATTGCCAAGATCATTGGTCGGCCCCGTAAGAAACCTGTTCGCATCCTAGGATGTGAAATTCCCTGTGGATCTATATGGCGCGGCAATCCCTTTCCCGCTCAGTTTTACATAGACATTTCTGAGACCCTTCCTACCAAGCTGAAAGCCTTCGAGCAATATCAAAATGAAATACACCCATTTCCCGATCCCTTTTCTACTGAAGGCTTGGAAACACTCGCCAAATTCAGAGGCATGGAAAGTGGCCACACAGCTGCCGAAGCCTTTCAGGTGATTAGATGGAGCCTCTGAAAGACAATGAGAAGTCAGACGAGAGACCACTTCGCTATGAGACGAAATGGGGAGCACTTTCGTGTGGTAAAAGTCTCCTCGTCCCCAAGCGTAGCGGTCTCGCATCTCTTTGTCCAATTACCCAATCATCTTCTCAGGTACTACAATTTGATCAAACTCTTCCTCAGTCAGGAATTCTAGCTTGAGCGCGGCTTCCTTCAAGGTCGTGCCTTCTTCGTAAGCAGTTTTGGCGATCTTGGCCGCCTTGTCGTATCCGATATGTGTGTTGAGGGCCGTCACGAGCATCAGGGAGTTGTTCAAGTGGGACTTGATCCGTGACTCATTGGGCTGGATGCCTACGGCGCAGTTGTCATTGAAAGAAGTACAAGCATCTCCCAAGATCTGGGCAGACATGAGGAGGTTGTAGATCATGACAGGCTTGAAGACATTCAGCTGAAAATGTCCGTGCGTACCTGCTACTGAAACCGCCGTATCATTGCCGATGACCTGGGCGCATACCATCGTGAGCGCCTCCGCTTGGGTAGGGTTTACCTTGCCTGGCATAATAGATGATCCTGGCTCATTGGCGGGGATGGTAATCTCTCCGATGCCACAGCGAGGACCTGATGATAGGAGACGGATGTTGTTGCCGATATTCATCAAGCTGACGGCCAGACGCTTCAAGGCGCCTGAAGCTTCGACGATGGCATCGTGAGCAGAGAGTGCTTCGAATTTATTTTCAGCAGTAATGAAGGGATGCCCCGTCAGCTCTGCGATCTTACCTGCGACAGTTTCTGCGTAGCCTTCGGGTGTATTCAACCCTGTCCCGACGGCTGTCCCACCTAGTGCCAACTCTTGCAGGTGATGCAGGCTATCCTGAACCGCTTCCATGCCACGCTTGAGTTGGGCAGCATATCCCGAAAACTCTTGTCCCAACGTCAGCGGCGTCGCATCCATCAAGTGGGTACGGCCGATCTTGACGACTTTTTGGAAGGCATCGGATTTGGCTGCTAGGGTATCGTGTAGTTGCTGAACTTTGGGAAGGGTATGATTGACGATCTTTTCATATGCTGCGATGTGCATCGCGGTAGGGAAGGTGTCATTAGATGACTGAGATTTGTTGACGTCGTCGTTGGGGTGGATCGGACTCTTGCTGCCGATGGTTCCCCCCAGCATCTCGATGGCACGATTGGCGATCACCTCATTGGTATTCATGTTGGACTGTGTCCCCGAACCTGTCTGCCAGACTACGAGGGGGAAGTGGTCGTCCAACTTACCTGCGAGGATCTCATCACATACAGCTGCGATTGCATCGGCTTTGTCTTGAGGAAAATCTGTCAATTCAGCATTGGTGAGGGCAGCGGCCTTTTTCAAGAAGGCAAATCCACGAATGACTTCGATTGGCATTTTCTGATGCCCAATTTTGAAGTTTTGGAGGGAACGTTGAGTTTGTGCTCCCCAGTATTTGTCAGCGGGCACTTGAACCTCGCCCATGGTATCTTTTTCGATGCGGTACTGCATAGGATATTTGAGAATAAAGTGTGAATTCCTTTTGCGACGAAAATAAAGACTATGAGGGGGTTTGACAATGATTTTTTAGGGATTGAGGAAGGAAAAAATGATAAATCAAATAGAGCCATAATTGACCTTATAATGTAATGTGTCTACTTTCTTCACCTATTCTATACCATTGGGTACAATAGTCCTAGAATTCTGAAAAATAATCCAACTGTCTGTAGAGTAAAAATGGGTCATTAGAGACGAACACTAAAACCTAAATAATATGAAACGTCTCAGCCTCGTCGCCTTCTTTTTAGGCGTATCATGCATCCTTTATGCACAGTCGGTAGGGATCAATGCCACGGGAAATAATCCTGATCCCAGCGCCATACTGGATGTGCAATCCACCACGAAAGGAATGCTGATTCCGCGTATGACCACCAGTCAGCGAGATGCCATCGCTAGCCCCAGCAATGGCTTGATGATCTATAATATCTCTGATTCTTGCTTGAACTTTTATGACGGACGATCATGGATCAAAGACTGTGAGGACATCATCCCAGACAAAGGGTTGGTGCTCGATACGTGTATATCCAATACGTTTGTGGATGTAGACAACCTGTTTGGAGGAGGTTTTTTCTTTTCGAATAATCTATGGCAAGGTTTTCAGGCCACCCGAGATGCCAATCTTGTAGGCCTGAGGTTGGGCATTGCATTTAATACAGGGGCTTCTGTCAATGGTTATGTCAGGATCTACAAAGGAATCGGAACGACAGGTCCGCTTTTGCTCCAACTAACTGCTGCTGATGAACTACTCAACCCCAAATCGTTCCCCAACATGCCCGTTGCCCTTCAAAAGGACTCATTTTATACCATACAAGTAGTCGATACATTGGATAATTTTGGATGGACTTTTCAAGGAGGGAATAACTATCCGCCTGCTCCTTCCAGTTTTTCCCAAGATCTCAATTTTCAGACAATCGTCAATACGTGTACACCGATACAGGTGCTAAATGTCAACAAAGACAAGATCTCCTTTCAAAGGGTAGATACCATCCGATTTGCTGACGGTACGATCCAGACGACAGCTGCAAAAAATCAAACGCTAGGGATTACCAACGACACGCTTACCCTCACAGATGGAGGTTTGGTCAAACTTCCACCTGATCTTACACCCAATCCCACACTTCCCGTTCGTCTACGTTTTCAAGGTTCGGAGATCTATGTACATCCTACAGAAAATGCCACAAATGTGGATTGGCCTACAGCACAGACAACCTGTGCAAACCTGACGGCTTTTGGTTTCAGCGATTGGTTCCTGCCTTCCCGTCTCGAATTGGATGCGATGTACAAACAATCCTACCTCCTTACAGGACTGAATCAGACGAATACGGCTAAATATTGGAGTGCAACAGAACTAGATGTAAACAATGCCTTCAGTCAGCGGCTAGACTATGGAGGCCCCGATCCCGATCCTAAGACAGAAGCTACGGGTCATAACTGCAGATGCATTCGCAGAAACTAATCCTATCTATTTTCTCTCTTCATACTTCAATTAGAATACAATGAAAACCTTATATATCGCATGTCTATTGCTTCTCTCCTGTGTAATCGGGGAACAGCTCATGGCCCAAGGCGGAAACTATACAGCAGGTTCAGGAGCGGGCATTAACTTGAACCCCTCTGCTGGTAAATTTAACACTTTCATTGGGGACTCCGCGGGGAGGACCATGTCTACGGGATCTTATGGGACATTTGTAGGAAAAAATGCAGGATTTAATCTCAACAACGATACAGACAACACGTTAATAGGTGCCTTCACCTGCTTCGCTTGTACCACAGGGACAGACAATGTCATGGTAGGCGTAAGAGCAGGATACACCAATAGAGGATCGGATAATACCTTTGTAGGAGCTGAGGCAGGGCGAAACAATCAGACGGGAGGAGACAATACTTTTATTGGTGAGACTTCTGGTTACTTCAACACCACAGGCTTTGACAATACATTTATCGGAGAAGATGCAGGCTATAATAATACTTCAGGAGGTGACAATACCTTTGTAGGAAGTGCCTCAGGACGCCAAAATCAAACAGGCTTTCGAAACACAGCCGTTGGAAATGAGGCCTTGTTTGACATAGGCTCCAATGGGACGGCTGTACACCACAATACGGCTGTAGGCGACTCAAGTGGCATTGACAATGGCTTGGGACTCTATAATACCTTTGTAGGGGCAGCTTCGGGCGCAGCCAATGAGCATGCCGATCAAAATACCTTTATTGGAGCTTATGCGGGATACGACAATAACAGACTGAATGGTACGACGACGGCCAACCGCAATACCTACGTAGGTTCTGGCGCAGGTTACAGCAATCGCAGTGGACAAGACAATGTAGGCATAGGCGCATTTGCCGATTTTAACAGTGCAAATCGTTCGCGTTGTACATTTATAGGTTCTGCCCAGGGCGTGCCGGCCACAGAGACGCCTGCACAGAGTTTCCTAGGTATTCGCTTGGCACAGGGAGACGACGCAACCGCCTTCGGCTATGGGACGCAGTCGACTACGCGCGCCATTTCTATGGGATCGTTGGCAGCCTCGCTAGGAGATGATGCGGTAGCGATCGGCTACAATTCATCCATTGATGCCAACGGAGATCAGGGAGTAGCCATCGGGAGAGACGCTTCGGTGACCGCCGCCAATGCCATAGCCATTGGTTATCAGGCGACAAATGCTACGACTAATTCTATCATGCTGGGAAATCCTGCCGTGAACGCTATCCGAGGGCATGTCAATTTTACAGCCACCTCCGACAGGCGGATGAAATCAGATGTACAAGAAAATATTCCTGGTCTTGCCTTTATCCGTCAGCTCAGACCCGTCTCCTATCAGATGGATATGGAAAATGTCTATCTCCTTCGAGGAGATCCCATTCCAGAAGAGTTGAAAGCTGCTTTGGAAGCTAAAAAATCGATTCGTTATTCGGGTTTTATTGCCCAGGAAGTGGCGCAAGCAGCTGATGATACAGACTATGATTTTAGCGGAGTCGAGATACCAGATGATAGTACCCAACTCTATGGATTACGATATGCAGAGTTTGTGGTCCCACTCGTCAAGGCTGTACAAGAGCTAAATGAAAAAGTAGACCAACAGGAACACATCATCCTCAGTCAGGCCCAACAGCTCAAAAGCTATCAGCATCAACTTACCCTACTCGAAACTTATCAAGACCAATTGAGTCAGTATCAGCAAACCATGGCTGAACTGACGGCAAAGCTTAACCAACTGGAGGAACGAACCTCCCCCTCTTACACACTCAGCGACTAGCTTTTGAACTGAACTAGTCACAGCAGGCTGCTCTCCTTGGAGAGTGGCCTTTAGGGGTTTGGATATGCTTCATCAAGAAGTTCCCCTTTTTTTCTCCCACACGCAGGGTAGACGGTAAGGAAACGGTTGAACATTTACCTATATCAAATAAAGTATATCCCCATCAAAATGAAGCACCTATCCCTGATAATTTTGATGATGCTAGGGGCTGCCTTTCCGCTTTCGGCAGAAAGTGCCTACACCGATAGTCTTCGCCAAGTCTGGCAAGATCCCTCCATCCCCGATACCTCAAGACTTCAAGCCATACAAGTCTTGACCCAGTTTCAATACAAGCAAAACGAGCTAGACAGTACGCAATTCTATGGTCTCCAAATGCTGAAGAAAGCACAAGAGGTTCAATTGATTTCTTATCAAGCGTTTGCCAATCGGTACATAGGAGAATCGCTCATGGATGCTGGACAATTGGATGAAGCGATCCCCTATCTGAGGGAGGGCGTCAGACTGTGGGCAGAAGTAGGAAATCTCCCCAAGGCAGGGAATATCTATAATTTACTGGGCTTGATTTTTAGGAGGCAAGGGGTGCAAGATTCAGCTTTGCATGCTTATGAACAGGCGATTGATGCTTTTGGCCGAGCCAGAGACAGTTCCAAAATGGGCATCTTATATAAGAATCTAGCTGCAGTTTATACCGAGAAAGGCGACATTCAAAAAAGCCTCGAATTGAATCGGCAAAGCCTCGAACTCAATCAGCGTTTTGGGACCGCCAAAAGGATAGCTGCAAGCCATCAAAACCTAGGAATTGCGTATTCCGGAATGGGAGATATCGCACATGCCATCGACGAATATCAACAAGCACTGACGATACTAGAAGGTTTAGGACCTTCGCGCGGCCTTATCAATCTCTACTATTCCTTGGCCAATGTCTACATCGAAATGGAAGATATGACCCAAGCTGAGTTTTTCTTCATGAAGGGAATTCGGATGGCAGATTCCTCAAAGAGCATCCAAAACCAAGCTTTTGCTAAGACTTCTATGGCTTCTTGGTATTTGGACATTGAAAAGTATCCAGAAGCACTAGGGAGTTTTGAAGAGGCACTGGATTTCATCACAGAAAACCAATTCATGGTTTTACTATCCGCTGTCCAAGCAGGCAAGGGGCAAGCACTCTTTGAATTGGGGAGACTGACAGAAGCCGAGAAGTGGCTCAAGGATGCATTGACTACAAGTCTGGAAAATGGCAGAGCTTATCAAATTGTTCAAAGCTATTTGTTCCTGAGTAGGATAGCATGGGAAAAGGGAAACGTCAATCTAGCAGGAACTTATGCCGAAAAGGGATTGGTAGTGGCCCAAGAAATCCAGGAGTTGAAGATGACAGAAGATCTAGCAGAGATGTTGGTAAATGTCCAAAAGAAAAGAGGCAACTATGCAGAAGCGCTTCGGATGCGTGAGTTAGCCATTGCGATGAGAGACAGTGCCAATACAGAGGAAAAGAAACGAGCTGCTCTGCGTCTAGAATTTCAGTACAACTATGAAAAGATGGCCCTTCAGGATAGCCTGGAAAATGCAGCCGCACGCCAACTGCAACAAGCAGATCTAGATAGGAGGACTATGACCAATTGGCTGCTTGCGGGGTTTTTACTCTTGGCCCTCGCATCGGCTGTTTTATTATTCAACAGATTCCGTGTTACAAGGCAGCAAAAGCAGATCATTGAAGGAGAGAAGGTGAAATTAGACCAAGCCAATGGGGATCTGAACACAGCCAATGCAAAGCTCAAAGAGCTGGATGATTTCAAATCCCATTTTTTTACCAATATCTCGCACGAGTTTCGTACCCCGCTGACCGTCATCAATGGGATGGCACGCCAGATCCGCCAAGAACCCACCCGATGGCTAGACAAAGGAGCAGATATGATCGAGCGCAATTCTGATGGCCTCCTACATCTTGTCAATCAAATTTTGGATCTCCGAAAATTAGAAGCTGGTAAGCTGAGCCTGCATCTAATCCAGGATGATATCATAGCGTTTGTACGCTACAACACAGGCGTATTTGAGTCACTTGCGCAGTCGCGAGGTGTATCCCTGTCTTTTGAGAGTAAGGAAGAACAGCTCATGATGGACTTTGATCCAGAGAAACTAAGCCAGATCCTCCAAAATCTTCTTTCCAATGCGATCAAATTTACACCCGAAGAAGGCGAAGTATCTTGTTTGGTTAGACTGAAAGATCCGCGCATGCTAGAAATTCAGATAAAGGATACAGGAATGGGAATTTCTGAGGAGAAGCTGCCTATGATTTTCGAGCGATTTTATCAAGTCGATAGTACGGATACGCGACAAGAAGAAGGAACGGGAATTGGGCTTTCACTGACCAAGGAACTGGTCCAACTGATGGATGGACGCATACATGTAGAGAGTCAAGAAAATAAGGGAACGATGTTTCAAGTGCTCCTACCTATCTGGCATGAAGCAGAGGAGCAGGCAGCCGCTAAGTGGATGGGAAAAGGAGACGCGCATTCAGTCTTTTCTCTTCCTCAGATATCTCAGAGCAAGGAATCTCTCTCATTTACAAAACGCCCCCAATTGCTGATCATCGAAGACAATTCCGATGTGGTGACGTATTTACACAGTTGTTTGGAGGAAACATACGACCTATCATCGGCCTTCGATGGGGAGGAAGGTATAGACATTGCCCTAGAATCCGTACCTGATCTCATCATTATGGATGTCATGATGCCCAAGAAAAATGGCTACGAGGTCACAGAAATACTCAAGCAGGATGAGCGTACCAGCCATATCCCCATAGTCATGCTGACTGCCAAAGCTGACCAAGGTGCGCGTATCGAAGGTTACAAACGTGGAGCAGATGCTTATTTGACAAAGCCATTTGACCAGGCAGAATTGCGTGTGAGGCTGGAAAAGTTGTGGGAAATCCGCCAGACCCTTCAAAAACGCTATCAAGGAAACACTACACCCACACCTACAGAAGATCCTGCGATCCAACAAGAAGACGCATTCATTCAGAAAGTCCGAGGATTGGTAATGAATAACTTGGATGACACCAGCTATAAAGTAGATGCCATGTTGAAAGACTTGGGCATCAGCCGCACCAACTTCCATCGCAAAGTCAAAGCATTGACAGGTAAAACGCCCTCGCACTTCATTCGGTCGATCAGGGTCCACCATGCGCAGCAGTTACTCAAGCAGTCTACAGACATGCAAATATCAGAAGTAGCCTATGCCGTAGGTTTCGCTGATCCAGCCTACTTCGGGCGTGTATTCCATGAGAGTACAGGTACCTCACCAGGCGAGTGGCGAGAAAAGCATAAGTGAGAAAAACATAAGTATGGAATACCCAGAACCCCATCCTGTAAATCCTTAAATCCTGCTCCAAAACCTACCCCAGCCCCCATCCTGTAAATCCTTAAATCCTGCTCCAAAAACCACCCCACACTCAATCAGGACACAAACAAATGCTCTGCCCAGTCATCCAACTAAGCAGAGCATCTTGCCTCCCAAGAATATAACTGTAGACTTAATTCGCCTCGAATCTCACATCCCACTCATCTCCTTCCCAGAAATAAGCCAGCCACATCTCGTTATTCGTCAGTCGGCGTATCTCCATAAATAGCAGGCGCTCTTCTCCACTAGGCGAATTAGCCGCATCAAATGTAAGCTTGAGTTCCTCGTTTACGCTCGCGAGTTCCCATTGGGCATTACGCACGACAGGATCTTCCCCTGCAAGTTGGGTCGTCCATGCCACACTTCCATTACTATTAAAGTTGAAGTTGAAATTTTCATAAATCGTGACTTCCTGGATAGTATTTCTGGAAATAGAGGTCGCCTGCCAGGTTTGGGAGACACGTGTCTCTTTAGGAATAAAGCTAATACTAGGTCCGTCTGGATATTTACGACAGGCACCTAAGAATACAGCACTGACCATCACAAGTGCCAAAAGCAAAAATGTCTTGAAGGTATGAGTATGAAGCATGGATCTTATTTTTCGTTTGAAGTTAGGACAATTATGTTTGTAGACACAAATTAGATTGAGTGAATGTCAGAGTCTCTGATAGAGATGATTGCTGTCTCTGTTCTCGGTTCTCGCATATCTTGTCTAATATTATATGTATGAAAACGAAAAGATCCCGATGGAACTTGCAGAAATTAGAGTAAAAATTTACAAGTATTGTGCATACCAGGATCGATGTCGGCAGGAGATAGAGCAAAAATTTCGTGATTGGGAGGTGCCAGAGCAGGAGTGGGAGGATTTATTGGCCCATTTGGAGGCCGAGCGATTTTGGGATGAGGCACGTTTTGCGGAGAGTTTTGCAGGAGGTAAGTTCCGAGTAAAGAAATGGGGGAAGCAAAAAATTCGTCACGAACTCCGGGCCAAAGGTATACCAGGATATTTGATTGAGCTGGCGATAAGGCGAGAAATCCCAGAGGAAGCCTACAGGCAAACAGCCCAGGGACTAGTAAAAAAGAAACGAAAAGAGTTGGGGGAGGAGCTTACCTACGAAATTCGAGGAAAAATCTATCGCTTCATGCAGCAGAAAGGCTATGAAAATGAGGTGATTCGTTCTCTTTTGACGTGAAAGATTATCCGTTTTTCTTGGATAAATTCCAATATTATGAAAGGTATATCATATATTAAAGATATAATTTCAGAAAAACCAACAAATATTTTTCTACTTTTTCACAGGTTATACACGGATTATCCACAGGCTTTTCCACAAAAGCATGCGTTTAGATGAAGTTAACATTAAATTTCTGAGAGGAAAATATTATGCACATTTTTTCCTGTGAATATCCATAGGTTTTCCACAGTTTTTTCCACAATTCGGGATATGTAAGACGTGTATGCCCAAAAGCAAATAGGTAACGAAACCATGCTTCTTTCTGGTATATCTCGTCGCTTATTTCTTTTCCACATTCTATCAGAAGGATCTGCTATATTTGGGTCACTTTTTTGACCTAAAACTAAGCGAAAAGCTCCATGTCCACCCTCACAAGACTTGCCCTCCTTTTCGGTGGGGCTTCTCCTGAGCACGAAATCTCCATTCGCTCTGCAAAAAATATTTTTGAGGCTATCCCCAGAGACCGATATGAGGTAATTTTGATCGGTATCAATCCCACTGGGCAGTGGTTCCACATTGAGGACACACAATTCTTTCAAAACGGTCATTCCATTACAGAGTCTGGGAGAGGACTGGCGCTGGTACCAGGACATACACGCTCTTTTGTCTATTTGGAGAATGGCCAACCTGGACCCGAAATAGAGGTTGTATTCCCCATTACCCACGGTCCCAATGGTGAGGACGGTACCTTGCAAGGAATTTTGCGTCACCTGAATCTCCCCTTCGTCGGACCCGATGTACTCGGCTCTGCCGTCGCCATGGACAAAGACATCGCGAAGCGCCTGCTAAGAGACGCAGATCTCAAGGTGGCAGAAGGACTCACGTTCTATTACTTTGAAAAAGATAGCATTGACTTTTTGGCTGTAGCCAACCAACTGGGGCTTCCCGTCTTCATCAAACCCGCCAATATGGGTTCTTCTGTCGGCGTCGCCAAGGCAGAGACCAGAGAAGCCTTTGATCAAGCCGTCCAAAACGCCTTTCAATTTGATCACAAGATCATCATAGAAGAAGCCATCGTCGGTCGCGAGGTCGAGTGTGCCGTCATGGGCAATGGGGTCCTCGCAGCTACTACAGTAGGAGAGATCCGAATGGATGCAGGATTTTATGACTACGACGCGAAGTATGAGAATGATGTTGACGCTCAATTAGATATTCCTGCTCAAGATCTGGACGACGAACTTCTGGCCAAACTCACCCTTGTAGCCCGTCACGCCTATCGCGCCCTAAACTGTGAGGGGATGTCTCGCGTGGATATGTTTCTGACAGCCGAAGGCGCCGTTTATATAAATGAGATCAATACGCTGCCAGGATTCACAAGTATCTCGATGTATCCCGCTCTGTGGGCAAAATCAGGATTAAGCTATAGTGAACTCATCCATGAGCTGGTTCAACTAGCCCTCGAAAGAGGCACACGGACCCAACAACTCCAGCGTGGAAGGAGTTAAAGAGAAAAGTTATTCATAGATATATTGTACTTTGGACCGAAGAGAGAGGATGTGAGTTGTCTCGACTCTCGACTTCTGGACCAAAGCGAAGGCCCACAAATGGGGTCAATCTCTCAATACTGATAATGGAATATCCTTCAAAAACGATAGAAGAGGCCGTAAACGAATTGGCTACCCTCCCTGGAATCGGGCGGAAGACAGCCCTACGTTTGGCTTTACATATACTCAAACGCCCTACCGAAGAAGCCGAAAATCTCGGACAGGCGATCATCCGCATGCGCCGCGAAACCAAGTTCTGCAAGAAGTGTGGCAACATCACGGATGAAGAAATCTGCAACATCTGCAAAAATCCTCGCCGCAATCAGAAATTGATCTGCATCGTGGAGGAAGCGAAGGACATCATTGCACTCGAAAGTACTCACCAGTACGCTGGTCTCTATCATGTCTTAGGCGGCTTGATCAATCCTTTAGCTGGTATTGGCCCTTCTATGCTAAACATTGAACCGCTTTTCCAACGCATCAGAGAAGGTGAGGTGGAGGAAGTAATTTTTGCTTTTAGTGCCAATATTGAGGGAGATACGACCGCATTTTACCTCTCCAAAAAACTCAGCAGCATGGGAGTCAACGTTTCTAGCATCGCGAGAGGTATACCTGTGGGGACAGATCTGGAGTTCACCGATGAGGTGACCTTGGCGCGTTCGCTTTTGAATCGTACCCGCGTGATCAGCTCAGACAATGGGGAGACCTAAGCAGTAATTTGGAGAGGAGGATGTCAAATCAATGATACCAGAAGATTTTGCGCAACCTTCTCAGAGATATGAATATTTCCTTTTTGTACCACTTGCAGGGTCAAGGACTCGTCATAGCTGATGCGCTCTACCACTTGCAGGTGAGTCCCAATTTGTAAGCCTTTTAGATCCAAGTATTGAAGAAACTCGGAGGAGTCGTCTCTGACTCTGACGAGACGAAGGGGCACATGTAGCTCTGCCTCTGACAAGGGCTGATGCTTGCGGATAATCATCTGGCCCGAAGCATCTGGAATGGGATCGCCATGTGGATCTACAGTAGGTGAGCCCAGATAGAGGTCGAGCTTTTCCAGCAGTTTGGGGGATTGGATGTGCTCTAGCTGCTCTGCCAGTTCATGTACTTCGTCCCATTTGAATCCCAATTTGTCTACCAGAAAGACCTCCCACAGGCGATGACGACGGATGATGGTCAAAGCAGCTTTATTTCCGCTCTCAGTCATACTCACCCCATAGCGTTTCTCATAATCGATCAACTTTTTCTCTGAGAGTTTCCGCAGCATATTCGTGACAGACGAATCCTTGGTATCCATATGCTGGGCAATGGCACGTGTGGAGACTTTGTCGGTCTGTTGGGCGAGATGAAAAATCGCCTTGAGGTAGTTTTCTTCTGCAAGACTAAGTTCGATCATAAAAAGCGGCCTAATCAAGAGGCTTTCTAATGAGATGTCTACAAATGTAGGCCATTTTTATAGTATTTCCCACCTTTTAAGATGTGCTGATGGGTAGGAGTAAAGCAAGGATTCTGACAAGGACATTTAGATAACAGGGAAGGGAATAGGACCTAGATAGGGGGAATTATCTTTCTTTTTGTCAAAAGCCTAAAAAAATGTTTAGCTTTGTCTAAAAATGAAGAAATGAAAGTATTCGCCACATACATATATGTATTAAGTACCTATACAAAAGAAATAGAGATACATCGAAATTGGAAATTACGCATGACGAGCACTTTCAGTCTCATGTCTCGTCTCTCACTTCTAACCGTCTGTTTAATCGGCTTATCTGTACTTATGACAGGTTGCGGATCTGAGGAAAGTACGGAATCGACAGCAGACACAAAGCCCTACATTGTTGCTACCACAGGGATGATCGCTGATGCGGTATCGGAGATTGTAGGTGATCTGGCCACAGTAGAGGGATTGATGGGACCAGGAGTAGATCCGCATTTGTATAAAGCCACCAGAGGCGATTTGACGCAGTTGCGCAAGGCAAAAGTGATTTTCTACAACGGCTTACATCTAGAAGGGAAGATGGGAGAGGTGCTCGAAAAGCTCTCTGAGCAGAAGCCTGTCTATGCCGTGGGGGAGGCCCTATCGTCAGATAGTTTGATCTACCATGGGAGCAGTACCGACAGTAAAGATCCACATATTTGGTTTGATGTCTCTATGTGGACGCAGGTGGTGTCCGAGATCGCCCTTCGCATGCGCGAGGTGGATGCACCCAATCAGGCGATCTACAAGCAACGAGCTGACGCTTATATTCAGAAGCTCAATCGCCTGGATGAGGCTGTAAGCCAAAAGCTAGCAGAGATCCCCCAGTCCCAACGCGTGCTGATTACAGCCCACGATGCATTTTCTTATTTTGGGCGAGCCTACGGCGTAGAAGTACGCGGGCTGCAAGGGATCTCCACCGTATCTGAATTTGGCTTGAAAGATGTCTCTGAGCTAGTGGATTTTATCGTCTCACGTAAGATCAAGGCTGTCTTTGTCGAATCCTCGATTCCTACCCGCTCGCTGGAAGCCGTGATTGCTAGCTGTAAGCAGCAAGGACATGAAGTCAAACTAGGAGGGACCCTCTTCTCTGATGCCATGGGCGCGGCAGATACGCCTGAAGGAACCTATATCGGGATGGTGAACTACAATGTCCAAACCATCACAGAGGCGTTAAAGTAATACGCAATTTTTTCGATTCTATCCTCCATCCTGTTTGCGACTGCCAATAATTCCCTAGCTTTACACGCTTTTTAGATAAAGGAATGTACATGCACTGGACCAAACTTGGATTATGGGGATCAATTTTCTTCTTCTTGTGGGGAATACAACACCTGCAGGCTAGCGGAGAAGTGGTCATCCCTCCCGATTCCTGTTGGCTGGTCCAGATGAATGCCAATTGGATCAAGGAAGATGGGACGAACATCTCATTTCCATATTATGAAGAAGGCGCACCTTTCGAAATCAGTTACCTTTTCTACCTTACACCTGAACTACCTGATCCTTTATACTTATATATAGAGCGTATTGCAGGTAAGGTCGAGGTAATGTTAGACGATCGTTATGTAGAGATTCTTCAGACTCCTTTTACTTCTAGAATTATCCCAATAGATACAGGGCTTTTTCAAGGAAGTTTGCATCGTCTACGCCTAATTTGCCATCCTCATCAGCCTTTTCCGTTTGCCCCTCAGCCTATTCAGGGTATTTTGGGGAAGGTAGGGATATTTTCCCCCTCTTCTTATGCTGCACAAGTAGAAAGTTTGAGCCCAATCCGTCCTCGCATGGAGGATACGGTAGCTGTCTTAGCTCCCTACTTTGGCACAAAAGGATATGTATTTGATTCTTTATCTGCTTCCCGTATCCTGCTACCTGTATTGAAAGAGAAGATTGAGTACATCTTTTTTTGGTTTGAGCCAGGGCCTCAGTTCATGGGCATGTGTAAGGCATTGGGATTAAAGCGTGTAAAAGTTTTACACGAATCACAAGTTGTAGCGCTGATCAATTACTATCCTTGGCTACCCGTGAGCCATGGGAAAAGCCGATCCTTTTGGTTAGATGATCAGCTCCATCGAACAGCTTTTCATGGGAGCTATCAAAACTGGGAATCTGTTCCTTATGTACAGTTTTCTATAAATGATAAGATCTGGCTAATTTTTATGGGGCTATTTCCTTTTTTTGCCTTCTTTGTGGTCAAGCTTGCCAGCCCAGGTTTCTACTTTTCTAATCGTACCCTCGTACTGAGTCCCAAACTGCTACTCGATATGGGGTCTGGAAACTTATTCTCAAGCCCAGGACTGGTACTGATATTGACTGGACTGAAAGTTTTGGGACAAACCCTTTGGATAGGAGGGGGGATTTATTATTTGCAGATCAGTAACCATTGGCACCTTATCTACCGCTATTTTAATCGGGAAAGCCTTTTATTGGAAATTTTCTCAGGAAATGACGCGCTACAGGAGATCTTACTGATTGTGGCCAGTTTATTGCTTGCATGGCAACTGATCAGATGGTCATTACTTCAACTGATCGGAAGCGTCTATCGGATCAAACAGTTGGGTTTTAATGGACTCTTGTTAGAAATAGCCACAACATATCCTTTTGTTTTGATTGTTGGATTACCCTGGGTAGCGATCATCCTTTCCTCTACGATCTTTTACGGATGGGTATTATGGGGAATGGGCCTACTTTCCATGATTTATTTCTTTCGAAAAATATTCCTGATATACATGGGAATATCCCGTTCATTCTCTTTTTCCTTAGGGATGAAAATTTTATATATTTGCATCTTCAATATTCTACCCTACGTCATTTTTGGGTAAATCATGTAGCAGCCGCCCTTATTTATGCGGATCAAAATCGGAACAAGAGGGAGTAAATTAGCCCTCTGGCAAGCAAATTTAGTACAGTCCACACTCAGCCAATATGGAATTGAGGCTGAATTGGTCATTGTATCGACCTACGGCGATACGAACCAAGTAGCCCCGCTCTACGCGATGGGTGCTACAGGTGTCTTCACCAAGGCTTTGGATGAAGCACTTCTCAATGATGCGGTAGATATTGCTGTTCATAGTGCCAAAGACATGCCTTCCCAATTGGCCCAAGGGCTAGCTGAGTTTGCCTACCTCCAAAGGGAAGATCCACGAGATGTATTGTTAGCTACAACAAATGAGGTGCAATTAGACAATTTTGCACGTCCATTGGTTATTGGTACCTCCTCTGTGAGAAGGCAGGCATTGATGCGCCATTATTTCCCACATGTGACGTTGAAGGATATCCGTGGAAATGTGGATACTCGCATTCAGAAAATGGAAGCAGGAGATTATGATGGAATCATCCTAGCTCGTGCAGGTGTGAAGCGCATGGGACTAGAAAAGTACATCGTTCAAAAGTTCAATGCTTCGAGTTTTACTCCTGCAATCGGCCAAGGAGCCATCGCAGTAGTGGGAAGAGCGGAGGATAAGCGACAGGAGAAAATCCGCGAAGCGCTGGATCATGCACCCACACATGTTGCACTGAAGGCCGAACGCGCCTTCTTACGACAACTAAACGGAGGATGCTCCGTGCCCGCATTTGGCCTAGCCACTGTCGTTCATAATCAAATGCACATGGTCGCGGGCATGTTTGATCAAAATAGTCATGAGTTGTTGAGGTATGAAGCAGATGCTCCTCTAGAGGAAGCAGAATCCTTGGGTACCCAACTGGCAGATAAAGTGTTAACTAAGGTTTCTTCATAAATTGGAAAATGTCCATGAGTGTCAACAAACCTGTACGTACTATTCTTATTTCACAGCCCCCACCAGCTGATAAAAACTCTCCCTATTTGAATCTTGCGGAGCGTTGGGAGATCAAGGTGGATTTCAGAAAGTTTATCCAGGTAGAAGGTATATCTATCAATGAGTTTCGAAAGCAGGGGATTAACCCATTAGACTTTACGGGAATCATTTTTACGAGTAAAGTAGCCGTAGATCATTTTTTCCGACTCTTGGAAGAGATGCGTATCGAGATGCCCGCCGAGACAAAGTACTTCTGTGTGAGCGAATCTACGTCCAAGTACCTATCTAAGTTTATCACGATTCGAAAGCGGAAGTTATTCGTCGGAGATCGTACCGCGACAGATCTACTCCCTTATGTCCAAAAGCATAAAAGCGAAAAATTCCTTTTTCCCTGTAGCAATGTGCATAGAAGGCAACTGCCAGATATCATGCGTGAGAAGGGAATGGACTTGACAGAAAGCGTCATTTATCGCACAGTGCATGCAGACCTGTCTGATTTAAAGGACATATACTACGATATGATATGCTTCTTTTCGCCTTCAGGTATTCAATCTCTTTTTGCAAATTTCTCCGATTTCGAGCAAAACAATACACGCATTGCAGTCTTTGGTCCGACTACTGCAAAAGAGGCTGAAAAGCATGACTTGAGAATTGATGTCATGGCACCCAAGCCCAACATGCCGTCCATGGCGATGGCGATTGAAGGCTACCTCAAAACGGTACAGGAAAGACCCTAATTTCGTAGAGATAGAAGAAAAATCGAGGGGAAGTTTGCCACTTCCCCTTGTGTCTTTTGTGATGCAAAAGAAGCCTTCAAAAAAAGTTGAAAAAATTGCGAATGATTTCTGTAACCATTTGTTCGGTTGGTATTATAGGTGAAAGGAATTGAGAGGTACGCGGATTTCTCTAAGCTTCTCTGCCATTTTTGGTTAATTAGCTGAAAATGGTCATCTTTAGACGTAAAAGTCTGTACAAACCTATACTATGAGAAGAATTTTCCTTTTTGCCTTGTGTTCTGGGTTGCTGATACTGCCAGTTGCAGCACAGCAATACTTTCAAAATTCGCTTTCAAACTACACCCAATATGGATTCAATCCTGCAGCGGTGAGTTCCCGTAAGATTGGGATGCAAGAAGGCTCTTATTTGACTTTGCTGGGGAGACTCCAGTGGCTAGGATTGCCGCAAGGACCTCAGACATCTTACTTGTCTTACGAGACATTTCTACCTGATAATGCAGGATATGTGGGAGGACGTCTGATGGTAGATGCACAGGGCCCTCTGAGTGTGACTTGGTTAGAAGGATCGTATGCATTTGGATTCGATATCGGTGTTGCTTCCAAGCTGCGTATTGGCGCTTCGGCTGGAATTAAGCAATTTACCCTAGATGGCACGCAATTGAACCCTGCTGAGCTAGGGGATGTGGTGATTCCCCAAAGCATGGTAGGTACAGCTGTACCTGCCCTAAGCACAGGGGTTTATTTGACAGGAAACTATCCAGGAACACGCGCTACAATTACTTCACTTGGGAGCAGTGCAGAGCTAAGATATTTCGCAGGTTTCTCCATTCAAAATCTATTGGAGCCTTCTATTGAGAATATTTTGCTGACCCCCAACAGCAACAACTTAGAGTCTCGCGACGAACGTACATTCATCCTTTCAGGTGGGTACAACTTCAAATTAGACACGCGCATGCGTTTGATGCCCTCGGTAACGATCATGACCAATGGTGTAAGCTTACCTCAGGCTTCATTGAGTGCACTGTGGAGTTATGACCCTATTTCGGTTGGATTGACCTACAGACGCTTCGATCAGCCCAGTGTAGAGTCTGTAGGCTTGATTCTTGGCGTAAATGTGAACACAAACCTTACAGTGACTTATGCTTACGATTATCCCTTATTGTCTCTTAACGGAAATGGTGACATCAACTCCCACGAGCTGGTAATCACGTATCTGATCAAAGCAGGTGGTGGAAGAAACGCCCCCAAAGAGGGAGATATCCTGAAAAAGGGTGATGGAAGCTCATTCTAACGAAAAAACTCTCATCATCGGTAGGGTATTTGTATAGGAATGTGTTAAGAATTACGAGTATTTACTTTTTAATAACTCAATATTCCTTTTAACATTGCGTAATAAATAGCAGTTGGAATAATCTCAAAACGGCTATATAAAATTAAGAGAGCATCCATCCGTTATTTATTCACAGGTTTGTGGGTCAAGTGAAACTCCCATACTTATTGAAAATCGCGCAGATATGAAAAATGTATTTCTTTTGCTCGCCTTAGTGGCAGTACTCGCCTCCGGATGTGGCTTATTTGGCGGCAGAGGAACCGGGCACCATGGTGAGTTGACAGGCGTCTATGAGCGCCAAAACTGGGATCAGTACCAACCCCTCGGCATGGTGTATATTCCGCCAGGTTCCTTCCACATGGGGCAAAACGATCAGGATGTACCCTACTCACAGATCTCTCACAATCGCCAGATCACGATCAGTGCTTTCTTCATGGACGAGACTGAGATCACCAACAATGAGTATCGTCAGTTCCTATTAGGTCCTGGCCCCAACGAGACAAACGCAGAACAAGAGCAGGGCGCATTGGATACGATCAACCCTGCGTACATTGACGCGATTACACCCGATACAAATGCTTGGTCTCGTGACTTCGCATACTCCTACAATGATCCATTGAAGGAGAACTACTTCTGGCACCCCGCTTTTGACAACTATCCTGTGGTCGGCATCAACTGGTATGCAGCGCAGATGTTTTGTCAGTGGCGTACGGCGCACTTGAATCAGTATCGTGTAGAGCGCGAGTTACCTCCTATGCCACGCTTCCGTCTTCCAACTGAAGCAGAGTGGGAGTATGCTGCGCGTGGAGGTTATGAGCATAAGCTGTATCCTTGGGAAGGTCCATACCTTCGCAACTCCAAGGGATGTTTCCTCGCCAACTTCAAGCCTGGCCGCGGAGACTATATAGCGGACAACTTCGAATATACAGCTCCTGTGGATGCGTATATTCCTAACGACTATGGCCTATACAATATGCCAGGAAATGTATCTGAATGGTGCGAAGACGATTTTGAAGAAGCTGGGTATTCTTATGCTCACGATCTGAATCCTCGCTACTATGACAACCGCATCTCTGAAGATGACCGTGTACCAGGTGGTGCCAAGCTTCGCAAGGTGATTCGTGGTGGATCATGGAAAGACATTGGATACTTTTTGTCCTGCGGTACACGTAGTTACGAGTACGCAGATACTGCCAAGGCATTTATCGGCTTCCGTGCTGTAGTACCTGTTATTGGACGCTCAGGTGCTACCTCTGGATTCTAAACTAGCAACTACACATCTCTTTGATTTCTCAATTTTGTTGAAATACGCGTAACAAGGTGTTGTCCCTTTTGGGACAGCCCACCTTACGCATGACTTTTATGTTGATTTAAATCAGGCTACAGAAACGTTAATTTTTTTATTTAAGGAAAGTTTAAGATGGCAAAAAGTAAAGGTTTCCTGAAGACCCGCGCGGGTAAAGTTACAATGAACTTTATCTATGGTGCAGCAGCAGCTGTTGTAATCGTGGGCGCACTTTTTAAGATATTGCACTGGCCAGGTGCAAATGAGATGCTGATCGTGGGTATGTTTACTGAAGCATTCGTATTCTTGATTTCAGCTTTTGATCCGCCAGCAGATGATTATGAGTGGGAGCGTGTACATCCTATTCTTGCGGAGAAAGAAGTGGATCCTGAAATGCTTCCCCCTGTTGCTGATTATAGCGCACCTACTATGCCTCGCATCGAGCCTAAATTGTTTGACGACCTTTCATTGACGCTGACTGGGTTGAACGACGGTATGGGTAAACTCTCTACAGTTACAGATGCTGCAGGTGCTACGAATGAGTATACAGAAAGAATCAAAGAAGCGACTAGCAAAATCGAAGGATTGAACCAAAGCTATGGAGTAGCGGTAGATTCTATGGGATCATTCGCTAATGCTGCAGGCGATGCCAAAGAGTACCACGAGCAGGTTCAGTCTATGACCAATAACCTGAAGTCTTTGAACTCTATCTATGAGCTCGAGCTACAGGACGCTAAGACACACTTGAAGTCTTTGAATCAATTCTATGCTGCAATGACAGAAGCTATGGCGAGCATGTCTGAAGCATCTCAGGATGCCAAGCAGTACAAAGAAGGTATGGCAAACCTCAACCAGAACCTTCAGAGACTCAACCAGGTATACGGAAATATGCTTTCTGCTATGGCAGGAGGGACCCGCTAATTTTTTCTTTATTCCAGGATAATAAATCATATCAATTAACCTAACAGAAAAAAGAAAAAATGGCAGGAGGAAAATTATCACCACGGCAGAAGATGATCAACATGATGTATCTCGTGTTGCTCGCCCTGCTGGCTATGAACGTATCTGCCGAGATCCTCGATGCTTTCGAGCAGATCAAACAGAAACTGAACGTTTCCGCCTCTACCGCTCAGAGCAATAACAATGATTTTGTCTCAAATATGAATGAGAAGATCAATGAAGAGCTGAGCGAAGGCAAAGAAGATAACAAAGGATTGGTCGACACAATCCAACTCATCCAAAATCAGACAAACGAACTCCTAAGTCTCATCCAGTATCACATGGATACATTGGATCAGATCGCAGGAATCGACAAAGAAACAGGTAAACTGTTGAAGAAGGATGAGACAGAGAAAAATTATCAGTACTGGATGGGTGCAGGTAATTTGGAAAATGAGAACGAAGGACGAGGAGCAGGTGCAGGATATGAGTTGCATCAAAAGCTTGATGGATTCATCGACGAACTCTTCAAAATCTACAATTCTCAGATTCCTGATTCGCTTGCCCAAAACCGTATCGACCCTGCGTCGAAGTACCTAACCAATGATCCAGAAGCAACGCTAGATGGTGAGTCTAAGACATGGGAAAACTATACTTTCCATGGTCCCGTGATTGCCAACCTTGCGCTGATGGAATCATTGAAACTAGACCTTTTCGAAAGAGAGAAGGAAGTACTGGAGAAACTGAATGAGCGATTGGGTGTGAACAAGTTTAAGGTAGACTCCGTCATCGCACTGGATGCACCTTTCTCTACTGTAGTACCTGCAGGTCTTCAGTTCAAGACACGTCTTTTCGTGACAATGGCCTCTCAACAGGTCATTCCCCAGTACTCTAGTGGTAGTGGCTCTATCGAGAAAGATGGAGTAACAGGTATCTTGACAATGAATGCAAGCGGAAGCGTGATTCCTAAAGGAAGAAACGAAGGTAAGCAGTCTTACTCTGCGACCGTTCGCGTACCAAAAGCCAATGGCGGATTTGAACTCAAGAAGGTAGAAGGTGAATTCACCGTTCGTAAGCCTGAGATTGTGATCACATCTGCTGCTGTACAGACGCTATACCGCGCATGTGCCAATGAGGTAAATATCGACGTACCTGCTCTAGGAGATTTCTATAATCCCGTGATTAGAGCATCTAATGGTACCGCCGAAAATATCAAGGGTAAAGGCAAAAAAGTATGGCGTATCGTACCTACAGGTCGTAAGTCTGTCGTCTCTGTAAGTTCTAATACCAATGGACAAACAGTGAAGATTGGTGACGTGAATTATCGTGTAATCGAGCCACCTAAGCCATCTGTCAACATGGCTGTAAATGGCAAGATATACAACGGTGCTTCTATGGTTCCCAAGACAAGCCGTGTAGCCGTTCGTATTGAACCAGATGCCGACTTCAAAGCGGCACTGCCCAAAGACGCACGCTATGGTATCCGTAGCATCGATGTCTTGGCCCAGCTCTCTCTCGGACCTCCAGCAAAGGTGAACGCAATCCGCGGAAGCAAAAATGCTGTAGATAAGCCGATCGCCGTAAGCTTGGGTACACAGGTACGTCAGTCCCGTCCAGGAACAAAAGTCTATGTTCGTTTGAACGATATCTATCGTACAAATTATAAAGGGCAACAAATTGTCGACAAACGATTCACAGAAGTTGAGCGTACCCTTTCGCTCGTTGTAAAGTAAAAATCAGTTGAAAATGAAACACGTTGTGCTCACAGGACTATTGACCTTGGCTGTTACCCTAACAGCATTCGGCCAATTTCCTACACGTTCCGAAGATCACTTTTGGCGTCGTAAGATCGTCAACCGTATCGATCTTAACGAGAAAATCAATGCTCCGCTGATCAAGCGTGAAAGTCCTTTCTACACAGATAATCAGCAGTTTGCTGAGAAGGAAGGATTGATCATGACACTCTTTAACGGATTGAAAAATGGAGATTTTCCTGCTTACGATCCTGACACTTTAGGATCTCGCGAGCTGACTTATGATGATGTACTTCGTCAGATTCGCGAAATCGAAGGTGCCCTCACAGGGGAAGGAGACTTTGATGGAGAAGGTGACGGAACTTCTGGATTCGACGAGTTCGATGCAGAAGGTGATGGAGAATCCGTTTGGGATACCAGCGGTGACGATTTTGGTGGGTCAGGTTTCGATGGAGATGATGAGTATGGATTGCCAGATGATCCCTATGCCAAAGAAGCGGATGTAATCGCTTCTGAAGGTGGAGACGAGTTTGGTGACTTCGATCCAGGTCCATTTGAGCAGGTTGTCCAGTTCGTAGAAGATCGCATCTTTGACAAAGTGGAGTCTGACATGGTCTATGACATCCAATTCATCGAGATTATCTGGACCGATCCAGGTGAGACCCTTCCTGAGAAGAAGCTTTGTACGTTCCGCTACAAGGAAGTAATGGAAGCCCTCGAGAAGGCGCAGTGGAAGAACCGTTTCAATGACGCCGAGTACCGCAACATGCGTGAGGTATTCGAGATGAGACTCTTCCATAGCTATATCATCGACATCTCTGGTCAGGGTATGCGTACGCTGAATGAAGCAGAGTACCGCCGCCAGACACTTATCGAGTTTGAGCACCACTTGTGGAGCTACTAGTATGAGCACTTCGTGACGTTGACATAAAAGCCGAGGAGATTTCTCCTCGGTTTTTTTATTTTATTCTGCGCAATAGCTGGAGAATTAGCCTACGATTATCCATAGGTTTCAATCCATGGATTCATAAGTACTCCTTTGCATACGATCGCGTTATAGACACCCTTTCCATTTCTTGCTATGCACAGAGCTGATTTCCTTCAGGTTGTAGCTTAAGTTAAGTAGGTGGACAGATAAAAACAGGTTATGTAAATATTTAGTATTTTGGGCTTATGAGAGCAAGATATGTAAGTTTGAGTAAGTCAGATAAGTCCGCTCTTGAAGGGCTTCGCCGTAGTAGTGGTAATCATCGGATAGGTATTCGTTGTCATGCCCTTTTACTAAGCTCCGAGGGATATCGTATCCCCCAGCTATCTGAGATCTTCAAGGTAAAGAAGGATACGATCCGTAGTTGGTTCGATCGTTGGGAGTCTGCAGGAATAGAAGGTTTGAGAGATAAGCCTAAACCAGGTCGTCCTCCCAAACTAAGCACCAGCAATAAGGAACTGGTCAAACGAGTGAAAGCACTTGTAAATAAAGAATCCCAAAAGCTAGACTTGGTTCGCGATCAACTAGCCGATGAGTTTGGTGTGTCTCTTTCTCGTAAG
>JBCBFT010000048.1:0-45214 GCA_038527485.1 Bacteroidota bacterium
CCAATACAGCATTCTGGGAGGGGGTGGTACCAGCGCCAGGAATGCTGTATTGGCCGATTTTGAAAAAATCGTCGCAATTTCAAGAGAAATCGTCGAAACTTTTTTTTAAGAAAGTCCAACTCCACCTTTTGCTCACCGATTATCTGTAACAAACGAGCCTTCTCTGCTTCTGCCTCGTCTTGAACTGATAGGTGAGGCTTGCTAAGTACACTAGAGGCCCCAGCGAGAAAGTCTCGCTTCCATTTAGTAATTTGCTGAGGATGAAGATCATGCTTCTGGGACAACTCCGCTAGGCTTGATCGTTCTTTGAGTGCTTCCAGCACTACTTTTGTCTTGAATTCTGATGTGAATTTTCTTCTTCCCATAGCAGTAAATTTAAAGAATTCGAACAACCTTAACTAACTGTCCTAAATTTGGGGGGGAGTACAGCTCAAGCGGACTTGAAGACCATACGAAATGATACTCAGGTGGATTGGATGAGGGCATTCACTAAAAATGTCCTTTGTATTTCGTCGTTGAACTGCGCTTGAAGAGGGTGCAAACCAAACAGACATGGATTTATAAGAGATAGTTTCGGGGAATGCATGAATGAACAGTTAGAGCGCATAAAAAGAATGTGTGGGGGAATTATATATGTACTGTGTAAGGGTATTTATCCAATAAATCCGGAGACTATCAGGTAATGCAGTTAAAAAAAGGCTAGTTGTATAGGCAACGAATACAGCTTAAATATATGAAAATTGCTTAATTTCATATGACATTTGAAATGTACGTAAAGAGTTTCTTAGAAAAAATATATGTTCAGATATATATAAAGGGTGATTTTTTGTTGTCGTAATCATGTGGCACTCTATGCGCCTTGGTCCCAAAGCAAAAAAGACTGCCAGTAGGGCAGCCTTCACGCGAAAAAATGACGCATTTTTAATTGAGGGTAAGAATGAAAAATGGTGCTGAAGTTATTCTTTGAGTAAAGGTGTGCTCAATGTCTGACCCCCTCCCGATACTTGTATATGATAGATGCCCAATGGAAGTTTGGGAAGGATTTGGTTAAGACGAAGATTGAGTTGGGTTGGAGAGCCAAATGCTTCGGTCAACTGTTTTCCATGCGCATCCCACATGCGTAAGTGCGCCGCTCCTATAAAGTTCCCCATGTCAAGTGTGACTGTTCCCGAGGTAGGATTGGGGAAAAGTGTGAATAACGATTTATTCTCCCCTCCCTGGACAAAGCGGATGGGACTGTAAGAGAAAGCACCATCGAAATCGACCTGCTTGAGTCGATAAAAAGCCGCATTCTGGCGGAAGTCCTCAAAAGTATATCCCTGTACGTTTGTGCTGTTTCCCTTTCCTTCTACAAATCCAATTTTTTCAAATACCTGTCCATTCTCACTGATTTCAATCTCAAAGCCTGCATTTTCTGATTCTGAAGCTGTACTCCACTGAAGGCGTACAGCCTCGGTGCTGACGCGATGGGCTTGAAACTCTAACCAACTGATAGGAAAGGGAAGGTTGGTGGTATAGGCTTGTGAATACACGCCGAAATCGTCTCCTTCATTAGCGGATGTTCCTGTGAGGAGTCCATCTTGCCATACGACCATGGCAGAGCCTATAGAAGATTGATTGCTAGAGACAGAGGAAAATTGCTGGTAGTCGGTGGTATTGGTGTTGACGAGGTTTTCAGCTAGCACGACTGTTTGCCCTGTGTCATATACGGCAGAGTAGACGCCTGAGTAGTTTCCATCTTGATCAAAACCAGTCCACGAGAAGATAAAAGTCCCGTTGTCTGTCGCTGAGACATCCACATAGTGCTGGCTAGAGGAAGTGGTACTATTCACACGAAACTCTGAGCCACGGGCTGTACCTGAGCTATCATAAAACTGGGCATAGATCCCATATTCTGATCCGTCTTGAAGATAGCTGGCCCAAGTAATGACGGTCTCTCCCAGGTCATCTATTGCAGCATTGGGCATGAGTTGGTGTTCGGAGGTTTCGGTATTCACTCGGAATTCGGAGCCTACAGTAGCGCCTGAGGCATCATATTTCTGCGCATAGATTCCATAACCATCTCCATCTTGATTGAGGCTTTGCCATGCAATCACGAAGTTGCCATCATCTGCCTCTACGGCTACCGTAGGAAATATTTGTGATCCGAGCGTAGTGGTATTGACGACAAATTCGGATGTTTTGGTCACACCTGATGCGTTGTACATCCGTGCGTATATGTTGGTGTCACTTTCCCATACGATCACAAAATCCCCATTGGATTGCATGGCCACTTGGGGTTGCCGCTGAGAGCCTGAAGTGGTGACATTGACGCGTGTCTCCGAGATGCTACTGGTCCCCGATACCGTATATTTTCTAAAGTAGATCCCCCATTCGTCTCCATCTTGGTTGAGGCTTTGCCATACGACGACAAAATTTCCTGCGGTATCTATCGCTACTTCGGGAAATCTCTGGGCATCGCTGGTGGTGGCATTGACTAGAAAATCACTGACACTGACCGAATTTGCTGCGTCGTATACTTTGGCGTAAATGCCGTATTCATCCCCATCCTCACCAAGAGACTCCCATGCGATGACGTATCTCCCTCGGACATCCATGGCAACAGAGGGATTTTGCTGGGAGTTGGTGGTAGTTGTATTGACGAGGGTTTCTCCTCCGCTTGTGGTCAGCTGCGCTGATAGAGGGAGGGTGCAAAGTAGAAGAAAAAGAACCAGGGTAAATGAAAGTGTAATGGAGACAAGCCGCATGAAAAAGGGTTAGTTGACCAATAAACGACATATTTAATTATACTGTACAAATGTATATTTTAATTTTTGGAATAAATAATCGAATTCCCTTCTACTTTAACAGCAGGAGAAATGATACATTATGAAGAGATCGTTAGAGGAGTATATGAGAAGCTATCTCGCAAGCTTTGATGTGTATGCATTCGAAGTGAGGGTATTACAGGCAGATGATATATGACGCCATGCCGATGGCTAGAAGATGGGCCCTTCTTTTGTCGATTAAAAAAATGTCTGTTCGTGATTTTTTGTAAACCATAAACAGACAACCTTTACAAAAAGTAGAAAATTCTTAACCTGGAAATAGATGGCTAGTTTTGTGAAGGGACAATGGATGACTACGCCCTAGCGGTGGTATGTGGATGACTACGCCTTAGCGATAGTCCTACGAGGCATCAGTGTTGAATTTCCAGGGCTTGAATTCGTTTTTCCAAATCGGTAAACTTTGCCTCACATCTGGTATTCGTTTGCTTCTGGTCCTCCATCTTTCCATGCAATTCCTTGACAGCTTGTGTAAGTGGGACTACAAATGTTGCATATCGCAAACCATAGGACTGATTTTGAGGATCTTTGGGGATTTGTACACCACTGAAATCGTAGTGAATCTTGGCGGCAGCTGCCTCTACTTCCTGCGCAATAAAACCTGAATATCGTATGTCTCCTTTTGCTTGGGCATGCGCTGATAAGCTGTCCCAATGATCCCCTACGCCTGTAAACTCTTTCATCCGCGTTATGTCAAACTGATACGTCACAGGCCGAAGGGCCAATATGAAGTCTAGACCTGGTACATCATGTTGGATGTTTTGCTTGAAACGCCCATCCGAGATAGCTGTCCAGTTGACGGCTCCCCCTATTGTAGTCGTAGACGCATTGCCCAAATAGACGGTGTTGTCGGCAGAGATGTTATGATCGTAACCAATCAGGATAGAGTTGGCGCCTGTTACCGTGTCCTGGCTTCCGATGGCTATACTGTAATCTCCCTGCACAGTGACGAGCTGCCCGATGCCGATGGCATCTGTATTGTCGATGTCTACCTGCCTTCCCACCGCGATGCTATGTGTAGTAGCCGTACTACACTGATAGCCAAAACCAATGGAGTAGTTGCCAATGACATAGGCATTGTACCCAAAACCGATGGTCCCTGTATTTTGTACTCGGACCTCATTGCCGACGCCTATAGAATATTGTCCGCTGGCATACGCATTGTAGCCCACAGCTATGATGTCGTTATTGGCTGCGGTCGAACTCGCACCTACAAAGGTGCAGCGCTCATAAGTATTGTTGGTGAAGTCTGCGCTGGCACCTATGCCTACGTTCCATTCCCCTTCACGATTGGTGTAGCCTGCAGCATAGCCGAGATAGGTGTTGTAATCCGCATTGGAAGTGGAGTTGGTTCGATTGTTATCCCATCCTGCTTTGTATCCTACAAATGTGTTACGGTCTGCATGCTCAGTAGCTGCGCCTGCGCCTTGGCCGATGAAAGTATTTTCTATACCTACCCCACAATCCACACCCGCAGAGTCGCCTACAAAGGTATTTCTACTCGAAGTGGAGTTATCTTCTCCAGCGTCATTTCCAATAAAGGTATTTCTATTACCCGTTTCATTAAATAAACCTGCATCCCTCCCCACAAAGGTATTGTCGTCCCCATCGGTATTGTAGTAACCTGCATTTTCTCCTATGAAAACATTGTCAGATCCTGTGGTATTGGTAAAACCTGCCTCTTCACCTATGAAGACATTGTCTGTGCCTGAAGTGTTGTTTTCTCCTGCCTCTGTACCAATGAAAACATTATCCAAAGCCGTATTGAACATACCTGCTTCTTGTCCGATGATGACACAGTCGTCATTGGTCGTGAGGGTGCGCCCTGCATCATGGCCTATGAAGACATTGTCATCCCCTGAGGTCATGCTGAAGCCTGCATTCTCGCCGATGAGGACGTTTTCTGAACCAGCTGTATTGGAGGTTCCCGCAGAGTCTCCAATGAAGACATTATAGTCCCCTGTAGACATGCTGATCCCTGCCCCTGTACCCTGTGATTCATTCAGGGTTTGTGCCATTAGTCCCAAAGGAAGAAGCAGAAATAGGATCAATGAATAGCGGATCATGCTTTTGATTTTTGGTAGTGGTAGAGAAATGAGAGGAGGTTATTTGTGAGAATGAAGGGCAGGTGAGTCTGTATCCCTCGACTTACCTTCAAGGATTTGTAGCCTTTTCTCTAGGTCATCTATCATCGCTTTGTATCGCTCAATGGTCGCTTCCTGTTGCTCTGACATCTGATGGAGTTCTTGCATGGCTTGCGTGAGCGGCACGACTAACTCCGCATATCTCAAACCATAGGCTTGATCATCAGGATTTTCGGGAACTTTGACACCACTGAAATCATATCCAAGGTTTTGCGCTGCGCGTTCTACCTCTTGAGCGATGAATCCGCTGTAGCGAATGCTTTCTTTTTCCTGCCCATCGTCTCGTAAGCTGATAGGGAGGTCTTTTTCTCCTACAAACGACTGCATCTTGTCCAGATCAAACTGATAGCTTACGGGTTCGAGCGCGAGAATGAAATCCAGACCAGGAATATCTGTTTGAACGACGCGCTTGAAACGCTTGTCGGAGATCGCTGCCCAGTTGACTGCACCTCCAATAGTTGTGGTAGTGGTGTTGCCCATGTATACCTCATTGCTCGCTTCGAGGGTGTTGTTATATCCAATGAGGACAGAGTTGCTGCCTGTGACAGTGGCGTTGCTCCCGATGGCCAGACTGTAATCGCCTTGCACCGTAGCTGTATTTCCTATTCCGATCCCATTTGTATTGTCTATATCTGCATAATAGCCCATGCCGATACCATAGCTAGCGACGGTACTACAGCGATAGCCAATGGCGATGGCAGATGTACCATTGGAGTAGGCTGCATAGTTCATGGCGATGCCTCCCGTGCTGGTGATATCAGGAAAGTAACCCAGGGATACACCGTATTGTCCATCAGATTCTGATGCATAGCCCACGATGGTGACATAGTTGGCGTCAGCCCGTGCATAGGCACCGATAAATGTACATGCTTGTCTAGTGGTATTGTTGAAATCTGCCAAAGCACCGATCCCGAGATTGTCTTCTCCTTCCCTGTTAGTAAAGCCCGTTTCAAACCCTAAATAGGTATTTTGATTGGCATTAGAGGTGGAGTTGGTACGGTTATTATCCCAGCCTGCCTTGTAGCCGATAAACGTATTCTTATCTGCATGCTCAGTAGCTGCGCCTGCTCCTTGACCGATCATGGTGTTGGCAAAGCCGAGGCCAATATCTGTCCCTGCAGAATCCCCTACACATGTATTGTGGTATCCTGTCGTGTTGTCCGATCCCGATTCATTGCCCACAAAGACATTTCGGTATCCCGTCGTATTGCTGATCCCACTTCTATTTCCAATGAAGGTATTGTCATCTCCATCTGTGTTGAAGTATCCCGCATCCTCCCCGATGAAGACATTGTCTGTACCTGTGGTATTGGTGAAACCTGCCTCTTCCCCAAGGAATACATTGTCCCCACCAGAAGTATTATTTTCCCCTGCTTCTGTACCTATGAAGACATTGTCAATATTGGTATTGAGCATGCCCGCTCTGTGACCGATGAAGACATTGTCAGAGGCTGTGGTCATCGTGCGCCCAGCATCTTGTCCGATGACCACATTTTCACTTCCACTGGTTATACTAAATCCTGCCTGCTCTCCCACAAGTACATTCTCCGATCCAGAGGAGTTGGTCGTCCCAGCTGAGTCTCCGATGAAGACGTTGTAATCGCCCGTGGAAATACTGGCACCTGCTCCTGAGCCCAGCGTCGTATTTTGGGTTTGAGCCCAAAGGCTGACCGGAAGCAAAAGGACAAGAATAAAAAACGTGCGAACCATCTGATGTGTGTTTGGTGAATGAGTGGAGGGGAAAACGGTAAGTACTCATACAAAAGAGTGCGAAACTTATTTCAATAGGAATTTATTCATTACTACTACTCTAAGTCTCAGTTCTCGACTTTCGAAATCTTTCGTCTATCTACTTCGGAGGGTTAGCCGCCACAGATGGCGTAGAACGAGGGGGAGATTCTAGTGCTTCTACACGCTCGACCATCTTATCCAATAAGGCTTCATATTGGGCAATGATGGCTTGTTGTCCTTCGACTTTTTCATTCAGTTCTTGTACAGCCTTCGTAAGCGGAACCACAAATTCAGCATAGCGTAAGCTGTAAGCTTCTGTTGTGGCGTCTTGGGGAATGATCACTCCGCTGAAGTCATATCCTACTTGTTGGCTAGCTTCGGCAACTTCTTGTGCAAGGAATCCCGTATAACGCAGGCCTTCCTTGGCCTGAGCAGCCCGGAGGATGATGTCGGGCAATTCTTTCTCTCCTGAAAATGCGCGCACTTTTTCCAGATCAAACTGGTAACTGACAGGTTTGAGTGCGAGGATGAATTCCATGCCTAGGACATTTTCTTTTACCGCTCGTTTGAATCGACCATCCGAGGTAGATGTCCAATTCACCGCTCCTCCTATGCTGGTAGTTGTAGAGTTGCCTAGGTAGACATAATTGCTGATGGCGAGGGTATTGTTGTATCCAATGAGAACAGAATTGCTGCCTGTGACCGTAGTGGCATTGCCCAGAGCGATGCTGTAGTCTCCTTGGACCAATACATCATTTCCAATCCCCACACCTTCCTGATTGTCTATCTGCGCCGAATATCCAATAGCGACTGCATTGTTTTGGTTGGTCAGTGTTTGGTAGCCAATCCCGACGGCATAGTTGCCATATATACTGGCACTACTCCCTACACCCACGGTTCCTACATCGTCTACGAGGATATTGTAGCCTACACCGACGGCGTATTGTCCATTGGCATCTGAGCTGTAGCCTATGATGGTGATGTCATTGGCATCAGCTTCTGCATCAGCCCCGACGAAGGTGCATCGATTGCGTGTGGTATTGTTGAAGTTTGCATTGGCTCCCAAGCCGACATTATCCTCTCCTTCACGATTGGAATAACCTGCTGCATATCCCAGATACGTGTTGCGATTGGCATTGCTGGTACTATTTGTTCGGTTGTTGTCCCAACCCGCCTTGTAACCCACAAAGGTATTTCGATCGGCATGCTCTGTCGCTGCGCCTGCTGCTTGTCCGACCATGGTATTGTAGTTTCCCAGACCAATATCGGTTCCTGCGGAGTCTCCAATACATGTGTTGTAGATTCCTTCCGTATTATCCGAACCAGCTTCGTTGCCGATAAAGGTATTTCTGTATCCCGTTGTGTTGTCTATGCCCGATCTATTGCCTAGAAATGTATTGTCGTCACCTGATGTATTGAAGTAACCCGCATCTTCCCCAATGAATGTATTTTGTGATCCGTCCAGATTGTTGTAGCCTGCTTCCTCACCGATAAAGACATTGTCTGTACCCGATGTATTATTTTCCCCTGTCTCTGTCCCTATAAACACATTATCAAAAGCCGTATTGAAATAGCCTGCTTCTTGTCCTATGAAGACATTGTCTGAACCCGTCGTGGTGGACCTACCCGCATCATGCCCGATGAATACATTTTCTGATCCACTTGTCAGACTAAAGCCTGCTTGTTCGCCTATACAGACATTTTCGGAACCTGAGCTATTGTTTGTTCCTGCTGAATCTCCAATGAACACGTTGTAATCCCCTGTGGAAATGCTGACGCCAGCTCCAGTACCTATACTTTCGTTGTTGGTCTGAGCGGTGAGAATAAGGGGCAGCATAAGGAGGAAAAGAGGAATGATGCGGCTTATCATATCACATATTCGTATTTGTATAGTAAATGTAAATTCTGAAAATAGAACTATACAGGGAAAAAGAGCCGATTGCTAACAGCAATTGTGAGGACCTCTCATCATGAAAAATGGGAGAGAAGAGATGAAAGAATTCTAGAGAGGAAGAAGGGATTTATTGATTTTTCGAATTTAGGACTAGGCTATTTTAAGATAATGAGTGAGGTTGTTAAATGGATGGTTTTTAGTGATGTAGCTTGTTTTTTCTCGTATTTAAATGGCAATTCTCATGATGTAGGAAATGAAAAGAAGCTGTAGTTGTGACGAAATGCGTGGTGTGAAATTTAGGCAAATGTTCAAGCGTCATTCAAAAAAAACGTCAGGCTTTAAGGGGATGTAACTGGTTAGCAGAAAAGATGTGATAAGAAGTATAGAGACAGAAAAATGTGATTCCTTTCTTTCCTAAATTGAGGATTGTCACGAATGAGTGTGTATCGTATTTTCTCCGTAGAGACGTCGATTCATCGCGTCTCTGCGGAGAAAACGCGTCTCCACAGAAAAATCGCGTCTCTGCGGAGAAAGTGAATCCTATCCGAATTCATTCGTGATAATCACTATTGATCTGGAAATGATGGATTCTTTTTCTAAACCTGCTCTTAATATTCTGAAAAATTGTAAATTCGGTGTCTAGTTTATATCTACTATTTTCTAGCTTTTATTATCGAACAAGCGTGAATATACCTGTACAATCCTTCGAGCATCATATCAAAGCATCCGTTTTGCAATCAGGTTTAACCTTTTATACCAAAGGGAACCTAGATTCAATTGAGGAGCCTTCCGTAGGAACTTACCGTGCCTCATTTAGGGAAAATGGAGAAGAGCATGAGGTCGAGTTGGTCATCCACCAAAATCAGATACAAGGGTTCAATTGTACATGTAGGGAGGCAAAAAATCCGATCTGTAAGCATGGAGCGGCGCTGTTGTTCCACACCCAGGCAGATCTACTGGGACTCGAGGTCAAAGCCCCCAAGCGAAGGAAGGCCGCAGCGAAGAAGGCCAAGCCCAAAACAGCAAAGGAGAAGTTTGCCGCTTTTGTAGAGTCGATTCCAGAGGAGGAACTTCGGGCTTTTGTGATAGCGCAGGCGGAAAAGGATAAAGATTTCAAGAGCCTCCTTTCCTTTCACTTTATCCATCTGGCTGAGAAGGAATCTACGACGGTTTATAAGTCCTATGTGAGTTCAATCATTAAGAAGGCGAAAGGGAGTGCTAGATATTTTACTGATGCAAAAATAAATGCGGTCATTGATGAAGTGGAGGACTTGCTAGAGCGAGCAGAATCGGCCATCGAGGATGAAAACTATCTGAGGGGATTTTACATCGCTTCTGGAGTTCTGGAAGCCATCACCTTGAAGTCCTATTTGGGTGGGTATGCAGCTTCTGTCTTTTTTGATCTTGCAGAATTGGCCTGCGATGTGATAGACTTACTCACAGATGAAGATCTGGACCAAAAGGAGCACAAGAAGGTTTTTAGTTACCTACTGAAAACATTCAACAAGAAGAGTTTAGAAAGTACGAGACTTCAGCAAAGTATGATTCAGCTGGCTATCGCTATGCGGAGGACTGAAGAAGATGGTAGGCTCATCATCAAGCATTTACGAGGTTTCGAAGAGAGGGTGGATGTATTTAGCCGTATATCCTACGAAGTATTTATGTTGGAGATGATCACCGAGATAGAGGGAGTAAAGGCAGGAGAAAAATTTATAAATACCCACTTAGGCAATCCCGAAATTAAGGAAATAGCCTTGACAGCCGCTTTTGAGAAAAAAGATGCAAAAAGTGCGCGCAGGATACTCCTACATCCTTCAGACGACTATATGGTTTTTAATCTGCATAATGTGACAAAACGGAAGCTATGGGAGTTCCGCATATTCACGCTAGAAGCAGGTCCCCAAGAAATCCTGAAGGAAGCCATGAAAGGGATCAAAAAAGATCCCAACCATTTCATGGATTATGCAGCGGCCATCAAGATGCATACACCTCCCAAAGCCTGGGCGAAGAAGGCGGATGAATTAATGAATTTAGCTCAAAATATATCTGTAGGTATGTTTTTTGAGTTTGGCATAAGTGAGAATCGATGGGACGAGCTATGGGATAAACAACAGGCTTGGGGTATCATGGCGGGTCAAATTGTGGGAATAGTTGACAATCTAGACGAAGAAGATACAGAAAGAAAAGAGGAATTTTTGAAATTTATCGAAAAAGGTCTCAAGCATGATTTGACTCATTTCAACAATCAGGAGGTCTATCAAAGTTTGATAAATGTCATCCGGTCCACACAAGAAATGGGGGGAAGCACACGGGCATTACAATTGATTCAAGAATTGAAGGAAGACTACCCCAGACGAAACAAATTGAATAGCTTACTCGATCAGTTGGAACTAGTAGTGGAGGCGTCAGATAGCATCGAAGGATAAATGAAAAGCACTCCTAGGACCATCCTGAATCATGAGAAAGTTATCTGAAAATAAAGGCCTCATCATCAATCAGACCGTAGAGCTAGAACTGCTCATTTCTGTGACGATTGTATTTGCCTCCTTTCAGTTTACCGATTGGGTAGAGGGCGTAACTGCCTTTTTATACAACAATAATATATATGAGGAGTCTGTCATTGCATTTTCGATTGCATTTGTTGGGATTTTCTCTTCGATCCTACTCCCCTTGAGTGTAGGCGTACATTTTATTTTGAGGGTATACTGGCTGGCATTGATAAGTTTGAAAGCGAGCTTCGACAAGCAACGCAAACAGCAGATCACCCTCAAGAGCCCCTATAATAAAATCATGGCGCAAAATCTGGGGACAGACAAACAAATCTATCAAATCGACCAAATCAGTAGCTCGCTGTTTGCTTTCTCTTTCTTGATGCTTTTTGTATTTGCTTTTTTTCTCCTGGCAGGCATCACTTTTTCTTGGCTGATCATTGCACTCTTCCGATTGACCAGTGCATACGTATGGTTAGAGTCTATGCTGATTGTGATGGTGATCCTTTTGGCTGCACTGGCTTTACTCAATGCCATTGACTTTATAACATTGGGTACGTTTAGACGGAGCAAAAAGGCGTGGGTGCGCAAGGGGTTCTATCCTATCTATCGATTTTTTGGCTGGATGACCTTTTCATTTCTGTATCGGGGGGTTTATTACCAGCTCATGCGAAAGATTCCACGGAGGATCCTCATGGGTTTTATTTTGATTTTTGTGATTGTTCCGATTGCTGTCACAGGGGGAAGCTTTCGATCCAATGTGGTGATTCCGACGGACAGGCTCCAAAGGGTGTTGGACGCCGAATCTGATATCGTGTACAATCAGCTGTATGAAGAAAATTTTCGGGAGCATATGCCTATTTATTATCCTTATATCCCTCAATATCATATAGCCCGAAACCAGCACCACATGCCCTTGAGTATTCCTATGAGCACCAAACTAGAGGAGTTTTTATTGGATACTTGTGAAAATGTCGTTTCCTATGACAAGCGAGGGTTTGTATACGCTCGCAACTCTATTTCATTTAGAGCCAATGATTCTACCAGAAAAGCTCCTAGAAAATTCATGGAGGATGCAATGGCATGTTTTGACCAGCATCTGACGCTTTATCTGGATGGCCAATTATTGGATCAGACGCGATTTTACTTTCACACACACAATGAATACGGGCGATTGTTGATCAGTACCATGATTGCATTGGACAGTATTTCTCCTGGTCATCACTACTTGAGATTGACAGGAGGGGCGATCGTGGAGGAGGAATCTATTGATATTCCCTTTTTCAAAGATTGATCCCTTGTATCTTTTTAGGTTCCGGATCGTAAAGAAGACGCAATCCGCTTACATCCTCTCTTCCTTATTCCCTCATTTCCTTTAACTTTGTCACCAATTAAAAACTGGTTGTCAGAGCTAGGATTTTTTTGTGCTGAAAAGTGGAGGTGATCCTTACCCTAAGCCCTCTGAAATCTGACCTCTGACTTCTGAACGTCTAAAAACAATGGACATAGCAAGCAAGTACTCTCCCACTGAGATCGAAGACAAGTGGTACGCGGCCTGGATGGAGGCCAAAGTATTCAAATCCACCCCCGATGAGCGCGAGCCATACACCATCGTGATGCCCCCACCCAATGTCACAGGGGTCCTGCACATGGGCCACATGCTCAATAATACGATTCAAGATGTACTCATCCGCCGTGCGCGCATGCGTGGATACAATGCTTGCTGGGTGCCTGGTACCGACCATGCATCGATCGCCACAGAAGCCAAAGTCGTACGGATGCTCCGCGAACAAGGCATTACCAAAGCCGATCTCACCCGAGATGAGTTCTTGAAGCACGCCTTCGAGTGGAAAGATAAATACGGAGGCATCATCTTGAAGCAGTTGCGTAAGCTCGGAGCCAGTGCCGATTGGGATCGCACCTCCTTTACGATGGATCCTGAGTACTCGGAGTCTGTCATCCAAGTATTCTGCGATCTGTACGAAAAAGGCCATATCTACCGTGCCAACCGCATGGTCAACTGGGACCCTGTAGCCAAAACAGCCCTCTCGGATGAAGAGGTTATCTATAAAGAGAAAAATAGCTTCCTCTACCATGTCCGATATGAGATCGAAGGCATGCCAGGGGAGTATGTAACCATTGCAACGACGCGTCCCGAGACGATCATCGCGGATACCGCCATTGCGATCCATCCAGAGGATGAACGCTACACCCATTTACATGGCAAGCGTGCCATCGTCCCGATTGTCAATCGCTCGGTTCCCATCATCCTAGACGACTACGTGACCATGGATTTCGGGACAGGTGCGCTGAAGGTCACGCCTGCCCATGATGTCAACGACTATGAGATCGGGCAGCGCCACGGCTTGGAGATCATCGACTCTATGAATGACGATGGGACAATCAGCGATGAGATGCCTGTGTATCAAGGGATGGATCGCTTCAAGGTTCGCAAGCAGATCGCCAAGGACATGGAGGCATCGGGGCATTTGGTGGAGAAGGAGCCTTATACCAATTCTGTCGGACACTCCGAACGTACGGATGCGGTCATCGAGTCGCGCCTTTCTCTACAATGGTGGCTCAATATGAAAAATGTTTCAGGTCCTGCATTGGAAGCGGTCGAGAATGGAGATGTTGAGTTGATCCCTGGTAAATTCATCAATACCTATCGACACTGGATGGGAAATGTCCGAGATTGGTGCCTGTCGCGCCAGTTGTGGTGGGGACATCGCATCCCGGCTTACTTCATCGATGGATCAGATGAGTATGTCGTAGCGACTTCGCCTGAGGCTGCGCTGGAGAAAGCTAAGGAGAAAACAGGTCGGGCAGATCTGACGATGGCACATCTTTCTCAAGAGGAGGATGTATTGGATACGTGGGCTTCTTCTTGGTTGTGGCCGATCTCCGTTTTCAACGGTTTGACCCAGCCAGGCAATGCAGATATTGACTATTATTATCCCACACAAGCCTTGGTTACAGCTCCAGAGATTCTGTTTTTCTGGGTGGCGAGAATGATCATTGCGGGCTTTGAATACAAGGACCAGCGTCCCTTCAAGGACGTTTACCTCACAGGAATCGTACGCGACAAGCAGCGACGCAAGATGTCCAAATCTTTGGGCAACTCACCCGATCCGCTAGATCTGATTGCAGGATATGGAGCAGACAGTGTACGTGTAGGAATGTTGCTTTCTTCTCCCGCAGGAAATGACTTGCTCTATGATGATGCCTTGGTCGAGCAGGGAAGAAACTTCGCTAACAAAATCTGGAATGCCTTCCGTCTGGTCAAAGGCTGGGAAATCGTAGATACGGAGCAGCAGGAGCGCGAGAAGATTGCCATTGAATGGATGAAGGAGCGTATTCAGGAAGCGAGTGTGGAGGTAGAAGATCACTTTGATAAATATCGCCTCTCGGATGCTTTGATGAGTATGTACAAATTGATCTGGGACGATTTCTGCTCATGGTTCCTGGAAATGATCAAGCCTAACTATGGTGATCCCATTTCTCGTCAGACGCAGGAAGAAAGTTTGGAGATTTTTGAGGAGCTGATGAAGATGTTGCATCCATTCATGCCGTTTTTGACAGAGGAGTTGTATCACGGGATGAAGGAAAGAGCTGAAGGGGACTTCATCTGCATCGCGCAGCAGATTGAGGCCAAAGGAAGCGAAGCGCCGATTCTCCAGGAGGTCGAACTGATCAAGGAAGTCATTACTGCTGTACGTGCCTTCAGAGCTGAGAAAGGCCTTTCTCCCAAGGAGGCGATCGAGCTGTACATCAACTCGGAGCAGGAAGTGCTCTTCCAGCGTTACGAAAGTGTTTTGGTCAAATTCCTCAATACTTCCAAGATCGAGTTTGCCAAAGAGCAAGTAGACGGCACGGCTTCTATCCGTGTACAGTCGCACGAGTTTTACATTCCGCTAGGGGCGATTGATGTAGAAGCAGAAAAGGAGAAGATCCACAAGGAAATCGAGTATACAGAAGGTTTCCTGAAGATTGTCCTAAAGAAGCTCGGCAACGAACGCTTCGTCAACAATGCACCTGAGAAGGTCGTAGCGACGGAACGCAAGAAGCAGGCCGATGCCGAGGCAAAGCTAGAGGTCTTGCGCAAGAGTCTGGCCGAGCTAGGCTAATACAGGGTTCTTAGATCACAGTAGATACGTCCATTAATGGCGTATCTACTATGGGTCATTTCATTTATGACGTATCTACCAGGCATGGCATAGCCACAAATGGTATAGGATCTTCCTTTTTGCTAAGAAAAAATCACATGTAAGCCTACAAGCGAAGCAAGCATGATCCACCCAAACCACTGGGTTCGGTTAGACGCTGCTCTGTAGATCTGATGAACAGGAGACAGGCTACTGCTTCCCATATGCCCCACCAAGCCTACGGCCAAAGCAAGTAGAATCACCCAAAGCGCACGCTCAAGATAGCTCATCTCAGGGGTGTAGTTCAGGAATATGGCGTGGAAGCCAATGGTCAATAAAGCTGCAATTAAGACACGCCATTGGTCGGGTTTGGATAAAAGAACCGCTAAGCAAATGATGACTACAATCCCACCATTGATATAGGTGCGGAGCTCGTTGAGGGTATGGGTAAAAGCGACTTCTGCATTGTCTAGTTTGGCTGTCATCAGTAGATAAGCCGTGAGAATACCCGAAAATAAGGTAACAAGGATGGTCATTTTCCCTGCATTTACCATCTGTCGATCTGTCGCTGGAGGATTGAGATACTTTTGGTAAATGTCAATAGAGAAAAGCGTACCGAGCGAGTTGAAGGTAGAATCTACGGTACTCATCAGGGAGGCAAAAAGTGCACAGACGATGATGCCTCGAAGTCCTGTCGGTAAAAAGTGATTGATGAGATAGGGGAAGGCTGCGTCGGGATCTGCCAGGCCATTTTCTCCTAAGACACCCACCAAAGCAATTCCTGGAATGATGATGATTGCGGCCATCATGTACTTGAGCAAACCTCCGACCATGAGCCCAATCTGTACATCCTTCAGACTTCGGGCAGCCAGCGATCGCTGGATCACACTTTGATTGGCACACCAGTAATTGATATTCAAAAATAAGAGTCCGATCATCCCAATCCAGGGCAGCTTAGGGTGATCATTGGACAAATGGAGGTGCATTTTATCTCCCGTCTGTTCGTACAATTCTCCTAATCCTCCCAATTCTTTGACAGAAATGAAAAGAAGGATAATGCCTCCTAAAGTCAGTAAGCTAAACTGAATGATATCTGTCCTAACGACGGCTGTAAGTCCTCCGAAGAAGGTATAAATCGCCGAGAACACACCCAGGAAAATGATCAGTAGCGTGATGCGGGTTTGCGCTTCGGGTATGTAAGCGGCAAATATTTCCCCAAATACAAGATCTGCCGCATAGGCTCCCCAGAATAAAGCCGCTCCCAATCCGATAGTGGCAAAAAGCAGCATGTTGGCGACCGAGTAGGTGAGGGCGACCCATTCACCCATTCGCTTTTGGATAAACTGGGTGATGGTGATGATACGCTCTTTGAGGTAAAGGGGGACAAAGACAAAAGCAGCCAGCCACATCCCTTGTACCGCGTTGATCTCAAAGTTGGCTTGTGCCAGCCCGTAGAGATAGGCTGACCCCATCATTCCCAAAAATTGGTAGCCTTGGATATTGGTGGCGATGGTCGAAAGTGCAATCGATGGCCAGCGAAGGCTACGTGAACTGAGGAAGAATTCTTCAGTGCTCACCTCTTCTCCTTTCTTTCTCCCAGAGAGTGCCACAAATAATACAATCGAGAAGTAGGAGAGGACAATCAGGAGATCAAACATAAATCAAGGTTCATTTTTCAGCAGTCATTTTCCAGAAACAGTAGATGCGAATCAGGTACGCTTGGCAGCACCTAGAGGCGTCATAGGGATAGATGTCGGGATGCGTTGGTAGTGTTGGGCGAGGGAGATGTTTTGAAAGCGAGGAAGGACATATTGAGCGAATAGCTGGGCTTCTTCTTGGTGGGGATAGCCTGAGAAAATGAAGGCGCGGATGCCCATTTTCATATAGCGTTCGATCTTGCGCGCGATCTGGTCGGGATCACCTACGAGTGCGGCCCCGCAGCCCGATCTTGCCCTGCCGATACCTGTCCAGAGATGATCCTCCACAAAGCCTTCGTTATCGGAGTCGTCTCGCATCTGGGATTGGCGGGCTACGCCGAGCGATTGAGCATCCAGTGCGCGGTTGCGGATTTCATCCCCTTTGTCCTTGTCGATGTCTTGCATGAGCTGACGTGCGTAGGCACGGGCTTCTGCTTCTGTCTCCCGTACGATGACATGGATTCGCAGCCCGAAGTCTACTTTTCTCCCGTAGCCAGCGGCCTTATCGGACATGGTTTGCATCAGTTCTCCTAGTCTTTCTTCAGTCTCTGGCCACATCAGGTACACGTCACAGTAGCGCGCACAAAGGTCGACCCCAGGAGGGGAGTATCCACCAAAATAGAGTAGGGGACCTCCATTTTGCTGATAGGGTTTGACAGGTAGACTAGGCAGTTTGAATTTATAAAATGCTCCTTGGAAGTCGATAAAATCCTGTGTCCATGCCTGTTGGAGGATCTGTATGACTTCAGATGAGCGGGCATACCTGCTTGCTGAGTCTAGATCTTCTCCTGGGAGGTTGGAGGAAATGATATTAATGGTGAGTCTGCCTTGCAGGATATGGTCCAGCGTTGCGATGGAGCGTGCCAGCATCGGCGGATGGACTTCGCCGCAGCGTGTAGCTACGAGGAGAGAGATATTTTGTGTTTGAGGCGCGACCGCTGCCGCAAATCCAAAGGTGTCTTGCCCTACTTGGTAGGAGGAGGGGCATAGGATATTTCTGAAACCTAATTGATCAGCTGTGAGCAGGATATCAGAGGTATGAGAGAAGGTACTTTTGTAGACGTCGTCATGGCGACCCAGGAAGGCATCATCTCCATTGCAGAGTGGAGCGAACCATGCGAACTCCGCTCCTTGAAGGGCAGCTCCTTTGATTTCGATAGGCATAGTAGTAGTCTGTTGCCTAATATTAAGAAAATTAGATGAATTTTTCGTTTGAAATAAAATATAACGACGTTATGTGTCGTAGCCACTTGCCGCAGCAAGTGCTCTTAGCGCCGTGTTCACACAAGCGGATCACCCTGGCGTTAGCCACAATTCTTTTACGTTGACGCCTAGGCGATCTTACGTTTGGGTATTGTGCTGACGCACATATTTTCCTGTATTCACACATATATTATCCCATGCGCTTGCATAGGACAGGCTGTGTCCACACAAAACCATAAGCGCGTGCTTACAGGCAAGGAAATGCCTAAAGGCATTTGTCAGGAGCACTTGCTGCGGCAAGTGAATACGGTTCTTCCGCGTTCATGGATCATGCCTTGCATAGGACAGGCTGTGTCCACACAAATCCATAAGCATTTGCTTACAGGCAAGGAAATGCCTTCTAGGCATTTATTGGGAGCACTTGCTGCGGCAAGTGGCTACGTCTTGACCAACTTCAAGGTCTGACTTTGCCTGCCGACCTGTACCTTGAGCAGGTAAATACCAGGAGAGAGAGTAGAAACATCCAGTCTATGATCTATCGACTGGCCCTCCAAGACTTTTTTGCCTTCTAGCTGATAGACTTCATAGTCCGCAGGTCCTAGTAGCCCCTGAACTTGGACATAATCCTGAACAGGATTGGGAGAGAGACGTATATCCCATGCAGATGGGGGAGAGAGGTTTGTCGGACCAAAGCCCGTCCTTACCAAATAAGGACTTGGCATCTGTGTGAAATCACCTCCTAAATAATATTCTCCTCCATATTCGAGAATCTGTCTAATAGGAGCATTAAATACACCTTCTGGAATCGCGATATTTTCTAAGCTGGTGTAATACCCAAAATGGCTACCGAAAGTACGAGAATCAACACCTGCACCAGACGGATTAATATCAGGAATATCACCTACAAACATGAGCCTATTGTCTGATAGGACCATATCATAAATAGCAGCTGAACTATCTGTTGTCAGGTTGTCCATGAGAATGAGAGGTTGTAGGTCTTCATTGAGATAACGTGTAACACATACTTCGCTTCTACCTGAATCACGTCCACAGCTTCCCGATATGTAGAGAGAAGTAGTCCAGGGAATCCATGTCGTCAAAGGACTGTAAATCTGCCATACTGTATCCGGGAGACCAGAATCAAAAGCGATGACGGTTTCTGTTTCAAAATTGACCTCTAGAAAATTCTGGGAGTATACCATTTCAGGTGTTTGGAGAGGGAATTCAACCTTGGCAGAGTCAAATTTTCCCCCATAATAATATCGCGTACTGGCCTGGGCTGTACTATGGATCTGGCCATATACTGTCATGATAAGTTCCCAGTTTCCTGTAGGATCTCGATGCCACAATTCTTGGATCTCAGGTTGATTAGGAAGAGAAATAATCATACCGAGATCCACTGTTTGAAAGCCGCCATTTTTCCAGATGTTGTATCCGTCTAAGAGTTCAATCCCCGACGCCTCTGGACGTAAAGGAACACTGATAAATTCCCAACCAGAGTCGACCCTACGAGCAGCAGGATAGGTATCTCCTTCATGTTTGAGTGATCCGACGAGGTACATGGTCTTCGGAAAACCCATGAACAGGATATCTGATAGCGATTCGATGGTGCCAGGAGGGAGATCATCCATACAATACATTTGATCTTGTTCGAGATATCCGATTCCCATGCAGGGCATTGAATCCATCACAAGGAAATCTCCTGCAAAATAAATCCTGTCATCCGAGGCTACCATATGCGTAACAGGACCATCTACTTCTCCGCCTATAGAAGCAAAGGGTGTAGTAGGTGCATAAGCAGGCTGAATCCATGCCAACTCTTCTAGTTCAAATCCATGAGTTGATGCCCATGATTCAACGCCAGATGTCGTGATATCCGCGAGATAGTCATAGTTGTGTTCTTGCTGGATTTGTCTTGCAAGTGCTTCATGCCCAGAATACTCCATCATGTGCCCCACGGCGCAGTGTGTTCCCGTGTGATCAATGAAATAGGGTGTACGGATAGGATGATAGATATTTTGGGGAAAGATGCCCGCCTCTGCATAGACTTTGAGTGAAGCCAAAAGTGTGTTTCGATGGTTGATTTGCTGTAGGGTTAATTCGGCTGGTTGGTGGGCTTTCAAATACGCAATGACATGCAACAAGTGAAAAGTAATTTTCTCCTCCTCTGTTGGATAATTTGGGAAATCTTCAATGAAGGCGTCTGGATGGGCAGACCAGTGGATGTTCACTTCCTGCAAGAGGATAGGAGGGGCAATGGATTGTGCTTTTATACTACCCCAAGAAAGGCAGCATACTAGGAGGATTCTAGTCATATTCATAGTTGATAGTATTAGGTCTTATAATGAATATAACGCTTATTCCTCATGAGATGCTGCACCAAATTTTTCTGGATTACACAATTTGAGACAAATAAAATCTAACAATGTTATTGGGTGTATCCGTAAAATTAGCCCTAAGTTTCTAAAAATGGGAAGGCAGTAATGATAATCACGAATGAGGGGGTATCGTATGTTCTATGTAGAGATGTCGATTGATCGCGTCTCGACATAGAAAATCAATCCTATCGGAATTCATTCGTGATAATCACTAGTATTTACCGTGATAATGAACATGCAGGTAGCTGAGAGAGGGAGAATAACTCGCAGCGTTGAGGCTATAATACTATCAGTATATGAGGCTTTATTACAAGTTATTGTTGACCATTCCTTAGTGGTAAAAATATGCTTCTCAGCGCCGATGATGAGGATTTACACAAATTATCCTAGGGTATAGGAAAGTAGGCGTGACAGTTTTTACGATATAAAATCAAAGCTTTATTTCTCCTATCGAGGTAAATTCCTCAATCATTTCCTATTTGTGCTTCTTTTTCCATTTGTACTTGTGTGAGTTTATCATACACATCTTGAACCTCCACGGGTTTGGTTAAGAAATCATCCATCCCCAACTGCAACAACTCATCCCGTGTCTTATTGAAGGCATCGGCTGAAAGGCCAATAATAGGTATTTCATGATTCAACACTTGAGATTGGGGATCACGGATCATTCGAGTAGCATCTCGCCCATCCATGACTGGCATGTGTAGGTCCATGAACACGATATCATATTCCTGTTTTTCCAATAATTCAATGGCTTCTTTTCCATTCGAGGCAATATCTACAGATATTTTTTTGCGCTTAAATATCTGGCGCATCAGGAATTGGTTCATCTTCATATCTTCGACTACGAGGACGCGCATCTGACTGAGCGTTTCTTCTTTATTTTCCATGATAGGGACCTGCTTTGATGTTATGGTATGAAGGGTGGTCATAGGTGCTTCTGCCTTTTCGAAGGGAAGCAAAACAGAAAAAGTAGTGCCTACACCCACCTCGCTTTGGACAGCGATAGACCCACCTTGCAGCTCGATGAGCTTACGCGTGATTGTCAACCCCAATCCCGTTCCTCCATATTCTCGGGTAGTGCTTGAGTTCGCTTGTCGAAAGCTTTCAAAAATAGTGTTGTACTTATCCTCAGGAATGCCGACCCCAGAATCTTCTACGCAAAACATCAACCAGCATTGATTTCCGTTTTGTTGCTCTATAAAGATACTCAGACGTATAGCACCTTTGTCTGTAAACTTGATGGAGTTGTTGAGGAGATTATTGAGAATCTGATTGAGCTTAGTCTTGTCACCCCAAAGAAAATCTGGAACATCTTCATTACATTCTACCTCTAACTTGATCCCTTTTTTATCCGAAAGATGTCTAAATGTTTGATAGAGGGCATTGCAGACCTTACGAGGAGAAAAACAAATACGCTCAAATATTACCTCTCCTGATTCTATTTTGGAGAAGTCGAGAATCTCACCAACGATCCCCAAAAGGTTATCTGCCGAAAACTTAATAGACTGGATGAACTCCAACAAGGAAGGATCTGTATACTCTTTGGTCATAAGATCTGTCAATCCAATGATTGCATTTAGTGGGGTCCTAATCTCATGGCTCATATTGGAGAGAAATTGAGATTTGGCTCTTGTAGCTTCCTCTGCCCTTTCTTTTGCTCTCTGTAGGTCTTCTTTCGATTGTTCGATCTCCCATGTACGTTCCTTTACCTTGAACTCCAAAGATTCGTTGAGTTTGGTCAACTTTTGATTGATCAAATATAATTCGAGTGCTTTTTGCTCAATAATTTGCTCAGCGACCTTTCGTGCTTGTCGCTCCCTATGTAGAATCTTCTTGATATGGTCCAAACTTTCCATCAAGCAGTTTGGCGTGTGAGGATAAATTTGACTTTATACCCCCCTTGGTCTAAGGGTTCTCTTTTGATCTGGACCTTTTCTTGGAAGTGGTCTACACAACCCTGTATCAGCCCTTCTGCAAAGTCGGCTAGGCCACGTTTGGATTGGTAAATCATCTGGAGGTGATCAGGGTCTGAATATTGGATCTCAAACTGGGGCAATTCAGCATCGGGATAGAGCTTTTTTACTTCTACATGTATGTAATCCTCAATTCGACTTAAAAAAGAAAAGGCATCTGGAATCTCCTGAAAAAACCTTCCATATAACTGACTGAATCTTCCAAAAAGATGCTGGCCATATACTCTGAGTAAGTCGGACATGGGCAGGTCAGACGCCTGACTGAGATTCGTGACCAAGGACATCATTTCCTGGTGATCATATGTACCTACAGCCGTGTATATCCCTTGTGAAGGTAAATCTGATTGCGTGACAATGTGATCTGCCACCTCCATCCCAAACTTTTCCTCTACCATTTCTAGGAATTCTGTAAAAACAATTCCTTTCATGAAGACGACACTTTTATTGTTTAATAATAAAACTATACAGCAAGTGTATAAAAAATGTCGAGACTAAGAAAGACCTAATAAGAAGGAATATTACGCCTTTGGAAAAAAATACATGATGCAGAGGAGGGAGAATAAAGCCCACATTAGATGGGGAGAAATGCTTGTAGCTTGACGAATAAAATCACCAATAAAAGAGCGGGAAGCATGTTCATTACACGGAGTTTTGCAATACCCAGAATATTCATTCCCAGCCCTATGAGCATGACCCCTCCTACGCAGGAAAGCTGATCAATGAGTCCTGTGTCTAGCAAGGGTTTTAGGAATCCTGCCAGTAGGGAGGTTCCGCCTTGAACGAGTAGGAGCGGACCGATAGAAACCAAAATTCCAATGCCGAATCCAGCGGTGAGGACAATGGAGGTGACGCCATCTAGGATTGATTTGGTATAAAGTATGGAGGGCGTCTGTCCTAGTCCATCTTCAAGTGCGCCTAGTGTAGACATAGGACCAATACAGAATAAGAGAAAAGCAGTGGAAAGGCCCTCTGAGAAGGCAGCTTGATTACCAGGTATCCTGTCACCCACCCATGTTCCCAGAGTTTCAAACCGATCCGTCAGTCGAAGCCATTCTCCTATCAGGGCACCGAGGACAAGACTGAGGATAATCGGAATCACTTCTGTTCCTTTGAGTCCCATCGTGACGCCTAGTAAGAGGGTATATAGCCCCAGCGCTTGAAAGACGATTTCTTCGTACCTTTTGCGGAGCCTAGATTTGACCAGTAAGCCCAAGAGACCTCCTATCAGGATGGTACCTGCATTGATCCACGTAGCAGTCATAGATTTTTAAACAGACGATGTCGCCTTACTTAACTTGATGTGAAATGAGGTCGAAAGTACGGAATTTTCTGCAAGTCAATCTATCCTCACAGTTAGTGTGAAGAGCTGTATGCAGGGCTACCATCCCCATGTGCCAGGTCCTCCCTTGAAGGGCCCCACAATATCCTGGGTGATCCATCCTCCATAAAAATCTCCTTGCTGAGCTTGGACTTGCTCGTCATTGACATAGCAAGCATCCACTTTAGAAGCATACAAAGCAATGTAATCTTTGATAGAGGCGAAGCGCGGACTAGGATTAGGATAGCTCCAACCAATTTGAGGAATAATCACATCCCCCATGACAAGATCATAATACACCGCCATTCCCTTGAATTCACAGAAGGAAGATCGCCCTTTTACTAGACGAAAATGCTCCATTTTGATGTCTGTAGGAGGGATATAATATACAGGTGGATGACTTGTCTCTAACACTCGGTAGCTTTGGTTACTGTCCAGAAGCTGTATTCCTTGATGTACCACCCGTAGATGCTTGGTCACAGCTTCTAGCTTAGGTGGACGCGGATAATCCCAGACAGATTCCTGACCTGGTTGAGGTTTGATGGGTTTGATTGCCATGAAGAGAAGAGAGGTTAAAAACAGCATGCAACTCATAATTTATGAACTGAATGCTGCTGAATGATTAAGACCCTGTTTGGTACAATGAACATCTAGGTAAAAAGCGCAAACTTTTCACAGATTTGAGGTTTCAAACATGGTCTAATTGACAACTTCTACACCACGCCAAAAGGCTACGTATCCTTCGATTTTTTTCGCGGCTTCTTTAGGGGAACTATATACCCATGCAGCGTCTTGATTGACTTCATTGCCTACTTTCACATGGAAGTAGGAAGCTTGTCCCTTCCAAGGACAAGTAGTCTGTAGGTCGCTCCCTACAAAATGATCTTTATTGAGAGAATCTGCAGGAAAATAGTGGTTTCCTTCTACGACTACGGTTTTTTCGCTTTCAGCGAGCACCTGTCCTTTCCAAATAGCTTTCATTTTCGCAGAATTTAGGTTGAAATATTTGATCTTTATACTCCTTAAGCCTTCATTTTGTTCCCTACAAAAGAAAGCATGAATAGGAGCTGCAAATATTCCTTCCCAACGCGAAGATTAGGGTAAAGTGAAAGACATAATGTTGATTTGACTAGAGACTACTGCTTCATTGATCTTATGGATCTGACTTTGCTTACTCTTTTTTGAATCGAAGTAGCCAGCGATAAAAATCAATGTCGTTGTAGACCTCTGTCCACGCATCATGGGGCTTTCTAGGATTGGAGGAAGATGTAAAAATTCGTGTGTGGTTCTCCCAGTCCGCTGCTGCGACACTTTCTGACTGATGGAAGCTTGTATGTGCGATCGCCTCAATTTTGGTGACAGCACGTTGTGTGTAGTCATACTTTACGATGTTGTCATCAGGATTATGAACTGCCCAGATAGGAAGATCTGCGAGACTATCATAGTTCGTGACACCTTGCTGGTCTCCACTTATAGGGACAATGGCCGCAAATCTTTCGGGCATCTTGCTTGCCAGTCCCCAAGTACCATGTCCCCCTCTGCTGAGGCCTGTCAAGTAGATCCGTTGGGGATCAATCCGATAGCTAGATTCTATCTCATCCAATATTTGAGAAATAGCAGGGACATTGTCATAAAACTGTCCTTGTCGAATATGAGGCATGACATAGACAAACGTATTGACGCGCATCTGATCTAGCTCTGTCTTCAAGGTTTGGGTCTCCTTCAAGATCCGCGGAAGTGCCCAATTATAGATGATGTCGACTTCTCCTCCCACGCCTAGCCCTCCTTGTAGAAAAACAATGACAGGAAAACCACTGGAATCCTCATCATAGCTCGGAGGAAGATAGAGGTTGTATCCATCTACCTGACTTTCGGGATATATTTTTTCGACGGTATAAAATTTTCCTTGAGAAACCTCTTGTGAATAGGTATGAAGACAGCCTAATAAGAGAAAGATACAGAAGATGTTGCGGAAAAATGTAGAGAGTAGGGACATAGATGATAGACGTTAATGTGTAGGAAAACGAATGGGATCGGAGAATGCCACGAAAAGACAAGTTTGAATCCAAAGAATTGCATCACAAAAATAGGGTGTCATCGATGATGACACCCTTCCTGATACAACAAGTGAAATTCAAGTCAAAAAAAACCTATCTACTAACTAAACACACTAAACTTTTGAATCAAATATGTGTGAACCCTTTGCCAAGAGTACAATAATTATCTATGAGCGTCATCCAAATGCCTGGATTAATGAATGATAGAACGGAATCCCTAAAATCACATTTACAGGGAAGGTGATTCCGAGTGCCATCGGCAAATACAAACTTGGATTGGCCTTTGGCACGGCTTGTTTCATAGCTGCGGGTACTGCGATATAAGAAGCACTTGCAGCAAGAATCGAAAACAGTAGTTGGTTTCCTGGATCATCTGTGATCAGTGTACTCAAACCGAGTGCAAGTAGACCGTGCATGAAGGGCATCAGGATAGCAAAAATGAATGGAAACAATCCTTTGTTAAGTATAGCTGTCAACTGACGGCCACTCGTGATTCCCATATCAAGCAAAAATACTGCAAGGAAGCCCTTAAAAATGTCTGTTGTGAAGGGGCGGATTCCCTCTGCTTGCTGTTCACTCGCCAAAAAGCCGATCAAAAGACTGCCTAGGATCAGCAAGACACTTCCATTCGTCAAAGAATGTCCCAGTAGAGATTGCGCAGGTCTATCCAACTTGGGCCGCCTATGCTTTTCACCTTTGAAAAAGTGAATAAGACTTACGCCCACAATGATAGCAGGAGCTTCCATCCCCGCCATGACTGCAATCATATGACCACCGTAATGGATGCCCTGAAAATCCAGAAAGGATATGGCTGTCACAAAGGTAACAGCACTTACGGATCCGTATGAAGCTGCAATAGCTCCAGCGTTTTCCACACTCAACCTATTTTTTAGGAGGAAAAAACTCAGTACGGGGATGGCAGCTGCCATCATGATTCCCAATAATAAGCTATATATGATTTCCTCATTGATTCCGCTGTGAGACAGTTCCTGTCCTCCCTTGAATCCAATGGAAAGCAATAAATATATGGCAATGAACTTGGATGATGTTTCAGGAATTTTGAGGTCACTTTTTACTTGAACCGCAAAGATTCCCAAAAGAAAGAACAGTAAGGCTGGGTTGGTGAGGTTTTCTGTTAGTTGAGAAAACTCCATTCTATTCTGATATTCTAATCAAAAAGTTTCCTTCCATGCGAATGCGTGTACAAAAGTCCTGGAAGGACTTCTCATCCTCTTTTGGCCAGGCTACATCGGGCTTGTCTTCTGCAACGAGATTAAAACTAATGTTCATGATGTTTTTTCTTTTGTTGGTTCAAATGTGCATATTTATTTTCATAAGTTTTTATTTATATTTCTTATTCTAAGCATAATAATTTGTAAATGAATTTTACGCTTCACCAACTTCGGGTATTCCTGAAAGTCGTAGAAAATAAGAGTGTGACGAAGGCTGCAGAAGAGTTATTTCTCACACAGCCAGCAGTTTCCATTCAGCTCAAACGGTTTCAAGATCAGTTTGAGATTCCGCTCACAGAAGTCATGGGAAGGCAGTTGCACATTACAGATTTTGGAAGGGAGGTAGCCATCGTGAGTAAGAAAATTTTAGATGAGGCAGAAGGACTTTCGTTGGCTACTGCTCATTATAAGGGATTACTGACAGGAAAGATCAAGATCTCGGTGGTATCCACAGGGAAGTACGTCATCCCTTACTTCTTGCGTGATTTTATGAAAAAATATCCCAGCGTCGAGATCATCATTAATGTATCTAACAAACAGAGCGTCGTAAAGGGATTGCAAAAGAATGACAGCGATTTTTATCTGGTTTCTGTACTTCCTAATGGCATTCCTTTAGAGAAGGTAGAATTAATGGATAATAAGCTTTATATGGTGGGCAGTAGTCGATTTCGAGAGATGAAACTCACCAAGAAGCGGCTATCGGAGTTGACATTGATCTTTCGAGAGGAGGGTTCAGCTACGCGCAATGCGATGTCTGCTTACCTAGAAGAGCAAAAAATCCAAGGCTATAAATCTATGGAACTGGTGTCCAATGAAGCGGTAAAACAAGCCGTAAATGCTGGTTTAGGATTTTCTATCATGCCTTTGATTGGGCTACGAAATGAATTGGCCATGGAAAGTCTACATATTTTTTCCATGAAAAAGCTACCTATCATTACGCGCTGGCACTTAGTGTACCCAAAGGGAAAACAATTGCTCCCAGCTTCTGTAGAGTTGGTTCGATTTATAGAGGAAAATAAGCAGCAAGTAGTAGAAAATTACTTTGACTGGGCTATGGAGTAACATTTGAGTCCAGTTCCTGAAGTATATAGTCCGCTACTTGTTCCCAATCTTTGTCCATCATCAGGAAATGCCCACGATTGGGATAGATATGGTAGGGCTTTTGATAGAAAATACTTGTAGCGACCACATCTTGTGGTAAGGCTAGATGGTCGAGTTCTGCCCCTAGGATCAACATGGGCATGTGAGTGGCGAAATCTGGTTGGACTTTAGGAAACAAACAACCCCATAGTGCACGTACCGATTCTCGTTTGATCAAAGAGGGAAATCTCTTCCGTTGGTCAAGTGAGGCATCGGAAGAAAGGAGTCCTTCTGGTGGCGGTCCGCTTCGTGCCACAGTGGGAAAGAGGGTAAGCAAGGTGTACATAAACAGGAGTTTGGGAGACTTAACCATCCCCCAGAGTGTATGCTTGAGGCCAAAGGGAGGAAGAGAGGCAAGTAAGCATACACTCGAAGCAGCTGTAGGGTACTGGCTCAAAAATAGCTGTACGACAAGGCCCCCCATCGAATGCCCAATAAGGAGTGGTGGAACCTCTAGCTCATCTATGAGGCTTTTGAGCTGTAGAACATAATCGGAGAGCGTGTAGGTGAAAAGGGTACGAATCGCGTAATCGTCCTCGGGGCGTTTGAGATTTAACGCATATACGCTGTGGCCTTTCTCAACCAAATAAGGTAAAAAGTTTTCCTTCCACAGAGCACTCGAGCTATAGGCTCCATGCACCAAAACAATAGGAGAGCCCCCAGATGTAGGCTCCCCTTTGATATAGGAAATATGTTGTTGGGAAATGGTTGCTATCTCAGGTTTTGCCATTTCTTAAGCCGTCACCTTAATCTTGTCCATCAGACTGAGGAAGGGACGTGTGTTTTGCATGATGTAAAAATGCAAATAAGGGAAGCCTGCCTCCAGCAATTCGATAGACTGCTTGTAGGCCCATTCTATCCCTACTTGTGTCTGTGCCTCCTTTGTCTGTGCATGCATCATACGCTCCGTCAGCTCTAGCGGTATGTCAATATGGAAGATAGAAGGCAACACATTGAGGTGATACTGGCGGGTCATGATTTTCATCCCAGGGATGATGGGCATCGTGATGCCATAATCTCGCGCTTTTTGGACAAAGTCGATGAACTTCTGTGAGTTGAAAAACATCTGAGAGACAGCATAATGTGCACCGTTATCTTGCTTCTCCTTCAAGATCTGAAGGTCAAACTCGATATTAGGGGACTCAAAATGCTTTTCGGGATAACAAGATACACCGATGCAAAAATTAGTTTTGGCCGCATCAATCAAGTCATCAATATAACGTCCATGGTTCATGTCATTGATCTGCTTGACAAGGTCAAGTGCATATTCGTTGACCGAGCGATCCTTTGGAATGGGACGAGAGTTTTGCTTATCACCACGGATCGCCAAGATGTTTTCTATCCCCAGATAGTTCAGCTCGATCAACGCATCCTCCGTCTCTTCTCTGGTGAAGCCTCCACATAAGATATGAGGGACAGGCTCTAGGTTGTACTTGTATTTGATCGCCGCACAAAGGCCAAATGTACCTGGACTCTTTCGCTTGACTTTTCGTTTGAAAATCCCTCCTGGCATTTCTTCAAATACAACCTCCGCTGCATGACTCGTCACATCGATGAAGGGCGGATTAAACGGAATGACCGATTCAATGGCATCGTATAACTTAGTGATATTTCTTCCCCTTTTGGGAGGGATAATCTCCAAGCTCACCGTAGGGTTTTTGGTATTTAACAAATGGTCAACAACGTGCATGTTTTTGAAATTGAGAATCCTTTGGGTTGAAGTATGGGTTTATGCGAGTAGTTGATTACTGGCGAATGGCTACGACAGGATCTAGCTTTGCTGCCAAAGATGCAGGAATGATTCCAGCTAGCAAACCAATTAATAGAGAAACTCCTACACCAATCAAAATATCAGAGGGGGCAAAGGTCACTTCTAGTGGCACATGGGCCGCTTGTAATACTGCTTCTGCTGTGACGCCCATGAGGACCACCATCAGGATTCCGATCAGCCCACCTATGAAGCAGAGCAGGAGAGATTCCGTCAAAAACTGGTACATCACAAAAGCTTGTGAACTCCCCAGTGCTTTTTGGACACCAATCTCATTCGTACGCTCTTTGACAGATATGTACATGATATTGCCGATGCTGAACCCGCCGATCAATATCGAGAAGATACTGATGACCCAGCCGCCTGTTTCCAGATAGCCAAATACACTTTCGAGCCTACTCATCAGGGCCTCTTGCTTATTGATCGCAAAATTGTCCTCCATGCGGGGTTTGAGCCCTCTAGAGGCACGGATAAGTCCTACAGTATGAGCCTCTACAGCAGGTAGTTTTTCGTAGTCATTAGCTTTGATGATCAGGACTTTATCAATATTTCTACTTTGAAGATTGTACATCTTGGCGAGCGCGCGATAGGGGACATATATCCGCTCATCTTCAGAAGGGAATCCTGGAAACAGATTGCCTCCCTGTTTGGTTTGGACACCGATGACTTTGAGCCGCTTTTTCCCGATCATCAGATATTCACCTACTGCAGGTCTGTTGGGGAAAACCGTTTCAGCTATGGTATAACCAATGATACATACAGGACTGCCCAGATGACTTTCTACTTCCGAAAAGTAGCGTCCTTGGAAAAAAGAGGTATTTTTTACCCTGGCCATGTCGTGGGTCGCACCAATGACTTCTACACCACTCGCACTCCGGCCAGATGCTTGAATCGTTTGTCTTCTAGAAGTGACCTCATAGCTGACGCCTATGACGTTGTCTAGATTCCCTTTTACCCGCTGAAAATCGCGGTAACTGACCTTGGGACGATTGCGAAATTTGAACCAGTCGTCTCTTCCTTCTGCCCATGGCCAGTGATGAACAAAAAAAGTGGTATTTCCCAAAGAGGAAAGGTTCTGGGAGACAGATGTTTGTAGCGAATTGACCATCGTCAGGATACCCGTAATAGCAAAAATACCCGTCGCCATCCCTAGCATTGTCAACAGTGTGCGCATTTTATTGCTGCCAATGGCCTTAAAAGCCATTCGAATACCCTCTCCCAAAAATTGAAAAATATTCATGCCTCCAAAATAACAAACCACTAACAAATCTGCACAGATGTCGCTAGATTCTACAAATTACCTCCTTAATATTAGAGAAATTTCATTACTTTCTATCCTGTAAAGTCTGCTTGGGATTTCGAAAGTGGTTTTTTTCAGCGCCACCCAATTCCCCAAAGTAATCTAAATCTTAAAAATCATACGTAGTAAATCACCACAAACCCTGTTTTCAAGACTTTCTTTTTAAGTTTTCTAAAACCTTTATCTCTAAGATTCCCTATAATGAAAGGTACACTAAGAGACGTAGAATGGAATATGTTGTACAAGTAAGCTTTCGTATATAGAGAACTTAATACCTGTGGAGAAAGTTTTCACTCCTGAACAACTACTGAAAAATGCAGGTGTAAATTGAGGACGATTATGAAAAAAATCTGGTTTATTTTTTCCTTGCTTTTAATCTCTCATACAGGATTGAAGGCAGATTATTTATTGGTCCCCATGGACTATGCGCAGACCGACCATCTCAAAGCCTATGGGATTGCATATTGGATTTTGGACAAATATGGAGTGGAGGTAGATTGGCTGTTAAACTACCGAGGAGGAAGTTTTATGTTCAAATACTCATCTGCTTTTGAAGGGGAGTTGAATGTAAAGAATATCCGCTATGAGCGTATTTCTGATGCCAAATCAAATCAGATTATTGCGAAGGTAACTTCGGATGACTACAATATGGACGCAGTCAAACTGGAAAAAGCCCCAAAGATTGCCGTCTACTCACCCAAAAGTGCCCAGCCTTGGGACGATGCTGTGACCTTGGCTATGACATATGCAGAGATCCCCTATGATGTGGTGTATGATCCCGAAGTACTCAAAGGAGAGTTGGATAAATATGATTGGCTACACCTTCATCATGAAGATTTTACGGGCCAGTATGGGAAGTTCTATGCTTCCTACCGAAACCATAAGTGGTACCAGGATGAAGTAAAAGCCCAGGAAGCTACAGCGCGAATGTTTGGATATTCGAAGGTAAGTCAAATGAAACTCGCTGTTGCTAAGACAATTAAGACTTTTTTAGCTAATGGCGGCTTCCTATTTGCCATGTGTTCTGCGACAGATACCTACGATATTGCCTTAGCGGCAGAAGGGGTGGATATTTGCGACCATATGTTTGACGGTGATCCTGCCGATCCCGCAGCGCAGTCAAAACTGGATTTTGACCGTTCCCTCGCCTTTGAAAATTTTATCATTACGCGTTCTCCCCTCCAATACGAGTTCTCCAATATCGACGCCAATTATTCTCGTAGGATTACAGAGAACCTGGACTACTTCACACTTTTCGATTTTTCGGCTAAGTGGGACCCTGTACCGACGATGCTTTGCCAAAACCATACAAGCACTGTCAAAGGATTCATGGGACAAACAACGGCTTTTCGTAAGTCTATCCTGAAGCCCGAGGTCCTCATCATGGGGGAGCTCAAAGCCTATGATGAAGCGCGATACATTCACGGAAACTACGGGCGCGGTATGTGGACATTTTATGGCGGACATGATCCAGAGGATTACCGTCATTTTGTAGGAGAAGATCCGACAGATCTCGCTCTGCATCCCAACTCGCCAGGCTACCGCCTGATCCTCAACAATGTCCTGTTTCCTGCTGCGCGTAAGAAGAAGCGTAAGACGTGATTTTTGAAGCCTAGAAATATTTAGCCCTGCGCAGTTCGAGGACTCCGCAGGGCTTTATTTTTGAATGTAAGCTCCTGTTCTGCCGTCATCCCCACTCACCGCTCACTCACCTGATCGATTCCCATGTCTAGGACCCGAAACTCCGTCCGTCGATTCAGCTGTTTGTTTGCCGCGCTATTGTTAGGGACCAATGGAAGGAACTCCCCATACCCCTTGGGGACCATTCGCCCTGGCTCGATACCTTCTGTGATCAGAAAGTTTACCACAGACTGAGCACGTGCTTCCGAAAGCACGATATTGTAATCTGCAGGTGCATCAGAGTCTGTATGTCCTGAGATCTCTACCACCATGCTAGGATGTGCATTCATGATGGCGAGCAGCCGTCGTAACTCTTCCTTCGATTCGGGGCGTAAGGTGGCCTTGTCTACATCGTAGTAAATATTTTTCAATACAAATCGGGCATTCTTAGCCAATTTTCGCACGAAAATCCGATCTGATACCACAGGCTGCTGCTTGGGATTGGCTGGATCTGAAACATGTAGTTCTTGTGTCTCAAAGAAGTATCCTGGTGCCGTCGTCGATTGTTCATATTTTCCTAAAGGTAGCTCAATCGCGTATTTCCCTTGATCATCTACGCCCGTCTCATCCGTCGTCTTTCGTTTGGGATTGACAAATGTGATTTTCGCCTCAGCAATAGGCGTACCTGTATCCTCGTCCAATACCTCTCCTTTGACAAGTGCTTTGATAGGCTCCATCTTGACCTCTACGCCTTCTTTTTCTGGATGGTCCTGCATGGTGAGGTCAAATAAGACAGTCGTATCGAGGTATCCTGGAGCTACAGAAGCCAGTTGATATCCCATTTCAAAGGGGAGTTCTACCGAAAAGTTGGCCTCATCGTCTAATGGGAGACGCTGCAATATTTTTCCTTTGGGAGACCTGAGTAGCAGATTGGCCTTAGGAATGGGTTGACCGTTTTCTACATCTACCACTTGGCCTTTCACTTTGGCGATGAATGGCTTTTGCAACTCCACATCTTTCCTCAAGGGCGTTTCTCCCATGACCAAAGGCGCTTCCAAATCAGGATATTCTGGATGTGTGACTATCAGCTGATAGTCTCCTGGTGGCAGCTGGGATTGATACCTTCCGTAAGGATCTGTAGGGATCTGAAACCTTTCATTTCCTTGAGGATCTTGCACACTGACCAAAGCATTGGGGATAGGTTCTCCCGTATCCTTATCCGTGACCGTGCCTGAGATAGCAACTTGCATAGGACGTAGGGGGATCTCCATCTTCTCTTTCTCAGGGTAGTCAGCCAACGTAAGATCAAATATGGCCAGTGTATCCTCATAAGCAGGCGCATTTACCGCCAGTCGATATCCTTCTTCAAATGGTAGCGCCAACTCAAAATTGGCTTCATCATCTAAAGGAACCCTTTGAAGTGGTTTTCCTTCGGGAGATTGAAGGATGACAAGCGCATCTGGTAACGGTTGCTTGGTGTAAATGTCGACCACTTGCCCTCGCACTTTTGCGCGGTAGGGCTTGACCATGGTAATCTCTTTTTCTAGAGGGCGCATGTCCATTTTCAAGGGTTCCTTCTGGGGAGGATACTGAGGATGCTGTATATCTAGAACATAATCTCCAGGAGGGAGACCTGTCTTGAGTTGACCCTGAGGATCGGTAGTCAAGGCAAGTAACGGCTTTCCCGTTGGATCTGTGATCGTGACAGTAGCATTTGGGATAGGATCACGTGTATCCCTGTCTAGCAGCGTGACCCGTACCCAAGCTTGATTGGGTGACATCGGCACATCGATCTCTTTAGGACCTGGATAGTCCGTAGGCAATAGATCAAATACAGCCACGGTATCATCATAATTCTCAGCCTGGGCAATAATTTGATAGGCTTCATCGAAAGGAAGTTCGATTTCGAATGTACCATTGGGATCTACAGGAATTTGTTCGAGCACGCGGCCACCGCCATTGAGGAGCCTCAACTGGGCATCTGGGATAGGGTCTTGGGTCAATGCGTGAAACACCTTACCCTTGACAAGGATGGTCGATGGCTGATCTAGGTAAATATTTTTCTCTAAAGCATTGTCAGGCATATCGAAGACCTCTTTGTAAAGAGGAAAATCTGGATGACTGACTGTTAGTGTATAATCTTTTCCTGGAGGGAGCGTCTTCTTGAAGTTGCCGATTCGGCCCGTAGGCGTTCGGACCCATTCCTTTCCATTGGGGTCTGTGATGACGAGTTCAGCACCATAGAGTGGGACACCATCACGTTTGGAGCGTACGACGCTCCGGATCTCGACGGGACGACCCATAAGAATCTCTTTAGATTCAGGACGATCGGGCATCGTGAAGGAAATATCTTTGGGTGCATAAACAGGATGAGTCGTGTGGATCTCGTAAGGGATGTTGGGTTTGAGTTTTCCTTTTACTTTTCCATCTGGTCCACTGACGAGTACATATAGAGGAGGGGCGTCTTTGGGACGAATCTCAACCATGGCGCTAGGAATAGATCTACCTGTTCGCTCACTGATGACTTCTGCCTCAAAGGGAACCGCTCGATCTAGCTCCACATCTTGTTTGAGGGGCTGATCAGCTAGAAAAAAGGGAATCTCCTCTGGCATGTGATCAGAGTGATCTGCCTTGAGGGTGTAGGGTTGATTCATGGGTAGGGGATGTGCATAGCGTCCCTCAGGATCTGTCTCGATTCGTGCAACTACTCGCCCCATGGAATCATTTATGGTGACAATGGCATTTGTAATGGGGAGCCCTGTTTCCTCGCTGATGACGACTCCTTCTACGTTGACACGAGGGACAGGTGGTTGGTTGATGATGTTATTGAGGTGGACGTTGATGAAGTGATCCTTGATAGAGGAAGTCACAATGTCTGGATCTCCATCGCGATCCAGATCTGCTGCTACAATGCCTGTATTTCGTCTACCCGAGGGCAGCCCCACCCCATATCCAAATTTACCTTTCCCCAAATTGAGATGGTAGTTGATGTTATGGTCGTTGTGAGAACACGTCACAATGTCCATGTCTCCATCGAGATCCATATCAGCTATCGCCAGATCCATATTGTGATGGCCCGAGAGTGAGGGTTTATCATAGGTAAATTTACCATTTCCCGTATTGATTTGGACATATAATAAGTGATTGTCATAGGAAGCTGCCGCCACATCGGGACGCTTGTCTCCATTGAAATCCCCTATGCCTATTCCCCAGCATGCCGCACGGGCCTTCAGGATTTCCCCCTCACTAAACCCTGCATCCTTTTCTCCTTTATGGAGATAGATGTATCCATTGTCACAGCCGACGACTAGATCCATGTATCCATCATAATCGAAGTCCCCTGCGGTGAGTGAGCGTGGATTGTGTCCTGTGTAGACATGCTGGGCTTCCCCAAAGCGGCCCGTTCCATCGTTGAGATGGAAGTTTACGACATGATCTGAAACGACAGCTGTCACAAGGTCGGGCGCCCCGTCGCGGTTGATGTCCACCGACAACACATCTTGTGCCATATGACCCGTGGTGATCACCTGTAGGCTATCCAAGAATCCACCGGCCTGATTATTGATTAGGACGCAGAGTTTGCCCGAGCGGGTACTTGTTGCTACATCAGGCCAGTTGTCATTATTGGCGTCAAGGACACATATCCCCCTGTTTTGTTTTTGTGTGTAGAACGTCTTTTGCTCAGGATATCTCCCTCGGCCATCGTTGTACAGGAGCACGACTTTTCCGTCCTTATCCGAAGCACTGACGATATCGAGATCTCCATCCAGATCAAAATCTCCCAAGGCAAGATCCCAATTTCGCTCACCTGCAATATATTGATCAGGAGCGACGTAGACACTATCCTTGACGAATGTCGAATAGGCCTTTCCATCTTTCTCGAAGTCTTGTGCGTGAAGCATGGGTACAATTCCAAGCCATAAAACCCAGAATATACCCCCCCATGGCTTATTCATTCGCTCATTGATTAGTGAGTTGATTATTCAAAAGTAAAATTATTTTTAATTTAGGAATAATCAATTGGGGAAGTATGCTTACAATTCGTCCATATGTTTTGGGATTGTGTATAGTTCTTGCTTCGAATGGTGTACTAATTTGAGCGCATAAGCTATCGTGAAAGGCTAGGAGGGGAGGACCTGTTCCTTAAAAATGCAAATAAAACCTTTGTTAATGTTACTTTCATCTAGAAACGTTTAGTACGAGTAGCAAAGAATGAGTATGTTGGAAGAAGCATAAGAGAAGTAAGGTAAATGGGAAAACCCAACCGAAAATATATTCTGTTCGTAAGAAAAAAGCACAGCCAGCAAAAAAATTATGAGGCAGCAACTATACATATGGATTGTTTTGATGGGTTTGTGGACCATGACGGGAGGTGTGCAGGCACAGATCATCGATAGCACCTATGTACCTAAATTTAAGGTCTACACCTACGAAGGAAAAACATTCATGTCTGGTAGGTTGGATACCATTGATATTGCCCGAGATAAGCCTTCGAAGCGAGAGCTAAGACGTGGACAGAAGCGACTACGAAGGTATACCCGTCTGAGATACAATGTTCATAAGGTCTACCCCTATGCTCAGAAGCTGTCGGAGATGATTGAAGAGGTAGCCAGAGAAATGGAAGCATTAGAAACAGAGCAGGCTAAGCGCGACTATGTCAAGACGAAGGAAGCCTCTCTTTTTGGAGAATATGAAGATGATATACGGAAAATGACACGTTCGCAAGGAAAAGTTCTTGTCAAGCTTGTCTACCGAGAGACAGGTACCTCCACCTTCCACCTGATCAAAGACCACAAGTCGGGCGCTTCTGCCATGTTTTGGCAATCTATTGGGGTGATTTTTGGGATCAACCTCAAGCAGGAGTACGATCCTGAAGAAGAAGCCATGATCGAGGCCCTTGTAACCGAGCTTGAGCGAGGAGGCTACAACATTGCCTATCGGAAATACAACTACAGTCTCGATGATTAGTAAATAGACCGACCTACTTACAGGATGTAAGAAAAACCACTTATCATCCTCAATCCCCCTCGAATATTACAACCCCTAAATCTGCCGTATTTAGGCTATAAGGCCAAAAAACGACACTTTTCCCTACTTTCTTTCAACAAAGAAAAAGAATCGTTGAGGTTTACAATACAGATGAAGGGATAAAATGGGTGTATAATTCTTCCACAATGGGATAATTCCCAGGGTATACCCACAAGAGACCACTGTAAGAAGTTGAGATTTTCCCAGATTTACTCAAAAAACCACCGTCCCTCCCTCATAATATCTATACAAGATTGAGGAAAATATTACATAGACCGCGAGGGTCGATTTTTTGAATCATCGAAAATATGTACATAATTGAACGTATATCTAACGTATGCCTCTCTTCTTGCACATTGAGTTTGGGGGAACTTTGTACAGGAAGATTACTAAACCTTACCTAAATGTGGTGGCAGTTTCTGCCACCTTTTTTTATGCCTCAAATTCTATGATCAGATCATCCTGTTCTACCATTTGCCCCGCTTGTAAGTATACGGTTTTGATCGTCCCTTCAGCATTAGCAGTGATTGTAGATTCCATCTTCATGGCCTCTATGACAAACAAAGGTTGATTTCTACTGACCTTAGCTCCCTCTTCTACAAGGATCTGCGTCAGACGGCCTTGTAGGGGTGCTCCTACCTCATGGGCTTGCGTTGCTTTGCGGTTGGAAACCTTATCGATCGCCAGATTTTCATCCTGTATCACAACCGATCGCGTCTGGCCATTCAGTCGAAAGAATACCACACAGTTCCCTTCCTCGTCTGCATCCAATTTGTACAAATATTGGATCAATAACTTTTTACCTGGATCGATACGTACCAGCAATTCCTCATTGGATTCCAGAGGATAAAAGTATGCCTTGGTAGGCAACTTCATGACCTCATCAAACCGCTGGAGATGATCGTAGTATCCTGTAAATACTTTTGGATAAAGTTGATAACTGAGAAAATCGGTAAACTGCATCCTAAAGTCAGGGAAGTCCTTTTTGAATTCCTCAAAGGCTCGATCAAAGTCTACAGGCGCCAGATGCGCATTGGGTCTATCAGTATAAGGTGTTTCATCCTTGAGGACAATCGACTGTAGGGCTTTGGGAAAGCCCATATAGGGCTGACCTAAATCTCCTCTAAAAAAGGATTTGACAGAGTCTGGAAAAGACAATTCCTCTCCCTTTTTCAATACCTCGGTTTCGTCCAGCCCGTTGGATGTCATAAACAATGCCATGTCTCCTACAACCTTAGAAGAAGGCGTCACTTTGACAATGTCTCCAAACATGCGATTAACAACGGCATAGTTTTTTTTGATCGTCTCAAACTTGTCTTCTAGTCCCAGGGATCTTGCTTGAGGTAGCAGGTTGGAGTATTGTCCGCCAGGGATCTCGTGCTGGTAGACCTCTGCGGTACTCGCACGTAACTCCGTCTCAAAGGGATAATAGTATTCGCGTATGACTTCCCAGTAATTGGCAAATTGATTGAGACTGTTTAGGTCCACCTTTCCCGCACGCTCATGTTTTTCTGTCATAGCCACAAAAGAGTTGAAGCTAGGCTGTGAGGTGAGTCCTGACATAGAGCTAATGGCTACATCTACGATGTCTACACCTGCTTCCATGGCTTGGTAGTAAGTCGTGAGTTGGTTGCCAGAGGTATCGTGGGTGTGCAGGTGAATCGGAAGACTAGTCTGGTCCTTCAGTGCGCCTATGAGTTCCTGCGCTGCTCGTGGCTTGAGCAGTCCTGCCATGTCTTTGATCGCTAGGATATGCGCGCCCTCACCCTCCAACTGCTTGGCTAGCTCCACATAATAATCTAGGGTGTATTTGGTGCGTGCAGGATCCATGATGTCTCCTGTGTAGCATATACAAGCCTCTGCTAAGGACTGTGTCCGCTCACGTACAGCTTTGATGCTGACCTTCATCGCTTCCAACCAGTTGAGCGAGTCAAATATCCTGAAAATGTCGATCCCCGTTTCGGCTGCTTCCTCTACGAATCGCTCTACGAGGTTGTCGGGATAAGCTTTGTATCCTACAGCATTGGACCCACGCAGGAGCATCTGCAGCAAGATATTCGGGATCTTTTGTCTGAAAATACGTAGCCTTTCCCACGGATCTTCCTTCAAGAATCGCAGGCACACATCAAATGTAGCTCCTCCCCATACTTCCATACTGAATACTTCGGGATGTGAGCGGGCAAAGCTCTCCGAGACCTGGAACATATCCATGGTGCGCATCCGCGTAGCGATGAGGGATTGGTGGGCATCACGGAAGGTCGTATCTGTATATTGAATCTGTGGGTTTTCTTTGAGCCATTGCAAAAAACCATCCCTTCCCAGCTCTGTGAGCTTATCTTTGGTCCCTTTAGGATAATCTACATTGCGATCTACTGGAGGGATAACAGGCTCACGAAATTTCCTACCTGGATCTACGTACTTGACATCTGCATTTCCATTTACTTGGATATTGGCTAGGAAGCGAAGGGTTTTGGTCGCACGGTCACGGGTGCGTCGAATTTCCAGTACTTCGGGATAGTTCTGGATAAAGCCCACCGTTGCCTTGCCTTCTCTGAATCGCTGGTGGCTGATGACGTTAAGGAGAAAGGGGATATTGTCTTTGACGCCTCGAATCCGAAACTCGCGCAGGGTGCGCTCCATGCGCTGCGAAGCTCCCTTGAGCGTGCGACCCCAAGCAGATACTTTGACGATCATCGAATCAAAGAAGGGAGAGATCACCGCACCAGGATAGGAGCTTCCTTCATCTAGTCGGATGCCAAAACCCCCTGCATTGCGATAGGCCAAGATACGCCCATAATCAGGTTTGAAGCCTTTAGCTGGGTCCTCTGTCGTGATTCTGCACTGTAAGGCAAAACCATTAATCTCAATGTCTTCCTGCTTCTGAATAAAAATCTGAGGATCACTCAACTTGCATCCTGCAGCAATTAAGACTTGGGAGCGTACGATATCCACTCCCGTAATTTCTTCTGTAATGGTGTGTTCGACCTGAATCCGTGGATTTACTTCGATAAAATAGACATTGAAATCTCCATCTACCAAAAACTCTACGGTCCCTGCATTGCTATATCCCACATGATTGGCGATGCGTAGGGCATAGTCATATACTTCTTCCCGTGTCTTCTGGGGAAGGGTAGAGGGAGCTACCTCTACGACCTTTTGAAATCGGCGCTGGACGGAGCAGTCTCTCTCATAGAGATGGACAATATTTCCAAACTGGTCCCCCAATATTTGAACCTCAATGTGTTTGGGATTTTCGACAAATTTTTCGAGAAAGACCGTATCATCGCCAAAGGCATTTCGTGCTTCATTTCGTGCTTCGAAGAAAGCCTTAGCCATTTGTTCTTCATTTCGTAGGACACGCATTCCGCGTCCACCTCCACCTGAGGCAGCCTTGAGCATGACAGGATATCCAATGCGTTCGGCTTCGCTGGCAGCATCTTTTAACGTCTCTAGTGATAGATTACTATCAGGGATCAAAGGGACGCCCACCTGTTGGGCCACTTCTTTGGCTTTGACTTTGTCTCCCAACTTTTCCATCACCTCCGCTCTAGGACCGATAAAGGTGATCCCTTCCTCCTCACATCTACGGGCAAAATGTACATTTTCAGATAAGAATCCGTAGCCTGGATGGATGGCATCTACTTGCTTTCGCTTGGCAACAGAGATGATGCCTTCAATATCGAGATAGGGCTTCAGCGGTTCAGATCGTTCTCCAATCATGTAGGCTTCATCTGCCTTGTATCGATGAAGGGAGTATCGATCTTCGAATGTGTAAATAGCTACTGTTTTAATGTGAAGTTCAGAAAGGGCACGAAGTACGCGGATGGCAATTTCCCCGCGGTTGGCCACAAGCACTTTTTCAAACTTGCGCATAGGGAGAGGTCGTAGTTTAGTAAAAATTTAAGTATTTTATATAGCAGTACGCCCAATATAGAATAAAATGTTATTCAGCAAAATAGGGATTTTGTCAGGTTGAGCTATGGATATATCGCATTTGATATATGTGAGGGGAGCTTGGGATAAAAAATTTGCCCGATTGTTGAAGATCGATATCTTTTGAAGTGTTGTTATGATTCTCTCAACGAAGTAACGCTTGGCACGTAAATGGAATCAAGGATTATGAGAGAGAGAATTTAGAAGAATGCGGGGATTGGATATTACGTCTTTCAAATTTGGTGAACTTTTCGGGAGCAAATAAGGTTGAGAATGGATGAATTAGCGACTCAACGCTTGGTAGGCTTACTTCTTAATCCAAAGTAGTAGGTTGAATCAAAGGTGAGCGTTTAAGCTTCTGTTTGTTTAGCAGCCTACAGGATGGATAAAGTTTTATCTTTTGTGGGAGCACCGGAAGTATGGGGAAAAACAGTAAGTAGGATGAAAACATTTATGGAAATGTACTTATAAAAAAGTCTTTTCTGTATAAGGTAATATCTTAAGAAATTAACATTGAGAAAACGGATTTGATCCCTTATATTAGAATAAATGTATGATCATGCGGTTTGATTTTGGTATTGTCCTTGTGAGTTTGATGATTTTGTTGTGTGCCTGCAACACAGAGCCCGTATTTCCCTTGGAGCCCAAAATTGAATTTTTGGATATCCAACCCAAAGTAGTAAGGTCATTACAAGATCCCATTCTGATCACATTTAAGTTTCAGGATGGGGATGGAAATATTGGGATACTCGATGATGCAGATCCTGCCAACCTCTTCTTAGTCGATTCTCGCTTACAGACAGGCGATCTTGACTCTATTCAAGCCACGAATGTCATTCGCCTACCCGACCTAAGCTCCAACAATAAAAAGCCTGAAATTCAAGGCGAAATGACTGTTTCATTGGATTTTACTGTATTGACGAGCTTTTTTGTTGACAGCCAAGAGGTTCGATATCAAATCAAGTTATACGACAGAGAAGGAAATTTGGCCCAGCCTATTTCTGGCTCAGATGGCGCTGTCTATACAGACTACATTACGGTAGTTAGATAAATCCCATAGCTATTACCCACTTTCTTTCCAGTTGCGGAGCTTTTCTGAGAAAGCTTCTGTAACCTGAATATCTTGAGGCCAGTTAGATGGATGGACACCTCCCCTTGGAACCTCCAAGATTTTCCAATGTCGCGCTTTCAATTTTTTTCCGATCTCTTCTATGGCCATTTTCAGCGCATCCTCATTTCCACAAGTGAAGACATCTACTGCTGCGTAAGTATGCTCAGGCCAGGTATGGATGCTCAGATGGCTTTCTTGTACTGCCACAATGCCCGTCACCCCGAAGGGAGAAAATTGGTGAAAGTAATGATGGAGATACTGCATATCAGCCGTTTGTGCTGCTGATAACATCACCTCTTCTACAAAAGCCGCCTTTGATCCTAGTGCTGGGTCTATATCATAGTATTCCACCAATACATGTAATCCGAGTCTATCCAATCTTCTTTTCATCTCAATATACTTCTGCTTTGGGGAAAGGATTGTGGGTTTCCTGCGAAAAATTACGGTCTATTTTTATCATGCTCTCCTTCTCAAAAGGAAAGATTTACTAGATTTGGAGAAGAAAAACTAGGGAATTGTCGCCTCTGATAAATATAATAAAGGTGCATCAGATGGAGTTAAACATCGCATAGATGGGGCCTTCTCAGGAGGGATATTCCGATCTTAAAGATAGTGAACCTCCTCAATGGTTGAAACAAATAAGATGTGCATTTCTAGTTTGTTTCTTAATACTGTATGGGTGCTATATACCCTAGCTTTGATCAATAGCATACTTTGTCGCATGAAATACCTCGTCTCTATTTTTGCTTTCCTGTCTGGACTTTTGATTGTTTCCTCTCATGGATGGGCCAAGACGGATCTTCATCCTTCTTGTGTCACGGCGGTCACCTCTGTAGTAGTCGGTGATACCTGCGGGCGTGGAGGTTCGATCGTACTTTCCCATAATGGAACGGCCCCCTTTACCTATGATTGGTCCCACGATGCGATGCTGGATGACTCCATCGCGCTCGGTCTGGAAGGGGGAACTGTGTATTCCGTCACCGTAAATGATGATGCGGGCTGCTCAGTTACGGAGCTAGTCTTTGTTCCCGCTTTCTCGCCCATCAACGTCAACGGTACGACCACACCCGATACCTGTGGAGGAGGCGTGGGCGTTGCGAGTGTGCCACTAGGAGCCATTAGTGGAGGCACGCCCCCTTATACCTATCAATGGGATGCTGCTGCCGATAGCCAGGTCTCGCCTTCGGCGATCAACCTTACTGCTGGCGTCTACACCGTCACAATCACAGATGCAGATGGATGCCAAACGACATGGGCAGGGATTGTAGGAGATGAGACTACGAGTTTTGATTTTACCCTTGGCCGAGAGAATGTCTCCTGCTTTGGACTGACAGATGGATCGGCCATTGTAGAGGTGACAGGGGCATCCCCCGTGTATACAGTATCGTGGCGTGACGAAAATGGAGGTGTGCTGGGCACTATAGATAGCATCGATAACCTAGGCGCAGGTTTGTACTCTGTCCTGATTGTGGATGGAACTACTTGTGCAGATAGTATTGCCTTCACCGTCTCTGAACCAGCCGAGATTCAACCGTCATTCTCCACAGATCCGACGACGGGTTGTCGTACCCCCAATGGCGTGTTGACAGCTTTACCTACAGGGGGAACCGCTCCTTATACTTACGAATGGACAAATGCAGATGGCTCTGTCGTCATAGATACGACACAGACTGTGGATAGCCTTCAAGCGGACCAGTATCAGCTCAACGTCACCGATGACAATGGTTGTTCTGCCAGTACAGAGGTTATTTTGACGAGTTTGGCAGGTCCCTTCTTTGATGTGGAGATTCTGCAAGGTGACAACTGTGGATTGGGAGAGGGGATTGCCCGAACTAACATCACCGTGGGTACTCCGCCTTATTCTATCGAGTGGCGGACCAACCCCTTGCAAGACGACAATTCTTCTATCATAGCGTCAGAACTCATTGGGTTAGATACTTATTTTGTCATCATCGTCGATGCAGACTCCTGTCTTCAGACTCAGGAGTTCTTCATGCCAGGACGTCCTCCTTTGAGTATTGACAATCTTGAATCTGAAAATAACTATTGTGATCTGGCCAATGGCGAAGCCTCTGTGACGATCTCTGGAGGAACCTTGCCTTATCGCTACGCGTGGACGACGACACCTCAGCAGACGACAGCCACAGCTTCGAATCTAGTCGAAGGACCCTATGCCTTGACTGTTCGCGACAGCTTCAACTGCGTCATCAGAGATACCGTCATCA
>JBCBFT010000049.1:0-44705 GCA_038527485.1 Bacteroidota bacterium
ATCTAAGTGGGGGAATTATCTTTACATGGCGCTGATCGGATTGATCATTACGAGTGTTGTCAACATGTTTGGCAACTGGGATTGGCTGTCTTTCGGTATCTCCGCCGCTGGTGTCGTGATATTTAGTGCGTTTACGGCTTATGATGTTCAGAAGCTACTCCGAATCGGTGCACAAGTAGATCCCGATTCTGAATCTTCCCGAAAAATGGCTGTCATGGGTGCGCTAGATCTGTACCTAGACTTTGTGAATTTGTTCCTTTTCCTTCTCCGTTTTGTCGGTTTGAGCAGGGACTAATTCATGCTGAGTATAGGCATTTCTTAAGAAAGAGAGCATTCGCATATACAGGAAATAATTGTTACCTATTATAAATGGAAGCGCAGGCGTATTCGTCTGTGCTTTTTTGTTTTCTGACATGCAACTTTTGCCATTAGGCAGGCAATGATCATACGGAATGATGAATTTTTATTTCCATTTTTTTGAGGAAGGTATTTCTGATGTGTTCGTCAAGATCACTGAAAGGCTAAACGAGCTTCTTACAGATGTAATTTTATGTCTGAAGAAATAATGAATATTTTGGATAAAAATATTTAAGTATTGGTACTAGTTGAAGGCCACCTTTTATTATTTTGAGAAAGCGACCTGAGATAAGAGGAGGGCTAACATTCTAATTTTGAGAAAAACTCTTTGATTATCAGGGAATTGTTAGGAAGTGTGGGTATGCCCAATTGATGTTGTAGATGTAAGAAAGCAGGGGGAGATGAGTTTTTTTAGGGGGTAAATAGTCCCATTTTTATGTGCATGATAGGTCATATATATTTATGTTCTGCTAAAGATTCCTTTCATAAGAGATAGATTACTTCCAAAAACGATTGCATTATCCTATCTTTGAAACTCTTAGAAAATATAGGTTAAATTGGTAGGATCTTACTATGAACAAAAATATCCGCGAAATAAATATACTGCTGATTGAGGATAACCCAGGAGATGTGAGGTTGACACAAGAAGCACTGAAAGAAGGCGCTTATTCTTACAATTTACAGGTAGTATCAAATGGAGAAGAAGCACTGAAATATTTGCTTCGCGAAGAAGGTTACGAGGAAGCACAGGAGTTGGACATCATCTTTCTGGATCTCAACCTTCCCAGGAAAGATGGACGTGAAGTTCTGAGCGAAATAAAAACGAACCCTAGAATCAAACACATTCCGATCGTTGTTTTAACTACTTCTGAGGCAGAACCCGATATTATCAATACCTATCAGTTGCATGCAAACTGTTACATTACCAAACCTGTTGACATCAATCGTTTCATTGAAGTCATCAGAGGGATAGAAAATTTCTGGTTCAATATTGTCACACTCCCATCATATATCCGATAACCTTGTGAAGGCGAATGGCGCTTCCGCTACCCCCGTCCTTGTAATCGAGGACAACAACATTGACTTTCAATTAATCAAGACCTTTCTCAGATCAGAGTCACTGCTAACATATGAATTGTATCACGCCAAATCGCTAGGAGAAGGATTAAAGCTGCTTTCTGAGCAACCTTTTCAAGCGATTTTGCTAGATCTTGTCCTTCCCGATAGTAGTGGGCTTGAGACGGTAGTGAAACTCCATCAAGCTTTTCCTTCCCACCCGATCATCGCCATGACAGGCCGGCTTCCTGATATCGAGAAAGGGCTGGAAGCGATCAGCTTGGGAGCCATGGACTACATCAGCAAAGATGAACTCCAGCAAATGGTCTTACCCAGGATCCTCAGATATGCCATCGAACGGAAGAAAAATATCCTGGGGTTAGAGCAGGCCCAACGTATGGGGCGTATGGGAAACTGGGAAATAGAAGTAGCCACACGGTCCTGGTCAGGAGCGACGATTATCCCTGAACTCCTGGGATTGAAAGCTGGCCGCACCTTACAGCACCTCAATGATTATCTGGCCTTGGTCCATGAGGACTATTTGATAGAATTGAAACAGGCTTTCATAGGAGCACTACAATCTGGCAAAGACTTTCAGATGGATCATCAAGTGGTGACTCCTCAAGGAAACGTACGATTTGTATCCATACAGGCACAAGCGCAGAAAGACAAATCAGGGCAACCCATCATGATTAGGGGAACCCTTCAAGACATTACGGATCGCAAGCGTATTTCTGATCTGGAGAGGGAAAAAGAACTGGCGACGAAAGAAGCTAAGATCAGAAGAGATTTTCTTGCCAAAACGAGTCATGAGATTCGTACGCCTCTCAACCCGATCTTGCTCCTAACCAATATGCTATTGGAATCAGAACTGGATGAGGAGCAGATCAAAAATATCAAAACCATCAAAAGCGCAGGGCAGACACTGTTAGCCCTAGTCAACGATATCCTGGACTTATCCAAAATCGAGGCGGGAAAAGTTGAGTTCACGCGTGAACCCTTTACCTTGGCGGACATCTTCCACGACATCGCCAATCTCATGCAGCTGAATGCAAGCCAAAGGGGGCTAACACTTGATATGGAATTAGATCCTCAAGTGCCTACCTTGATCGTCGGGGACAAAGTGCGTTTGACCCAAATTCTGCTCAATCTTATTAACAATGCCATTAAGTTTACGATCAAAGGCGGTGTCAGTGTCAATGTCAAAGTGAATCGAATCGTTGAAGATGAGGTGATCTTACGCTTTGAAGTCAAAGATACAGGGATCGGCATTCCCAAAGGCAAACTTAAGGTGATATTTGAAAGTTTCCAGCAGGTAGATTCTCCTATCAATCGCAGAATGGGAGGAACAGGGCTAGGTCTGACCATTGTCAAGCAGCTGGTAATGCTGCAGCAAGGACAGGTATATGTAGAAAGTGCGGAAGGCCGAGGAAGTACCTTCTGGTTTGAAATGCCCTATGGACTGGTCGAGGCGAGTGGAGTAGCGGATATAGAAGAGAATAGAGCAGGAAAATCCACGCAGGTAAGCCAGACCGATGAATATGACCTGGAAGGTATGCGCATCTTACTGGTAGAGGATGAGCCGCTGAATCAACTCGTCACCCGTAAGCTTCTTACAAAGTGGAATGCAGAGATCGACATTGCCAATAATGGTCTGGAAGGTGTACAAATGCTGGAAAAAGGCAATTATCACGTGGTATTGATGGACCTTCAAATGCCCGTGATGGATGGGCTAGATGCTACGCGCTACATCCGCAATCAACTCAATGCTCCGCTATCCGATATTCCCATTATTGCGATGACAGCTAATGCCATTTCTGGTAGTGATGATGAATGTTTTCGGGTTGGAATGAATGATTATACATCTAAACCCATAGATACTATCAATTTTTATGGTAAAATTGCAAAGTATCGTAACTATCAAGCAGAATCTGCACAAGCCTATCTGGAAGTAGAAGAAAGAAAAGAAGAGGAAGAAGCGAGGGAAGAAGAACCAGATTTAGATGCTAGCTTGCGCATAGATAATCATCCTATGGCTCAAACCAACTATACGGATCTAAGCTACCTGAGAGATAAACTGGGACTTGGCAATGACATTGTTAAGACGACCGTACAAAAATTTCTCGATAACACGCCAGAGATGCTGGACAAAATGCGATCCTTCATGCAAGAGGAGTCCTATGTCAATCTAGGACGGATGGTGCATAAGATGAAAGGGTCCGCAGAATATATGGGAATCAAAGAGTTGATCGAGGAGATGGAGCAAGTGGTTCGCATCACCAAACCCAGAGAGGGAACAGATGAGATCCCGTACATAGAAGAACGACCAGGATTCTCTGAATTACCTGATTTAGTCTCTCGGATTGATGAGGTGATTTCTTATTCTCTGATCGAACTAGAAGAAAAGCTCAAGGAAATATAATCTCTCTCTATCCTTATGGCACAGACGCTCTCATTTAAAACAGATCAGGAGAATATACTGAATCTGAGCCTCTTTGGTGGTGAAAACTTTGGTGATAAGCCCTGCGTGATTTATGTTCACGGATTTAAAGGATTCAAAGATTGGGGATTTGTCCCACATACCGCAGCATTTCTTGCCCAAGAAGGCTTCAGCGTCATCACCTTTAATTTCTCTCACAACGGCATCGGTCCAGATGGAGAGACCTTCACCGAACTGGACAAGTTTGAACGCAATACATTTTCTTTGGAAGTTTCTGAACTCCAAGAAGTCATTCGTAAGGCTACGCGCACAAACTTTTTTGGTGCCAAGGCTACCAGTGGATTGGGGGTACTAGGACACAGTCGAGGAGGAGGGATCGCACTCCTGGCTAGTCACCTTCAACCAGAAGTACAGGCTGTAGCGACTTGGGGATCGGTTTCATCTTTTGACCGAGTCTCTAAAGAGGATAAGCAGACGTGGAAAAAACAAGGATATCGTGAGGTGCTCAATAGCCGGACAGGACAGGTTTTTCGTATGGGAATGGCCATGTTTCAAGATGTGGAGAAACACGCCAAGAATAGCCTCAACATTCTCAAAGCTGTGAAGGATCTGGAGCGTCCCTTGTTGATCCTGCATGGCCAGTCTGACGAGACGGTTCCCGCTTTTGAAGCAGAGCAACTCAATATCTTTGGGAATCCTGCCCTGACAGACTTTCGACTGATCCCCCAGGCAAGTCACACATTTAACGCAACCCATCCCTTTTCAGGTCCTTCGGAAGCTCTGAGCCTGAGCCTTTCTGCTACTTCAAACTTTTTTCAAGCCCATCTCAAGTAATTGTACGACACTTAGACCCTGTTTGGAACAATGAACATCTAGCTAAGAAGCAGAGATTTGTGGTAAAATTGCTAATTGTAGGTCCTTAGGATGCTGCAAATATAGGGCTATCACATTTCCTCGTATTTATATGAATTTGCATATGTAATTCCCCACTAAGACTTGCTTATATTTTCATATCTAAATATGTTATGTTTATGTATTCGTAATAATAAGCTTTTCAAAGGATATTCATTCTTTTTCATCAGCGTGAATAATATCTTTCAGGAAGTGAACTTCTTGAATAAATACATTTTTGCGATGGATAGTTTGGATCAAATACGCGCGCTCGTCCATACCTTACCTTCCTCAGATCTTTTGATTAGGGCAATAGAAGCGGCTGCTTCAGGGGTTACAATTGCCGATTTTCAGCCAGAAGACATGCCTGTGATTTATGCTCATCCTGCTTATACGCGTATCACAGGTTATCCTGTCGAGGAAGCGCTAGGAAAGAATTATCGGTATTTGCAAGGGCAAGAGATCCATCAAGTTGCTATTCATACGATCAGAATAGCTTTAAAGGAATCCAAGCCATGTAAAGTTTCACCCAAGAACTTTAAAAAGGATGGGATTGGGGCTGACCATTTCAAAGAGACTGATAGAAATGCATGGAGGGGAAATCGGTGTGAAAAGCCAAGAGGGGAAGGGACCCAATTTATCTTCTGGATCCCTTATACTTTTCAAGGAGCAGCCTGACAAAAGTCTTGAGAGTTTGGAAGAATATCCATTAAGTTCTTTTATCTACCAGCCTCTTGGGTCCTTGAGATCTAGAGAAAATTTTGGATGGGTTTTGATTTTCATCTGACAGACTCGTCATAATAATATGAGGCGATCTTCTACCTCCACTCCTGCGAGCTGAAGCCCAGTTTCAAACAAACGAGCGTATGAATCGAATTCTTATCATCGATGACCACATGGCGATTGGGAAAATGATCCAGCGTAAACTCGAAAGTGTAGGCTTCGAGGTAAGCGTGACTTCAGATATCCATGAAGGAATCAAGTGGGCCAGCAGAACCGAAACGGATCTCGTGCTTGTGGATCATATGATGCCTGGAATGGATGGATTGAAAGTATTTAACCAAATCCAAAAGGCGTATGCCCATCCTCCACCTGTAGTGATGATAGCAGCCTTTAGCTCGATGCACCTAGCCGTGGGATTTATGCGGCAGGGGGGAGCAGATTTTATGGAGAAGCCGCTGGAGATGGATGTGCTAGAGATTAAAATTCGAAGAATCATCGCCCAGGATCAAGAACTTCAAAGAAAAATTGCAAGCCAGCGTGCCACAGAAGAGAAATTGCAATCCCTCAACCACAAATTGATCCTCAAGACACAGGAACTGGCCCAACTCAATGCAGATCTTGACTCCTTTAATTTGACGGTGACTCATGACTTACGTGCACCTTTACGGCACTTGACGTATCATCTTTCGGTTTTGGAGGAAGTAGTGGGCGGAGAAAATGCTGAGATCAAAGAACCGATTGAAGACATGCGCGAGCTTATCCAGCGGATGAATCGGATGATCAAGCATCTATTCGATTTTTCTCGTCTGGGACAAACAGAAATTAATTATGTGAATTTTTCCGTTCATACTTTGGTAGATCAAGTCCTTGAGTCGTTGGAAGATAAATTGGAAGCCTATGGAGCCAATGTTCAAGTGGAGACATTGCCCGATCTGTATGCAGATCCTCACTTGATGAAACATGTTTTTCACAATCTGATAGGCAATGCGCTAAAATTTACCCAAGAAGAATCCTCGCCCTTGATCCAAATCTCAGCTTGTACTTTTCCGCATGAGATTCATATTTCTGTGGCTGACAATGGGGTGGGATTTCAAGAAGAGGAGCAGGAGCGCATATTCAAAATGTTTCATCGTCTACATCCCGCCTCGCGCTTTGAGGGAGATGGCATCGGTCTCGCGACGGTCAAGCGTATCCTCAAACGTCACAGGGGAAATATCCTAGCAACCTCTGTGCTGGGCAAAGGAGCCACATTTACGATGATCTTACCTCGCAGAGAGGACTAGAGGGATGCAGGCGGGAATCTCATCTTTCTCACTAACTTTATGGTATGAAGATACCTGATGATGGCATTTCTTTTCAGCATAGGCTGGATATTCGAGAGACTCCTCCAACCCAACCTCTGGTCATGTACCAGCGGTGGCGAGACCTGTTGTTTTTACACTGGGAGGTGGAGCCTGATCAGATACAGCAGACGCTACCTTCAGGCTTGAGGGTAGATACCTTCGCAGGAAAAGCTTATGTAGGGATAGTCCCCTTCTTTATGGAAGGCATTCGTCCACGATTTTTACCCGCTGTACCTGGCATCTCTAATTTTCTCGAGCTCAATCTCCGAACTTATGTCATCGGTCCCGATGGGACACCTGGCGTTTGGTTTTATTCACTCGATGCCAACTCATGGATAGGCGTAGAGGTCGCAAAGTCCTTTTTCTCTCTTCCCTATGAACACGCCTATCAGCAGTCATCTTTTTTTCAGGGAAAAGAATGGATAGATTTTCATTCCACCCGAAAAAATCCCCAGGAAGCCATTCCGCTACGCTATACCTATCGACCCGTCAAAGAAATCGGAGAAGCTCCCTTAGGGACACTCGAGTTTTTCTTGGTCGAGCGTTATATTCTATTCTCCCACAGACCCAAAAGTCAGAAGTTGTTCAAGGGGCGTATCCATCATACCCCCTATGTCTTGCAGGAGGCCGAAGTACATACTTATCAGCCCGAACTATTTGCTTTGAATGGCTTTGAAACGCCTCAGCGTTCCCCTGATCATGTGGTGATGTCAAAGGGTGTTTCTGTGAATGTACATTGGATCGAAGAGGTAAAGCATGTGTAGGAGGATGAAAGAAAGGGAGATTTGTCAAATGGCGGATTTCTGACTTTGCTTACATAAAGTTTACAGAAAGTTAAATCTACATGATCAACTAAGTGGGGAAGAAGTGGTTGATTTGGTGAATAATAAATCCATCTAACCCTAACCTCATGCGTAACATTTACACACTCTTATTTTTGCTAATAGGAGCGACGGTGGCTTTTGCTCAGCACAAGCCCTTCACTCCCACCAAAGGCGTGGATGCTCAGGTCCTGCGATTCTCACATCGTGGCATCAATGGTCCAGATACAGCCTCTTTTGACCCTTCACTGAAGCCATTTTATCACGGAGTAGCCTCTGGAGATCCCATACAAGATGCAGTAGTCATCTGGACACGTGTCACCCCTGAATCCTCTAATGATACGACGATCAATGTCTACTGGCACATGGCGACAGATACAGGCATGCAGAACGTGGTGGCATTTGGAACAAAGTCGACAAACCAAAATTTTGATTATACCATTAAAATAGATGTAGATGATCTCGAACCCAATACGACTTACTACTATGAGTTTGAAACGGGAGGTGTTCGTTCTATTCGTGGTCGTACGCGTACTGCTTCTGCAGGTGCTACAGAGGACCATCTTCGATTTGCGATTGTCTCCTGCTCAAACTACGAAGCGGGGTACTTCAATGCTTATGCCCGCATCGCGGATCGCAACGATTTGGCTGCTGTGATCCATTTGGGAGATTATATTTATGAGTACCCTACGAATGTATATGGAGACACTTCTTTGATCGATCGTCGGCATGGCGACTTCGAGACTGTCTCTACAGGTGAATATCGCTCACGCTATTCTCTCTATCGTCTGGACCCAGACTTGCGTCGTGCGCACCAGCAGCATCCCTTCATCAATGTGTGGGATGATCACGAGACGGCCAATGATGCCTGGAATGGGGGAGCAGAGAACCATACAGATTCTACAGAGGGAGACTGGAATATCCGCAAAAGAATGGCGCGTAAAGCCTACTATGAATGGATTCCCATCCGCGAAAATGAATTTGACTCTGCGATTATTTATCGTTCGTTTGAATATGGAGATCTTCTTGATGTGATCATGCTGGATACACGTATCGTAGGTCGGGATTCGCAGATCAATGATGTCTTGGCACCTGCACTCTATGATCCCAATCGCACAATCTTGGGTGAGACTCAGCGTAACTGGCTATTAGACAAGTTGGATAATTCAAATGCTAAGTGGCATATCATTGGGAATCAGGTCATCTTCTCTCAACTGTATGTGGGCTGGTCTGTACTTGGGGATACGACACAGACACCTGCAGATGTAGAAAGCACTGTGCTTGACATCTGGGATGGGTATCCCATAGAGCGATTGAATTTGATCAACTATTTGCGTGACAACGACATCGACAATACGGTCTTTGTGACGGGAGACTTCCACAGCACCTTTGCTTTCGATGTGGCAGACACTGTGCTGAGCGAAGATCCATTGTCACTTTATGGAGAGGTCGAAAACTATGATCCTGTCACAGGTGATGGTTCGGTAGCTGTAGAGTTTGCAACGCCTTCGATTTCTGCCGCAAACTTTGACGAGAACTTTGGGGCTTTGCTCTCTGCGGGCTTTGAGTTTCAGATCAATCAGCCTCTTGGTGGGCTGCCTTATGACAACAATCCCAACCCCCACATGAAAAACGTAGACCTGGATCAGCATGGATACACCATTGTAGATGTCCGTGACGACAGCGTACAGGCCAACTGGTACTATGTAGATCGTCTGGACGCAGTCAGTTCCGTAGAGGAATTTGGAGCAGCTTATTATACCAAAGATGGCAATAACCATCTGATAAGAGGGCAAGAAAGTCCCATCAAGGCCCAGCAAGAAATCCCCGCCCCCGCTTCTCCTAGATTCATCCCTACTACAATCGACAACGCCCAGTCATTCGCGGTGATGGGTATTTATCCAAATCCTACACAGGACTACTTCGTGATGCAATACGCTTTGGAGAGATCAGAATGGGTACAAATGAATCTGGTCGACCTACAAGGCCGTGTTGTCAGCACTTTGGTCGATGAGTTGCAGATCAGTGGGGTGTATGAGATGGATGTAGATGTATCACAGTTGGCCGCAGGTATCTATTTGTTGCAAGGTCAGGTAGGGAAGCAGCGATTGGATTACAAGGTCATTGTGAAGTAAGGTAAAGTTTCATTCGCATTAGCACCTGTCTATCGACTTAGATTTTGTAATTGTCTATTACAATGAAAAAATCCCTCTCAGTGTAGGTCTGAGAGGGATTTTTGAGATAAAAGATACTTCATGCCAATTCCTTTTCTGGTGTAGCGTCTGTTTTCTTCAGGATGAGGGCAGAGATAAGGGAAATAATCAATCCTACAGGGAAGATCTCCATAAATGTGATGCCCGCTTTGAAAAAAGGATTTTTGTACATCTCTACAGATTGTGCGATCTCTTCCATGGCTGCCTGAATCTCTGCTTCGGTAGCTCCGTCGCTTTTGAGATTCTCTAGGTATTGCTGTGCGTACTGCTCCATAAAGTCTGGGGGAGAGAGAATCATCCAACCTGTGGTATACAAGGCTCCTGCAATGGCAGCAATCAACAATCCCATGACCAATGCTTTACCAAAAGTGATACGCCCACCTAGTTCCTGGTCGCGATAGGAGCGGATGCCAAAGAAGATCGTAGAGAGCGCAACGACCATGACAGTGTATCCGAACAGCTCGGTGCGTGTGAAGCTCATCAACTCCACATCTGAAAAAAGCGTGATAGGGATAAGAATAGAAAGTACCACAATGGCGCCGCCGATCAGTCCGAATGTTATTCCTTTTTTCCACATAATGAATCAATGTTTTGAGGTGAATCAAAGCCAGAGAATTTGTTTTCTCGACAGCAGCAAATGAGCAAATCCCCTCGCAAAATTCGGTCATACTAAAGTATGATTTGGGAGAATGAGCTGAAAATCACCCTTTAGGATGAGTGCTTAAAGGTCTCATACCTTTTGCTAAATATAGGTGGAATTGGCTGATCGTCAGATGATTTGTAACTCTTGTGCCTTTTGAAGTGCCTGAGTTCGTCGTTTGACATCGAGTTTTTGGTAGAGATTGCTCGCATGTGTCTTGACCGTATGGATGGAAATGTACAGCTGGTCAGCAATCTCCTGATTGGAAAGGCCTTTGGCCATCAGTTGCAGCACTTCAAATTCTCGCTCACTGATTCCCAGATCAAGGTAAGAGAAGGTAGGAGAAATGGCAGGTGCGACTTGTGAAGAAATGGTAGCCAACTCCCTTCGCTGCATCCACTTGAGGCCCATCCATATACCCAGTCCTGTACAAATGACCGCAATCAAACCCAGATAGGCTTCTACGGGAAGGCTCTTCACGACATAGCGGTACTCCAACCACTTCATGACACCAATGAGTACAGCCACGCTGATTCCATATATCAAAATGCTCCTACGCATAGCACAAAAGTACAAAATATGATGCGAAATGTAGAACCACTGCCATAGCGTGGTCCCGCCACCGCCACGGCGTGGTCCCCAGTCCCCCACTGTGCCCCGCCAGCACCAACCTCCCGCTAGTACTAAATCAATACCCCTTAGCTGTATCATCTCCACGGGGATCGGCACCCGCTTCCAACTTCCCATCTGGACGTTTCCAGATTGCATCCACACGACCGATGCTCCCGCGTTTGTAGATCTTGTGTCCCAGTGCCTCTAGCTTCGCTTCGTCGCGCAAAGAAAAGGTGGTCGCCTCCTTAAAGATTGTGTCGGGGCGCCACTGATGGTGAAACCGAGGTGCCGAAACTGAGGCTTGCATGGAGAACTGAAATTCGTGGACATTGAGGATGTTTTGAAAGACAGAAGTAATGATGGTGGAGCCTCCAGGTGTACCCACCACCATGTAGAGATCATTGTTGCGGGTGAGAATGGTGGGCGTCATACTCGAAAGCATGCGTTTGCCAGGCTGGATAGCATTGGCTTCTGCGCCAAGCAGCCCAAACTTATTCGGAACGCCTGGTTTGGAGCTAAAGTCATCCATTTCATTATTCAAGAAAAATCCCATGCCGCCTACTACGACGCAGGACCCATAAGAACCATTGAGTGTCGTCGTCAATGAAACGGCATTTCCCATAGAATCTACGATCGAGAAATGCGTGGTCGCTTCACTTTCTACAAACTGTCCAGCAGCGATCTCCTGGCTCACACTTGCGGCAAAAGGATCAAAGTCTGCCATTCTTTTCCTCACATAGGCGGTATCGATCAGATTCTCGATAGGGACAGGATAATAGTCAGGGTCCCCCAAATGCGTGGCGCGGTCTGCATATGCTCTTCTCTCGGCCTCGACCATGAGGTGGATGGTACGGCTATCGTGCCACCCCCATTGTGCCAAGGGATAAGGCTCAACGCTTTGCAGCATCTGCAGCAGGGCGATTCCTCCACTCGAAGGGGGAGGCATGGAGATTACTCGCAGGTCGCGGTAGCTTCCGCTGATGGGTTTGCGCCAGATGGCTTGATAGTTTTTGAGGTCTTCCAGGGTGATCAAGCCTCCGCCTCGCTGCATTTCTGCCACGATGCTGTCAGCTACTGATCCTTCATAGAATCCTTGGGACTTTTGGGCACGGATCAACCCTAGCGTTTGTGCCAATTCTGTATGCCGAATGACGTCTCCTGCCTGCCAGTTTTCCTTTTGTGTGTAGACATTGGGTCGCGTGTTATGATCCTGGATATAGGTCCATTTTTCGTTGAGCATCTTTGCTTCCTTCTCTGTCAGCGTCACGCCTTGCAGTGCAATGTCTACTGCAGGCTGCACCAGTTCTTCCCATGGAAGGGTGCCCAAGGAATCGTGCAACGTTTGCATCCCCGCAACCGAGCCAGGTACACCCACCGCCATATGTCCAAACCAACTGAGATCTTCGATGATGGCTCCCGTAGAATCTACATACATGTCACGCGAAGCGCCAGCAGGAGCCATCTCCCGAAAGTCCAGCGCAAAGGTGCGTCCCTGGGCATTGCGAGCGACCATGAAGCCGCCCCCACCGATGTTGCCCGCGGCAGGATAGACAACTGCCAGAGCAAATTGCGTGGCAATCGCTGCGTCGAAGGCATTTCCGCCCTTTTTCAATATGTCTAGTCCGACTTGTGTTGCTAGAGGATGGGCCGTGACGACCATCGCATGGTCCGCTACGACACCGATTTCTTGAGGGCTTCCTACACGACAGGAAGCAGAGACGAGTGAAAGTATGATCAAAAGTCCCCACATGTTGGTCCAGGTGGAGTAGAAGGGATAATTCGTTGGGTTCATGAGCGTCTATTCAGCCAAATGGCCAAAAGATAATGAAAGATCGGCGCAATTGCCCATGTAAGCGGGGCGAGAAGGGTAATGGATCTGCCCTGGACCTGGAAAAGCTCAGGATTCCACCTGCTCGGTATGTATTCCCAGATGCCTAAAGCCCCTAATATCTCCATGCACAAAGCCGAAGAGATGCCCCATAGGATGTAAATACCCAATTCTCTCAAACGAAACGACTGGAAATAGGGAGGGGAAGAGAGGAAAATGATCAGCGAAATACCCATCATAAACAATCCCCCGTCCCAGATCATATGACTGATGGGTTGCAGGATAGGGTGAAGGGGGAATGAAACGAGTAAGCGATAGGGAGGATGGGCAGAAAATTCGGGTCCTGCAAAATATAATGGCCATTCCCACAAGGCGCCGAGTAAGACACCTGCCATAAAGAGTCGAATGAAGAATAGCGGAATGCGCTGTGTGTACCAACCCCAAGCAAAAAATATGAGTAGGAACAGCGCCACCCACACATCCGTCCAGATTAATCCACTTTGCATGACAATATTTTACAATTCTTCACAAGATCTCTACATGCATTTTTCGCCTCTTTCGGAATTTACACGTTTGTAAAAACAGGCATTTGCCTTCCGCACTTATGATTCATTTCTAATATACAGGTATTTTCATATATTTTGTGGGAAAGTGATTGATACAAAAGTGAGAAGGATCTACGCTTTGTGTACATAGCTATTTTCATTTCAATACCTTATTCCCTTAATCAAGTTTGGACCTTTGACAAAACCTACACAACAAATCGGAATATGGCTGCTGCTGGTAGGATTACTGCCTGTCGCCTTATTTTCCCTAAACCAAGTCAACTCCCTCAATGAAACGGAGCGAGTCCTCACCCAACTGTATCAGGAGCAGTTAGAGACACTGATATTCTCTGTGAATCAATATGCAGATGATGTCGTCCAAAACTCCTGGATAGGAAAGCTCAATGAAGTGGATATGCGCTGGGAAGGCTGGGATCAGGAGTATCTGGCGGAGCGTCGGGAGATTGTGGGGTTATTTTTCATGGATATCAACAGCCAAGCGGATCCTATTTGGTATGTCAAAGAGGATAAATGGGCCAAGGATCGAATAGATGTGGGGGCCATCTTAGCGCCTCATGCAGCGGAGTGGGAAAAGTTGTTTCGCTATCTGGATGCGGGGGGGTATCAGAAAAAGGTCCCACTAAGAATCCCCAACGATCCCAACCATATGATGTTGGTTTTTGCCCATAGCAAATGGAATGGAACTCAGACCCTTTGTGGGATCATTTTCGATATTGATAGATTTGTCTACGAGCGCATAGGACCCCGTTTGAAGCAATTGGCGCAGGAGCGATTTGTATTCATTGTACGAAATGACCAAAGTGAGAAGCCCACATTTTTTACCCAAAATAATTTTCAGGGGAGTCTCCAGCAGATCAAACCGCTTCAACTCGTGCCCCATTATCAAGTCGAAATGTACGTCATTGATGGTACGATAGAAACAGCCATAGAAGAAAGGGCTACGCAAAATATGTATTTGATCCTGGGCGTCGGGCTAGTGCTTTTGGTCGGATTGATCCTGGTCTTTCGGACGATCCAGCGTCAGCTGATGCTGGCACAGTACAAGGCGGACTTCGTATCCAACGTGTCACATGAACTACGGACCCCTTTGGCTTTGATCCGTATGTTTGCCGAGACCTTGGAGCTCAATCGGATTTCCCAGCCCGAAAAGCGAGAGGAATACGTCAAGATCATTCGTCAGGAATCAGAGCGACTCACAGGCATGGTCAATAAGATCTTGAATTTCTCCCAGACTGCGGCGCGTAAGCGTCTGTACGATATGGAGGAGGTCGACCTCAACGAGGTTGTGCAATCGGTGATGAATACGTACGAGTTTCACTTGAAGCAGCATGGCTTCACCTGGGAGATGGAGCTGACCGATGCACCTTCGATCGTCTGTGTCGATGAAGGGGCCATTGCGGAGGCACTGGTGAATCTGATAGACAATGCCATCAAGTATTCTCCCGACGAGAAACGTCTGACGATCTCTACTTCTGTGCATGGGAAGCAGGCCCATCTTGCTGTCCAAGATCACGGCATCGGCATTTCCCCTCAGCATCAAAAAGCGGTCTTCGACAAATTTTTCCGTGTGACAGAGGGAGAGTTGTACACCGTCAAGGGGACAGGTTTGGGACTCGCCTTAGTCAAGCAAATCATGGATGCACACAAGGGAAAGGTTAAGTTGGAAAGTACAGCAGGAAAAGGAAGTACATTCTCCCTTGTCATCCCTACCTGCGAAAAAACTTATAAGGAAGATAAATAACAGGAGCTGAAGCTAGCGAAATGAGGAGTAGATATATGAACATGCTAAGTATCTACACAAATAAAAAAGTGGAACACTGCCTTCGCCAGATTGTATCTGGAGCATATAGGAAGCTTCAGTGATAGACTGAAGGAGGGCAGTTTTATGCAAAGCGGACAATAGCGTGGTACACACTACATGATCTCTTTTGGATGGATACTTGATCAGCCGATCACACATTCCATCTAATGTCTTAACTCAAAAATTAAAATTGAATATGTCGTCACGTATTTTGATTGTGGAAGATGAGCCCTCCATGCGGATGGGATTGACTGATAATCTGGCCTTTGAGGGCTATGAGGTCGACAGTGCAGGAGATGGAGAGCTGGGGCTGGATTTGGCTTTGAACAACACCTATGATTTGATTGTATTGGACATCATGCTACCCAAGAAGTCGGGTTTTGATGTGTGCAAAGGCATCCGCCAAGTGGATAAACAGACGCCCATCCTCATGCTCTCTGCTAAAGGAGAAGAAATCGACAAGGTCCTTGGGCTAGAGTTGGGAGCAGATGACTACATGACCAAGCCCTTCGGATTGAGAGAACTGCTAGCCAGGATTAAGGCGATTCTGAGACGCGCCCAAAAGTCAGAACCCGTAGCTGCACCTAATCTCTCTGTTTTTTCTTTGGGACCTTTGACGGTCAACTTTGATGCCTACACTGCCCAGGTGGAGGGTAAGGATGTGAAACTTTCTCATCGGGCTTATGAAATATTGCAGTACCTCATAGACCATCGAAATGAAGTGGTGAGTCGTGACGATTTATTGCGGGCCGTCTGGGGCTATGACCAGACACCTACGACACGAACAGTAGATAATTTTATCGTCAAGTTGAGGCAATTGGTGGAAGAGAATCCCGCAGATCCTAGACGCATCGTGACGGTACATGGAGTAGGGTATAAATTGATCATGACAGAGTAGGTCAAGAGTGCTTTTTTTCAGTTTTGGCAGGCCTGCTGAAACTTGTGACATTATTTTACATTCTTCCACCTAGAGGTGACATCTGATGCAGGGGATATGCGTAATTTTATCATAAGCATTAAGGAATGATAGAAAGAGAAGCCTTAACCGCCCTCCCTTATCATTTCGCCCCATGCTGTACTTAAACAATTAAAAAATGGCTACCTCAATATCCTACACATCGCCCTCAAGAGTATTTGTTATGAAGAGAAACCGTCCTTTCCCCAACTCACTTGTGACACTTTCGGCTGTTTTGATTGTCGTGGGACTGATGGTTTTGCAACCCTTCAAGCAAATACCTCCCATAGCTTCTACCAGCCTGATTGTATCAGGTCACGGAGATGAGCTAGATATCAAGCTGGATGGGACATGGGCGTTCGCCATTGGGGACCGTCCAGAGTGGTCAAGTCTCAGCTATGACGACCGCACATGGGAATCGATTCAAGTACCTGGGAGCTGGGAAAGCCAGGGTTTTGAAGGATATAATGGGCGTGCATGGTACCGCAAACGTTTGGCATTGCCCGATTATTTACAAGGGCAAAATATTAGCCTCCATCTTGGAAAGATCGATGATGTAGACGAAGTTTTTGTCAATGGCGAGTTGATTGGGAGCACAGGCCAGTTTCCCCCCAACTATCGTACAGCCTATGGTGAGGAGCGTGTCTACAAGATTCCTTCAACATTGACAAGAACAGGGGAGCTTTTGATTGCCGTACGCGTATTTGATTCCGAAAAGGATGGGGGGATTCTACATGGTCCGATTGGCCTAAGAATCAATGCCTCTCAAATGATAGATATTCCCTTAGATGGTGTATGGCGTTTTTCTGTAGACCGTGACAACAAGAAAGGAAAATATCCTTCGGGAGAGTTCAATTGGGTCAACATGAAGGTACCAGGCAAATGGGAAGAGCAGGGTTTCAAAGGATATGATGGCATGGCTTGGTATCAGAGAAATGTAGAAGTACCTGGATACTTAGCCGATCAAGAGATGGTCTTGTTCCTTGGTAAGATTGATGACATTGACCGTGCATGGATCAATGGAGTCAAAGTCGGGCAGACAGGGTCGGTACAGGCTTGGGCTGGCAATATCAATGGCCAGGAGTGGCAGCAGATTCGTGCCTATGCCATACCTGAGGGCGTATTGAGACCAGGACAAAATGAAATTACGATCCAAGTATATGACGCTACAGGAGATGGAGGAATATTTGAAGGTCCTGTAGGACTCATTCGCCAGAGTGGCCTTACGCGTATGCTCAAAAAAGGAGGATATAAAGTAGAACTTCAAGACTATGATCCTGATCGGTACAAGGAGTATTGATCTTGTGGAAATAAAGATTCAAGAAAAAGTGGGAATCGTGATTTGAGCATTCCCCCAAAAAGGAAGATAGCCTACAGCTAGGAATCATGGGTCGTACACCACGTACTTCTAGCTTAGCATAAATTGACGTTCGTTATAACTAGTAGTTAGAGTTGCAGAAAAAGGGAACCGATCTATTAATATTTGAGTAATAACCGTTCTTTCCAACTACCCTTTTTGTTTACTCTGCACTAGTGGTTCTTTTGTGAAAATGTTGGAGGGAATAGATTGGGGACATCCGTCGCCAATCCTATTCCTCTCGGCATAAACAAGAAGTATACATTAGCGTTTTAGTATATAAGAGATAGTTTGACATTCATTTTTCAGTCTTTCAGGTCGATTTGAGACATCCTTTATGTTGAAACTTTTTGCATATAAACTAGGGTTCCTATGGCTAATGTTGGTGACAGTGCCTGCTTACGGGCAACTGGAGCAGATCATGGATCTGGAAGGGGAGTGGGCATTTACCATCGGGGATGATCCATCGTGGGCGATCTTAGATCACAACCATAACAACTGGGACAGGATTCCTGTTCCTGGCCAATGGGAAGAGCATGGGTTTCCTGGATATGATGGATATGCTTGGTATCGAAAAGAAATCAACGGACGTAAATTACCCCAAAATCAGGACCTGTTTATTTATTTGGGAAATATCGATGATGTCGATGAAGTCTATCTCAATGGTACATTGATTGGCAGTACAGGAAGTTTTCCTCCAGATTTCAGGACGGGATATGGTGTACTCCGTGTGTACCGACTGCCTCGTGACGTAGTGGAGTATGATGGGAAAAATGTGCTGGCTGTTCGTGTATACGATGAATTCAGAGAAGGGGGAATTCTTGCGGGTTGGGAGTTTGAGGTAGAAGGATTTGAGTTATTGGATACGCCTGAAGAAGAGGGGCATATTTTAGATAAAGTTCAGAAAGTAATTGGGAAAAATAAGGGAATCGGTATTTATGGAAAGAAGAAGCCTGCTTACCTACAGATGGATTTGACGGGTACATGGGAGATTGCTTTTTCCGACCGCATAGACACAGATTATGAAACGATTCCTTCTCAGAAATGGCACAGTATCTGGGTGCCGAGGTCATGGGAATCCCAAGGTTTTGGGCATGATGGCTACGCGTTTTATCGAAAGACATTTTATTGTCCTAAGGAGGTGGCGGAAGAGTCGCTCATGATCATGGTAGGCGTCATCGATGACCAGGACCAGGTATATATCAACGGCCAACTGGTAGGACAGACGGGATTTTATATAAACTCAGGCAAAAATCCCTCGAAAAACTCTTGGTCATGGCTTGTCAATCGTGCCTACAGTATTCCTTCGGGCATTCTCAAACCCGATCAGCACAACGTCATCATCGTCAAAGTCTATGATCATGGCGGAGAGGGAGGCATATACAAAGGACCTGTAGGGCTCATCCGAGATCAAGACTACACGCGCTTCATGCGCAATCGAAAAAAGTAGGACCACCGCCATGGCGTGGTCACGAAAACACCGCCATGGCGTGGTCACGAAAACACCGGCATAGCGTGGTCACGAAAACACCGCCACGTCATGGTCACGAAAACACCGGCATAGCGTGGTCACCAAAACACCCCCACGGCATAGTCATCGAACCCATTCAAAACGACTCAAAAAGCCTTCACTACCACAAATCCAGCCCGATCGAGGGCCCGTAAGATGTATACTATGTAAGTCTGCATCGGTCGCTAGTGTTATCCGCTCCCAGCTTTTGCCTCCATCATCCGAGTACTTGAAGACCCCTTTGTCCCCTGCCACATATAGATGCGCACTGTCCCAGCATACGATGTCGTTGTAGGATTCGTACGGAATGAGGGGATTGTTGCCATTGCGGAGTCTCTCCCAGCTTGTTCCAGCATCTATCGTTTTGAGAATGGTTCCTGCGCGCCCTGCGACATAACCGACCATTGAATTAGGCCAGTCCATGGTGGAGAAGAAGCCGCGTGTCGCGTCGGTAAGTTTCCAGCTAAGCCCTGCATCGGTTGTTTTGAGGATGACGCCATAGCCGCAGGCATATCCTATTTGTTCGTCTGTGAATGTCACGTCTCTCAGCTCAAAATCGGTCGTATCTAGCAAGGTCCAGGTTCGGCCTCCATTATCAGATCGCACGATTTGGCCTACGCTATAGCCTACGCCTCCCACGGAGACAATGACCGAATCAGTCACCTGTGTGATGCTGCGCATCGGTAGCCAATAAGCCTGCTGGATGAGCTCCCATGTTTGTCCCCCATTCGTACTGTGCAGTACCTTCCCATCCAGTGCCGTGCCCCACATGACGTGCGCATTGGCGATGTGGAGGTTGAAAATCATTTTCTTTAATTCGCTTTCAGGGCGGATTCGTTCCCAGGTCGTGCCTCCATCTACCGTTTTCAGAATTACTTCTTCATCGAATCTTTGTCCACCCACAGCCACACCCAGTTGGTCATCCCAAAATTGAATGGATCTGAGTTGGTCTTCAGGTTGGATAGGGAGGGGTAGGGGAGATGGCGTAAGGGAAATGGGAGGTTGACAACTCGCCAAGAATATGCTCAGGAATAATGCCAGTGTAGAATAAAGATAGCGCATGCGGATTCCTTTTTGAAGCTTGGATCAAGATACAGAAGGAATCAGATTAAATAAAGGGTAGGGGAGGGCATCTTTATTTTTTCAAAATGAAAAGAGACCCCATATAGGAGCCTCTTGATCATTTTTATAATTGCTGCCAAAATATGCAGTCGGTTGTCGATTTCCTTTGATCTATACGTTTCTCAAGCCATCTCAGCCAACTTCTTCAGCAAGAGCGGATGCCCGTGACGGATATTCTTTGAAGGGACTGCATCGCGGATGCCGTGCACCAACTCGATCGCAGGGCGCGCCTCTTCTGTACCGAAGCCTCTCCCAGCTAGTGTCTCCTCGTACATTCGGGTGTGCAGATCCGTAAAACCTGTCGAAAATTCAATCTCTTCGCCATCTACCGTGATGGAACGATAGGTAGGCTGACCCTTGGCTACAACCTCCGCAGGAAGCTCGTCACGATCAATGGATAGGAACCATGTGACATCTGCATTTTCTAGCTCCATGAATCCACTCATGGTCTTCTCATTGGAGAAGTATACATCGCTGCCTACAGGCTTACCAAACATCCACATCAGCATGTCGAAGAAGTGAATGCCGATATTTGTAGCGACACCTCCTGACTTGCTCAGGTCGCCCTTCCATGAGTAGAGGTACCAAGGACCACGAGAGGTCAGATAAGTCAGATTGACTTGGTAGCGCTTTCCTTTAGGCTGAGATTGAATCTTATTGCGGAGCGCGATGAGCGACTCATGCACGCGTAGCTGGAGGATGTTGTAAATTTTTCCTTCGGACTCCTGCTCCAATTCTTGTAACGCATCGAGCTGCCAAGGATTGGCCACCAAGGGCTTTTCGCAAATCGCGTTTGAACCCAGGCGCAGCGCCAAGCGGCAGTGTGCATCGTGCAGATAATTGGGCGAACAAATCGTCAGATAGTCGATGCCCCCACGCTCGGGATCTCTTTTGATACGCTCTAGATGGCGATCGAATCGTTCGTACTCCGTAAAGAAAGAGCATTGGGGGAAGAATCGATCTAGAATCCCCACAGAGTCATGAGGGTCAAGTGCAGCAACAAGGGTATTTCCTGTATCCTGGATGGCTTTAAGGTGACGTGGTGCGATGTATCCTGCTACACCAGTAAGAGCGAACTTTTGCATGAAATTAATTTTAGGGATTTGCGAAAGTAGAGACGGCTATTAAAGACTGGTTGGAATCGCATGGCTATGATGGTCATTCTTTAGCAGAAGATACATAGGGTGCTTTTTATCGAACCAGTTTCGCGTTATTTAACCTATTGGTTTTACAATATGATTCAAGTTCAATGCATATGAAGCATGGAGGATTAATAGCTTCAAATGGCTGGGCTTAGGGTCTTCTCATTTAAGAAGTCTAAGATAGCTTGGAGCGTACGTCCCGCAGAGTCTGCATTTCCGAAGAATTTCTGTACTTCCTCGCCAAAATCTGCTGTATCTTGCCTCATCCAGTACTTGTAGGCTTCCATGATCCTGTCAGGATCAGCGCTTGTGATGATATTGGCACCTGCTTCGACCGTTTCGATCCATTCCGTTTCATCGCGCATCGTGATGCAGGGCGTGTTGAGGAAGAAAGCCTCTTTTTGCAGTCCCCCAGAATCCGTCAGTGCCAATCGCGCATGATGGACGAGCTGCATCATATCTAGATAGCCTACAGGTTCGATCATAAATAAATTCTCATGCGCCCTCCAATCTGGCAGGACATTAGGGAGCATATTTTTGGTTCGAGGATGAAGCGGAAGTACAATAGGGGTTCCCCTCTCTGCAATGGCATTAAACGTCTCGAATATATGGCGTAGCCGCTGAGGGTCGTTTGTATTTTCGGCCCTATGGCAAGTTGCGATGGCGTAGTTTCCTTTGCCTACGGGCAATCCGTTCAGAATTTCAGACTGCTTTTCTGCCAGTTGGACATTGTGGAGGACGGTGTCATACATGATGTCTCCACTGCTAATGGTTTTATCTGAGAGCCCTTCATTTTGAAGATGTTGGATCGCGGTAGGTGTGGGTGCCAATAAGATATCCGAAATATGATCCGCTACGATTCGGTTGATTTCTTCAGGCATGGTACGATTGAAGCTCCGCAGTCCTGCCTCGACATGGGCGATGGGGATATGGAGCTTAGATGCTGCCAATGCACCTGCAACGGTAGAATTGGTATCGCCAAAAATGACCAGAAGATCGGGCTGTTGCTCGATCAAGGCTTCTTCAATACCTGCCAGCATTTTGCCTGTCTGTACGCCATGACGTCCTGATCCTACCCCTAGGTTAATGTCGGGATGGGGAATGCCCAACTCATCGAAAAATATATCTGACATCCCATAGTCATAATGCTGTCCTGTATGGATGATGACATGCTGTATGGTAGGCGATGCAGGATCTTGATTCATTTGATCGACTGCCCGTGCCAGTGGTGCTAGTTTGATGAATTGTGGACGAGCCCCGACGAGACTCATGAGTTTAATGGTGGTATCCATGGAGATATTTTTTCGAAGCAAAAAGCGTAGCTGAGTGATAGATAGTTAATAGAGATCTTCAAGAACCGATAGTGTATATATTCAGCATCTACACTTTCATTCTCCTGTCTTGAGTATAGTGAAATCCCTCACAGGATCACATCTCAACATCTGACCTCTTCCTTAAGATGATCTCTTGATGTGAAATAAAACAAAATGATGCTCAACATAGGCAATCCAAAGCAACATAAAGGGAATCACCGTGGTAGAGTATCGAATCACAGTAGAGACTAATGAAGATCCTCCTAGATAAATCAAATGAAATAGAACAATGACCAGTAAGGCGTAAGGTATTTTCTTCCAATTGAACCAGGCCGGTACAAGGCTCAAAACGCCTAGCAAAATGGGAAATAGATTGCTCAATAAGAAAAAATATGTGCCCAGGGAGTGGGATTCGTAGGAATAAGGATAGTTGAAGAATAGCCGACATACATTTGCGATCCAGTTCTTTAGGTAGACTTCTGGATGCGCTTTAAGCTGTTCCATCGCTTTTTCCGCAAAGAGATCGTCCTGCTCTGTAAATGTCAAGCTCTCCATCTGCGCGTGAAATTCCTTGTGCCCTTCATGTACTGGAACCACCCCTTGGTTTACGTGTGGGATGCTCACCCAATTTCCCCATTCTCCCTCATAAGGAGCTGTCATCCAGTATAGTTGCGTGCCTCCATTATTCCCCCAGTACATCGTCCTACCCGTGAGTGAGTACGTATACATGAGGTAAGGAATGCAAATAATGAAACCTGCGGCGAGAATGCGGATTAATATGGCAGAACGCGAATCTCTGGTAAAAACCCAGTGCAGAAAGGTGAAAAAGATGCCCGCAAATAATACATAGCCATAGATAAACTTGACCATAATCGCCGCACCCAAGAAGAGTGCACTGAAGAGAATCGACTTGGTCCAATTAGGCTCGGATTCGGTAGCTTTGAGGAGATAATAGGAGAATCCCATGAGGAGAAATCCACACAACAACTCTGGCCATAGCTGAAATATCCCTCGCAATAAGAAAAGGGGATAGAGACCAGCTAAATAGGTGTAGAGGGTAGCTTTATTCTTGGGAATGTACCGAATCAGGATACGATACATAAAAACCAATAAGCCATAATAAAAGAAGGCATTGAGAAATCGAATGAAATAGACAGGCAAGCCTACAGCGACAAAGGGGGCGAGGACTATCGGGAGGCCTGGCCCATTGATTAAGTCAGGATTGTCTACATCTCCTACATAATGCCCCTCTACCAGTCGCTCGGCATACATGAAGTATCTGATCTCATCGTCCACGTATTCGCGTTTGGAGAATAGGGCGATGAGGACGACATAGAGTACGAGAAGCGGAAGGAACCGATACCTTGATATGTGCATGGTTTGATCCAATTTATGGCTCCACAGGCTATTTCCCTGCTTGTTGGTCTTTGGCTTCAAGAATATTGCGCAGATTGGTTGTATTAATATGGAAGAGCTCGTCAAAGTAACGCTTACTCTGCAGGGACAAGAACCCAATGCTCAGCAACTGTAGCGAGATCAATAAAGAGATACCGCCGATGAAGAATGCATGGGGACGGTCCTGGAATACCTGTCCGATCGCCATACTGAAACGATCGTCAAAGTAGCCGCCTGCACTTTCTATAATGGGATAGATATCTGCGACATTGATGAATATCCATCCTACCATATACAGGGAGACCATTAATAAAAATAAGCCTATAACCATGAAGAAGGCATAGGGCCTAAAAATGAAGCTGGCCATCAAGCCCGCCAGAATTCCCTTGAATATCTTAATGCTCGATACACGGCCCCCTACATTTTCCTGGAAGCTCCAGTCAAGGTGGGCGGGAATCTCGCGTATTCTCCCTCTCAGAATCAATGTTTTGAGGATGATCTCAGGGTTGATCGAGTAGGTATTAGATTTGAGGTTGAGCTGACGCAAAAAGGAGCGCTTGTAGACGCGAACCATTCCTGTGAATGTGCGAATGTCGGTATTGGGAGCCGACCAGCTCATCAATTTATTGACGACACGACTGAGGAGCAGACGTGTTTTGGGTACTTTGGTGCTTTTGCCTCCCTTCATGTAGGGAGAGGCTACGACGACATCGGCATCCGCTTTGAGCGCCTCGGCCATGAGTGCGTCTATGTGCTCTACATCATAACTAAGGTCGAGGTCCAGTACGATGACGTAGTCGCCTTTGGCATTGTGGAAACCTGTGCGGAGGGCACCCCCTAGGTTGCGATTCACCACGTGGTGGATGACCCGCATCTTGGGATTCTTGATAGAGAAAGCATCGGCCAACTCTGCGGTTTGATCCTTGCTGCCATCGTTTACAACGAGGATTTCCCAGCGATAGCGATCTTCGCGCGCTTCCATATACTCATAGATACGCGTGAGGTTTTGGACAATCAGCTCTTCCTCATTGTATGCAGGTGTCAAGATGGTGACCATGGGTAAGTCCAAACGGTCTTGCCCGTTCATGGTTTGGGTTGCATAGGTAGAGGGGGTGTCTAAAGTATGCATAATGCTAGGCCTATTCTTCTCTAATGGTGAACGATTTAGTAAAGCGAAAATTGAGTATTTTTCATACAGGATGAAGCGGGTTTGGTATTCCTTGTACCCACATCTCTCCTTTGTTCATGGGGATGATGATGGAAAAAGCGAAACGGTTTCAATTTTTGCCATTTCCTATGTCCCGCTAGGCTCAGTTTGGGATAGATGTTGTGTTTTTACTATTTGTAATTGTAAGAGAACGATGAATTCTGTTAGAAATACCGCTCTTTTTATCATTTTCTCAAAGGACATCTGTCTGAACGGTTATCTATAGGACTATTTTTGGTTAAATCACTCAGTTTTTGGCATGCTTTGGTTTTTCAGTATTCCAAAAACAAAAGGATTTATTTGTTCATCTCAGGGTGTTTTACAGAAAAGGTACATTTCTTCATTGGAATAAAATAAAAGGGAAAATCTCTCAAGTAACTGAGGAATCTCCCCTATATTATTTTGGTATAATGTTGGAAAGTCACTAAGAAGTGAGGGATGTTTTTTCCAGTAGCGAGAACGATTGATGCGTATGTTTAGCCTAAATAGCAGGTACGCGCTCGTTGAGCTTATCTTTCTTCACATCCAAGATATGGCGTACATGCGTACTCATATCTACCAGATCAAAGTGCTTGCCCAAGGTGCTCATCACGTGATGGAATACCTCGACTTTGCGTGCAGAACTGATGTCCATCCCTGGGAAGAACTTCAACTCAGGTACTTCATCTCCCCCGATCAGATCCAGTGGGTGTAGCAAGAAGCTCGGCTCTGTACCTGTAGCCTTACACGCTTGAATCGCTGTCGTCAAATACATGTTCATCAAAGCATCTGAAATACCACTCAAGAACAGCAGATAGCTCAAATGGAAAGGCGTTTTGATGCCTGGAATCGTCGTCACGGGCAACTCTAACAGCTCTTGAGAGTTATTCAGCTTCCAGATGTACGGCTTCACGGGGCGTAGCCCATCTTTGAATTTGCCAAATAGCCCTTTGCGCTCCTCGCGCTCTTCTTTGCTGAGCTTGGCCGTCCAGAAGTAATACATCCGCGCAATCGGACCTAAGTAAGTCGGGAGCGTGGAGGCATCGTATAGGTAGCCACGCACTTTGAGGATCTCCAATAGATCGGGACACCAGCTGAAGCCAGGCCCACGGAAACCAATGGTACGCTGTCCTGTGACATTATAAATATGCTCTTCTGTCTCACGAATCTCGTACTCCAATTCACTCTTGGAATAGAGGTGTAGCCAGGATTCATGCTTAAACGAGTGGTTGCCCGCCTCGTGTCCGCGATAGACAATCTCTTGTAGATAATCGCGGTTTTTATCTAATGCTGCGTCCTGTCCCACGATAAAGAAGGTGATCTTCAGATCCAGGGCGTCCAATGCCTTCAACACATGAGGGACGAAGGCGTCCAGGTAGGAAGGGAAAGTCTCCCAGCCTGCATCTCCATGGATTTTCATATAGGACCACTGGTTGTCTAGATCCAGTGATACGCTGGCCATTCGCTTGGTACTCATAATTGAACTTCTAAAGAGGGTCTTTGCTTTGATTGTTGAATAATGGCAGGCAACTGCTTCTCTGCCAGCATGATGGACTCATTCACGTTCAATGTGCCATTGACGATGTGGGATGAGTTGAGTACGTGGACACCTGGGGTCGACATAGAAATCGGTGGCAGGGTCTCAGAGTATTTTTTCGTAGCGAGTGCAAATACATTTTTGGCACGTGCAATCTGGAAGTCTACCAAATCATTGGGTTCCAGATGGCTGTACATGCTTTGGAGTTTGCCCCAGAAAAGTGCGCGGATTTCCTCATCGCTCTTGCTGTAGAAGTCATCTGTTGCCTTGACGTACTTGGGGAGATAGACCAAGTGGTGCCCACCAAAGTACTCGGGGTCTACCATGGCTGTCATCTCGATTACTCCTGTAAAAGGTGTATCATCATCCGTTACGTTGGTCACATAGTAAGGCGAGATGGATTTCTTGAGAAGAAGCGAAGCACAGACGACGCCCAAGTACTGGATGCTGTTGAGCTTGTTTGTTTCTTCTTCTTTCAATCCCTCGATCATTTTGGATGCAATGTGAGAAGGAATCGTGACGATGACTTCATCGAATACCCCTACATCTCCATTGCCAAACTCTACCTCTACCTGTCCATTGTCCAGGCTGGTGATGCGACGCGCAGCATAATCTGTGTACAAGTTGACGCCTTCATCGGCCAGCTTATCTACAAATGTATTGAGTACGGTAGCGTATCCACCAGGGACATATCCAAACATTTCTTCCTTTAGCCCTGTACGACGCGCAGCATACATACGCTGGATGGTCGCCCAGATAAAAGCAGCAGAAGTTTGCTTATAATTTTCTCCCAACTTGGCACGAAGCAGTGGGAGCCATATTTTTTCGAAGGTATTATTGCCCGAGAGTCCACGTAGCCAGTCTTCTACTAACGTATCTTCCAGCTTTTCTGGATTCTTGACTTTCGAAGCATAAAAAATCGTTCCACCCAGTCTGAACTTGTCGATCAAGTTGAGCGGAGGGAACTGGAGAAACTCAATAGAGTTAGACATCGAATGGAGCTTTCCATCGGTATAAAAACCTGTCTTGGTCTTTACCCACTCGATCTGTTCATCTAAGTTGAGCTCTTGAAGGACATTTCTTGTGTAGGTGTCCGACATTAGGATTACGTGGTAGTACTTGTCCCATGTCGCCCCACCTAGTTCCCATGCGGCGGTCAGGCCACCCATATAAGGTGCAGCCTCAAACAGGTGGACGTCTTGTGCCTGCTGCTTGAGCCTGTGAGCAATGGTCATACCGAGGATCCCTCCGCCGATGACGGCCCATTTCTTTGGGGTTTGGTCCATGATTTTATGATAGTATCAGGAGTCAAGTGACATTTTTCATTCTATATGGTCCATAGATGATTTATCTACAACATGAACACTGAAAAATGGCGACCCCTGTTATTGGAGAAATGCGAGATGATTTATTAGAATACAAAGAGAACCGAGAGGCGAGAGCAGAGGCAATCTCTTCGTCTCTTCTCTCGATTCCCAGCGCTCATTAGGCTACGGGTTGCCCCTGATTGAAGGCATAGGTAGCCAATCTTGTCTGAAATCCTTCATATTGAGGAACCTCCGTGATCGGTGCAGGATCTGCAATGATACAGCCTGTAGAGCAGCTTGCGCCCAGCTTCTGTACATCTTCCATCGTCACTTTGTTGAAGTCTTCCTCTGCATAGCGCTCGTTCAAGAACTGGGCCATGGCCTGTACTTCATTGGCTACCCCACGCTCCATCGCGATGAAGTTGGCAGCGACGAAGTCTACAAATTCCTCTGAGGGAGCTTCTGCTCCACGACCGATTCCTGTGTAACCGATTCCTTTAGCTTCGATGTCTTCGCGCTGGTAAATGTTACAAGCGTCGATCACACCTTGAAGATTTTCTGCCTTAGCTAGGATCTCGTCACGGTCGTCCATGTATCCTTTGTGTGCTGTCGCCATGAAGATATAGTCTGCATCTTTGACCGCTGCTTCAAGATCGTTGGTGAATAGATCCTCCACACCGAATCCTACGATGTTTTGGTCGTCTCCCTTCACGTAGTAGTCCTGTAGACGTACGTCACATCCCTTATCTCTTAGCTGCTTAGCCAATACAATAGAAGGAGAGTTGCGTGTATCTTCAGAGTTGAAGCGGTAAGCAGCACCGAGGATGGCCACTTTCTTGCCGTCAAGTGAACCGAACTTGCGCTCCGCCAACTTGATGGTCTCCGCAGGAGATTCGTCATTGATCTCGCGAGAGCGAACGATCAAACTGCTGGAAGTATCCGCACCTGATTCGATTTTTCTCCACCATAGCAGGATGCCATCCTTGGGGAGACAGTGTCCACCTACACCGACCATCGGGATCAAAAGACCACCTGAAGGAACCGCGTTGGGATCTGTCGTAGCATCATCTGTCTGAGACAGTTTCTCATTGACGAGGTCGCGGACCTTGTAATAGTCGATATTATTTTCGTCGCAGTAGCGTACGATCTCTGTAGAAAGTGCGATACGTACGTCGCGATACGCATTTTCCAATGTCTTCACTACCTCAGCCGTCATAGAGTTGGTGAGGTGAAGCGTGCCTTCTGTCACAATCTGAGAGTATACCGCCTCGATCATGCGAGGTGTCTCAGGATGTAATCCGCCGATCAACTTGTCAGAATGTGTGACACGGTGTACCAAACGACCTGGCATCACACGGTTGGGAGAGTTGCCCAAGAGGATGTCGCGTCCTTCGATCAATCCATAGCTTGCAAAGTGCTCCTTGATGAGCGTAGCCATAGAAGAGGGTGCCAGTGTAGATTCGTATACAATCAAAGGTATCTTATCAGCAGGCTTGTTTTGTAGTGCTTTGGCCAAAGTCTCCAATGCACCGAATAGTGGGCCATAATCAGGCTCGAAACCCTTTTTATCTGTCTGGACAGAAATTAGGATCATGTCGGCATCACTTAGCTCCGCATAATCGTGACTAGCGCCTAGCAGTCCTTCCTTGACGCACTCCTCTACAATGGCGTTGAGACCAGGCTCGATCCCTCCGATGACGGACTTACCAGAGTTGATGGCATCCACTTTCCATCCAGAGTTCTTGGAGTTACGCTGCACGACCATCACCCGCGCGGGCTGGTCTGTTCCAATCTTGAGACGAGCGTTGGCGAGCAAGGCAGCCATTGGCATACCCACGATACCGGGTCCAATGACACCGATTTTTTCGACTTTCCAGTCAAATTGTAAATCTTCTGCTAGTGTAATCTTCATGAGATACTAGGTGCGTTAAAAATTGGCTGATGTCTGTACACCAGAATATATAAGGTTGATGAATTAAGAACGATTTAGGGGGCGTTTATTTCCCATAGATGGCTAAACCACCCATTCCCTAGTGTTGTGCAGTGTTTGGGTATTCGCTAGATAAGGAGGCGATATCTCCTTCCAGGGTTCTAGCTGTTTATCAGAGTCAATAATATCGAAATTGTATTAACAGGAAGTTGCTATGAAAGCAAAGCAACAGATCCCAGACGTGATAGGTTAGAATCGCTACATAATTGGTTTTAAGAATATTTGAGTAGACGATAAGAGTTGAGAAGAGAGCCCGAAAGGGATTTCGCTACGCTCGAGGCATGAGACCGAAAGTACTAGATCTCTATTCTTGCTTCTCTTTATCTGTCTTTCTGCTTAAGATGTTCTCTTACTTAGGAGGTTACGGAGCATAGGATTCATGTGCGAAATATATGCCTCTCGCTTTTGAATATTCCTATGATCATTAGCCTAGTGATCAACCATCTATGAATGTCTGGAACCATAGCTCAAGAGATAAAGCTCCCCAAAGACTGCGCCCAAATGCGCGCTCATTCATGATGAGGTTTTCCATACGCGTGTGATCAAACAAGCCTCTTTCGCGTGCTTTTTTCCCCAGTAAGATGTCCTTGATAAAGTCAGAAGCCCCGTCTTTGGCCCACATGTGGAGTGGTACAGGGAAGCCCATCTTATCCTTGCGGTGGACAATATTATGAGGAAGATAGCTTCCAGCTGCACGCTTGAGGATATATTTCATTTCTCCCCCTTTGAATTTCATCGCTGCGGGCATGGTCGAAACCAGATCTACAATCCTCCGATCCAATAGTGGAACCCGTGACTCTAGTGAAACGGCCATGCTGACCCTGTCTTCTACTTGCAAGAGCCCAGGCAAAGACCCAAACATGTCGAAGTGGGTCATTTTATTGAAATAGGATTGGGTGTTGGGATGGTTGAAAATGGGTTGGAAGCGCTGGAAGATCCTTTCTCGATCATAATTTTCCTTAAAATCCCCATTCAACAATCCCAAGGCTCCTTCGCTTCGGTCATTGAGGTGAAAATAGCGTCTGTCCATTTCCTCAAAAACCCCCTGCTTCCAAAATCCCTTCATCATCGGGACATACTTGCGCAGGTGGGGAAGGCTGGGCATCATATTTTGAAGAGAAACAAATTGATCCCCTTCATCTTGTGTTTCGTAGATAGCCGCTTTGAGGGCCTGCTCTAGGTAAGCCACTAAATAACGGGTATATCCTGCAAAAATCTCATCCCCTCCTTGGCCTCCCAGCACTACTTTTACATGTTGCTTGGCGAGATGCGAAACCATATACTGAGGAAAAAGACCAGGACCTACACATGGCTCATCCATATGATAGATCAGCTTAGGCATCAGCTCCACGAAGTCATTGACGGTGGGGTAGATGAGTTTCATATCCGCATTGACGGATTTTGCTACTTCCTTTGCATAGGGTGTCTCATCGAAGTTTTTCCCCTCGTGAAAAGCGCCCGTAAAGGTCGTAATAGGTTTATCAAGAAACTTATCCGCTAGCACTGTCACAAGACTAGAGTCCATTCCCCCACTCAGATAGGCTCCTACAGGTACATCCGATCGAAGTTGTATCCTAACCGTATCCTCTAGCAGTCGCTTCAGTTCATGCTCAAAATAGTCCTGCGTATGAAACTGGTCTACTTCGAAATTGGGCTCCCAGTATTTGATCTTCTCAGTTTGGAAGGTCTCCAGATCTATCCGTAGATAGTGTCCTGGAAGGACTTTGCGGATGCCTTTATATAAGGTCAGATCTCCCAGCAGAAACTGGAAGGTCAGATATTCATTGATGGCTTCATAGTTGGGCTCAGGCTTAACAGCGGGGTGTGCCAGTAGTGCCTTGATCTCGGAGCCAAACAACATCTCGTTTGCTGTCTCAGCGAGGTACATGGGCTTGATCCCAAAATGATCTCTGGCAGCAATCACCTTCTTGCGCTGGCGGTCGTAGAGGAGAAAGGCAAACATCCCATTGAGGAGCTTGATGGACTCCTCTCCATATTCTTGATACATCTTGAGGATGACCTCAGTATCAGAGGTAGTCTCAAAGGCCACACCTTTCATTTTCAACTGGTCCCGTAGTTCGAGATAGTTGTAGATCTCTCCATTGAAGATGATGGTCAACGCGCCAGACGTCATAGGTTGCTGACCTGTGGTCAAGTCGATGATGGTGAGTCGCTTGTGATAGAATCCTACAGGACCTTCGATCATGTGCCCCTCGTCGTCAGGTCCACGGTGGTGGATCTTCTGAGCCATCGCTTGGAGGATGGGAAATGAGACGGGAGCAGAAGTTTTGTTAATGATGCCAGCAATGCCACACATAGGGACAGATACAAATTTTGATGTGCTCAGTAAGAGAAGGATGCGATGAGATGTAATGGGAAAGAAACATAAAGAAATAAATGCGCTCCATCTGTCACTTCAGCAGATATTTTTAATCTGAAAAATAATAAGGGCAAGGATAAAGAAATTTTTAAACAGTGAGGGTAATTGATTCGCGATTTGCTATCAAGCCCGAGTCACTGGTCTATTTTAGACGGTTCAATAAGTAAAATACACGGCTGAAGAGATATATTACGAAAGTCGAACTAGATATGGGTTTAGAGGCGTAAGATTTTTTTAGTTTTGTATGCGTTCATTGTAAAAGTGTGAAGAATTTAGATTTGGGATATTGCTGTGGAATAAACGAAAATGGCAGGATCTAGATGGTTGACAAAGGGTAAAAGGGACTCTGGCATGATTTTTCATCCATACACGTATCAAATCAAGCAGTTAGCTAATGATATATGATGGGCTGTTAGAAAAAATCGCTTTTTGCCTCCCGACTTGAATCCACATCAAGCAAAAACCCAAACCCAAGAAATCAGCGTTCTTCCCCTCTTTTAGGAAAACACCCATTTTAGCAACTGAAATTACGCGAAACATTATGCTGAGGAGATTTCTCTTTGTACTGTTAGGAGCTGCGGTACTGCTCTCCGCCTGTACCTCTCAGAAAGACCTGGTCATGTTCAATACAGACCCTAAAGTCTACGACGGCGCGGATACGCTAGGAACATTTAGCCTACAGGTACCAGAGCCATATAAGGTAAAAGTAGATGATCAACTGTTGATCAAAGTGATGGATGCTCAAGCATCTTCTGCGGCTTCTTTCAATAAGTCTATCGAAGGAGAAAGCGGAAACATCGACTTGGAGAAAGCTTATTTCTCTCCCAGCAACTATGTCATCGAGTCAGACGGAATGATAGACCTTCCCCTGATTGGACGTATCGGTGTGGAAGGATATACCATCGAGCAGATTCAGGATACACTTGACGCAAAATTAGAGGCAAGCCAGCTGATGCGTTCTCCCAAGACGATCGTCCGTCTGACCAATTTTCGGGTGACGGTGATGGGGGAAGTGACACAACCTGGCGTTATACAAATTACGCAAGATCGAGTGACAATCGTTCAAGCGTTAGGTTTGGCAGGAGATTTGACAGACTACGCCAATATCCATCGTGTGAAACTGATCCGCGAAATCGAGAAAGGCGTATTGAAAACGGAAATTCTTGATTTGGGTGATCCTAAGACACTAGGGAGTCCGTTCTTCTACCTTCAGCCTGGGGATATCCTATATGTAGAACCTGCCAAGTCCAAGTCATTGGTCGTCACAGGGCAGTCTACCTCCTTCATCTTGTCTTCTGTTTCTTTTGTGATTGTGTTGGCCAGTACGGTATTGCAACTTGTCAATCTCTCTCAAAACAACACGACAGGTACAACCCCTGATGATTCTAATAATCCTGATGACTCTAATAATCCTGATTGATCCTATCTACACGTCTATCACCCTTAGCACCTAATAATTTCTGCAATAGTGGCGAATAACAATTATAACTATCCTTACTATCCTGAAGCCAATCCAGGTGGTGGAGGCAATACACAGGTGGATCTTGCCGAAATTTTCCGCAAGATACGGTCGAAGTGGTATTATTTTGCGATTTCGACTCCCCTCTTCCTCGCCTTTGCTTTCTATTCTATCAAATCTTCTCCTCGTGTTTTCAAGGTAGAGGCGACGATGATGATTGGGACGGAGAATAAGTCACAAAACTTGGGGACCAATCAATATCTTCCCAACGGAATCCAACTAGTCGGCCAAAAAGACAACATGCTCAATGAATTGGCGATCCTAAGTTCGCGCAAGCTCATTAGCAGGACGCTAGAGTCTCTGGATTTTGAGGTAGCATACTTTGAGAAGACGACCTTCAAATATGTCGAACGCTACCAGGACCCGATTTATCCTTTCGAAGTAGAGGTAGATTGGACGCATCCTCAGTTTGCGGTCGGTTATATAGAGATCGAGCCTATCAGTGAAACACAGGCGACGCTTCGGGTGAAAGAAAAGGAATACTTCATCTATAATAAGGAAGACGACACTTATCAAGAAATCAAAGGAGGGGATGCCTACGAAGTGGAGGAAACCATCACGTTTGGCCAGCCATTTGAGAATGAATTGATGAGCTTCACCATCAATCCGCGTGAAGGCGCTTCATTTCAAGAAAGTAAAGGCTACGGATTTAAGATCATTCCCAATGCTTTGTATACAGCGGGCTATCAGCAGTTGGTTGAAATCAACCGTATTCCCGATGCAAACTATATCACGTTGAACATCGAAGGAGCGACGCCCAACAAGGAGATTCGCTACATCGACTCTCTCTGCTCGACTTATATCAGAATGCGCCTAGAGCAGAAAAACTCTTTCGCTCAAGGAACCATCAACTTCATCAGCGCCCAGCTATCTGCCGTAACCGATTCATTGGACGAGGCGCGTACAGCTTTGGCTGACAAATCTAAGAACACCAGTGACATCTCGGGTTCAGTGGGGGAAATGACCATGGATATCCAGCGCAAAGAGGAAAAAGTAGGTCAACTGAATGTACAGGTGAACTACATTGAACAGCGTTTGAAAGAAATCAATGGCCAGCAGAGCTTAGATATGATCATCGCGGCGGCTCCTACTACCGCAGGAATTCAAGATCCCAATCTGATCGCTTTGATGAGAGAGCTGCGAGAGTTAAATGAAGAAAAGCGAGAAAAAGAGTTGACTTCTGCTGCAAACTCTATTGAGGTACAGAACCTCAAAGTCAGAATCAATGGGAAACTCAGTCAGCTTAAGGCTTCATTGGAAAATGTCAAATCGACTTTGAAGTATCAAATCCAAACGGTCAGACGCCAGATCGGACAGGCTAAGGGAAGAGTGAGTAATGCAACAGGAGAGAGTCTAGAGATCAAGAAGTACAGCTCACAGTTTTTCGTGAACGAGGACTTAGCCAACTATCTCCGCCAGCGTCTGGCAGAGGCCAGCATCTCTAAAGCGGCGACACGCCCAGACTCTTACATCTTGGATCAGGCGCGTCTTTCATCGACTGAGCCTGTCTCGCCCAAGAAAGGAATCATCATCGCTTCTGCCATTGTGTTTAGTTTGCTCTTGCCATTGGTACTGATCCTAGGCTTGGACTTCTTCGATACGAAGTTGCGCTCAGCTGATCAGCTTAAGAGCATGACAGATATCCCGATGCTCGCGACGCTGCTGCACGAGAAGAAAAGCGATGCCATGTTTGAGCAGGACTTTATCCTCTCCCCGCTGGCAGAATCCTTCCGATACCTCAAGGTCAATGTGGATTATCTGTTAGATGAGGCGATGGGCCAGAGGGTGATTGCGGTGACTTCTATGGTCAAAGGAGAAGGAAAAACCTTTACTTCTTCGCATCTAGCGGCTGTCATGGCACTCTCAGGGAAGAAAACAGTCATCATCGGTGCGGACATTCGCAGACCGCAGCTCTATAAGCGTTTGAGACAAGAAAATGAAGTCGGTCTGAGCAACTTCCTAGCTGGCAAAGCAGGGCTCAACGAGATCGTCAAAGAGACCGCTATCCACAACTTGGATATCATCACAAGTGGTCACAGACCGCCCAACCCATTGGAGATTTTGAACTCTGCCAGATTTGAAGATCTAGTAGAAGCCTTGAAGGTGCAGTATGACTATGTGATCATCGATACACCGCCTGTAGGTCTGGTCTCTGACTTCTTGGTCCTCAACCAACACGCAGACGTGGAGTTGGTCGTGATTCGCCAGAACTACTCGCGCAAGGACTTCGTCAAGGAAGCCAATGAGTTGAAAGCCAGTGAGAAGCTCAATCGTGTCTACTACGTCTTGAACGATGTGAAGATCAGTAAGAGCGGATATGGGCGCTACGGATCGCGCTATGGCTACGGCTATGGGGACGATGAGAAGAAGCCCAAGAAGAAGAAAACGAAAAAAGCTGCTAAATAGATTTTCAGAATGCAGGAAGACGGGTGAAGGATACGTTGTCCATTTCTCCTACACGCGTCTTCTTTCTTTTTATCCAAAAAATATCTCTGTATCGTGAATTTACACCAAAACCCACATGTCCTCATCACCGGTGGTGCCGGATTTATCGGTAGCCATTTGGCTGATACCTTGCTCGACATGGGGTGGCAGGTTACCGTTCTTGACAACCTGGACCCATACTATGCAGTGGAACTCAAGCGTGAGAACATTGCCCCACATCTCAGCAATCCAAACTATCACTTTGTAGAAGGTGACATTCAGGATAGTGAGCTGGTGGATACTTTGACAGGTTCCTTTGACGCGATTGTTCATTTGGCAGCCCGTGCGGGTGTGCGTCCTTCTATCAAGGACCCCATCGCCTACATGGACACCAATGTCAAAGGCACACAAAATCTTTTGGAACTAGCACGTGCCAGAGAGATCAAGCAATTTGTATTTGCTTCATCTAGTAGTGTATACGGCGTGAATCCGCACACACCCTGGTCAGAATCAGACTATGTATTGAAGCCGATCAGTCCTTATGCTGGCTCCAAAGTCAGCGGAGAGTTGCTCGGACATGTATACAGTCACCTATACGGCATCCGTTTCTTGGCCCTGCGCTTTTTTACGGTGTTTGGCCCTCGCCAGCGTCCCGATCTCGCGATCAACAAGTTTGCCCGCAAGATCCTGAAAGGAGAAGAGATTCCTGTGTTCGGTGATGGTACGACAAGAAGAGACTACACCTTCGTACGTGACATCGTATGGGGCATCATCGGCGCCCTCAACTATGAGGACAGCGAATATGAGATCATCAATCTGGGGGCAGGTCGTACGATCAGCCTGGCAGAGATGATTGGCTCTATTGAAGAAGTACTAGGAAAAACGGCCAAAATCAATCGTCTGCCCGAGCAGCCAGGAGATGTGCCATTGACCTATGCAGATATCAGCAAAGCACGTGAGTTGCTGGGCTACAATCCCCAAATGGCATTCATTGATGGCATCCGTGCTTTCAAGGATTGGTATCTGGAAAGAGAAATATATAATCTGCCTATTTAGTAAGACAGGCAGACTGCAAGAAGGGAGACATGAGACTTACTGAGTGAGAGAGGTTATGTGGGAGGAAGGGTGACTCGTGCTCTTTTTGACAGGTTTATACGCAAGAAAATAGAAGTAAGCAGCACATATAGGAAGAATTTTCTTCTCGCGTTAGCTTGCTTCTCACATCATATTCTATGACAGGAATAGACGGTAAGAATGGCATTGTCCATTACAAGGAATACGGACTAAAATTTGTGGGCTATCTGGTTTTGACGGTAGCCTACACCTTATCAGGTGCGATATTGCCAGCGGTAGCTATATGGGCAGGAGTATTTCTTTTCCTGACGATCTATCGCCCCAAGGCACTCATCTATCTAGTCCTTACGCTCTATGTGACGCATATGACATTTGTACTGGAGGATTATTTCTCTGGTTGGGGAGAGTTTGGAGGATTTTGGCAGGGGCAGTTGATGCTGGGGTTTCTCCGGCGGGTTTTGCCCACTTCTCCGGGAGTGGAGTATATGCCTAGATTGCTCGTCATGGCACTAGGTGCGCGCATCTTCATTCATTACAGGAGCCGATCTCAGCAATGGCGTGTGAGTAAGACAGCCTTCCTTTACATTTTATTTATGGCTGTGGTGGTGTTTTCTGCTGTGGGAAATCTGGCTTTTGGAACCTCCATGGTCCGCTTTGTCATTACCTATTCTATTCCCATCCTCCTCTATTTCTTCTTTACAACTGTTAAATTCAGCCTGGGAGAACGGCAGAGTTTATTTGGTTATCTGATGTTTCTCTGTTTGGAAGTACAGGTGATTTTTTCCTTTCTCCAAAACTTTGACAAGTTATTAGGTGGCCAATTGTTCTATTCAGACTGGGCAGTGGGGACATTTAAGTATCCTTTATACGGTCTATCGGCATACTTATTGGGTATCGCTTTGTTCTTTTATTTGTATCGATTCCTGGTACACCGTAGACTTTTCGATCTATTTCGCCTTTTCTTGGCCTTTTATGGATTGCTCAGTGTATCGGTAATTCTCTTTACCATCATCCTGGTGGCTTTCATGATCTTCTCGATTTTCTATTCTTACTCAGTCAAGATCATCAAACAGCAGGAACTCGTTCTCTCTATTTTCGCCCTGATCATCCTGTCGCTCCCTGTCTACTATGTACTCAGCGATCCCGACCAGGAAAATGCCAGGCACTTGACTGAGAAATATGAAGCCCAACAAAAGAGGGAGTGGTATGAGCATCCCAAGATCCACACATTTACCGTCTTATTTGAGATGATAGATGAGAATGATAAGTGGGTGTTAGGGGCAGGACCTGCCCGATATCTGAATCCTTTTGCAGAAGGTCCGATCTATGAAAAATACCGCACCTTCAACTACTATGGGACGACCCAGTTGAGTAGTTCTGACTTCCTTGAAAATAGTATTGTGGCTACCATAGGAGAGGTGGGTTTGATTGGATTTTTCTTCTACCTCGCGCTGTATGCCCGAATATTTGGCTTTGTCCGAAAGGCAGGAGATGAAGTGCTACGAACAACAGGTAAACCAGATGTCGTATATGCGCTAGGAACGATCTTAATGCTTTTTTATGGAACGGTCAGCTTTGTATACATCGTGATGGTAGAGGCTACAGTAACGATTCCACTCATGATCATCATAGGCCTGATCGTTCAGGACAATGAAGATCGCTTGGCGACGCTCAGACTACTCAATTTTCAGCGTCAGCAAGAAGCTGATACAGGAAACGGAGAAATATCACGTTCTCAGGATACATCCTTGCGTCCCTGATTTTACCATTTGTACACAGGCTTCATAAATCTTACCGATTGACGATCCTATTTCGACCATTTGGACGGTCTTAAAATTGAATCATCCCTTAGGTTTCTACATTTGTAGTACACTAATACGGCTTTGCTATGCTGTTTAATTCGTTTGAATTTGCCTTTTTCTTACCGACGGTTTTTCTCCTGTACTGGTTTGTGTTCAATCGCAACTTGAACCTACAGAATTTACTGCTGGTAGTTGTCAGCTACATCTTTTATGGATGGTGGGACTGGCGCTTTTTATCCTTGCTCTTGGTGAGTTCTGTCGCAGACTTCTATCTGGGCAAAACGATGCACCACTCCACAGACGAGCGCAAGCGTAAGCTGTTGCTTTATGCTAGTTTGACGCTGAACCTGGGGATTTTGGGCTTCTTTAAGTACTTCAACTTCTTTGTTGACTCCTTTATAGAGGCCTTTTCGATGTTTGGTTTTGAGCTTTCGCCTAGGACTTTGAACATCATCCTGCCTGTGGGGATTAGTTTCTACACCTTCCAGACACTCAGTTATACCATCGATATCTATCGCAAGAAACTGATACCGACGGAAAATCCGATCAGCTTTTTTGCCTTTGTGAGTTTCTTCCCACAGCTAGTAGCTGGACCGATCGAGCGTGCGACGCATTTGGTTCCTCAGTTCCAGAAAGCACGTCAGTTTGATGTGAAGCTTGCCATGGATGGTGGAAGGCAGATCCTCTGGGGATTCTTCAAGAAGGTCGTCATCGCCGATAGTTGTGCCCCGATTGTCAATGAGATTTTTGGGAATCATGCCGAGATGGACACTGCGTATCTCTTACTGGGAGCGGTCTATTTTGCCTTCCAGATCTATGGAGACTTCTCAGGTTACTCAGACATCGCCATCGGTACAGCCCGTCTCTTCGGCTTCGATCTGATGCAGAACTTTAATATGCCTTACTTTTCGCGCGACATTGGAGAGTTCTGGCGTCGTTGGCACATCTCCCTATCGACTTGGTTTAGGGACTATGTGTACATTCCCTTGGGCGGTAGTTATGGCAACAAGTGGACACGTATCCGCAACATCATCATCACCTTTACCGTGAGTGGATTTTGGCATGGAGCGAATTGGACCTTCATTGTATGGGGTTTCCTCAACGGTTTGTACTACTTACCCCTCATGCTGGTCGACCGTCAAGGGGCTAACAAGGGCAAGGTTGTTGCAGAGGGCAAATGGTTGCCCAACATCAGAGAGATCGGGCAGATAGGGGTTACTTTCTTCTTCACGATTATCGCTTGGGTATTCTTCCGTGCAGAGAGCATTTCACATGCTGTTTCGTATCTGTATCGTATGTTTACCAACGCACAGTTTTCTGTCCCTAGCGGGAAATTGGAACCTCTTCTCTTCATTGGTATTCTTCTGGCTATGGAGTGGATGCAGCGTGGAGAGGCACATGGGTTCACGATGAAAAAAGTCCCTGTAGCTGTGAGATGGACCATCTATACGGTGACGACCATCCTTATTTTCAAGAGTTTTACTGTCGATCAAACCTTCATCTACTTCCAATTCTAGCACTCGAATGAAAAGATTTGGACTGAAAATATTGCTCTTTTCCCTGATAGTATTTGCGGTAAGTTATCTATCGATCTTCTTACCTGACAAAGGAAATGAAGGGAATCTACTCTACGCAATGAAAGACAAGCAGGCTGCCCTAGAAGCTGCTGAAGGCCCTAGAGTCATCACAGTCGGTGGTTCCAATGTCGCCTTCGGGATCAATAGCCAGAAAATGTCTGTTGCCCTCGATCGCCCAGCAGTCAATATGGGCGTGCACGCCGGGCTGGGCCTCAAGTACATCTTGGATAATCTACGCCCACAGATCCGTAAGGGAGATGTTGTCGTCGTGATTCCTGAGTACGATCACTTTTGGGACAAATACCCTTCTCTTTTCTATGGGGAGGAAGTATTACTGACGATGACACTGGATGTAATGCCCAAAGATCTGGAGTACGTTTCTGCTAAGCAGTGGAGCCATCTTTATCGCTTCTTACCTACATACATTGGGAAGAAATACTACTATGCCCTCAAGTACATGACAAGTGCGCGTACACCCAAGGGACAGCATGTAGCGTATCAGCGAAAAAATGTAAATGAACAAGGAGACATCGTGGGGCATTTGGAGATGTCCAACTTTGAGTTTCCTGTCAAGGTAGAAAAGGACCGCGAGATCAATATGGATGTGATCAAGTATCTCAATGACTTCTACATGGATTGCCATGCGGCTGGAGCAGAGGTATACTTGGCGATGACTTCCTTTGAGCAGAAGTCTTACTTCAAATCGAGTGAGTCGATCAAGAAGCTGGAAAAAGCGATGAACGAACGTCTGGATATGCCCATGCTGGCTCCTCCTGCTCGTTACCGTTTCTCCAAGGATCTGTTTTTCGATACACCTGAACACCTCAACGGATTGGGACGCGACATTCGTACAGACTACCTGATCCAGGATCTAGAGAAAGCAAGAGCTTCACAAGTCAAGCCTTCTTGATCCTTGTTGTTGGTTTCTTGACTTAGAAAAAATAAATCGTGCAAGAGCTGTCCTCACATGAGGCGGCTCTTTTTGTATGAAATAATTAGGGGGTCTGAAGTAGGTCAAATCTGAAATAAATAATTGATAATTAGCGAATTATTTCTTATGAATGATAGGTTTTAGTTAGGGTAAAGGGCTACTTGTTTTTCGTCTAAATACGGATCAATTATTTATAGAATATTTTGAAGGCAATATTATGCAATTGATAAAGGAATAATAACCATTCAGAGCCATGTAATAAATTGGAAGGATAAATTTTGGCATAATGGTGATATGTAAATAAGCCAATAAGTGCTATGCTATTTACCTCCTTTAGCTTCTTCATCTTCTTGCCAATTGTTTTTGTTGGTTATTGGCTGATGCAGCGCCAGCAAAAAGCACAGAATTTTTGGGTTCTCTTGGCCAGCTATGTATTCTATGGTTGGTGGGATTGGCGATTCCTCTCTCTGATCTTTTTTAGCTCTCTGATTGACTTCCTCGTGGGGCGGCAGCTCGGTACGACGGAGGATCAAAAGAAACGAAACTTGTTACTTGCCGTTTCCCTGTCGGTGAATCTCGGCATGCTGGGTTTCTTCAAGTATTTCAATTTCTTCATTGACTCCTGGGTAGACATGTGGCAGATCATGGGCGTAGACATGCATGTTTCTAGCCTGAACATCATCCTGCCTGTAGGGATCAGTTTCTATACCTTCCAGACCCTCAGCTACACCATCGACATTTATCGTCGAAAAATGGCGCCCTCCCAGGATCCCGTAGCCTTCTTCGCCTTCGTCAGTTACTTCCCTCAGCTTGTCGCTGGGCCGATCGAGCGTGCGACGCATCTTTTGCCACAGTTTTCCCGTCGGCGAACCTTCAGCAGGGAGCTGGCCTTGGACGGCATCGGGCAGATGTGTTGGGGCTTTTTCAAGAAAGTCGTCATCGCTGACAACTGCGCAATGATGGCCAACGAGATCTTTGGACAATCCGAAGAACTCTCAGGAAGTGTGCTTCTGGTTGGGGCGATCTATTTTGCCTTTCAGATATACGGCGACTTCAGTGGATACTCTGACATTGCCATTGGGCTGTCCAAGCTCTTTGGGATCGATCTGATGCGGAATTTTGCCTATCCCTATTTTTCGCGTGACATTGCGGAGTTTTGGCGGAGATGGCACATTTCGCTTTCTACATGGTTCAGGGATTATTTATATATCCCGCTAGGAGGGAGTAGGGGAGGAGTCAGGATGCGTCTACGCAATGTAGCGGCCATTTTCCTCGTCAGCGGATTTTGGCATGGCGCCAACTGGACCTTTGTCATTTGGGGGGCGTTGCACGCGCTGTATTATCTCCCTGTCATGCTCGCCAATCAGAACCGTAAGAATTTGGGACAAGTAGCAGAGGGCAGATATTTGCCAAGTTTGAGAGAAGCGGGTTTTATGCTGGTTACCTTCATTCAGGTGTTGATTGCTTGGGTATTCTTCCGAGCTGAAAATCTCGAACATGCCTTCCAGTATTTGAGCAATATGTTTTCGCTCAGCCTTTTCTCCTGGCCTGACAAGACAACTTACCTTCCGTTGATCGGGATTTTATTGCTGATCGAGTGGATACAGAGAGCCAAGCATCATCCCTTGGTGATCTCAGGCCAAAATTGGGGGCAGTGGAGCCTGAGGGTCACGAGCTATGCCCTCATCATATGGTCTATTTTTATTTGGGGCGCTTTTGATAAAACAGAATTCATCTACTTTCAATTTTAGCCATGAAGAGACGTACCTTCATTCGATTTTTCCTTGGCTCACTTATATTCTTCTGTGTAGGAGAGGTTTTGATTCGGTTAGACGAGCACTTTGGATTCTTTCAGGAGAATAAAGTGGTTAAAATGGCCGAAGAACTGACTGTTTCGCCTATTTTGGAAGCAGTAGAAAAAGGCGATTACCCGATTCGATCAGACGAGTTTCGGATCATGGTGATTGGAGATTCTTATGTCAATGGGGGAGGAATTCCCAAAGATCTAGCCTTTGCTCGGAGGCTGGAAGAAATACTTCCTGAGCAGACAAGGGGATGCTTCAACAAGATTTCCATCCTGGATGTCTCACGTCCCAACAACAATATGTTGGACAATTATCTTGCTTTTGAGGAGTATCAAAAGCATTTTCCTCCGCATTTGCTGATTTTGGGATATAATTTCAATGATGTACAGGGCATGCTGGAAATTCCTGTAGAAGCACTTGAGACAATCGAAGCAGAGGAGTTCAATGCGACAGAGGTAAATGTATCTCCCATCAGAAAGATATACGACTTAGTGTACACTTCCAGACTCTTGCGATTTGTGATGAAGCAATTCAACATACGGCTAAAGGCAGAGGGTATATTTTTGCCAGGGAGTGAGTTTTACAGGATTATCCAACGCTATCAAAGCGATCAGGAGGCATACCAGCAGGTGCAGCAATTGATTGACCCTATGGTATCCAAGCTATCGGAATCAAATGGACACCTTCTGTTTTATTATATGCCAGAGATCAACCTGATTGAGCATGCAGATGTATTTGCAGCGTCTGTGATCGCACCTGCGAGTGCCTGGATTTCTCCTTATCCTGATCATGCCACTTTCCTCAACGGTTTTGATGCTTTTGCAGGAGAGAGGGCCCGCCGATACACACTTTCTAAATACGATGGGCATGCAAATCCTTCAGGCCATGATCGACTGGCTTCATTTGTGGTACCAATAGTAGAAGCTCAGATGGGAGAAAAGTGCCCTTAAAGGCTTGTATGTAGTAAAAGGTAGAAGGTTCCCGATTTGGGAGCCTTTTTTTAATGTGTAGGTGGACAGATGTAATCGATTCATATAAAAAATGGCTCGCCCGATGTCTCCCGACACGGGTGTCTATCAAAAGGCTTT
>JBCBFT010000050.1:0-44052 GCA_038527485.1 Bacteroidota bacterium
TCTCAAGTTTTAGACCCCAGCACCGTCACCAAGATCACCGACTACGTAGGTCCCTACCAGTATGAAGACGCTGACGGCAACGCCACCCAAGTAGACAAGCAACTCATCCAGTTTCAGCACGCCAAGGGCAGAGCCACTTGGGATGGATCGGAGTTTCACTACCAATACAACCTGATGGACCATCTGGGAAATGTCCGTGTGGTCTTCCAAGACGGCGACAAAGATGGAAGAGTCAATCCCGATCCCATCGCAGGGCAGGATGTAGTGCAGGTGATACAGGGCTATTATCCGTTTGGAATGAGTCATTCAGGGAGCTTTGCGACCACGACTTCTCCCGAAAATCAGTATCTTTACAATGGAAAGGAAAAACAGGACGAGCTGAATCTGGGGTGGTATGACTATGGAGCTAGGATGTATGATGTGACTATCGGGAGATGGAATGGGGTGGATGCGCTGGCGGACGACCCAGACCAAGTTGATAAAAGCTCGTACGCCTTTAGTTGGAACAATCCTATTAATTATATTGACCCTACTGGTTTGAAACCAGAGTGGGTTCCTGATAGTAAAGGAAATCTAATAGCTGAAAAAGGTGATAATGCGCAGAAATTGGCAGACTATCAAGGGATAACCTATACAGAGGCACTTAAACAGCTTACAGACCAAGGTTACACGGTTGATCAAAACGGAATTTTGGATTTAAAAATTGGAGATAAAGTTGAATTAGATAATGTGTTTACGGAATCTATACAAAGCTCAACAAGTGATTATGATACAGATGCATATTTAGCTTATAATGCAACAAAAAAGTTAACAGGTACAGGTCCAACACCTGAAGATTTCTATAATTGTTATGGTGCCGCTTGTGCAGGAAGTCAAGGGAAAAAAATTGAAGTGGGTGTAGGAATACCAGGGAGCACTTTTGATGCAAACTTAACAAGTGACTATACAGCAACTACAGGAGCGAATGCACAATTTGGAAAAACTGTACTTAGGTTTGCTGTTGGAGGAAACATTGTGCAACACGGTGCTGTGTTTTATGGCGAGAGCAGCAACGGAACCACTTATGTCTATACTAAGAATGGTTGGGGGATGAAGCCAGAAGTAATGAAACTTTCAGATTTACAATTAAAATTACCAAGTTATGGAACAGTTAAGGGCATTAATACTGGTGAGTCTGGCTATTATGATCCTAAATAGTTGTAGCGGTCAGAATAAAAATAGTACGATATCACGAACAAATCAAGTGGTGAAAAAGGTTATGGATGATACCATTTTGATATCAAGGTCACAATTTGAAATAATAGTCAATAAAGAGGGTGTTTTGGATATTGAGATTAAAGAAAGCAATCTTATTGATACAATTGCAGATAGCGATAACCCTACCCTTAAAATAGAGTTAGATAGTAATTATATCATAGCCAAAGGGAATAATATAATTAGTTCATCAGTACCAGAAAATTGTGATTATTTTTACCTTTTGAGAGATGACAATAAGGTATTCATGAAAAATGAACGAATTATATATATTAGAAAAATCGAATAGAATTGTAAAGGCCACCAAAAGGTGGCTTTTTTATTATACGTTTAATCCTTTAAGTTTTACGTTGTTAATCATTGCATCGAGCGTATAGAGGATGCAATCCTTGTCTTTGTCGGGAAACTTTACAATGTCGTTTAAACGTCTCAACATAGTTAGGTCTCCCCAGCCAGCGTCAATGTCTCGTTGGTGCTCAGATTATCTTTAGGTTGTAGAACAGGATGAGGAGATTTGCAGGATTTGGGAGTGGCGGGAGAGAGGTTTTTAGGAATAGTCTCTTTTGCCAGCGCCAACGTCTCGTTGGTGCTCACCTAGGATATCGCATTACCCTTCCCCTCTTATCTGCTCAATATACTTCAAGGCTTGCTCCGTCAAAGCTTTTATTTTCTCGAAGTCATAGCTTCCATCTCCTTTTTTGGCCATGAGCTTAGATCCCATCCCCACACAATAAGCCCCCGCATCCAACCAGCCTTTCAAATTCTCAAAATCGGGAGATACGCCGCCCGTCGGCATGATGCTCGTCCAAGGCTGGGGAGCTAAGACAGCCTTCACAAACTGGGGACCATAGATACTTCCTGGAAAAAGCTTTACAATTTCGCAGCCCAATTCTTCTGCGGCAGCAATTTCTGTCAGGGAACCACAGCCAGGAGACCAGAGTACTTTTTTGCGATTGCACACGATGGCGATGTCTTCTCGCAAAACAGGGGTTACGATAAAGTTTGCCCCCATCTGTAGATATAAGGAAGCTGTCCCCGCATCTGTTACCGAACCTACGCCCATGATCATTTCGGGTAGTTCGTGCTCACAAAATATATTCAGCTCTCGAAAAACCTCGTGGGCGTAATCCCCCCGATTGGTAAACTCCAATAATCTCGCCCCCCCTTGGTAGCATGCAGTCAACACCTGCTTACAGACGGATACATCCTTGTGATAAAAGAGCGGAACCATGCCTTGCGTACGCATGGTCTGCGCGACTTGTATTCTCGTAAATCTTGCCATTGAATTCTGTTTAAGGAAAGAGGAAAGGAGATCCGCCCAGTGAAAATCACATCACGCTGCTTGGATACTCCTTACGTTCATTAATTTGTCATCAAATCATCGGCTTACACGTCCACTTGCGTCTCCTCCCATCAGTTTTTCCACTTCTGAAACCGTGACCAAGTTGGCATCTCCATAGATGGTATGCTTGAGGCAGGAGGCAGCTACCGCATAGTTCAGGGCCTTTTGTGGATCTTCTGGGTACGTCAGCATCCCATAAATCAATCCTCCCATAAAGCTATCTCCTCCCCCGACTCTGTCTACGATATGCGTCATCTGATAGGTAGGGGCTTCATACAGCGTCTCTCCATCGTACATGACGCCTGACCATGTATTGTGAGAGGCACTGATCGATCCACGAAGGGTCGTGATGACCTTTTGGGCTCTGGGAAATCGCGCCATGAGGGCTTTGAGTACGCCTAGATAGGCCGCTCCTGAAATAGAATCCCCCTGGGTGACATCGACCTTGTCGGGATGCAGATTGAAGTGCTTTTCTGCGTCCTCTTCATTCCCTAAGATGATGTCGCACCCTTCTACCAAAGCCGGCATGATCTCGATGGGCTCTTTCCCATATTTCCAGAGCTTCTTCCGATAGTTCAAATCTGTCGAGACAGTCACCCCCATTTTATTCGCCATCTGAATGGCTTCGAGGCAGGCGTCCGCTGCTCCTTGAGATAGGGCAGGGGTAATCCCCGTCCAGTGAAACCAATCGGCCCCCTCAAAGACCTTTTCCCAGTCGATCATTCCTTTCTCGATGGTACTCATCCCCGAATGCGCACGATCATAGACGACTTTGCTTCCACGACTCACAGCCCCTATCTCCAGAAAGTAGATGCCTAGACGATCTCCTCCTCGTACGACGTGATCAACTCCCACGCGTCTTTTCCGCATTTCCATCAAGGCGCATTCCCCGATGTCATTATCAGGGATGCGTGAGACAAACTGTACATCGAAACCATAATTGGCGAGCGAAACAGCGACATTGCTTTCGCCCCCACCATAAATCACATCCAATTGGCTTGTCTGGCTGAACCTTTTGTGTCCAGGTGGTGTCAGACGAAGCATGATTTCTCCAAAGGTGACTATTTTTTTCATCGGTCCATTTTTTGGGAGGGAAGATCATTTGGGACATACGCTTCCCAGGCTAGATGAAGGTTCACCCAGCGGTAGCGTATGAATGCCTAGCACTTCCCCTTTAGTTGATGTACATTAAGAGATTAAGAAAATGCCAAGCCTCCGTTGATGTCAAAGTTAGCCCCAGTGATAAATGAAGCTTCACTGGAAGCGAGATAGGCGACGAGATCGGCCACTTCATGAGAGGTTCCTTCTCGGCGCAACGGAGTTTTTCCCGCGACCATTTCTCTCACATTGTCAGGTGTAAATGTATCGTGAAAAGTCGTCGCGATCATCCCTGGACAGAGTGCGTTGACTCTGATCCCCTTCGGTCCGAGCTCCTTGGACATGGACCTCGTAAAGGTCATGACAGCTCCTTTGGAGGTCGCATAGGCAGAAGCTCCTCCGCCACCACCGTCACGTCCTGCTTGAGAAGCCAAGTTGATGATGGCGCCACCCTTGGGCATGTGTGGCACGACGGCCTTGTGCATCATGAAGACCGACTTAAGATTTAGGGCCATGAGATGGTCCCAGAAAGCCTCGTCCATCTCGCATAATTGCTTCCGTGCGACCAAGCCTCCTGCATTGTTGACGAGGACGTGGATCTCTTGGCCAAATGCTTCTTGCGCAGCAGCGGCCAAAGCAAAGCAGCTGTCCCATTGGGTCAAATCGGCTTGAACCTTGATGGCATTTCCTCCATGATCCTGGATCATTTTCAGGGTTTCGTCCGCCGCAGTAGCATTGCTGTGATAATTGACTATAACATTGGCTCCCATTGAAGCCAGTTTGACAGAGATCGCGCTTCCGATGTCTCTTCCGCCACCTGTTACGATGGCTGTTTTTCCTTTAAGATGCATGTGTATTTGTGTATTTCGTTAAACTTTCACTTTTGTGTTACTCATAATAGGTTTTAACGGCTCGATCTGAGGACAGAGGAACATGATACTCGCCATAGCCGTCACCGCCAGTCCTGCCCCAATGATGAAGGCGGGAGTGTAGTTGCCCCCTGAAGTCAACCAAGGGATGAAATAAGTCAGTCCAGCTGCCGTCAGTTTGGCCGCCATGCCTGAAAGCCCTGCGAGGGTCCCGACGGTCTTCTTTCCAAAGAAGTCGCTCGGTAAGGTCTGCACATTCCCGATGGCCGTTTGGAAACCAAATAGGATGACAGCCATTAGAATGACAGTTGTGGTAGGTCCCCCAGGGTTGGACATCATCAATAGGGAAGGGAGCATGATGAGCCCACCCAGATAGATGACCAGCTTTCGTGTTTTGTTGACAGTCCAGCCTGCTTTCATCCGATTTTGGGCCAACAGACCGCCAAACCATGCGCCCAGCATCGCCCCTACATAGGGTACCCAGCCATAGATGCCGATCGTCTTCACGTCCATTCCATAGACTTCGTTGAGATAGATCGGAATCCAGATCACAAATAGCCACCAGATAGGGTCAATGGCTGCCGAAGCAATGATGACGCCCCAGCTTTGCTTACGGGAAAGCATTTCGCCCATTTCAGGATTATACCCTTCGTCATACTCGCCATCTCCATCCATGTCTTGGTTGAGTTGGCCCGTCAAAATGTAATCTCGCTCACTTTCGGTGATCCAGGGATGTAGCTTTGGAGGTCCTTTGACAAGGAATAACCAAGGCACTAGCCATAAAAAGCCTACAAAGCCCACGAGGATAAAGATCATTTTCCAGCTAAAGTAAATGGTCAGGAAAGCAATCAATGGAATAGAGATGATCCCACCGATAGCAGCCCCCGAGTTGAAGATCCCCTGCGCAAACGCACGCTCTTTGGTGGGAAACCACTCGGCATTGCCCTTGGCGGCTCCTGGCCAGTTGCCCGCTTCGGCTACGCCCAAGATAGCCCTGAAAATACTGAAGCTCAATAAACCATTGGCAACTGCATGGAGGGCAGTGGCGAAAGACCAAATGCCAATGGATAGGACAAATCCCAATCGGGTACCAATCCAGTCAAATATTTTTCCAAAAATGGCTTGTCCAAGTGCGTAGGAGAAGACAAAGACAACCGAAATCAGGGCAAAAATCTCTTTGCGACCATCAGCTGTTTCATCTGGGTATAAGTCTGCTGCGATCTCTGGCCAAAGCACACCGATTGACTGACGATCAATATAGTTGATGATCGTCGCGATCGCGATTAGTGCAATGACCCACCAGCGTAGTCCTTTCAATTTCATACCGATCTGTTTATTGGTCCAAAAAATCTTCCCGATGCGGACTGAATACATCAATCAGTCTTCCTTCCTTGATACAGGTACATCCGTGCATGACCATAGGAGGAATGTAGTAAGAGTCGCCTCCCCTGATGATTTTCACTTGGTCACCAATGGTCATTTCAAATTCACCACTTTCGACATAGGTCACCTGAGAATGGTGATGATTGTGCAGCTGCCCTACACCTCCTGCTTTGAAGTCTGCTATGACGAGCATGATCTTCTCATCATAGCCATGAATCTGACGACGAAGGAGTGGGTCCACTTGCTCCCATTCCATTTCATTTTGAAAGAAAAATTCTTTGCCTGCGCTTATTGATTCCATAGTTTATAGGTTGAGTTTTTTAAGTTCAAAAGGTCCTTGCCATTGATACGTCACTTTATCGATGGTCAATGTGTGAGTAGCTGTTTCATCTGCCTGTTGGTTGGCAAGCATGACCATCCATCGTGTTCCATCTTGATGCTCAAAGCTAAAGGCCGTATAATCTTCACTATCGTGGAGCAGTTCTATGCTGTCCACTTGAGAGAAGGGCGTATGGGGGATTTCCGCGACGGGATTATAACTCCCGTGTGGTTCGATGAGCGAGAGGAAGAGGGCATGTTGAGTATCCTGCTTGCGGATGATATATGCAGGGTCGTGACGTAGATTGAAATGCGGATCATGTGCTCCTGCACGTGCGAAGATGAGTTCATCTTGCTCTGATACCCATGAAGTCATAGAGTAAAATCGGCCCTTATCGAACCACGTCAATCGTGCATTACTTCCTTCGGGCTTGCCCACAGCTTCCCTCCAGATGTGCTGATACCCATGCCCCTGCCCAAGGGGAACCAGTGCATGCTGCTCGGCCTCATATTCAAAATCTGTCTGCAAGAGATGCCCTTGAAACCAGATGGGAAGATCGTACTGGTTAGGCACTTCCGCATGGACTCTGAGGACATCAATTAAGATTGGATATTGAAAGTGGTCATCCTTGAGCAAAAGGAGCGTTCGATGCATCTCTGTACCAGGATACGCATGTCTTTCTTTGGCACTGACGATCTGTATATTTTCATCTGAGACATTGAAATAATAAGGATCGGGATGATGAGCCTCTCCTTTTTTGATCTTCCCCTCGTAGTGAGAAGTTTCATTGACAATCAAGGTGTTGTGGGCAATGGATTGCTTGGCGAAGGTCTTATTCTCAGGCAAATAACGCCCTCCTCCTTTTTGGTCAATGTTTACCCATCTTGCAGCTCCATAATCCTGTATGATTTCCCCTCGTTCATCGTAGAGCGAATAGGAGAGTTTGTCAAAATGCCCGTGGCCCATCCCGTGTGCAGAATACTTGAAGACCGCACATAGCTCTGCATGATCCTTTGAGGTACGCAAGATCCCAACTCCTCCCTGTTGGCCATCAGCTCCATCTCGATAGGCAACAGATTCCTGTTGGAAGCCTTTTGAAAGTCCTTTCTCGATGTCGCTTGCCACAGCAAATCCTGTTTCGTCCAGCTGGACGGTCTGCTGCTTTTGGGCAATGGACAGTAACCGTGGATCACGTCCTCCGTGATAATAGGCAATATCTACAGCCGAAATCACCTCGCGCGCGCGCCAAGACATACCTTTTTGTGCGTCGTTGATGGGAAAAAATTGGCCCTGTGCATCTGTTTGATTAAGCAAGGCATACACCGCTTTCATCAAAATGCCCTCGCGATAAGCCAGGATGTCGATATCAGGTCGGTTGTTCACCAAGGACTTTCCAAATAGCAAAAAGGGAGACATTGCATACCTGAGATAGTAGGGACCTTCTGTGAAATAGCCATCAGGTGAAAAGGAAAAGTCTAACTGAGCAAGAAACCCTGCTTTTCGTACCCCTTCTACCTTGATGTATCCCCCATCGTTATCGACAGAGTCCGCAGCAATCCCGTCATCCCTCAGGCCATAAAGCGCACGCTTGACCAGTTCTTCATCATCCATGACCAGCCCGATCATTCCCACAGCTGCATTGGCCCATGTACTGTGATTGTGGATGCGGTTGAAAAACTGAGGATTTTCTACTGAGATAAAATCTGCAAATGGACGAAACAAAGTCTGATTGAGGTACCGAACCTGCTCAGGCTTGAGCCAGTCGTATATGCAGTCATAGGCTTGACTGACATACACTAACCAGTTGGCGTCATTGAGACACTGCCAGAATATCTTGCCCGTGGCGTAGGATCTATTCGTAGGATGAAGTCCCAGAGTCGGAAACATTTCTGCATACTCCAGGAGCATGTCACGGATATAGATGGCATATTTCTCTTCTGCCGTAATCTGGAATAAGTTGCCTGCCTTTTGCAAGACGAAGAAGTTTTGCTTGTGGCGTTCGTGCGTGTAGCCTCCCGCCATGTCCTTGGGGATGGGGACAAAGATCCCCTTAGCGATTTCTGCCTCTACTTCCTGTATGGTTTGGGCGAGTTGTTCGTCAAAGAGAGACGCCTTCCCCAATTGGGAGCGGATCTGAGTCACCCCTTCTGGTGTGAGCATCAAGCGAGGATGAGTTTGGGCATGTGCCATCTTAGCTGTTCCCAGAAACAGACTAAAAAGAATGGATATGCTTAGAAAAAATTTCATCGGAATTCTCTTTAAGCATTAATCAAAGTTCAAATCCATGCCTTCGTACGAGCCATCATGCGTGACGACCTTTTCGGTATTCTCGAATTGGCTTTCTTTGATCTGGGTGATGGGATCGCCCACGACAAGATGCAGCTTGAAGGGTTGACAATCGGTGAAGTGACAATTGGAAATATAGGCTTCCTGCACCCCGTGAAGAGAGACAGAAGCACCTGATTTGTTTCTTTTGTCTCTCCCTACATTTTGAAAGGTAGCGTTGCGCATGCTCAGCATAGGGCCAAAGGTGCTTTCATCCCTCCCTCCTCTGTAGAGATGGAGGACAGATCCTCCAATATCTTTGAATCGACAATTTTCGATTACGACGTTTTCAGCACTGTAGATTCCTCTATCGTCTGTCTCTTTATCAAGGCTTAAAATTGAGCCACTGATTTTCGTAAAATTGGAATTCCGTATCACCACAGAATCTGCGAAGGTATTTTTGTAGATCTTCAAGACACTGAAACTATGGTTTACATCTAGGTTGGTGAAGTCGCAATTCTCAATGAAGAGCTTATAGTTTCGATTCATGGAATATCTACTCGTGCGGATTACAGCATTGCCTGAGTAATCGGGACACTCGGCTCCATCAATTTTGAGATTCTGTAGTGTAAGTGCACCTCCATTCTCAATGTTGAAGAGAGAATTATTTTCAAATTGAACCAAAGGCTTACCTTCACTTCCCCTTACGGTAATCGGATGGGGTACATTGATGGATTTTGTCATGAAGTAAGTGCCAGCGGTTAATTGAAGGATGTCTCCTTGCTGAGAATTTTTGATCGCATCAAAAAGGGTATTCTCCCCTGGTTCCACGGCAATCACCTCTCCCGTACGAAATCGTACTTCTTGCTCGACTCTTGGATACCAACGAACGCCTGTATTTTCGGGTGTTGCGTGGGGTTTCACTTCGGTCACGCCTGCCTTTACGCGTTTGTCCTTCGGCATCAACATCCCCGACGCATCCCTTTCGAACTCTATCCTTCGCTGCTTAAATCCTTTCTCAGCAATAGGGCCAATATTCTCGCTCAGAATATTTCCTGAAAAGGCAATTCCACTTATGTCATCATACACGGTGAATAGCGCATCCTTTTGCTCGTTATAGAAAATGTTGTTCTCAACCTTTGTATTTTGTGGAACCGCACTCCTTTCTTCATCGCTCCCTGCACACAGTTGGACGTAGTCACAGTTCACAAAGGTATTATGAGATGCTTCCGAGTTGATGACCTGAAAGTATCGGTTGAGTGGAGAGTTGGGAACGCCGTTCATGATGACGAGCGCACCTCGAAAGCGATAGCCTGTCAGCCCTTCACAGTAATTATTGATCACCTTTTGGGTTTCATTGATGATGCGAATACCACCAGTGTTTGACTTCCCGTTGCCTAAGAAGTAATTGCTTTCCACGAGCGTCTCATTTCCGTGGCGCATGGTCAGTGTCCCTTGACATTCGAAGAAGGTATTGTAGCGAAAAGTATTTTGACAGGATTTATTAGAGATGATCTCATGCTCTCCATTGCAGCGATCAAAGTAATTGAATTCTACGAGGGTGTTGGAGTTGGTGAGGGAATGATGGCTTGTCCCAATACGTAGCGTTTCACCTCCATTGCTCCCTAGGATGGGATGGTGACCGAAATAATTATGGTCAATGCGGTGATGGTTCTCGCGGCTAGTCTCGGTGTTCAAACGTACAGCAAGGGTTACTCCTACATTCCTTTTTCCGACTAAGTAGTTATGGTCAAAACGGTTATTTTTTCCATAAATGCCTACCCAATAATCGGATTCAAAACGCTCGGGATTGTTGTAATTGTCAATGACACACTCTGTCACGCGGCAATGGTTGCACAGCTCTTCCTTACTTTTTTTGAAAGAAATGACTTCACTTGTGGGGGTGTAGCCATTCTTAAAAACCAGCCCTTCGACAATCAGATGCTCTCCTGCCATGCGCAGGTACGACTGCCCTTCCAGCGTTACTTTTCCCTTTTCCTCGACAGTCAGTCTGATCGGTTTTTCTGCTGTCCCTTTGGCTCTGAAAATCAGCTCTGCATCTTGCCAAACCCCACTGGCGAGCGTGATTTGATCTCCAGGCTGTACATTTTTTACAGCTTGATTGAATGCTTCTATATCGCGTACGAGTTCTACTTGTCCTTTACAGGAGAGAACCGTAAGCCATAAAAAACAGACTAGTGATAATTTGTAGTAGTGTGTATGGTCCATTGTGAGTCCTTTTTTACTTTTTAAAATGGTTGTACATGCCGTCATGTGGGACGACACAAGTGAGTCCTAATGCGTGTAGTTTTTACCATTTTTTTGACACAAAACACCTCCATTCTCAAAATACGCATGATGTATTTCGAGTCATCTTAGGGGGATGAAGGGGAAGTAAAACTTACTTAGATCATCTCATGAAAAGCTTCTTTTCCTTCCATCCTTTTTTGGGCGATGTTTATTTCATGTTTTCATTGTTCTTCCTTAGTGTTTGGCTGTACTCGTACACTTCCTTTAAATGCGTACGCATTGCTTCGCCCGCTTTTTCTGCTTCTTGGGCTACGATGAGATCCAGAATGATCCTGTGTTCTTCCAATGCTCTCGAAGGACGACCATCTGCGCAGACATCCAGTTTGAGGAAGTTGCTGATGATGTCTGGGATGATGATGAGCATAAGCGATTTCAAGACAGAGTTCTTGCTGGCTTCTGCTATTTTCAGGTGAAATAGCAGGTCCTCCTCTACCGCTTGAACCCCTTGTTCAACCTTTTCTTCATAAGCGACTAATGCCTTTTCAATGTTGGCAATGTCTTGGTAGTCGCGTCTCAAGGCAGCGAAATGGGCTGATTCTGCTTCCAAAAGTAGCCTCGTTTCCACTAGGGAGGCAAAATCACTGTCTTCGAGTTTTAAGACATCAGAAATCAGTCCTTCTAGTGCGGTGATCCCTATGCCAGCCACTAACGTACCACTTTGGGGTAAAGTTTTCAAGATTCCGTAGAACTCGAGTTTGCGGATGGCTTCTCGCACATTGGATCTTCCTACCCCTAGGCGCTCCGCCAGTTTCCTTTCGGGCGGCAGGCGGTCGCCAGGTTGTAGCTGACCACTTGTAATCAAAGACCGGATCTGGTGAATGATTTTGTCTACAGGGGTTTCTACTGAAATTTCCTGAAACCGATTCAATAAATCTAAGTCTGACATATGTCCTCTTGTAAGTGTTTTTTGGTTAACCAAAATTGGTTGACCAATTACCACCTTTCTAAGGTAGGGCTTCTTTTTATTTTTTCAAAGAATTTTCAACCTTTTTGGAAATACGAGAAATGGTCCTACTTACTAGTTATAGGGTGTAGACATTTTCCACCCCAAAATTAGACGGATTTCCCTCCCTTTGTCCATACTTAAGACTAATATGCTTGCCACATGCATCCAAAATATAGGCTGCTTATTCCCATATTTTCCATTTGATTTCACCTGCATACCCTGTGTAATATGAAAAAAAATGCTCTCCTCATATTTGTACTTTTACCATTGATATGTTCTGTTGCCCATGCGAAGATCATCCTGCCTGCTATCCTGTCTGACCATATGGTATTACAGCAAAAGGATAGTGTGAAGATTTGGGGATGGACGACCAGTACACGAGAGACCCTTCGTATTTGGGGGAGTTGGGGAGGGGATACTGTGCAAGCCAAAGCCGCGCTGGGAAGATGGGAAGCCTCCATTCTTACACCACCCGCAGGAGGACCTTACACACTTACCATATCGGGGCATCAGCAGAAGGTGATTCAGGATATCCTGATAGGAGAGGTTTGGTTAGCTTCAGGTCAATCCAATATGGAGATGAAGCTTGATTCGTCTAGCGAGGGAATGCCAGGTGTGACGAATTTTAGAAGGGAAATTCAGGAAGCAGACTACCCAGAGATTCGACTGTTCAAAGCGCATAGAAGATATGCCCCAAGCCCCCAAATAGACCTGGAAGGCGAATGGGTGACATGCACGCCACAGGATATTGTCCAGCATTCTGCTGTGGCCTACTACTTCTCTCGCATGCTCTACGACAGCCTGAAAGTGCCCATCGGAAGTGTCTTGAGCTCATGGGGAGGAACCCCTGCGGAGGTATGGACGCGTACAGAATCTGTGATGGCAGACTCAGTACTCGCACAGACAGCTCCTAAGACGATGGGAAAAGAAAGCCCCCAAGGACCAGGAATCCTTTTTAATGCAATGATTCATCCATTGATTGACTTTACATTTAGAGGAATCATTTGGTACCAAGGAGAATCCAATCGATCGCGCTATCAGACCTACAGACGCAACATGGAGGTCCTCATTCAGAATTGGCGAAGAGAATGGGGATATGCCCTTCCATTTTATTTTGTCCAAATCGCGCCATATGATTATAGCACTAGGGAGAGTCCTTGCGGCTGCTTTATCCGAGAGGCACAACTTCAAAATATGGATATCCCACATACAGGCATGGTGGTGACAGCCGATGTAGGAGACATGCTCAATATTCACCCTCCTCGTAAAAGGCAGGTAGGAGAGAGGCTCGCGTTTTGGGCATTGGCTAAGGATTATGGATATGAGGAGTTGGCTTACTCGGGGCCGATTTACAGAGGGTATGAGGTCAAAGGGAATAAGATACATATTTCCTTTGATCATGTGGGAAAAGGGCTGGAAATAAAGGGAGATCAGCTCTTAGAAGTCGAAATTGCAGGAGAGGACCAGCAGTTTTATCCTGCAAAGGCTCGTATCAAAAACGACAATCTGATCATCTCTCACCCGCAAGTTGCCCGACCAGTAGCCGTACGGTATGGGTTCAAGGATACTGATCAGATGAACCTCTTCAATGTAGATGGGCTTCCTGCCTCTCCCTTTCGGACCGATACTTGGGAAAAGTAGACTTTTTGGGAGAGTGTATCCAGTTTTTACTATAAATATAGCTGCGCTCCTTTAGTTTGGGACTGAGGCTAACAGTTGGCTACAGACGCTTGACCCACTTCATCCAATGAGATCCGCTTTTTTGGGATAGCTGAATCATATAGATACCCTTTGGAAGGTGTGAGAGGTTGCCTTCCCACTCCCCCAAAGCAGAGAAAACCATCTCTTGTTTTCCTTCTAAATTATAGATGACGCCCCAAAAGGGCTGCTGATTGGGAACTTCGATGTGGAAGGAACCCTCAGAGGGATTGGGATAGATTTTCCAAGGTATTGGCGACGTATTTTGTCCCAAGCTGGTAATCACAGGATCTAGACCTGCTAGGCGAGCCGCCAGTTGCGCCTCATAAAGAGAAGGAATTTGTAGGCTGCTTCGATTGGTGCCTTCAATGAAGCCCTCCGCCCCTGGCCAGGGACCATTTCCCGAAACCTGTCCTTGGCAGCCTATGGCATAGTTTTGGGCTGTAGGGGGTTGCTGACAGACGAGTTTGGCGCCTGCCATGTCGCAGTTCCAGGCTACAGAGTGTGCATTTGCCCAGCCATGCGCTGTCCCAAAGTCTCCCCTGTTTTGGAGTGCCAATAAGATCCTGTCCGCATCTCTCACCCCTGTCTCCCGATGGTTGTCAAACAACATCCCCATGCTCCAACGTCGATGCCCCTCACTTCCATTGTAGGCTCCTACAGATACACAGTTTAGGAATACACAACCTGAAACAGAAGAGGTTCCGTTGGATACGAAATGGTGGCGTCCATTGCGCGCGAGGCAGTTTTGTATCAGCACCTGAGAGGAGGCTTTGAGAAAGTTAAAGTTGTACATCCGCGCCCCAGTGATGATCGCTACGGGATCTAGGGCTTCGCAGCTATCAATGGTGATCCGGCTTGCAGTAGCTGTATACACCCCTGCCAAGCCAAAACTCAAAAACGTACAGTTTTTCACCCATGCATCTTCGACTTGTACCAAGCCGATCCCATTCCATACATGCGCCTCATCATCTGGCCCTGCCGTTTCGATGTCGATCCTCAGATTTTCAATCCCTATTTCTCTGACAAGGCCCGCCTGATCATATTTGTACACGAAGCTAGGAGATAGTGATCGATTGAGGGTATTGTACAAAGGGACATCCAGCGTGAGGACACTATCGGTGATGTCGACAATCCTGCGGTTGAAAATCAATGGCTGACTCCCAAATGTCCACGGACCATCATTGACCGCCCCTCCATTGTCTATCGCTTGTAACCATTCATTGGTACAAGGATGATTGACGACGACGTGATCTCCAGGGGCAAAAAAGTCAGGCCGTTCTACCTTTACTTGATAGTCCCCTACAAAGACGGTATCTGTAGTGATGAAGGTCGCTGTATTAGGAACCCGTCCTTCCCAAACCGTTTCTGTCCCTCCGCCAGCAATGATTAGGGTACGTTGGTTGGGGACATTTCCCACTCCGATCAAAACGGTATTTGTACTGGGATCTGCTCCATGGCCACTTCCTCTCAAGACCACACCATCTGTTTCGATGTATAGGATGCCATGTATCTCATATATTCCCGTATCCAATAGCAAGGCCCCTCTATATCCATTCATACCTGGTGCCAATGAACTGAGAGAATCAATGGCGGCCTGTATGTGCGCAGTATTGTCTCCTGCGATGGGGGAAATAGAAAATCTCACGGGGACTTCTGGCAGATCAACCCCTCCGCCACGATAACCTGCATGACTGAAATCAGGGATTTTATTTCCTGCATCATCTGCCTTATAATACAGTCTACCTGTGGAGTCTGTCCATACCACAGAGGAGATAAATTGTGCCTGTATTTGAAGTGCAAACAGCACCAAGAGTAGGGTAGAGAGAAGTTTGGATAGGTTCATTTTAGGCATCTTTTGGGGAAGGGAAAATGTGGGTGGAAGACCCGAAGGCCTTCCACGGGACCCACGAGTACTACTACTGATTCACTATAAGTTTTTGAATATAGGTACGATCGGTACTTTCGACTTTCAGCAGGTAAAATCCTGAATTGATGGCAGGTAGATCGAGGATATATGTGTCAGCATAAGATGCTTTTTGTACATCGCGTGTATGCATAAGCTGTCCTGATGTTGTCCATAAGCTCACTTGAACCTTCTCTCCTTGCTGATCAGGTAAGGAAAGGTAGATGGGTTTTCCTGCCTGCATTGGGTTGGGGAAAAGGGCTACTTCCTGTTCTTGTGAAATGTCAACTGAGGTCGTTACACAGGGGGAATTCAATGCGATATCAGGCGTACTGCCAATGCTTACATAATCGATATAAAATTCATTTCCTGAAAAGTTGGCTTCTTCTCGATTCAGGAAAAAGAAAATGTCGCGTAGATCGGTTGAGTCAAAGTCGCCCAGATTGCTCCCGCTAAAGTCAAAGGCTAGCTCTGTCCACTGGTCCAATCCCGCAGGGACTATGTAGCTAATCAACTCTGATCTTTCGGAGGTCGTTCCGCCGCCGCCTCTCAGCAGTGCACTAAATTCTACCTCTCCCAGACTTTTTACTCGTGCATACAGCGTCAAGTTCCCCGATAGATCTTGTAAGTCATTGCCCAAATCGTCTTTTGGATTGATGATGATGGGCCTAAACGCAGGATGAGGACCTAGTACAGGTTCTGTGACCACAATTTTTAGCTCGCTACAGCTTGTATCAAGGGTTTGGGTCAAAAAAGCAGCGCCTGAGCCTGTCGTAATCTCGTCAAGTGTATCTGCCCAATGTCGGACCCAAGGAAACTCAAATGGGGGGAGTAGGGAGCAAGGAGAATGGGTATCTACATCTGGTTTGGGACCAATGGCAAAATAGTCGATCCAGAATCGGTTACCCGCAAAATTGGCCTCTCCATAATCCAAATGGAGCCAAATATCCCGAAGATCCATAGAGTCGAATCCCGCAAGGTTGGTGGAGTCAAAAATATAGGTCAGTTCAGTCCACTGCATGCTATCACCTGGAACAGTCAAGCTCAGTCTGTCCGTACGGAAGGCTGCGGTCCCATCTCCTGCACGCAGTCTGAGGGCCAGTTGAACGGTATCCACACTTCTCACTCTCACATGGAAGGCCATGCTTCCTGATAGATCCGTGATATCATTTCCTGCGGTATCTCGTGGATTGATGATGATGGGTCCTGTGCCTGACCATGGGTTATTGACGGGATCGGTCACTGTGAGAAACAACTGGCTGCAAGCACTGTCGATGGTCTGGCTGAGGGTGGCGGCGGCACTTCCTGTGAACAGGGGATCACTTTGGCTGTCGTAGTGTATGGCATAACGGACATTGCTAGGAGCAGTGGGCATGGTATCCACAGGACAAGTAGAGTTTAGGCTGGAATCGGGTGCCTCACCGATGGAGAAGTAATCAAAGTAAAATTCATTGCCCGCAAAGTTGCTAGTTCCTGGGTCCAGGTAGAACCAAATGTCTCTTAAATCCGTCGAGTCAAAGCCACCCAAGTCTGTGTTGTCAAAGGTAAAGACAAGCTCCGTCCATGAGGTGGTATCTCCAGGTACATTTTCGGTGATTCTACTGGTACGAAAGGCACTCGTTCCGTCTCCTGCACGCAGCAGCAAGCCCAAGGTTACAGTTTCTCTGCTACGCACCCTTACATAAAATGACATATTGCCTGAAAGATCTACTAGGTCTCCGCCGCCGCCTGGTATTTGTGGATTGATGATGAGGGCATTGAAGGCACCTAGTGGACTATTGGCAGTGTCCGTGACAGAAAGCTCAATGGAGCTACAGCCTGCATCAATGATTTGCGTGAGCGCCCCGCCCCCGCTTCCCGTAAAATTGGGGTCGCCTGCATCATCCCAGTGGATTTCGTACAGGGCTTGTCCAGAAAGAGGGGAGATTCCCCAGAACAAGGCGAGACAAAAAAGCATCCAAGTACATCGTGTAACAGTATTCATGACGGTAATATTTGAGGAATGTGAAAGATGGAATTACTTTAACTGCAGAAAAACAGGAGGTATGTCTGGGGCTTGGGTGTCTTCTCCCACTTTGGGTACGGTTTGGACACTCACAACTGTAGCCCCTTGTCTTTGAACCCATATCCTGGCACGTCCATTGGCAAGTGCGATGCGCCTAGAACCTGTGGAGGTACCTCGATTGTCCAGGAGTTGACCTTTTCCTATGAGCCCAAACAGGACAAAATCTTTGCTATCTAGGCATTGGACCTGAAACTTATCCCAGATGCGAGCTTCGACCATCACAGAGTCTCCTTTTTCTTCTAGGATCTTCAAGGTCAGATGGTGAGGCTCCTTCCATGGTTTTGTTTGGTAGGTCAAGGTGAGCGTGTCCTGCACCTCTATATTTCCGCTATTTCCTTTTGCAATGACGGTGTTGGTTCCCTCTTGGAGTAGAGTATTCCACCTAAGTCCTGCGGCTGGAAAATCCTGGCTATTGCGTTTCTTTTTTCCAAGTGATTCTCCATTGAGCCAAAGCGCTACTTCCTCACAATTGGAGTAAACTTTGATCAGTTTTTCTTCCTCCTTTTCTCCCCACCTGATATCCCATGAACTTCCGTAAATATGGATCATCGGCTTATCCGTCCAATAGGATTGAAAGACGTAATAGCTCTCCTTCTTGGTAAAATCTCTTTCCAGCACGCCTTTCTGATTGACGTAGGGAATGGGATTTTCTGGTCGGAGGGGCGTGGAAAAATCTTTGAATGGCCAATAGGCGGTTCCTGTCAGCCAAGGCATATTTTCTTGTTCCTTCAGATGCCAATCGATCAAGTTGCAGGCATAGGTCGTAGACCAATCGCCATTTTTGGATACCCTGGGATCACCTCCTGTCAACAGGAAATCCCCTTCCCGCTCATCGGCAGAGCCCATTTTGCCAATCTCTTCGATGCCCTTGTCGGGATCTTCTGAGTGGCGATAGGTAAAATGCGAGGCCCCCCATTCTACGTGGAGAAAGTGATCTACTTCTTCCATTTCTTTTCGACTCACTTCTCGGTATTCAGGAAAAGTCCCTCTGTACCATCCCGCCCAGATGGAGGGCGAGTACACATCGATGATGTCTTTGGCAAAATTGCATCTCCTGATGGCGGTTTTTCGACTTGCGTCTAGGACATGCGCGAGATGATGCATCTCTTTCATATAGTCTCTGATCCTGACAGTGTCGAGCCTTTCCCTTTCTCCTTTCCAGTCGTGTTCATTGCCCAGCCCCCAGATGATGATGGAGGGATGATTGAAGTGCTGGTAGACGAGATTTTTGAGTGCGGATTGAATCGCTATTTTCTGTCCTTCTGAGTCGGCCCCTGCTCTACACCATGGAACCTCCTCCCAGACGACTATGCCCAAAGAGTCACAGAGTTCGAGTACTCTGGAGGATTGCTGGTAGTGTCCCAGTCGGATAAAATTGACGCCCATTTCTTTCATGAGCAGAAATTCTTGTAGCAGAAGGGCATCATCCATGACTGCGGCTGTCTCTGTATGGTCTTCGTGGCGGTGTGTCCCTCTTAGCAGAAGTCTTTTTCCATTGAGGTGAAAGGGTCCCTTTTGTATGAATTCAAAACTTCGTATCCCAAACCTTCTGCTGATATGATGCTCTCCAAAAGTAGTATTAAGGGTGATTTCACATGTGTATAAGGTCGGAGAGGAAGGAGACCAAAGGATGGGATTAGGGAGTATAATCGAAATCTCAGGGGCTGTCCCCATTTTTCCTACCATCTCTTTTTGGGTGATCTCTTTGCCCTGGATATCCTTGATGGTCACGCTAAGGTTGAGATCTTGAGTGGACCTCTCAGGGTTGTAGACAAAAGGAGTGATCGTCAGGATAGCATGATCTTCTTTTGTATCCAGTTGAGAAGCAATATGTACTTGATCCAGCGAGATGGCAGGGACATACTTCAGATGTACCTTTCGATATACACCTCCATACAGGTTAAAGTCGCTCAAGTCCGAAGGGACATTATCGAGGTCTCTTGTATTATCGGCACAAACAGCGAGTGGGATTTTGTCACCATATTGGCCTTCTGCCCAAGGATGTATTTCGCTTTGGTATCGCCGAATGAAATCTGTGATATCAAACTGAAATTCATCGTATCCTCCCGAGTGCTTGCCCACGAGATCCTGATACAGATAAAGTGATGCTTTTTGTCCGACTCCTTCAAAATGCATCAACGTCCGCCCACCTGGATAGGGATTATTGATCTTTACTGCCGTCCTATACCAACCCTCTCCCTGGTAATATTTTACATCTGGATCTACAGCATCATAACCATTGAAACAGTGGGGGACTTTGACGTCGGACCAGACATCTCCTTCGTAGGAGATGCTGCGCCATACGTCCCACATACCACCAAATTCTCTCTGTGCATACTCCCAGTTGGTCAACAGGCGATCTTGCCCTTGTGAACTTATCGGAAGAATGACGAGTAAAAATAGAACCCATCTATTGATTGTATGCATGAGGGTAGGCATTGAGTATTTAGGAGAATACAAGTACTTATTGAGCTTTGAGAACGAGTTTATTTTTTGAGGTTTCGTTGCGGTCACCATTTCCCAAATCTATTCTCCTCATCAAGGCTTCGATGTAGTAATAGTCTGCGTAGATGAGTGGAACATCCACCTCAAAGTCGCCAGGGATACTGCCTACGCTGTGATCTAGAAGGAAGGGGGGAACTTCTGTAGCAAACTCTTTTTCACCCAAAGTAGCTAGGGTTTTGTCTATCCATGGAAGCATCAAGGAGTGAAGACCTGTATCTAGTTCGCATAGAATCAGCAGTCCACTTGCTGCAACTGCCGCTGCGGAGGCATCTAAAGGCTCGTTAGGTATTTTATCCGCATCAAAGTCCCAGTAAGGGACTCCATGGCTTTCCATATTGGGATGATTGTAAATGAAATCTGCTACTCCCTTTGCCTGGGAAAGGAATCTTGTATCTCCCGTCTCGCGGTACACCATCGCAAAGCCATACAGATTCCATGCTTGTCCTCTGGCCCATGTGGATTCGTGTCCTTGTCCTTGGTGAGTATGTCTGTTGCGTACCTTTCCTGTCAGGGTATCAAAGTCAATGACATGGTAGGTGCTATAATTTTTTCTGATGTGGTTTTCAAGTGTGGTAAGTGCGTGTTGATAGGCAATGTCATAATACATAGAATCTCCACTGAGGCGGGTAGCTTCAAAGAGCATTTCGAGGTTCATCATGTTGTCAATGATCACAGGAAACTGCCATATTTCTTGATTGAAGTCCCATGATCGAATGGCTCCTACTGTAGGGTTGTATCGTCTGATAAGGGTGGTGGAGGCGTGTAGAATGACATCCTTGAATTTTTCCTCCTGGGTAATGCGATAGGCTTGTCCGAAGCTGCAAAATACCTTAAAACCCAAATCATGTGTATGGGTGTCATACTTCTCTTTTTCGACAAATTGTGTCCAGCGCAAGGCCGATTCTCGCAGGGCTTCCTCTCCGCTGTACTCGTATAGCATCCAAAGCTCACCTGGATAAAATCCGCTTGTCCAAGACCTGGAATTGGTACCGTGGAGACTTCCGTCCCTTTTGACAGACCTAGGAATCGCCATCGAGTCCACTTCTAGGTGGGAAATGTAGTCCATGGCTTTTGCTACTTGGGTTTCTAATTGGTGATTGAAGTCCCCTGTAGTAAAAAGCTTGTTTTCCGATGGAGTAGATTTGCAGGAAAATAATCCCAAGAGGAAGAATAGAAAGATATAGCGTGTATGTATGTTCATCTCCTTTGCATTAAAGAAATTCGCCAAGGCTCGTAAAGGGATTGCAGAGATTGTATAGGAAGGAAAAAGAGCGGAGCCCTCTGACATCTATCTGGCCAGAAAAGCTCCACGTCTTACCTCAATTCATTAGTTTACCACAAACTTTAGGGTTTGGACGCCATTGTCAGCAGATAGTTTGGCCATGTAAAGGCCTGTTTGAAGCTGTGCGGGGACACTCCAGCGAATGTCGTGACGGCCCTCTGTCATGTATTTTTCAGAAACAACATCCACCATTCTTCCGTTCAGGTCAAAGATTTCCAATCTCACATCTCCTCCTTTTACGATTTGCAGATCGAAGCGTGCCTTGCCATTGACAGGGTTCGGGATGATGCGAAAGTTCTGCACGATTTCAGGAAAATTCGAAACACTGGTCAAACTTGAGCAGAATGAAATGGCACCTACGGGTCCTCCTGTAGTAGAAGCTGTAGCCGACTGTGTACTTGATCCATAGCAAGGAGAGAAGTTGTCAAATTCGAAGAGGTTGCCAGAATCAAAGGAAGTACCTGCTACGATGCTATCTTCAACGATGAAATCAAACATATCGTCAGCTGTAGGATCTGCATAGAGATCTTGAACATACTCTAGGATAGTCACGGGTACGTCGTCCAAGTCGAAGACTTCAGAGAAAAACGCATTGGCGGTATCTGCTCCTAAGCTTTGCTTGACGAGGTCAGAGAGAACATTGGGTGCATTGACAGAATCTACCGTCGCCCAGTAATCTGTCACATCTTTTGTCCAGAATATATTATTATTGGAGATGGTCAAGTTGGTCGTAGCATACAGTGTATCAATCGTGATGACCTTGTGAAGCGTATTATCAGGCTGGGTTTGCTCATCTGTGTAGGCAGGGTGGCTACTCCCTAGCATGATGGGATTAGAAAACAGGTTATTGGTGATCTCTACTGTATTGGCACGTCCCAACTGGATGAATCCGTGGCGACCGGCTACATTGAAAGCCGTACAATGGTCGATCTTGATGTAATTGTGAGGCGTCACTCCTCCCTGGCTACGGAAAAAGCGATCCTGTAGGTTGTGTACTACACAATTTGACATGACCAATGAGTCCAGGACAAAGTTACGCGCATCAACCGCACGTCCATTTCCCTGTATGATGCGACGGTTGCCTCCATTGCGGAAGATCGTATTCTCTACAAATATCTTGAGACTGTCGGCGCGAACCTGTAAAAATCCTCCGCGATCCTTTTCAATGATACAATCTTTGACGACGATTCGACTACCTGCGCCCGAAAGACGGAACTTGCCCCAATCGTGTTGTTCTAGTGGCCCTTTTTCACCAGAGATCAACCAGATATTTTGGAATGTGACATCACCTTCGGGACGGCCAATGTCCTGGAAGTCTCCAGACGTGTTGGGCTCGCGGGTGATGATCGCCTTATTGTCAGTCGCGTTGAGATCAGTTGCTTCAATATGCAGCGGCCAATCTTTCGTATTAACAATTCTACCCGAAGTGACATAAGTCTGTCCATTTTCGAGTCTGTAGATCGTGTTGTTGTCGACGCGGTCTCCGTTCATCATCGTATCTCCCATGATCACTGGGAAAATATCCGTCGGCTCTGCGGGATTGCTACTTGCGGCAATATCCACGATCCGCTGTCCCCAAAGGGAGGTACCCAAGCTTAGGCATATAGCGAGTACGGAGAAGGTGTAAATAATCTTCTTCATAATTATTAGGTTTTGGTTGAGTAGTAAAATTCTTACAGTTTGTACTGAACCCCCATAGTCCCTGTGATGCCATAGGTTTCGACCCTATTGACAAATGAAGGTGTACGGGTGAACGATATATCTCTTTGGTTGCTGAGGTTATTAAGATTTAGGAAAACACTCCAATGATCTCCAATTCTTTGTTTCATCGAGGCATCTACCCGCCAGAAATCCGAGTCAAAGGTGTCAAAATCCTTGTTGACGCTGTAATTTCGCACTTTGGTTCCCTGATAGGCAGCTGAGATCCGAACAGAGAATTTTTTGTAATCATATCCCAGGGAAGTTCTCAGTACATGAGGTGCTTGGCTGCGCATAGGTACCTCTCGCTCCGAATTGGTGAAGATATCTTCGAAAATTGGGGGGGTTCTGATAATCAGACGCCTTTCGCTGGTCAAGAAAAAGACCTGTGTCGCTGAATAGAGGCGCGCATAGTTGATATTGAGGACCAATCCCGACAATGCCCTCGGGAGGAAACTAAGCGTAGTCTGGAAGTCGATTTCGTATCCATATACACGAGAGGTTTGAGAATTGAGATAAGACTCCAGGCTGTATCCTTGGTTGTCTGGGAAACCAAAAGCTGTCGCTAGGGAATCTGTGGCTAGGTTGGTCTGCCAAGGATAGAAGATATTCTCGACATCTTTTGAGAATACGCCAACAGAAATAAGTCCGTATCCTCCCTTATATGCTGAAACGGCAAAGTCATAATTGGTAGAAACCGCATATTGAAGGTCGGGATTCCCTGATCGAATCACTGTCTGATTGTCGTCAATCTGAAATCTTGGGGTGACAAACAGGAAGTCAGGCCTAGCCATGGTCTGCGCGTAGGAGGCACGGAAGTCTAACCATTCCAGAGGTTTATATTTGATATGAAGGTGTGGCAAAAACTCTCCATACTGCTGAAAAGTGGTCGTATCGAAGAATACCCCGTTCACCCCATATCGTCCATTGATCGTCGAATAACCCCCTGTGTAGGAATTATCAGAGTATTCGTAACGGAAACCAGGAATGATTGTCAGTTTTTCTCCCACCTTAAACTTTAGCATCATGTAGGCAGCAGATACCGTTTCGCTTACCTGGTAATTGTCTACCAAGGCTTCGCGGTTGACATTGAGGAGGGAAAGCTGTGCGTCGTGCCAATCACGCATTTTATCTGGGTCTAGTGTAGCGTTTAACCCTATATCCTGTCCTTCTAGATCTTGAAATTGCGCTTCATTCTGATCGGCTGTAAAGCTGTTGATATTGATGAGTAGATTATTTTGAGGGAGAAATTGAAGCTCCCCATCATAAGCCTCGATCGCCCTTCTTGCTTCATTGGCCCCTAAGTAATAAAAGTCCTCTCTCAGCTCATCGACCTGACGATCTCTCTCGATGGACTTGTACTTGCCTCCAAATTTCAGGGAGCCAAAAATCTTTTTGGACAGCTTATAAGGAAGCTCAATGTTGAGTGTAGCGGTGCGCATGTTTTCGGAGACGCTCGACTGTGTCAGGGCCGCACTCCTCAAAATGGATTCTTGCAGATTGGGCTGAGCTGCTGCCAGAAACGTACCTGGGTTGCCGACATTGTTCAAGCCATCCACAAAAGGATCGTTATTGTCCCTGAAAAGCATCTGGAAGTTGTAAGGTGTCCTTCCTCTGGATCTAGAGTCAGCCAAGGTCCAATCAATTTGGAAGGCGCCTAAGACATGGTTTCCTGTCAAAGAGAGAAAAGATAAATCCAGCGAATTTTCAATTTCTTGACCAATGAAATCTATTTCCTGATCCGCAGGCTTGTAGCTCTCCTGCATGAGGAATCGATCCCTGCTCGTTCTGCTAAACAGCCCAAAAAATGAGAACTGAGAACGTCCCCAATCATAATCAAGGCCGAGGCTGGTATTGAATCTTCTGCGAATCTCGCGTCTGTCTTGCAGCACAAGGGAGTTGCCTAAAATCTCTGTAATTCCTGTCGAGTCATTGGTCGGTCCTCGGAACCAGTTTTGGATTTGGATGTCACCTCCTCTATTGAAGCGCTCATTTCCTGCCTGAAAGACGATGCCTAGTTTATCTTTGAAGACCCGATTGCTGAGCTGGAGGACACTTTTGTTGTCCCTGAAATCATCGTTGAGGTCATTATAGCCCCATAGCCCTTTGACGAGTAGTTTAAAATCTTTGGGTGCTTTTCGCAGTTTGAGGTTGACCGTGCCACCGACCGCCTCTGCATCCATGTCGGGAAGGGGAGACTTGAAGACTTCAATCCCGTCGAGCAGCTCTGGCGCGATCAACGAAAGGTCCACCGACCTGTCGGTTCCTGAGTTGGAGGGCAGATTGACGCCATTGATGGTGATGGCGGCGAATTTAGGTTCTAGCCCTCTGATGACCACCTTTTGCCCTTCTCCTCCGCTTCTGTTGATGGCGACTCCTGGCAGACGGGCAATTGCTTCAGCTGCATTGACATCTGGAAGCTCCTGAATTCTGTCTGCCGAAACCACATTGGCGATCGCATCCAGATTCAACTGCTGATTGATGGCCTGCGTTTGGCCAAATGCTTGGGCTGTAATCAATACTGCCTCACCCCTTATATCTTCGGGCGTCATCGCAATTTGAATGTCTTTGATTTCTCCTTTACTCAAAACCAATACACTGTCCAGTGTGCTGTAGGTCAGGTAGGTGATGGTCAGCTTGTGCTTACCTGGTGGGATGTTGGATAAGACAAAGGCTCCATCAATAGAGGTAATCGTCCCAATCTTTAAAGAGTCGATGGTGACGCGTGCCCCAGAGAGGTTGGATTCAGAATATCCATCTTGGACGATTCCTTTCAACACAGCTTGTTGGGCGAAGGTACTTATGGCCATGAGGCATAAGCAGAAGGCAAGAAAAATTCTTTTGACAGAGGATAGTCTGTCTGTACGTGTAAGTAGTAGTAGGTTCATTTTCCCGAGCATTAAAGCCGAAGAGTGATAGAATAAATCTAGGAAAATGAATGTGAAAAAAAATCTATATCAGAGGGGGTAAAAATCTAAAGTATTGATAATCATGTACTTGGAGATTGGTTTTTTGCGCGATACTCACTGGGTGTCATGCCAAATTCCTTGTGAAAACATTTACTAAAATATCTCGCATCTCTGAAACCTACTTGATAAGCGATTTCGGCTACCCCCCAATCAGCCTGAATCAACAGTTGAGCACTTCGCTTCATTCTCAGGGCCTTGACAAAATTATTGGGCGTTTGATTGGTAATGGCTTTCATCTTAGTAAATAGCAGGGGGCGACTCACAGCGAGTTCTCTAGCAAAGGTTTCTACCAAGAAATCGGGATCTTCCATGTATTTCTCTACCACTTCTATGGCCTGAGTGATAAAGGCTTGATCTGAGGAGGTGACGGTGATCTCTCCAGGCTCTAACTTCAAGACAGACTGGAACCTTTGTCTGATCCTATTTCGGAGTTCGAGTAGATTTTTCACTTGTAATTTCAGCTCATAAGGGCTAAACGGCTTGGTGATGTAAGCATCTGCGCCAGTTTCGATTCCTTGTACCCGAAAAATTTGTCCTGTCCTCGCCGTCAATAGAATGATGGGGAGATGGCTGGTCTCTAGCTGAGATTTGAGCTGGTGACACATTTGAATTCCATCCATTTCGGGCATCATGACGTCGCTAATGATCAAATCAGGTGTGGACGTTTTCACTTTCTTCAGCCCTTCTCTTCCATTGGATGCTTCCTCTATTTGGAAATGCGGTTTAAATACCTCTTTAATGTAGGAACGCACATCTTCATTGTCTTCCACAATTAATAGCGAAATCTGCTCTCCTTCTTGCTTAAGCCCTGTGAGCGGATCAACTTTTTCGCTTGCTTTATCTTGAACAGTCTTTAAAAAATACCCATCAATGTTCTCACTGTCTCGAAAACTGCTGAGAAGTTCCTCTGGTTTGAAGTGATCATGACCTTTGGAAAAATGAATCGTAAAGCAGGCACCTGAATTGGGAAGGTTGGCGATGTCGATTGTCCCCCCATGCATCTCTACCAGTTGCTTACTCAAGGCCAGACCAATTCCAGAGCTCTCCTGTTGCGCTTCTTTGACAGGGTTTTGATGGTAAAATCGTTCGAAAATGGATTGATGCGTTCCTACGGGAATTCCAGGACCAGAGTCACAGACCTTGACTTGTACCTCTTGTGGCATGTCTAGGATGGCCATCGAGATGCTTCCCCCGCGCGGAGTAAACTTGAAGGCATTGGATAGGACGTTGTAGAATACCTTTTCTAGCTTGTCCCTGTCATACCACAGAGCGATTTCATCTCGCTGGCTATGAAAGGTAAATTGGATGTCGTGAAGACGCGCTTGATCGTAGAACGAGAGGGAGATCTCGCGGAGGAATTTTACGATGTTTCCTTCCGCCACTTCCAATTGTTTGTGGTCGTGTTCTAGGCTGCGAAAATTCAAGAGTTGATTCACGAGTCTCAGCAGTCGTTGGGCATTTTGTCGGATGCTCCCCAGTTTTTGGGCGTCTTGGATAGAAGTATTGCCTTCCAGCAATTCCTCAATTGGACCTAAAATCAACGTCAGAGGGGTTCTTAACTCATGGGTGATATTGGTATAAAATCTGAGTTTGGCTTGATGGAGTGCCTCTTGCTGGGTTTTCATCACCTTTTCGAATTGCAGATTTTGCCGCATCTGAATCAGCCAAAATCCAAAAGAAATAAGTAGAATGAGAACCGACCCATAGATGATGTAAGCCGTCGTCGTTCGCCAGGGGGGAGGCAAAACTTTGATTCGGATGGTCCGCTCATTTTGGTTCCATATCCCGTCATTGTTTCCCCCTTTGAGTCTCAAGGTATAGTTTCCCCAATTTTGGAGGTTATAACTCGCTTCTGTCTCTCCCTTTGAATAACGCCAATCTTTGTCTAGACCTTCTAGTTTAACGGCATATTGGTTATTCTGTGGATTCAAAAAGTCTAGAGCAGCGAAGTTGATCGCAAAGTCAGCCTGACCATACAAAAAAGTAAGTTGTTGGGTTTCGTTGATGGATTGCTGAAGCAGACCTGTCTCATCTCCTGGCTTCACGAGTGTATTGAGGTAGGAAAATTCAGAAAAGACCACAGGTGGAACGAAGGTATTGGTTCGGATCTGATCGGGAAAGAAAGAGGTAAATCCTTGAGTACCTCCAAAAAACATTTCACCTGACTGGGTTTTGTAATAAGCGTGAAAATTGTACTCTAGGTTCTCAATTCCGTCAGAGTAATTATAATCTACAATGCTCAAATCTCTTCGGTCTATTTTGGCAAGCCCTTTTTCTGTACTTACCCATATCCTGCCTTTTTTGTCTTCGAGTAGCCCGAATACAGCCTGTCCAGGTAGCCCTTCTTCTTTGGTAAAATGGTGAACCCTTTGCCGATTTTTATCCAACACCCATACACCTTCCTGATAGGTACCCACCCAAAGCGTCCCATCTCTAGCTTCAATCATAGAACAGATCATCCGATCTTTGAGAAAGTGCGTAAAATATAAGCTGCCATCTGGCTGGATATCTACGCGATCCAAGCCGCGGTTACTTCCCACCCATACATTTTGATTCTTGTCTTGGATGAGTACGCGTGTCAAGTTGGATGCAAGGCTGGTGGTATCATCAAATTGATGTTGAGAGACAGAAAATTGCTTCGTGCGTAGATTCAGCCTGCTGATGCCTCCTCCATAGGTTGCAATCCAGAGGTAGCCGTCTTTTTTGAGCAGATCATATACATTGTTGTGGGAGAGACTTGGGATACTCCCTCTTTGATTGCGAAAGTATTCCCATTTCCCACTTTTGATGTGAAATAAGTTCAGGCCAGAAGCAAAAGTTCCAATCCATAGAGAATCTTCTCCCCCATAGATGATTTTGACATTGTTGCCACTGAGACCTGTCGCCTGTCCTGTTTTGTGTTTGTAGTGGGTAAAGGTTCCTGCCCTTCGATCCCAATAATTCAGTCCGCCCCCCTCTGTGCCTACCCAAAGATTTCCTTTTTTGTCTTCCATGAAGGAACTCACGACGCCATGACTGATGCCTTTGGGGGATCCATTGGGACGATTGTAAGAAAAACGATAGGCCTCTGGGTTCCAATAGCTGACCCCCCCATAGTAAGTGCCAATCCATGCACTCCCTCTTTTGTCAAAGAAGATAGAGCGAACAGATCCGCTTCCTAGACTCTTGGGATTACTTTCCTGATGTCGAACCCGCTTGAATCCACCTTTGAGGGGATCATAAATGTTAAGACCTGAAAATGTCCCAATCCAAATACGTCCACTAGGATCTTTGGCAATCGCTCGAACGTCATCATTATCGAGTGAAAAAGGGTCTGAAGGATCGTGCTGGAAGAATGTCGGTTTTTCTCCTGCTTTCCATGCATACATGCCCTTTTCCTGAACCCCAAGCCACATATAGCCCTGATCGTCCTGACAAATCAATCGGATATCAGATGCAAACATTTGCTGAAGGGCAGGATCTTGAGGAGGAGCAGCGAATTGAATGTACCCTTTGGGATCGGACTTAAATTTGAACAAACCCTTATTGGTCCCAATCCATATCCAGCCCTCCTTTGCAGGGTAAATGGCCTTAATTTCAAATTTATCAATATTTCTAGGTGGCAGACATAATAAGAAAGCCGCTTCCCGCTCGTCCCATCGATAAAGGCCATTTCTTGTTCCTGCCCAGAGTGTGCCCGACGGGTCCCTGTGCAGGCAGTTGACGGATACATTTTGAGGAGAGGTCTTCGAAGCATGTAAGAAAGGAAAAGACCGAAAATCATCGGTGGAGGGCCGATATTGGAGCATGCCGTTTAAGGAGCAAACCCACAGTTTTTGGATATGAGAATCATAGTAAAGGGTTCTGATGTCTGCGCCCGAGAGATTTTGGGTGATTTCAGCACTTTCTTCTTGTCCAAAAACCCTGAATCTGTGGCCATCAAAGCGATTCAATCCATTTCGGGTGCCAAACCACATGAACCCATCGTCATCCTGGATGACCGCAAAGACAGAATTTTGAGAAAGGCCTTGTTTGCTATCTATATGTCCAAATGTAAACGATTCTTGTCCATGTAAGCTTGATATACACAGAGCAAGAAGCAAAAGGAATGAGATACTGGTATGACGGCCTACACTTTTACCCATGGTAGACAAAAAGCTAAGAAGAAAACGTTTGCCCTCAAAGTTTACTTGAGAGACAGTACCCTTTCATTTAGGTACAAAGTTTTGGTTATGAGTAAGTTATATTACATATGATTTTTTCAATGTTTATCTGGAATGCCTACGAAAACTTGCACACGCTTTTGGGTTCTCTGTGTAAATCTCCATGATTCGTGACATAGTCTAGCGAGCGAGTGATCCTCACATACTTTTCCTTATGCCATACTCCAATCCTCTCAGCTCGGCCAGTCCCCTGAGTCGCCCAATAGCGGAGTAGCCAGGAATGGTGGCTTTTTTCAGGTCATCCAGCATTTGGTGTCCGTGGTCAGGTCTAAACGGCATCCGATAGTCTTTTCGACCTGTTGATATTCTGTGTTTTTGCTCTTCAATCAGTTTCTGCATGACGGCATACATATCTACGTCCCCTGCAAGATGATCTGCTTCAAAAAAGTTTCCTTCCGTATCCCTTTTGGTCGCGCGTAGGTGAATGAAATGAATGCGATGCCCCAATCGTTCGATCATCGAAGGGAGGTCGTTGTCAGGGCGTACGCCATAGGAGCCCGTGCAAAAGCAAAGCCCATTATGGATATCATCGACCATCGCGAGGATCGACTGTGCATCAGCTTCTGTGCTGACCACTCTAGGAAGTCCTAGGATAGGGTAGGGGGGATCATCTGGATGAATAGCCATGTTGATATGCGCTGTAGCAGCTGCTGGAATGACCGCTTGCAAAAACGATGATAAGTTGCTCCTGAGGTCCGCGTCATTGAGTCCTTCATAAGCATCCAGCTCTCCTTGAACAAAGGCAAGGGAATATCCTCCCGATGGCTGGGGAAGGCTCCCACAAATGCTTTGGATGAGATGCTGTTTTTCTACATCTACCATTGCCGAAAATCTGGCTTTGGCTGCTTGCAACTCTTGACTGGTGTACCCCTTTTCTGCTCCCTGCCTCTTAAGCATGAACACCTCAAAAACAGCAAAATTGATCCGATTGAAGCCTAGTGCTTTGGAACCGTCTTTCATCGGAGCAGCCAAATCGGTTCTTGTCCAATCCAGCAAGGGCATGAAATTGTAAGCGACGGTGTCGATCCCGCATTTCCCAAGATTCTGGAGGCTGACTTTATAATTCTCTATCCATTGGAGATAGTGCCCGTTTCTTCTTTTGATGTCTTCATGTACAGGGAGACTTTCTACCACAGACCACTGGAGACCTTCAGCTTCTATTGTCTGCTTGCGCTTCATGATCTCCCCTTCTGTCCATATCTCTCCTGCTGGGATATGGTGAAGGGCAGACACGATACCTGTCGCGCCTGCCATACGAGCATCTGCTAAGGAGACCGTATCATGAGGTCCATACCAACGCCATGTTTGTTCAAATGTATGCATCGTAATTCTTTGATTAAACCCCACTGAATGCGCTAAATCCTCCATCTACAGGCAGGACGGTTCCCGTGATAAAAGAAGCTCCTTTAGAACAGAGAAATAAGGCAGCCTCGTTGAGTTCGGCTATCTGTCCAAATCGTTTCATAGGGGTATGTTGGATAATGCTTGCTCCCCTTTCTGTAAATGAGCCATCTTCTTGGGTCAGCAACCTTCGATTTTGGTTGCCGATGAAAAAGCCTGGGGCGAGGGCGTTGACGCGAAACTGCTCACCAAACTTGGTCGACAGCTCGACAGCCATCCATCGGGTAAAATTTTCCATCGCGGCTTTAGAAGCAGAATACCCTGCAACGCGTGTCAAGACCCTATCGGCTGCCATGGAGGAGATGTTGAGGATGACCCCCTGCCCCGCTTGTACCATGATTTTTCCAAAAACCAAAGATGGGAGGACGGTTCCGTTGAGATTGAGGTTGAGTACACGTTGGAAGTCAGGTATCTGTAGATCAAAAATGCTCTTATCATCGGGGATCGTAGCGCCGGGCATATTGCCCCCTGCAGCATTGACTAGGACATCTATTCTTCCTGTCCAGTCGAGAATTTGATCCGCTACCTGCTGAAGATCTTGTGGATTGAGGACATCACATGAAAGTGGTAGGGTCATGCCTTCTGTGCATGCGTTGCTTACTTCTTCTAGGCTCTCCAGCGTCCTACCTAGTAAGACAACCTTTGCTCCTTCTTCGACGAAAGCTCGTGTCAGACTAGATCCAATGGCTCCGCCAGCTCCTGTGATCACAACTGTATGGTTCTCAAATCTCATGTTATTCCATCCTAAGTCAAACAAGTTATAGCGAATGTAAATATTTTTATGCAAACGTTTGCATTTATTTGAAATAAATTCATAATTGAAATGGAATAGGGCTTTCATAGCTGTCTCTATTTACTGCTTTAGCACAGAAATACCCTCTTATTTTACCAATTTCTCATCATTATGAACACCATAGTCACTTTTGGCGAAATCATGCTCCGTTTGTCACCACCAGGAAAAAAGCGATTCATTCAAGCAGACCAATTGGATGCATTGTATGGAGGAGGGGAATCGAATGTAGCTGCTTCTTTGGCCAATTATGGTTTGTCCACCCAGTTTGTGACGCGCATTCCTGACAATGACATCGGGCGCTGTGCCGTAGCCCATCTGCGAAAGCATGGGGTCGGGACTGATCATATTGCGCTCGGAGGAGAAAGGCTCGGGATCTACTTCCTAGAACATGGAGCTGTCTCTAGAGGCAGTAAAGTTGTGTATGATCGTGCCCATTCTGCCTTATCGGAGATTCAGCCAGGCATGATTGATTGGGAGAAAGTCTTTGAAGGAGCTTCCTGGTTTCACTGGACGGGCATTACCCCTGCGATATCTCAAGGGGCAGCCGACGCTTGCCTCGAAGCCATACAAATCGCCAATGCCAAAGGAATTCCTGTTTCCACAGATCTCAATTATCGCAAAAAGCTCTGGAAGTATGGGAAAACGGCGGGAGAGGTTATGGAAGAATTGGTCCAAGGTTGTGATGTGATTTTGGGAAATGAAGAAGATGCCGAAAAGGTATTTGGTATTCACCCAGAGGGAGTGGATGTCACGCAGGGCGACACGATGAATCCTGCAGCCTATGAGTCTGTGGGTAAGCAACTGATGGCGCGTTTTCCTAGAGCGCAAAAGGTAATCATCACACTTCGAGGATCTATCAGCGCTTCTCACAATACATGGTCGGGTGTGCTCTGGGATGGAGTACAACTGTTGATGGCACCGACGTATCAGATCACCCATATCGTCGATCGTGTAGGAGGAGGAGACTCCTTTATGGGAGGATTGATCTATGGCTTACTTACATGGCCAGAGGATCTCCAACAAGCGCTCAACTATGCAGTGGCGGCTTCTTGCTTGAAGCATACGGTCTTTGGTGACTTTAATTTGGTGACAGTGGAAGAGGTAACGAAACTGATGAGCGGGGATGCCAGTGGGCGGGTAAGCCGTTGATAAAAAATGTTGTATGATTTTACGATGGAAAAAGTATCATGAGATTTAGTCGATTATCTGTGGCCCAGACCATGATTCAATCAGGGATGGTCCCTGTTTTTTATCATCCTGACATAGAAATAGCCCAAGCTGTTGTGAAGGCCTGTTATGAAGGGGGGGTACGCGTATTTGAATTCACCAATAGGGGCGCATTTGCACATGAGGTCTTTGGCGAACTGGTCAAATTTACGCGTGCGACCTGCCCGGACATGATGATGGGGGTAGGGTCTGTGGTCGAAGCAGGAACCGCTTCCCTATTTATGCAGCTGGGGGCCAGTTTTGTCGTGTCTCCCATCCTCCATCCTGAAATGGCAAAAGTCTGCAATCGTCGAAAAGTCTTGTGGTCCCCTGGATGCGGTTCGCTTTCAGAGATAAGCTATGCCGAGGAGCTCGGAGCGGAGATTGTGAAAATATTTCCTGCCTCACAAGTAGGAGGCCCTGCTTTCATCAAAGCCGTCAAAGGGCCTATGCCTTGGACCCATATCATGCCTACAGGAGGGGTAGCCCCGACGGAGGAAAACCTGAAAGGGTGGTTTGATGCAGGGGCAGCCTGCGTGGGGATGGGTTCTAAGCTGTTTACAAAGGAAATCATGCAAGCACAGGATTGGGATATGCTGCGTGAGAATGTCCGTAAGGCGATGGAGTTGATACAGCGAATCAAATAAATGGGCAGAAAGAAAAAGTGAAACAGAACGCTATGCCTAGTAGATACGTCCATTCATGGCGTATCTACTAGCACATCATGCGATTCCATTTATCGCCTCTCATTTCCCTTCTGCGACGACTTACGCACCACCAACTTCGGCACAATCACCATTTGCCTATGCATCTGAGGGGCACCTTTTTCCCTGCCTTCGATTTCTTCTAGCAGCAGTTTGGCAGAGGTCATGCCCATATCTACACTGTACTGCTCGACTGAACTCATGCCAATCAGTTCTGTGAAAGACTCGTTGGCGAAGCCGACCAATCCGACCTGATCAGGGATCAAGAAGCCTGCTTGTTCCAGTTCCAGATAAGCGCCCAAGGCAGAAAAATCACTGGCAGCCGCAATCGCATCGAAGGAAAGCGCCCTTTCAAGAATCTGCTTCATGCATTTCTGTCCCTCCTCTTGGGTCAGCACCGTCCGGAAAACCAGCGATTCATCCAAAGGAATCTGGGCTTCTGCTAAGGCTTTCACATAGCCCGCGTATCGCTCCTGATACACATTGATCGAAAGAGGGCCTCCAAAATGGAGGATTTTTTGGTAGCCTTGTTGAATTAGATGTTTGACGGCTAAATAGCTGCCACTTTCATTTGCATTAATAACTTGATTGACATTCAGGGATCTAGCGACTCGGTCAAACATGACCAAAGGAATCCCATCATCCAAGATCTCTTGATAGAAGTCATCATGAATGGCATCTGAAGCCCTAGAAACGATGATACCTGCCACTTTTTGTTCTCTCAATGTCTTGATGGCTTCTTCCTCTTCCTCTACTGAATCATTGGACTGGCAAATAAGGAGCTGATAACCCTCTTGCTTTGCAATCGATTCTACTCCATGAATGACATTGGCGAAAAAGGCACGATTGATTCGAGGAACCAACAAACCCAAGGTGCGACTTCTCCCATCTCTGAGTTGTCGAGCAATAGAATTGGGTCGATAGCCCATTTCAGCCGCCTTTTTCTTGACCAGTGCTTTCGTTTGGATACTGATCAAAGGGCTGTCATTCAATGCTCTGGATACAGTCGAGATGGTGGTATTCAATTCTCGCGCAATATCCTTGATGGTCACTTTCCTCGACATAATTCGTGCTAGGCTATCAATTCGATATCAATGATACAAAGGGAAACAGAGGATTTGCAAGTAATTTAGTCTTCCATTTGTCCAACGAAATCTTTGAGATGATCAAAAGTAAATATTTTTTGCAAACGTTTGCAAAAAATAGATATATTTGATTCACTACTTTGAATCAACCCTCTAGATGACCTTTCATCTTGGGAAAAAGTAGGCCAGGATTTAGGATTTAACCTCTCCAATATACACCCGCATGATTATTGAGCTTCGTTATGCCTCTCATCCTCGTGATTTCTCCCAGTATGGGACAGAGAGAATCCGTGAGGAATTTTTGCTTCCCGCTATTTTTCCCAAAAATGACATCTTCCTTGCTTACTCTATGTATGATCGCTACATCGTGGGAGGCGCACAGCCTGGGGTAGAAGCGATTGCTTTAGAGACTTTTGACGAACTAAAATCAACCTACTTTCTCGAACGTCGGGAAATGGGGATCATCAATGTGGGAGGAGATGCCATCGTTTCGGTAGACGGAAAAGAAATGCCTTTAGGATTCAAGGAAGGCTTATATCTAGGGCGCGAAAATAAGGAGGTGACTTTCCGATCTATGACCGCGGATCGTCCCGCCAAATTGTACATCAATTCTGCACCTGCGCATCATACCTATCCCAATAAATTGGTTACAACAGCAGAAGCAGAAATCGTAGAGATGGGAAGCTTGGAAACCGCCAACCATCGCCTCATCAAGAAGCTACTCGTCAATAGCATCGTCCAAACTTGTCAGCTTCAAATGGGACTGACGGAACTCAAAGCAGGAAGCGTATGGAATACCATGCCTGCCCACGTCCACAATCGACGGATGGAAGCCTATATGTACTTTGAGGTTCCTGAAAATCAAGCCGTATGTCACTTTATGGGGAAGCCAGATGAGACGCGTCATGTGTGGATGCACAACGAACAAGCCATTCTTTCTCCCTCATGGTCCATCCATTGTGGGTCAGGAACCTCTAACTATACCTTCATTTGGGGCATGGCAGGAGAGAACTTAGACTATGGCGATATGGACCACGCAGTCATAAAAGAGTTGAGATAATTCCATCATTTATACTATGAACCTATTTGATTTAACTGGAAAAGTAGCCTTGGTTACAGGGGGAACACACGGACTCGGCATGGCCATGGCCAAAGGCTTAGGAGAGGCTGGGGCGCAATTGGTGATCAATGGACACACACCCAGCAAAATGGAGCGTGCCCTTCAGGTCTATGAGGAAGCCGGGCTGGCAGCTAAGGGATACTTGTTTGATGTCACAGATGAGCCACAGGTCGTCGCTTCCCTACAACAAATAGAGACAGAGGTCGGCCCCATTGATATTTTGGTGAACAATGCAGCGATCATCAAGCGAATGCCATTGGTAGAAATGGATACAGCAGATTTTCGCGCAGTGATTGAAGTGGATTTGATCGCCCCCTTTGTCGTCTCCAAATATGTAGTCCCTGGTATGATCCAGCGCGGCGGCGGCAAAGTGATCAACATCTGCTCCATGATGAGTGAACTCGGCAGAGATACCGTAGGAGCCTACGCCGCAGCCAAAGGCGGACTGAAGATGCTCACACAAAATATGGCCACAGAGTGGGCACGCGAAAACATCCAGGTCAATGGCATTGGGCCAGGGTATTTTGCGACCGAACAAACAGCACCCATCAGAAAGAATGGCCACCCCTTACACGATTTCATCATCGGGCGTACGCCCGCAGGTCAGTGGGGCGAGCCCGACCAGCTCAAAGGAGCGGCTATTTTCCTGGCTTCCGCTGCCTCAGACTTCGTCAATGGACACATCCTCTATGTAGATGGAGGCATACTGGCGACCATAGGCAGACCCCAAGATTCCTGATTTACCCTCCAATTTCGATGTCATGAGACAACTCCTATTCTATTTTTTCTCGATGCTTCTGCTGGTTCTCATCGGCTGCCAATCTCAAGAATTGAAGCTTACCGTGACCTATGGGGCAACGATAGACAGTGAGCAAACGCCTGTGGCGATCAAGATGGAGGACATGCGCAAGCATGGGATACGTGAGGCGGATGCATGGGCACCTTTTGTTGATGGTCAGCTACTCCCGCATCAATATGACGACACAAATGGGGATGGAAAAGCAGATGAGCTATTCTTTTTGCTCGATTTCAAAGCACAAGAAAGCCAAACCATCACCTTTAAGCCTGAGTCTGCCACAGAATCATTTGAAGTAAGAACCCATTTACAACTGGGGGAAAAAACGGCAAATGGTATTATTTCCCAAAAATCTGCTCCAAGACTCAACACATACAACAACGAGGAGACGCAAGCGAAGTATCAGTTTGAGGGAATAGGGTGGGAGAATGACAAGGTGGCTTTTCGCAATTATCTCGACCTCCGAAATGGAATGGACATCTTTGGGAAAACGACTGCGGATATGGTGTTAGATCGTGTCGGTCGAGAAGGAGATGCCAGCTATCATGAGTTGCAAGAATGGGGAATGGACATCCTCAAAGTCGGGAGTTCGCTGGGAGCGGGGAGTCTGGCTTTTTGGTATCAGGATTCGCTGATCAGGCTTACAGGTGAGGAGTCTGACTGCCGCATCCTGTTTGAAGGCCCGCTTCGTTCTCGCTTTCAACTCAATTTCCAGCATGTGTCTCTAGGCAATCAATCCGTCAACATCACCCACATTGTGACCATCGTAGCGGGGAGTTACAGTTATGAAGGAGAATTGACGATTAGCCTAGCCACAGAAGCTTCCGTAGTAGTAGGCTTGGTGGATCTACATAATCTACCCGCGCAGTTTATGGCATCTTCTTCCAATCACTGCCTTTACACTTACGGTTTGCAGAGTGAAAATAAGGACTCTCTAGGGATGGCGGTCATTGTCCCTTCCCAAGGCTATCAATCTTATATAGACACAGACTCCATCAGCCAGACTATCCCCAATTCCTATGGAATACTGGGCCCCTCACAAGATGTTCACTATCGGTTTTATGCGGGTTGGGAGGCTTCTAGCAAGTCATTTGATAACGAACAAGCCTTTCAGGAATACTTGAAAAGGGAAGCGATGCTCTGGAACCAGCCTTTGACGTTGAGTTGGGGGGAATGAACATAATGCTACAAGACGATATGATGCGAAATCTCAAGCAGAAATATAGGCTCGTATTCCTTCCGCTCATCGGACTCTTCCTGGTGATGGGAAGCTGCTCGGAATTGCAGGAGACTAAGTCTTTGAAACTCGCCCATGGACTCAATATCGACCATCCCGTTCATCAGGGAATGATCTTTATGGCGAAGAAATTAGCTGAAAAGTCCAAGGGAAAGTTGCAACTAGAAATCTATCCGAGTTCTCAGTTGGGAGGAGAGCGCCAATGTCTGGAGCTGTTGCAAATAGGCAGTTTGGCTATGACCAAGGTTTCGGCTGCTGTGATGGAGAACTTTTCACCCAAAATACAGGTCTTGGGCTTGCCCTATATGTTTCGGGATCGTGCGCATACGTATGCTGTTTTGGATGGACAGATTGGGCAGGAATTGCTGGAGGACAGTGAGCGATATTGGCTGAGGGGACTGGCGTATTTTGATGCAGGCTATCGTTCCTTTTATACAAAAGAGCGTCCTATTCATTCTCCTGATGATTTAGAAGGCTTGAAAATTCGTGTCATGGAAAGTCCCGTCTCGATGAATCTTGTCAGAAGCTTGGGCGGTTCGCCTACGCCAATCTCTTGGGGTGAACTTTATACGGCACTCCAACAAGGTGTGGTGGATGGAGCAGAAAACAATCCCCCGAGTTTTTACACCTCACGGCACTACGAAATTTGTAAATACTACTCTCTAAATGAGCATACAGCGATTCCTGATATTTTGGTGATTGGCAAAGTCGCATGGCAAAATCTCAATCAGGAAGAGCAAAAATGGTTGATGGAGGCGGCTGGTGAAGCTACAATCGAGCAGAGAAGGTTGTGGCAGGAGGCCGAGAAAGAGGCATTGGAAAAAGTGCAGGCAGAAGGGGTCGAGATCATCAGGCCAGAGAAAGAAGGATTTTTTCAAAAAACCGAAGCCATGCTAACATCCTATCAGGACCGCCCCGAATTGTACGAGTTGATCCGGCGCATTCAAGCGGTAAACCCGACCACATCTCAAGCCCAGGATAATGAAGAAAAGGATTGATCAAATACTCGGCGGGTTTCTGGCTTTTTTGATGGCCCTGATTACCCTTGTTGTCCTCTGGGGTGTATTTACGCGCTATGCCTTAGGGAGTCAGGCTAGCTGGTCTGAGGAACTTGCCCGATTTTTACTGGTGTGGATCGGCCTTTTGGGAGCAGCTTATGCATCTGGCCAAAAAATGCACCTTGCCATTGATTTGCTCTCTCCTTCGCTGAGTGCACGTGGACAAAAAAATACACAAACCCTCATCTCCGTTCTCATCATCATATTTGTCTTGGCAGTCATGATCGTGGGAGGTATCCGATTGATCTACATCACTTTCCATTTAGAACAGACCTCCGCAGCCCTCCAACTCCCGATGGGTGTGCTCTACGGGGTGATTCCGCTCAGTGGGATTTTGATCATTTATTATAAGCTGAACGAACTCTTTAGTGCTTAATACGAATACTATGCATACATAAAAAATTATCACTTGTATGACTGTCGCTTTCAGCGGGACTTCTTTTGGGGGCAAAAGAAGCAAAACCCTTCAGAATTTTAGCCCCGCATCTTTAGCCGCCCCTAACACCAAATTCTGAGTCCAACGCCCCTCTAAGTGACCTGTTACTATGCTCGAAATTTATATTCAAGATAGGACAAACTCTTCTTAAGAAATCGTTTTTACAGATCTTGGACTTGGGATCATGGCTTTCCTGAGTATTTAGATTGGGAAAAGGAGATGTTCGAAAATTCAATCAAAATCACTAAATAGACTAATGAAGCTACTACAATGGAAATCTTGATTCTTGTCCTCTCCTTTGTCGTTCTGCTGATCATCGGTGTGCCCGTTGCATGGAGTATTGGGATCAGCAGCCTGTTTACCATGTTAGTCAGTATCTCGACTGTCCCTGCCTTTACGACGGTGGCGCAGCGCATGGCAACAGGACTCGATAGCTTTGCGCTGCTGGCGATTCCTTTCTTCATCCTTGCGGGACAGATCATGAATAGGGGAGGGATCGCCAAGCGATTGGTCGACTTTGCGCGGACGCTGGTAGGTTCACTTCCTGGAGGTTTGGCCCATGTCAACATCATCGCTGCCATGCTTTTTGGCGCCATTGCAGGTTCGGCTGCTGCTGCTGCTTCCGCCATTGGGAGCTTCATGACAAAGGCCATGGATGATGAAGGATACAGCCGAGAGTTTGCTGCGGCCGTCAATATTACCGCTTCGACCACGGGATTGATCATTCCTCCTAGCAATGTCCTCATCGTCTATTCCCTCGCCAGTGGAGGGGTCTCCATTGCTGCACTCTTTCTGGCGGGTTATATCCCAGGCATCCTCACAGGACTTGCCTTGATGATTGCAGCCAGCATTTGGGCCAAACGCAAGGGCTTACCTGTAGGAGAACGGAGTACACTGAAAGCTGTGTTTCGAACTTTCGTGGGTGCCTTACCTGGCTTGCTTTTGCTCATTGTGGTCATTGGTGGAATTGTTGCGGGTATCTTCACCGCTACCGAGGCATCAGCTGTGGCAGTATTGTATTGCCTCTTGCTTTCCTACTTCTACAAAGAATTGAAATGGGCCGACCTTCCTTCCATTTTCGTCCAATCCGTAGGAACGACGGCTATCGTCATGCTGCTGATTGGTGCCTCCATGAGTATGTCCTGGATTATGGCATATGAAAATATCCCTCAGTCCATTACGGATCTCTTGCTTTCGGTGAGTTCGAGCAAGCTTGTGGTTTTGTTATTGATCAACCTCATCCTGCTCTTTGTTGGCATCTTCATGGACATGACCCCTGCAGTCCTCATTTTCACACCGATCTTCCTGCCTGTCGTCACTGAGCTAGGCATTTCTCCCATTCATTTTGGGATCATGATGGTCTTGAACTTGAGCATTGGCCTATGTACGCCACCTGTAGGCTCGATTCTCTTCGTCGGCGTGGGGGTAGCAGGTACCACCATTCAAAAGGTAATCAAACCCTTGCTCAGGCTTTTCGTTGCTATGTTAATCTCCCTGATGCTGGTGACGTATTGGCCTGCCTTGAGTATGTGGCTGCCTAGTCTGTTTGGGTTTTAAATAAGAGTTATGTCCCGATCTTTAAGTTCGGGATCAGAAATCGAAATAAGCCTTCGCATTAAAATAGCAGATATCCTGAACAATTTTGCCCAACCACTTCTCATCCTCGGGAAGCTCCCCCTTGTGGACATCCTGTCCGATGAGATTGCATAGGATGCGTCTAAAATACTCATGTCTGGGAAAAGAAAGGAAGCTCCTGCTATCGGTCAGCATACCCACAAAGCAGCTCAATAAACCCATATTCGAGAGGGTGTTGAGTTGCTTTTCCATACCGTCTTTTTGGTCGAGGAACCACCAAGCGGAGCCCCACTGCATCTTCCCTCGGATGCTCCCGTCATTAAAATTCCCGATCATGGTCGCCATGAGTTCATTGTCTCGGGGGTTGAGGTTGTAAAGGATCGTTTGGGGGAGTTGATCTTCCCTGTCTAGCGCATCCAAAAAGGCGGCAAGCGCTTCTCCCTGCGTAAAATCTCCAATGCTGTCAAAACCCGTATCTGGTCCCAAGTTCTGCATCATCCGTGTGCTATTGTTGCGGAGGGGACCAAGGTGAAGCTGCATCGTCCAGCCTTTGGCGGCGTACATGTTGCCCAAGGCGTGCATCAGTCCTCCCGCAAATGCTTCGACTTCCGCTTTCGAGAGATTTTCCCTTCGTAGGCACTTTTGGAAGATTGCTTCTAGGACATCCTTTGAGGCCGTAGGCGGGTACATCCTGGCTAGGCCATGATCCGAAAGTCGGCAACCTTTGCTGTGAAAGAAATCGATCCTTGCTTGTAGCGCATGTACGAGTGATTCGAAGCTGTGGATCTCCTGCCCGACGAGTGCAGAGAGCTGAGAGATTCTATCCAGATAGTCAGGTTGATCTATCATGAGAAACTTATCGGGGCGAAAGGTAGGAAGCAATCGAGGCGCCTGTCCTGTTGCTTGATGTACTTGGTGATGGGAGAGGGAGTCCAGCGGATCGTCCGTGGTGCAGACGGTCTCCACCTTCGTATGGGTGAGCAGATCTCTTGCGCCGAGTGTGCCCGATTGGAGTTGGGAATTACACTGCGCGTAGATCCGCTCCGCCGTGTCAGGCGTCAGCAGCTCCTCTATCCCAAAATATCGTTTGAGTTCCAGGTGTGTCCAGTGAAACAGGGGATTGCGGAGCGTGTAGGGAATCGTCTCTGCCCATTTGAGGAATTTTTCCTTGTCGCTTGCTGAGCCTGTAATGTAGGCTTCCTCTATCCCCAGCGTGCGCATGGCCCTCCATTTGTAATGATCTCCTGCAAGCCAGACCTGCGTAATCGTCTCAAACTGTCGATTTTGGGCGATTTCATCTGGGGGAAGATGGTTGTGGTAATCGATGATGGGCAGTTCTTTGGCATAATCGTGGTAAAGCACCTCTGCCATCTTATTTTCTAGTAAGAAATGATCGTTTAGGAAAGGTTTAATGGTCGTCATATTTCTTTTGGGTCATCGTGTAGGGTCCTCTTCAATATCTGCACATCATTAACGGAGAGTTGCAGTAGAGCTAGTGGCAGGGAGATTCGTATGTTAGTTTTCTCGCATGCATAGCCTCATCACAAGGATAATCATCTCAAAAATCTAGGCCAAAAAATGAGATGATGTGGACGGTCATGCATACGATTTTCACGCTAGAAATAGATGTTCTTTGGTGATGGGATGGTAGGTGGAGGGTATGCTCTGTACTGTTGGGGTGAGGGAGGGAGCAGGATTTTGGGATTTGCAGGATTATTTGTTAGGGGGAATGGAGAGAACAGGATTTTGGGATTTACAGGATTATTTGTTGGGGTGAATGGAGAGAACAGGATTTTAGGATTTACAGGATGTATGGGTGGGGGTAGGAAGATTTCTTTCCTGCTAGGCACAGAACAGGCCCCTTCAGTTTGTAACTGAAGCTATGTAGACTCCAGATGCAATATAGAGGCGGCGGGGAGAGAACAGGATTTTAGGATTTACAGGATTTTTGGGTGGGTGCAGGAAGATTTCTTTCCTGCTAGGCACAGACCAGGCCCCCTTCAGTTTATAACTGAAGTCTAGATGCAATATAGAGGAGGCGGGGAGGGAGCAGGATTTTGGGATTTACAGGATTTTTGGGTGGGTGCAGGAAGATTTCTTTCCTGCTAGGCACAGAACAGGCCCCCTTCAGTTTGTAACTGAAGTCTAGATGCAATGTAGAGGAGGCGGGGAGGGAGCAGGATTTTAGGATTTACAGGATGTGTGAGTGGGTAGGAAATTTTCTATATAGAGATGTCGATTTATCGCGTCTCTGCATAGAAAATGAATCCTATCTGAATTGATTCGTAATGATTGCTATCATTATTTAATCTTGAGCTAGCATTTAGTTAAAGTTAACCAATTGCTCAAAACGATAATTGGGAATTTTTCATAAAATGTACTGGCCTGTGAATCAATTATTTATTATCTTAAGAATGTACTTTTGAGTACTCGTTTCTAACATAATTTCCGATACTGCCCAAACTTAGGTAAAATTCCGAATTATCGTTTTGAGCAATTGGTTAACTTTAACTAAATGCTAGCTCAAGAT
>JBCBFT010000051.1:0-42932 GCA_038527485.1 Bacteroidota bacterium
CACATCCTGAACTTGGCATAAAAATGTTTCCTTCTGAAAAGGTGCAACCATATAGGTATCTACTCCCATGACCAAAGACCGAATCTTCACTGATGCCTTGATCTCATCAGAGATTACGACAATTGGAAGCCGCTTCCATCGAGGATTCGCTTTGACTGTATTTAGCAATTCAAAATGATTTTGGAAAAGCAGGCCTCCTCCGCAGACAATGAAGTCAATCTTACTTTGATATTTCGTTAACAACTCTATGGCCTCTTCACGGTCTCTTGCAAATAAAAGATTGTAGTCAGCTTCCAGGTAGTCATTGAATAATTGTAGGGTGGATTCCTGATTGCTGATCAGTAAGCTTCGATGTTTCTTCGCAACATGAGGCTGCGTAGAGGGGCTGGGAGAATAATGAATAAGATCTGAGGATTGCTCACGCTGTGCTTGTAGGGATCCACGCTTTTTCTGGGGATCAACTATAGAAAGTTCAGAAGAAAGAGCTTGTGGAAAAGAAAAAACGAACGTAGTTCCTCTTCCCTTTTTACTGAAAACAGATAAGTCCGCACCAAACAGTGTCGCATATTTCTTTACCAAGGCAGGAACAATACCGTACGGACTGGTCTTACGATCTGCTTCTCCCGAAAACTGACCATCAAATATATGTTGTAGCTCTTCTTGGTCTAGACCTTTACTAGAATCTTCGATAATAAGATCGATCAATTCAGGCTTTTTAGACCGCTCAATGGAAATAATCACTTGGCTATTTTCACGAGAACAGCAAATAGCTTTCTGTACCAGTTTGAGAAAAATGATCCTGAATTTTTCTGCGTCAAGATGGATTGCTAGCTTCCGATCCATGCGAAAGTTGAGTCCGACATGTACTCCTCTTTTCATAGCATCGGATAATACCTCTTGATGTAATTCACAGATAAATGGATAAAACCGAATGGGATCAGGACGCAGTTCGAGCTTTGTCATCCCCATCGATATCAACTCAATCATCTCCTCTACCAGATGGACCAAATGTCTCCCATTTTCAGTAGCAATTCGAGAAGCTCCTTTGATATTTGAATTTGCTTTGCCATATCTATTAGACATGATGGCCTGATTCAGAGCAACGATAGATGTTAAGGGCCCAATGAGATATTCCATCACATTTCGTAAAACCTCATCCTTAGATGCTTCATTTACAGCCCCTTCCAATTCCTCTTTTAAAAATCCCTTCTGAAGGGAGTCCTCTAACAGATTGATTTTTTTATATATATTCATATCTCCATAGAATATTCGCCCATATATATATTTCATGATAACAAATAAATTTTATATATGAAAAGTATTATAGGAATTTTAGTTAATGTGTCAGGATTTTTCTCTACTATTTCATTATTCTGAATAATCATACAATATTTAGATACGTATTTTTCATTACACACGAAAAAAAATTGCTAAAAATGAAAGGTAATATTTAACTTTCTATATGTGCAAATTTTACCATATGTAACTATTCGTATGGATGAATAAAATCAGATGGACCCTACTAATTTTTTGAGCAAAATATATCTACTTGAGACACATATTTATGGCGACACAAAAAATTTATATAAAAATGAACATTGTTCAGCGATCTATCGTATATTGAGCACGAACATGGGAATAGCAGAAAGAAGAGCACGGGAAAAAGAAGAGATGCGCCAGCAAATACTGGACGCCGCAGTAGAGATATTCAAAGAAAAAGGATTTGAGAAGGTTCAAATCCGTAAGATCGCTGAAAAGATTGAGTATAGTACGGGGACGATTTATCTCTACTTCAAGAATAAAGATGAGATTTTCTATGCGCTTCATGAGGAGTTTTTCATGAAGCTCTACCAGCAACTGCTTCCGCTGACCGAGATCGACAATCCCTTAGATCGGCTGCTTCAAATCGGACGCACCTATATCAACTTCGGATTGGAAAATCCTGATGCTTATGACCTCATGTTCATCGAGAAAGCTCCGATGGAGTTAATAGAAGATGAGGATCAATGGTCCTGTGCCATGGGCACGTTTGAGATTCTGGTACAAACCGTGCAGGCCTGTGTAGAAGAAGGCTATTTTCAAGCCCATGATCATATGAACCTTGTGTTTCTCGCATTTGCCAGTGTCCACGGCATGGTCACGCTCCACAATCGAAGACACATGAAAATGTTTCCGTCAGAAACCCATGAACACCTCGTCAATAATTCATTAGCTACCATGATCAATATGATGCGCCATCAACAAAAACCATCAGATTAAATGCTACGGACGGGGGATCCTAGTCTCAACTTTCTGTACTAAGGGATAAGTCAAGCGTGGGCTCCAAAAAATTTATTTTTATTTTCTTCACTAATGAACAATGTTCACATACTGATGTTCGTCCAATATACTAGCTCTTTTTTTTACACCATACTGAACAACGTTCAAACTATAAATCAAGTTTATTCAAAAAATCCTATATCACTATGCAGACTATCTTTCTCAGGAGTATTCTTAGCGTAGGCCTCATAGGCTTTCTCCTGACACTACAGGCACAGTCCCCTGCCCTTCAGCGGTACATAGATGAAGGACTCGCCAATAACCAAGCGATGAAAAGGCAGGATATTGCGGTCGAACAAAGCATCCAAGCCCTTCGGGAAGCCAGAGGTCTCTTTTTTCCTCAAGTAGACTTTCAAGCATCCTACACACTGGCAGCAGGGGGGCGTACCATACAGTTTCCAGTTGGGGACCTATTCAATCCCGTCTACGGGACATTGAATCAGCTGACCGAGTCCGAGGCATTTCCCACAGATCTCGCCAATGAAGACATTCAGTTTCTCCCCAATAACTTTCACGAAACCAAGGTTCGTATCACCCAGCCCTTACTCAATTCAGATATTTACTTCAACCGCCAAGCCAAAACACATCAAATTGCGGTAGCCAAAGCGAGCCGTCAAGCTTATAAGCAAGAACTCATCAAGGAAATCAAAGTCGCATACATCCAATACCTCCAGACCACAGAGGCCATCAAAATCTACGACGAGGCTTACGCGCTCCTAAAAGAGATCCTACGCGTCAACAAAAAGCTGGTAGCTAGCCAAAAAGCCACACCTCAAGTCATCTCCCAAGCAGAATTTGAGCTAAGTCAAATCGAGGCAAGCCAAGCCCAGCAACAAGCGCTACGGCAGACAGCAGCAGCTTATTTCAACTTCCTCCTCAACCGCCCGCTAGATGCTTCCATTGAATCTGACCTGGAAATGACAGCTCCCGAGATCACTCCTGCCCTAGCCCTACTCCAAACACAAGCACTTGAAACCCGATCAGAGATTGCTCAACTCGATGCAGCCATACAGGCTACGGATCAAGGGATCGCGCGCTATCAATATGCCGCTCTGCCTGAACTAGGGATTCTCATGGACGTCGGATTTCAAGGGTTTGGTTACACCTTCGAGCAAGAACAAGCATTCTTTTTGGGAGCCGTGTCTCTGAACTGGAACATCTTCCAAGGAAGTCAGACAAAAGCGCAAAAAGCACAAGTCGAACTTGACAAAGCTAGGCTCCTCAATCAACAGTCGGAGCTTCAGCAACAGGTTCAACTTCAAGTCACACAAGCTTATCATCAACTCGCTGCAAGCAAGACCCAAATCGCTACGGCTCAAAAAGGGCAAGCGGCAGCCTCGGAAGCGTTTGACTTTGTCCAAAAACGCTATGCGCAGCAACAAAGCAGCTTTCTAGAGCTCGTGCAAGCTAGGACAGACCTGACTCAGGCACGACTCAATCTGAACCTCGCACAGTATGCTTATCTGGAGCAACAAGCACGACTCGCCTTCGCTTCTGGCAATCTTCAAGCTGAAAAGTAAAGGCAAGATGGAAAAGCGTACCTCCAATCAATTGTTTTCTCCTTGGAAACGTCCGCTGACCTCCACAGATCTCTTTACCCTCTTTCATTCATTTTATCCATCGTTTTCACACGCGTCACAAAATCATTTACCCATGTTTTCAAATAGATCCATTTTCTCTTTTCTATCTATCGCAGGTGGGCTCCTGATCCTCCTAGTTCTACAAGCTTGTAGCAGTTCAGAAGCGACCTCCACTGTCGTGCAAGAAGTTCCTTCGAAAGTAGCCGTCAACCTCGCACCCGTCATTCCTGCCAACAAAAGTTTGCCTATCCGAACCAGCGGTGTTGTAGCGTCGAAGGAGGAAGTCAAACTGGCTTTCAAAATCGGCGGTGTCATCCAGCAGTTGACAGGAAAGGAAGGAACCTACATCCGCAAAGGACAGCTCCTGGCTCGGCTCAATCCTGCCGAGATCAATGCACAAGTCAAACAAGCAGAGCTTGGCCTGAACAAAGCCAATCGTGACTTACAGCGCGTAGAGAAGCTTTTCGCAGATACCGTGGCTACGCTTGAGCAGGTGCAAGACCTCACCACAGCCAAAGAAGTGGCTGCCGCCAATCTGGATATTGCTCGTTTCAATCAACAATATGCCGTCATCTATGCGCCTGTCAGTGGACGTATCCTGCGCAAACTAGCCGAAGAAGGAGAAGTCATTGGACCTGGTACGCCTGTCTACATGTTGGCTTCTGCTGAAGGAACACAGGTCATTAGGATTCAACTCATAGACAAAGACGTCGTCAAAATCAAGCTGGGAGATGAAGCGCAGATTGTATTGGATGCCTATCCCAACCGCACATTTAAGGGTGTCATCACAGAAATTGCGGCGGGAGCAGATCCACGATCAGGTACTTTCGAAGTAGAGGTAGCCATCGACTCGGAGGAAGCCGTTTTGAAAAATGGTTTTGTGGGCAGTGTTACCCTAAAGCCAAAATCCTCTGAGGGCTGGGTCAAAGTTCCCATGAATGCTCTAGTCGAAGCCACGCCTTATCATGCCTCTGTATTTGTCTTGGACAATGACCAGAAAGCGCAATTGATGGAACTGCAAAACGTCGTGATTGGCGACAGTTTCCTCTGGGTTCAAGATAGCCAGCTGGCACCCGATCGATGGATCGTCACGGACGGTGCCCGTTTATTGAATCCTGGCGATTGGGTTCAGATATCCGATTCCCATCCTTCATCCCTTTCACACCGCTAATCACGTCCTATCATGAGATTACCTAAATTAGCCATAGAGAATTACCAGTTTGTGCTGGTGCTAATGTTTTTGATTGTGAGCTTGGGTACGTTGTCTTATCTCAACATGCCTCGCTCAGAAGATCCTGCGCTTGATTTTCCTACCTACGTAGTAGCTGCTGTCTATCCAGGTACTAGTCCTCAAGATATGGAAGAATTGGTAGCAGATCCATTAGAGGATGTCCTGAATGAGGTAGAAAATGTAGACAATATCCTCACAACCATAGAAGAAGGACTCGTCGTCATCCGAGTAGAAGGAGAGTTTGGGCTGGATATAGATGAACAATACGATGAGGTACAAGCGCAAGTCAATAAAGTTCGAGGCTCCCTGCCAGAGGGCATTGTCTCACTAGAGACCCGCAACGTGTCACCCTTAGATGTGAAGATCCTACAACTTGCCTTCACGAGTCCTACCGCTCCCTATCGCCACCTTGTCGAGTCTGCCGAGCAGCTTGAGTCTCGCCTAGAACGCGTCAAGGGAGTCAGAACCATCGAAATAGATGCCTACCCAGAAGAGGAAATCCGCATAGCGCTCGACATGGAAAAGATGGCGCGTCTCAACATTCCTCTCAACCAACTGACGGGTATCCTCCAGGCCAACAATGCCAATATCCCCGGAGGAGAACTCAAAAGTAAAGGTAGAAGCTTCACAGTCAAGACGAGCGGAGGCTACAAATCTCTAGACGAGCTCAAATCTACTGTGATTGGCTCCACAGGTCAAGGAATCATCCAGCTCAAGGATGTGGCAAATGTATATTATGCTTATGAGGATGCGACTTATCTGGGAAGATACGATGGAACCCGAGCGATTTTTCTATCTGTCACACAAAAAAAGGGGGTAAACATCCTTCAACTGACAGAGGAGCTTCAGGCTGTTGTGGCAGATTTTGAGACGGAACTTCCCGAAAACATGGAGGTGGAATATGCCTTCGTTCAGGCTCCTGCCGTAGCGGCGCGTGTCAGTGAATTCTTCGGCAACCTCATCCAGGGAATTGTATTGGTGGGGCTTGTCATCCTGATCTTCCTAGGCATACGCAACGCCCTCATCATCATGACGGTCATCCCCACTTCTGTATTGATTGCCATCGCCATGCTGGACATATCAGGCTTCGGGCTTCAGCAGATCTCCATTGCAGGATTGGTGATTGCTTTGGGCTTGCTAGTGGATAATGGGATTGTGGTGGTAGAAAACATCAACCGCTTCCTAAAAGAGGGCATGTCTCCCGTGCAAGCAGCGGTAAAGGGAACACAAGAGGTCGGCTGGGCTATTGTCAGTTCTACAGCGACGACTGTGCTGGCTTTCTTCCCGATCACGCAGCTAGGAGGAGGCACAGGAGAGTTTATCAAGACATTGCCTTTGACTGTAATCTTCAGCCTAGTCGCTTCGCTGATTTTGGCCTTGGTGTTGACACCACTTCTCGGCAGTCGTCTGATGCGACTCAAAGACCAAACCAATCTCTCAAGCGTAGAGCGCATCATCCAACGGATCATTCAACGCGGATATAGACCTGCACTTGCTTTTGCGTTGAAACGTCCCCTCATCGTTTTGTTGTTGGCCGTTTTGTCCCTAGGAGGGAGTCTGGCATTGTTTCCCTACGTAGGCGTCAGTTTTTTCCCGACCGCTGACAAACCCCTTCTGGTAGTGGACATCGATACGCCACGAGGAAGTAGCTTGGATTATACGGACGAGGCAACACGTTATGTCGAAGGTGTGCTAGACTCTTTGAGTGAAGTGGCGCACTATGCAAGTAATGTCGGTCATGGCAATCCTCAGATTTACTATAATGTCATTCCCAAAAACTTTAAGAAGAACCACGCGCAGGTCCTTGTTTCGCTTACACAATGGGAAGAGGTTTCTTTCTATGCGCTGATTGATCAGATGCGGGCATCATTTGATGTCTATCCAGGTGCGAGCATCAGCGTGAGAGAACTCAAAAACGGCCCTCCATATGAAGCCCCGATTGCTATCAAGGTAAGAGGAGATGATCTGGATGTCGTGAAGACATTGTCTGATCAGGTGGCACAGCTCATCGCAAATACAGAGGGAACCATCAACACAGATAATCCTTTGTCCCTAGGACTGACCAACCTCAAGGCTCAGATCAATCGCGACAAAGCAGGGATGATGGGAATCCAGCTGGTAGACATTGACTTGGCGGTGCGTACGGCTGTGGCAGGAAATGAGCTGGGTGTGCTGAATACAACAGGTGGAGATGAATATAAGATGGTGGCGAGGCTCGCAGTTGATGCACAAACCTATCTTTCAGACTTGGACAAAGTATCCTTGCAATCTGTCACAGGAAGCCAAGTACCTTTGGGACAACTTGTCTCCATGGGATTTGAATCGGGCGCTGCCCAAATCGACCATTACAATTTGCAGCGCACCAATACCCTCACAGCCGATGTAAAAGATGGCTACAATGTGACTTCCATGACTTTGGAAATCATCGAGCAACTCGAAGCGATGGATTGGCCCAAGGGGTATGATTACTATGTCGCGGGAGAGTATGAAACCCAGCAAGAGTCTTTTGGATCTTTGGGACAAATGCTCATCATTGCCATTTTGGGGATATTTGCTGTCTTGATCCTTCAATTTAGGTCTTTCCGACAGCCTTTCATCGTCCTCTCGGCGATTCCCTTGGCATTCTCTGGATCGATTGTGGCACTTTTCCTCACAGGATACTCATTCTCCTTCTTTGCCTTCATCGGTTTTACCAGTCTGGTGGGCATTGTAGTCAATACCTCCATTATCTTGGTAGATTATACCAATCAGCTCATTGCTCAGGGGATGGATGCAAGTAAGGCGTTGAGAAAAGCAGCTGAGACCAGGTTTACACCGATACTACTGACGACCATCACGACGATCTCAGGCCTCCTACCTCTGACTTTGACAGGAAGTAACCTTTGGGCACCACTGGGTTGGACCATCATTGGGGGTATGATCTCCTCTACTCTACTGACCTTGCTCATCGTACCTATGCTATATCAGTGGTTTACTCCTTCATCTACGCCCTCATCTCCCGTACTATAAGGAGGCACAAGAGATCAAAGGCCCTATTTTTTCACTATTTCGTAGTAAGTCTTACAGGTGTTATTTCCCTGTAAGACTTACTTACTTTTTCTGGGTTTTCAGTACAATATTGCGACCGTGGATGTTTGCTTAAATGTCTATTTACTCTTATTTTATTTAATTAAGGATAATATTCGTGTAGAGCAACGGACAAAATGGCGTGAAAACCAAGATATTAGCTGGTAAACTTTTGATTTCATTTGCCAATCTGTTTGCAATTGTTCTACACCAAACAACCCACTAGGCATTACCATTTAACCCTATGCATTTATGATAGCATCGGATAAATCTCATTAACATGCCCTCATTCCTTCCCGATTTCTCCGCGCTCGATGAAAAAGATCGCAAAGTACGGTTGCTGAGACGGTTGCTGCTTGTCATTTTTTTCATCAATATTCCGACGGCTATTCATCTAAGTCTTAGCCTCGACCCACTCGCGATGTTTACAGGAATTGGGGCAGAGCTATTGTCCCTCCTATTATTTTTCCTTACCAATAGGCGGCGACTCAATGCCATCGTACTATGTATCAACATAGCAGGTTTTCTGATCATGGGAATTTCCCCGCTTTTTATTGGGGACTTATCCAGCATCAACTTGGGCATCATTGCGATTTTCCTTGTCGTCATCTACAACGCGACGACCAACACCATGCGTCTAGTCGCAGCAGCCTCTACTATTGCCGCCATTTCTACTGCCCGATGGATCGTCGCTACTTGTGAAATGCCCGAGCTTACCAGTCCTTTGATCCAAGATCTTATCCTGATATTCTCCAGTATCTCTCTTATTTTTTCGACCCTTATCTACTACCATACCGACATTGTAGGCTATCGAAACGATCTCCAGCGAGCCTTCCAGTTTTTGAAATATATCTCAGACGTCAACCCACACTTCATTTTTGCCAAGGACAAAGATCGTAATTTTTTATTCGCCAATAAAGCAGGAGAGGATTGGTTCGGCATACCCAAAGAAGCGTTTATTGGCAAACAAGATCGAGAAATTGGAACATTCCAGGGGGAGGAGGATCCTTTTCAAGAAGATGATCTCAATGTACTCCAACATGGGAGCACACGGTATATCAATAGGACCAAAATCACCGATCAAAATGGTCGTGTACGATGGCTCAATATGGTCAAGACACCTATCCGAGACGAACATGGCGATGTCCAAGGACTTTTCGGGGTCGCGACAGACATCAGTCAGTTGGTCCACTTCCAGGAGGACCTGACCAAAAGCGAGCAACGCTACAGAAACATCTTCGAAAATAGTCCTGTAGGTTTGGCCATTCACAAACAGGGAGAATTTCAGCGTGTGAACCAAGCCCTTGCCAAGATGACAGGGTACAGTGCCCAAGAATTGATAGACACCCCACTGGAGAAGATTGTGGAATCGCATGCGCTCGAGGAGATCCAGGAATATTTCGAAGATAGAGGGTTTCAACACGGGATGGTGTACGATCGTGAGTTGGTCTTCTATCATAAGGAAGGCCAAGAAAAACATGCCCAGGTCCGAATTGCACCTGTCGTGGATTTGAAAGGAAACTTCATCGAGAGCCTCGTCAGTGTATCAGACATCACAGAGATTAAAAGTCGCGACCTTGCCTTGGCCAATTCTTTGTCTCAGTTGGAGATTACTTTTGACAATATACAGGAAGGAATCTGTGTCACAGACACCACAGGCAATCTACTTCGATACAACCAAAAATACTTCGAATTGCTACAGCTCACACCCGAACTCATCAATGGATCTGTGGCAGATCGCGTCCAAAAAGGGCCTGCCAGCAGGTCTAAAGACCCTCAAGCATATGTCAAACGCCTCGTAGAAATCGTCAGCAAACCCGAAGATCCCTCCAAAGATGTCCTACATTACATCGATGGATCGGTGATTGAACGCTACTCATTTCCACAACGAATCGGAAACAAGACTGTCGGAAGGGTATGGAGCTTTCGAGACATCACAGAGCAGCAAGCGTTTGAACGTGTCTTGCAGGAGAGCGAAGAAAAATACCGAATCCTCTTTGACCAAGCGCCTATCGGATTGATTTTAGTGGATACGGAAAAAACAAAGGTAGGCATCCAATGCAACCGCCAGATGGAGCGGATCTTCAAGTATACAGAAGCGGAGCTTGTCGCGGGCAATATGCTGACATTCAGCCCCTATTATCAACCCGACGGGAGTAATTCTAAGGAAAAGCTCCACCAGTTGATGCTAAGATACAGGAAAAATTTCGCTCCCATGCACTTCGATTGGCAGTTTTTGGATGCGGATGGGATCATCAGAGACTGTGATGTGACCTTTGTGCCGATCCGTATTAGAGGGGAGGTACTCACGATGATCATGGTCCATGACATTACCGATCAAAAATTGCAGCAACGCACCATCCAACAACAAGTCATTGATCTCAATAGGCAAAACCATCAGCTTACAGAATTCAGCTATATCATATCACACAATTTTAGAAGTTCGGTCGCCAATATTCAGGGATTGACAGAAACATTTGATGAGGTATCCTGCGAGAATCCTTCTAATGTCCAGATCATCCACATGGTCGCTCAGATGGCGAACAGGTTGGATCAGTCTATCAAGGATCTCCACAAAATCCTGGATGTACAGCGCACCCAACAGGACGACTTTGAGCGTGTAGACTTACCCGGACTGCTGTATCAAATTATAGAGGAAATGTCTCCTCAAGTAGTATCGGCCCAAGCCAAAATCGACATTCAAATCCCGCTAGATACAAAGATTCAGGGTATTAGAGCCTACTTTCACAGCATTTTCTACAACCTCTTGAGCAATGCCATCAAATACCACCATCCAGATCGCCCCCCCCATATTCGGATAAGTGGTGGCCTCAGTGGAGCCAACCTACAGCTCACTGTCCAAGACAACGGGCTAGGAATAGACCTGAACCGATTCCGCGGCCAGATATTTAGTTTGTACAAGCGATTCCATGATCATGTAGAGGGCAAAGGACTGGGTTTATACCTTGTCAAAGCACAAACGGAGGCAATGGGAGGCAACATCAAGTTGGAGAGCGAAGTAGATATAGGGAGTACGTTTACATTGAGTTTCCAGTATAACCGTAAGTAGGTGGACAAAGGAAATAGGGTGATAGAAAATGATCTTTTAGTCCAGGGTTGAAACCACTAGCCTAGATTATGCCACCCTTTCGGGGTTCACAGCTGGTTCATTGTCCTGAAGGGGCAGTGTCATATAGCATGTGGAGTTTCGTCCCATGCTCAAAGCGTGTGCTACATAGCGCTATTTTATCTATCTACTCATTTAACAGAAAATTTATCTTGCCCCGCCGCCTTCATCCGGCCAACCCATTGTAATATTTTCCACAAACCCGTCCATAATTCTCCCCTTGACCTTCCCTTATCCTCTCCTTTGGATGTTCAGGCGTCATTGCCTTTACATACTTCCTTGTTGTATTCCTTTCATCTATGGTCTTAGTTCATTCAGCAAAATGATTATTTTCATGACTGTAATTTACAATTAATCCAATTCGCGATTATTGCACTAAGCCTTTGAACTAAAATACACGAAGCTATGGCTTCTTTCCTTGATTCCCATCAGTCTGAACTGAAAAAAAGGAAGAATTTCCTCATACATATATTGGGTTTCAACACCCTCGTTTATCTCTCCCTGACCTTTGTAATTGGACTATTTACTGACCGTTGGATACTGAACGTACTTTCAGGATGGCTGGTTGTCTTCCTTGTCATTCTTTACCTCTGCAAGCGAGCTGAGAAATATAATTTGGCAGCCATTACCATCAATTTCTTCCTCAATATCGCGGGTATTGTCTGTATCCCTTTGATTGGGGAGATGTACTTCCTGACCTTGGGCCTATTGTCTCTTCTCGTCATGGCACTTTATGTATCGACGAGTCAAAAAACCCAAAAAATTCTGGTCACCATTTCTATGCTTGGACTCATCGCAGTCCGTGTACATTACATCCACTTGTATGGGATGGATGACATTATCGTGCTGATTTTGGACTTCGCCTGTGGGATCACAGGATCTATCATTATCCTCCTTGTATTTGAAACCTACAGCAAGTCCGTCAATCGGTATGCCTCAGGACTCAAGGACTCCATTCAGTTCTTACAAAACATTTCCGATACCAACCCTCACCTGTTGTTTGCTCGAAATGAAGAGGATAAGTTGATCTTTGTCAATCAAGCGGTAGAAACATGGACAGGGACAAAAAAAGAGGACTTGATTGGGAAAAAGTGGTCGGATATTTCTGCTTTGGCAGATCTGAAGGTGAAGGATCTGTCAGATTCTACCCCGTCTGCGGACAAACGTGAAACCAAAATCCAATTACCACATCCGTCGGGAACTCCAAAGTGGCTCAAATTGCTGGAAGTCTCTATCGAGAATACAGAGCATGTCTCCATAGGCACCTTTTCGATGGCTATGGATATCACCGAGCAGGAATTATTTGAAAAAAAGCTCACCTTGAGCGCAGACAAATACCGCAATATATTTGAGAATACCCCCGTAGGTATGGCCGTCATACGGAAGGATCAGTTCATGCGCACCAATCAAGCATTGTCTGAGATCTCTGGTTATACAAAAGAGGAACTCATTTCGATACCCCTGAAGAACATCATTGATCCTAAAGACTTTGATTACCTAAGAGAATGTACAAAAAATCAAATCTTCCATGGAACGCCTCCCAAAGATCATGAGCTCACGTTTAGAAATAAAGAGGGATATGATAGGCATGTCCTGGTTAGAATCGCTCCCTTGCTCGACCTTCAAGGCGAATTTGTAGAAAGCTTCCTGACAATCTCTGATATCACAGACCTCAAAAATCGCGATCGCGAGCTGGCCCAATCCCTCTCTCAACTTGAGGCCACACTGGAAAGTACTGCCGAAGGCATCGTCGTCACAGACACACAAGGTGGGATGCTCAAATACAACCAGAAGTTCCTCAAGATGCTGGATTATGAGCCTAGCGAAAATATGATGAGTCTGGAAGAACGCGTCATGCAAGAGTTTACCCACCGCGTGCCCGATGTCCAAGCTTTTTTCTCAAGACTACAGGCTATCGTCACTCAGGTAGACCAGCCCTCCTATGATGAGATTACCTTCACGAATGGGACTACGTTAGAGCGCCACTCATATCCCCAATGGCTAGAAGATGAAATCATCGGTAGGGTATGGAGTTTTAGAGACATTACAGACCAAAAGATACATGCCAAAGCGCTAACAGAGAGCGAGGAAAAGTATCGAAACCTCTTCGATTTGGCGCCGATGGGCCTGCTATTGTTAGATTTTGACAAAGAGCATACAGGGGTACAGTGCAACAAACGCATGGAAGCACTCTTCAAAGCTTCCGAACGCCAACTACTGGCTTCTCATACCTTAGATTGGAGCCCAGAATATCAACCAGATGGTGTGTTATCCAAAGAAAAGTACAAAGGCATCATTCAACGATACAAAGCTGCTCAGATACCCTACACCTACGAATGGCGCTTTCAAAATTCGGAAAAGGAAATCTTTGACTGCGAAGTCTCCTATGTCCCTATTGCGATGGGGGATCGGGTCCTTACCATGCTCATGATCATGGATATCACAGACAGGAAGCAGCAAGAGCACACCATCAAGCAACAACTCATAGATTTAAATCGCCAGAATCAGCAGCTCACAGAGTTTAGCTACATCATTTCACATAACTTTAGGAGTTCGGTAGCCAACATCGTAGGATTGGCAGAAAATTTTGAATATGAGGAGGAAGTCAACCATGTGAATCAGCAATTGATGAAGATGATGAATCAGGTGGTAGGCAGGCTGGATACTTCCATCCGAGATTTACAGCAGATTTTGGACGTCAAGGGCATGACCGATGCAGAGTTTGCCCCTGTCGACATCACTTGTATCATCCAGAAGGTACTTGAAGAACTTGGAGAAAGTATCCAAAGTACCATTTCGACACTCATTGTAGATATCCCACCTAATCTGGAGCTACTGGGGCTCTCCGCTTACTATCAGAGTATTTTCTACAACTTGCTGAGCAATGCCATCAAGTACCGACATCCTGATCGAAATCCCGAAATCCACCTCATCACGAGAGTCTGGGGGGACACCGTAGAGATCACGATTGAGGATAATGGATTGGGCATTAACCTACAAAAATATGGAGGTCATGTCTTCAGCCTATACAAGCGTTTTCATGATCACGTGGATGGAAAGGGACTCGGCCTCTACCTTGTCAAGACGCAGACAGAAGCGATGGGTGGGAAAATCTCTCTTGTAAGTGAGGTCGATCAGGGATCTACCTTTGTCATTACCTTCCCACTCGCCTACCTAAAAGTCGAATCGAGAGAGGATGTCTTCACCATATCTGAGTAGGATGACGGATTACACCGTCTTCCGATAACTCCAGACCGCCAAGCTGTTACATACCACAGCCAGAATCGCTGGCAGGGTTTATTTTTTCTGTACAGACACGATCAATCGACGTCTCTACAGGAAAAATACGATATACCCGCATTCGTGAATATTATTCATCTACATAAGCTACTGGAAATTCCTACCCCACTCCCTTTTCCTTACCCAAAGGCTTCCGATCAAAAATAGACAGTCAGACCCCCATTCATTACAACGAATATCGAAACATTTCATCGACAAAATCCCTCCACTTATCGTGCTTTCCTTACCGAAAATCTAAGAAGCTTCCTCCATCTTGAATAATATTTCGAATTTTGAATCAAATCAAAGGAAATATCTAACACACACATCCTCTAAAGTAAACCCGAAACTTCACACGCTAAGCTTCATCATCATGCGATTTTCTAACATCATCATCACACTTCTTCTTTTTGTCGGCCTCTCTGCACAGGCTACATTTGCACAAAATAACTGCAACACCAACAGTATCTTATCCTTTACCGACTATGCATTAGAAGGAGGAAACTGGGGAGAGCTTTATTCTGTCTATCGTTTTACAGACGTCTTCCCAGGAGCTGACGCCATCGTCTCCATCGTCGCAAAAAAGGACGCAAGACTCGTCGACTTGGACCTTACCACCACGGGACATGAAAATTCTTTTCAGCCTGTAGTCAAACTCACTCGCCAGCACAAAGACGGCAATCGTGGTCATATGGACTTTCGCATCGAGTTTGTTATCTCAGGATCTACCATTCCGATGAGTGTAGGCAACTGGATTGCGACAGCACTAGACGTAGATGGGGATGGTTACCGATTGAGAGAGTCGGTCGCATTTGCGGGAGGCAAAGGATTTACGGTAGAAAATACAACCGCACTCCTTACAGAAGACACCAATCTGGCGGGACGTACAGGCAACGCGTTCATCTGCCAGTCCACCAAAAACGTTCCAGGTATCGGCACCTCGGCCACGCAGCACATGGTCAGCATGGAATTTGAAAATGAGAATACCTTTTTCTATCGCGCAGCCATCAAAGACAATGGAAAAAAGAAAAATACTTCAAGGGCTTCTGAGCGCATGTTCTCTCTCAACTTTAGCCCTTGCCTGACCAACTCATACACTGCACCCCAGTTCATTCCCACGCTGGTATTTCTGCCCGTAGAGTGGGCTGACTTCGAGGCGACATCCATCAACGGCGGTGTGACACTCAACTGGGCCACCACACGTGAAACCAACAACCAAACCTTTATCGTTCAGCGTTCTCGTGACGGAATCTACTACGAAAGCGTAGGGACACTCGGAGCGGCAGGGAATAGCGAGACGACGACAAACTACACCTACACCGATCGCTTCTTTGAGACAGGGGACTTCTTTTACCGCATCATGCAGGTGGATGTAGCAGGCATGGAAACCTACTCTACCATCGAGCAGATTCAGATTACAGGTGAAGGCTCACTTGCACTCCAAGCTAATGCCCAAGACCAGCAGTTACACCTAGAGATCTTCCACGGGCAGCAGGGTCAAGTACATATCATCGACCGCAACGGACGCATGATGTACCAACACACGATCCAAGAGGCATTTCAAATCACGGACCTCAACACAAGCGACTGGAGCGAGGGCATGTACTGGATCGTCGTCAAGAATGGCCAAGGAGAAAAAATACACAAATCGTTTATGAAGCGATAAGCTCCAAGATGAAATAACCCAGGTAGTGCTATGCTACGACAAGATTTGATGATGAAGCGTAACCTCCATTCCTTCTGCTTAGTCAGGAGAGATTGGAGGTTTTTTATTAGCGATTATCACAAATCATTTCAGATAGGATTCATTTTCTATGTTTAGACGCGATAAATCGACATTTCTACATAGAAAATTCCCTACTCACTCATTCGTGATAATCCTTATTGTGGAAGGGGTTTACATAAGGAACCTTGCGCGCTCAGCAGGGGTAGGAAGCCTACAGGTATCGCGCTTGCCAAACCAGTTGTATCTATTTCTCGCAATGACTTTGTACACCGCATCTCGAATGAAGCCAGGCACGAGCATAAATACCCAAGCAAGCGCAAATGGAAATCCTAGGCGACGGGCGATTCGCAGCGCAGCAGTAGATCGCTGATAAAGTTGGCCCTCCTCAATCAAGAAGACTGTCGTCACATCTTTGGGATCGACGCCGTGCTGAATAAGCAGTTTTTTCCCAGCTTCGTGCTGATTGGCTGAGAAAAGAAACTCCTCTTGGGTGTCATATTGTAAGATAAAATCCACGGTCCCATTGCAGAGACTGCAATATCCATCAAATACGACTATGGGGGCTGTTTCACTCATACTAGTCCAAACGAATATTTTCTGGATAGGTTAGAGTTGGGTGGATATACTCGTGAGATATGACAGATTTTTATAAGTCAGGGGAATGTAGAGGGTCGACTTTGTGCGGGACAATGGATGTCAACGCATCGTGGCTTTTCCCTTGATGCTGCTCAAAGGCACGAAGCTTTATGCCGAAAAAGACAGATTTGGATTCCAAGAAGGAAGCTTGGACGCATTTCATATTCCTGTCGTCACTTCTAGTCGTTCCTTTTCTCGATCCGACTGGGAGGAGATGGGGCGGATTGCTGCGGGATTGGGTGAAGGGGAGCGGGTGTGAGGGGGAGCTGGAGTTCGTCATAATAGTAGACTTCGACTATCTCTGAAAGAATCTCATCTGGTAGATTTTGATTGTACTTATAATCCTCCAAGTAGTATTGCTGTGCCTTTTCTTTAAATTCCTGGAGTATTTGGATGGCGCTTTTCATGTTATAATTTGTTGAAGGAGACTGACAGATACTTAACAGTCAGGAAACAGAATAAAACCTTTGACGTTCAGTAGTTTATTCTCCTTCTGACATCCGATTTCTCTTTTTAAAGTGCTTCATGGTGAAACATTCTGCAACGTACGGCCTCCCATTGTGCAGGGCGGAGATGTATCGAAGCTTCGAAACAAATTTTCTTTGCTAACCAATCCCTCCCCGATCAAACCTCCGCTTCAACTCCTGATACATAAAGTTCATGATCACGTCTTTGTACTCGCCCGTGGTAACTTTCTTGTAGAAGTCAAAGTCCGTATTGACGTAACTAAGGTAAATCTGGTCCATGACCTCCTGGAAACTCTTGTAGCGGTTGGCTTCCGTATTGTCAGCTTGGAACTGAGCCTTGATATCCGTACTGTCCATAGCACGATCCATGACGTTCTCGATATGGTCCTCATATTCCTTAGCGTTCTCCTCGCCGAATAGCTCGTTGATGATTTTGATGATCTCCGATAATGGCCCTGTATCAGGCTCTGGCATACCCCCACCCTCTCTCGCCTCCATGGGCTGGATAGCCCCATCCTCATACTCTAAGGGAATGTCTCCTGACCACTTTTTAGCAACGCGAAATGAGGTAAGGTCCACGGCGTTGAGTAGGTCGTCGTAGTTCTCGCGCTGCTCCCGAGGCAGCTTTTTGTTGAGGTACTTGAGGTAGATGTAAAGCTTCTCCAAGTCAGGATCGGTAAAGTTATCCAACTGGGCGATGTAACTGTACAAGCGCAAATAGGATTGGACGTTGCCCTTAAAGGTGTCCTGATCTTCTTTCTCCTCAATTTTCTTGAATCGATCTACAGATCGCTCAATGATGGGCATAAGCTTCTCATCAGGGATGTTGGGGTTGTAGAAGATACGAACAAGCTCCTCCAACTCATGAACGGTGTAGAGGTTGAATTCCTCGATCTCGCGCTGTAGATCATAGAGGCGGTTGGGATCGGTCTCTCCATCTTGGTAGGTGGTTTGATAGTAAGGCTGGAAAGCGCGCTGGATGTCATCCCACTCATTGACAAAGTCGAGTACAAGCGCCTTGTCCTTACCCGTCTTGCTGCGGTTGAGACGGCTAAGGGTCTGCACACACTGGAGGCCACTGAGCTTCTTATCCACATACATGGCATAGAGCAAAGGCTCGTCAAATCCCGTCTGAAACTTATTAGCGACAATGAGGAAGCGATATTGGGGATCTTTGAGGGCATAGGGAATGCTTACACCCTTATCGAGTCCGTTGAGCTGGATCTCGGTGTACTCTTTACCTGTCTCATCATCCTTGACCTTGCCGCTGAAGCCACACAGACAAGAGAAGTTCAGTCCGCGCTCCTTCATCTGCTTTTTCATTTCAAGGGTGAACTTGACACAGTGTAGGCGGGAGCGCGTCACGACCATCGCACGTGCCCTCCCATTGAGGGCTTTGGCAGGCTTGGCGAGAAAGTGATCCAAAATGGTCCTCACTTTGAGGGCAATGGTCTCAGGCTGGATATCTACATAGCTAATCAACTGGCGCGCAGCCTTCTTTTTATCCACTTCAGGATCTTCTTCTAACTTTTTGCTAAGCGTAAAAAAGCGTTTGTAGGTCATGTAGTGGGCAAGCACATCCAGGGTGAAACCCTCATAGATGCTCTGACGCATGGTGTAGCTGTGAAAAGGCCTGAAAGTGGCATTTTTTCCTTTCCCCTCTTTTTCTCCAAATAGCTCCAACGTCTTCCCCTTAGGCGTACCTGTGAAACCAAAGTAGGAGATGTTTTTTTGCTTGCCTCGTGCCTTGATGTCTTCCATCAATTCCTTGGGGAGGTCATCGTACTCCTCTTCTATCTCGATTTCCTGTCCCTTGGTCAGTGCCTTCTTCACATGCTTGGCTGTGTCGCCACTCTGGGAGGAATGAACCTCATCTATGACGATGGCAAATTTGCGGTCGCCAAGTTCCGCGATGGCGTTACTGATGACGGGAAACTTCTGAATGGTGGTGATGATGATGTCCTTACCCTTCTCGAGGTATTCTTTGAGCTGTTTGGAGGTCTTGTCTACAGAGTTGGTAACTCCCTTGGTTTTTTCGAGACGGGTGATGGTATTTTGGAGTTGCTTGTCTAGGACTCGACGGTCGGTCAATACGATGATAGAATCAAAGATCCGATCTGTAGCCTCCATGTCGGGATAGAGCGACGCCAAGATGTGAGAAAGCCAGCCGATCTCGTAGCTTTTGCCTGCTCCTGTCGTGTGCTGAATGAGGAAATTTCGACCTACGCCCTTTGCTACAACTTCCTTCCGGATTTCGCGGATAGCATCCAACTGATGGTAGCGAGGAAAAATCTGTACGTCAAACTTCTTTTCGACGACTTTGCCCTGCACGGAATCATACGCTACATCAGTCTCCTCTACGATGACGACAAAGTTCTCTATAATATCCAGTAAACTCTCAGGCTGCAAGATCTCATCCCAAAAATAGTGTACCCGATGGCCATCATCATAGATGGGGTTCTGAATGCCTTTGTTGTAGGGAAACCATTTGATCTTCTTGCGGAGATGGGTGGTCATGAATACCTGGTCATTGTCCACAGCGAAGTGTACGAGGCAACGCTTGAAGTGGAAGATCTTCTCCTTATGGTCGCGGTCCTGGTATTGCTTCTGCGCATCGATGACCGTCTGGCTTGTATAGTGATTTTTTAGCTCGACAGTGAGAAGGGGAAGCCCATTGAGGAAGAGGACAACGTCTATGGACTGTTGGTTTTGGGGGGAGAAGTGCAGCTGGCGAACCAGCACAAAGCGGTTTTGCCGGTATCGCTGGGCATGATCGGGATTGAGGCCTGACTTGGGCTGGAAGTAACAAAGATCAAAGTGGACGCCTCTGTCCTTGATGCCGTTTCTTAGCACGTTTATGAGGCCACGATCTTTCTTCTTTTTCTTGCGCTTGGCATAAGCAGGGCCTGAGCCGATTTCTTCTGTGATGCGCGTGAGGAGCTTCTGGTCGGTATCGGCGCCATAGTACTTGCTAAGTTTTTGATAGGCCTTGGGCTGGGACTCCTTGATGAAGGAAAGGACTTCGGAGGGAATGAGGCATAGGTCTCTATCGAAGGTATCAAAGTGCAGGGAGCGAAAGCCTGAGGCGTTCAGGCGTTTCTCCATATGGGCTTCCAATTTGGTTTCTGTGTAGGTTTTCATGAGGTAGCAGCTTGAGGAACTTCATCGAGTATGCAGACCTTGCCTGTGACGACTTCGGAAATAAGTGTTTGGCGGTATTCTTTGAGGAGGTTGATGCGTGATTGTTCCTTGGAGATGATTCGATCTAACTCTTTTGTTTCTTCTTCTATAAATGATACAATCTTTTGTTGCTCAGGAAAATTAGGTAGTAGGATTTTAAATTTTTTGATATCGGCTTGATATAAATGGGGTACTCCCATTCCGCCTTTCAGCCTTTGAATAATATTCTGGTTGAAATCACTGCTCAGAAAATAATAGAGGAAGATTGAATTTACCTTTTTTCTATCGAATATTTTAAGAACAGCTATTGAACTATTTACCGTTGAGGGAGAAGGAAGATTTCTTACAACATTTGTTATTCCAAGTGTAGAACCATCTTTGGCCAACAATACATCACCAATTTCTAGCATAATTTCAGGTGACTCCTCGAACCTATCTTTTGTAATAAAATTGACATTTATAAAATCAATTTCAGATCCCTTGATATTTGGAGTCGCTAAAAATATATATCCTTCATCTACATATTCATCTGCTTTCAATGCCTTCCAACCAACCCTCCCATTTATGGAGCAGATAAAATCTAATCGAGTAACCTCCCAATATTCAGGAATCTCCCCAATCCATTCCACACCAGAATCTTTGAGGGGAAGGCCCTGGGTTCCGCCCTGAGCTGGAGGGAGGTGGGTGAGTCCTCGGGTGACGGCCTGGTTGATGAGGGCGGCCCGCTGCTCCTGGAGGAGGGCGATTTTCTGCTCGGCTTTCTGGATGAGGCTGTCGATCTGCTGCGTCTTGCGGTCGAGGTAGGTGGCAATGGCGCGTTGTTCGGGGAGGGACTCAACATATGGAAAGGGTAGATATGCATATTTATCTGCCCCTATATTTTGAATAGTGGCTTGAATTGCAATACTGTTCTTCCAATTCTCATAATATAATGACTTGGTGAAATAGTAGATGAATCTTGGATCTGTTCGATCTAAATTGAATGTAGCTTTTATTAAGTACCCTGCAAAACACGCTTTCCCTCTATAACCCCTAAATAGGAATGACTTTCCAACAGTCGCTCCACTTCTTGCCAATAAAAGATCTCCTTCACGAAGTAAATAATCTTTAGCCTTTTCTTCTGATAGAGATTTAAAGGTTTCATCTCTTAGTTCTCCATTTTCCCCAAAGTCTGTAATCCTTATATATCTAGGTAAATCTTTATCAATCGATTCAGCAGGTTCGTTAGCACCATATTTTAGAGGCTCACTAATTATCCTTTTAAGGTTTCTCATTTCCCAATGTTCAGGAATTTCACCAATCCATTCGATGCCAGAATCTTTGTATACGGGGTAGGGGTTCATTTTTTTGTGTATTAGGATCCTAATTGTCTTAATTAGGATTTTTAGGATTATGGGATTGTAGTATTTGCTTCTAATTTAAGACGGGTTCAATTTTTCCAAGATCATGTTCATAACTGGTTCAAAATCCTGCTGGATCTTTTTATGAAGGAAATCAGCTAAACTATTGTCCGTCTCAGCAGAAAAAAGAGACATATTCAAGTCGTATGTCATTAATACAAAATGAACCCATGATTTCGCTCTTATATCCGGATTATGAAGGTTCTTAAAAGTAGGATTCTCTCTCAACAAATCACGGAGTTCCTGTTCCATTTGAAGCCCTTGATCCTGTAGATCCAGATAGATGGTGATGTTGGGATTTGATCTTATCGTATGGTAGATAATGAAGGTGTAAAAGGCATTCTTACCATATTTTTTTGGATTTTGAATACTTCTGTTAGTTCTAGCTTCTCCATGGAGTTCCCATCCTTCGCCTATTTTTTGAGCTAATGTCCTCAATTGATCGATGATATATTTGTAGGCCTCATCATAAGCTTCTTTGATTGGATGGGCTTTTTCAACATTTTCAAAATAGAACTTTGCTTTTTCATTCATTTGAAAACTGCGTGTTAAATGGTTGAGAGTGTAGCAAAAATCGTCAAAGTAAAGCTTCATTGCAGGGGAAAGAGACGTTCTATCTAGTAACTCTTCAGCTTCCTTTATCCATTCCAAGTGAGTAATATTGATATATCCTGAACGGATTTCCGGTGGCAAATCGTTAGGAATTTCTGTCGGAAGAAGCGTTAGCAATACACCTACTTTCTGAGTATCTGGATAAGACACGTATTCCCAATAAGTCTTGAGATCATTATTTAAGAAATGATTGATCTTATTCTCAATGATGACCGCCGTTTTATTTTCATTATCCTTAATTAGGATATCTATTCTTGTCTGTTGGGCAGTAGATACCTCAGTCTTGGCCTGAAACTTCTCAAGTGAAATCTTTTTCCTCCCTTTTTTTTTGATTAAACCCATTAAGGACTTTCTCAACGCCTGACGAATAGGGTTTTCATTTTCCAAATTGAGGAAGTAAGTATAGACTTTGCTAATAGTCACTTCCTTAGAAGATCGTCCAGTGATCTCAAGGAAACCAATATTTCTTTGGGGAAGTGGTGGAACATTCCCCAAAGAATCCAAGTACGACTTTAATGTCTCTATTTCGTTCATTACACGATGTGTCTATTTTCAAACTTACTCCAAAATCTCCTTCATCATTCCTTCCATTTCCTCTTCCAGTTTCATGAGGTCGGCGGTGATGTCCTGAAGGGGGCGAAGGGGTTTGTACGCGTAGAAGTACTTGGTGAAGTTGATCTCGTAGCCGATTTTGTCTTTGCTCCGTTCCATCCAAGCATCGGGCAAGTGAGGCGCGACCTCCCGCTGGTAGTAGGCGTCTATGTCCTCCTCTAGTGGGATGCGCTCATAGTCGCGTTTTTTGCTGTCGGGCTTGGCGTCGCCCTTGCGGGTCATGACGACCTTGTCTTCCTCATCCAACAAGGGCTGCTCAACGGTGACCTTGGTATAACCAAAGAAGGTGTTGGGATAGATCTTGCAGTTTGGTCCCTCCTCATAGGCCGTGTATAGTTCTACGATTTGCTGGCGCTGCTCCTCGGAGATTTCCTTACGCTTGGAGCCGAGGGACTTTTTCATAGGTTTGTAGAAGTCCGCTGCATTGATGAGCTGAACCTTGCCTTTGCGATAGGGTGCTTTCTTGTTGGTGACCAGCCAGATGTAGGTGGAGATGCCCGTATTGAAAAACAGCTGATCGGGCAAGGCGATGATCCCTTCTAGCCAGTCGTTTTCGATGATCCATTTACGGATTTCACTTTCTCCACTGCCTGCATCACCCGTGAAGAGTGGGGAGCCATTGAAGACAATGCCAATGCGTGAGCCGTGATCCTCCATCTTAGAGATGAGGTGCTGCAAAAAGAGCAGGGACCCGTCCGAGGTTCGAGGTGTCCCTGCAAAGAAGCGTCCATGGGGATTTCCTGCCTCGCTCAACACGAAATCTTTGTCAGACTTCCATGAGACGCCAAAGGGTGGATTGGTCGCCATGTAATCAAAGCGATCGCCCTGAAAGTGATCGTTCGAGAGGGAGTTACCCAGCCGTATGGCATCTGGATCCTCGCCTGTGATGAGGAAGTCAGATTTGCAGATGGAGAACGTCTGTGGGTTGATCTCCTGTCCCAGGAGGCGGAGCTTGATGTCGGAGTTGATGTTTGTATGCACGTAGTCCTGTCCGATGGTGAGCATCCCTCCACTCCCTGCACAGCAATCGAAGATGGAGCGAACCTTCCCCTGTCCTTGTAGATCCTCTCTATCCTCTTCGAAGAGTACCGCCACCAAGAGCCGCACGACATCACGAGGGGTATAGTGGTCTCCGCTAGTCTCGTTGCTCATCTCGGAGAATTTCCGTAGTAGTTCCTCATAGAGCTGTCCCATGAGACGATTGTCTACCTTGTCGGGATGCAGGTCCACTTCGGTAAACTTGTCAATGAGGAGGAAGAGGCGGTTGTTTTTGGTGAGCTTCTGGACGGGCTTATCGAGCTGGAAGTTCTCGATGATCTCCAACACGTTTTTGGAGTAGCCATTGAGGTAGTTGTCAAAATTCTGACGTATGTTGTTGGCATCCTGCTTAAGCCTACTCAAGTCAAAGCGAGACACATTGTAGAAGTTTGTACCTGTGGCGTTTCTAATGATGGGGGTAGGATCGTCGATCTTATCCTTGTACTCCTGATACGTATCATAGGCCTCCTGCTTCTTGGGCTCAAGCACGCAGTCCAGACGACGCAAGACAACGAAGGGAAGGATAACATCTCCATATTCATGGTTTTTGAAGAGTCCACGCAGCACGTCGTCCGCGATGTTCCAGATGAAGTTGGATAGTTCTTGATAGGTCATACTGAAGATAGGGGAAGAATTTCTGTGAAACATAAAAATAGGTAAATGTGTGAGAATGGCAAACGAGGAGAGAGATGTTTCATCTTATTTTGGATGATTTGATTGAAGCTTGTGACTTAGCTGATATTATGGACAAGAAGGAGCCAGATTTTTATTCCTTCTTTTTGGGTAATTATATCCATATTCTCTTTTCATTTACCTATTTTTTGACATATTGCAAGGAAAAGACTTCCTTAATTGTCTCTTTATTAAGTATTCGATGCTCTAGTTTAGTTTACAAGCTCACATTGCCTCCTCCAGATTCTATCTGGAATAAATCCTTTGATTCCTTGATGAATCAAGTTTTTGGAGAATTTTTCAGAAGAAATAGGCTTGCAACAGCCTATCTGTCTCTTCCAGCCTTTAAAATCACGTATTAGTAAAAGTAAGTGATTCTTATTCTGGAATTCATGAAGTAGAGAGAAGATTCAATTACGAAGAAGGGATAGCTCCAACTCAAAACTAGGTAGCAAGGGAGAGGCAGATAGAGTCCCTTCTAGTCCTTTGTAGACATCGTGGTGATTTTCTTCGCCATAAATATAAATGATCTCATGGGACACATCTATTAGCCATCCTAGTTTCGCACTGTAGGAGATGTACCGTTCCATTTTTTCTTGAAGATGAATCAGAGAATCGCTTGTCGATTTGAGCTCGATGATGAAGTCGGGACAGAGAGGTAGAAATCCTTCCTTGTCCTTTGTGGATAACCGATCAAATCTCTCTTGAAAGATAAAGGAGGCATCAGGTGAACGCATCGTAATACGTTCTTCATCAAGGTAGAAGCCAGCAGAAGAATCGAAGACAAGGCCTAGTCGATGTTGCACATTCCAATTGGCTAGCTGCCGATTGATTTCTGCGTTGATTCTTCCTGTGAGGGAGTAAGCAGGGGCCATAATTTCAATTTCTCCATTTTCATTGCGCTCAATTCTCAGGTCTTTCTGTTCATGGCAAAAGGTAGCAAAGTCCTCGGGGGATAACTTCCCAAGTACCTTACTGGATAAAATGAGGTTACCACCTATTGGATGTGAAGGTATGACCATATGATTTTCTCCTTTACCCAAATATACGAACAAATTGGATGATCGATCTTGATGTATGTATTTTTCTATGATTTGCGAATCAATCTATTTCGCAAATTATGAGATAAGTTCCTTATGTGACGAAAAAGTATATGCCTTGGTAGGAGCACCCCAAAACAAAAAAACGCCCTGTACATTTCGTACAGGACGTCTGGGTCATTTTGCGCTCCGCTAGCGGAGGCGGAGGGATTCGAACCCCCGATACCGTTAAGTATGCTGGTTTTCAAGACCAGTGCATTCGACCACTCTGCCACGCCTCCGCCGCAAAGGTAAAACGGTTTTTGATTTTGACAATGCTTTTTGTCGAATTTTTCTCGCTTTTTCCCCACTACTAACCAACCATCACATCATATTTCCTCATTATCAAATGATTACACTCAAAGAACCATCAAAATAAAATGAAACTTTTCTTAACCTGAGGATAATATGAAGAATCTCATGCCTAAATTTTCCAGCCGATAAATCAAATATATAAAAGGATATATTTCTATTATTCGTAGGGATCATCGCAAAACCCATAACATGCGCAAGCCGCCCAAAAGGCGGCTCACGACCTGTTCAAACAATGCTATTCGTAATGTTTACGAAGCAGGGTACACCCCCTACCTTTCCACTTTCTTCTATTCGGTGCAGTTGACGCATCAGGAGAGTCGGATCTCGGAGGTATTGGTTTTGAAATAGAGGAAAGTGCACCGAATAGAAGCCCCTCGCCCACGACTGTGTATCAATGTCCAAACGATTCTCTCCCGTCTCTGATGACAACTCCTGACTGAAGACTACCTGTCCAATCTGATTCACAATCCGCAAACTCGCCGCCGTCTCCTCAGGTAAGTAATACCTGACCGTGACCTGGTCCCTAGCGGGATTGGGGAAGAAGCTCGCGCGAATCTGCTCCGAAGCATCCCATTCCAAAATCCGCACAGGACTCAAAATGGCCTGTCCATCGAGATCCACCTGACGCAACTGATAAAGCGCACGCGTGTACTGTTGACTCACGACATTGCGATCTACGAAGTCATACTTGTACTCGCCCTGCTGCCCCGCAGGAACATCTATACGCCCAATCTGCTGGAAGTTCTGCCCATCCTGCGAACGCAAGATCTCAAAGTGACTCTCCTGCCCCGTCTGAGAGACCTCCCAACGCAACATGCCATCTACCCCTACCTGCTCCACATCAAATGACAACCACTCCACAGGGAAGGAAGCCGCCGACCCACGCAAGAAGAATGTAGAGAAGCTCGTCGTGGTAAATTCTAACTCGTGACTGCCCCCAGGTCCTGTACCCAAAGAGGTACTGATAGGGGTAATCACAGTCTCTGTTCCAATGCCTACCTGTCCCAACTTCCCATTGCTGTACTTCACAATGCGGATGTCCGCTAAACCATTCACAGAAGGATCTTGTGCCATGAGCGTGTTCAACTCCGATGGAAGCAGATACAACTTAACACGAACAGGATTGATAAAGGTTTTTTCTGTTTCTACCTGGAAACTACGAATCGTAAAGAAGTAGTCCTGATAAGCAAATACCTCATTCCCATGGTCAAAAGTCTCCACCGTCACGAGCCCTAGATCCTGATTTTCATCATGAATGCTCACCAATGCCTCCTCATATTGATCCTGAATCTCCAACCAAGCATTGTTGAACTCGGAGATACACGAACCATACTGCCCACGCAAGGCCGTGTGAACCGCAGGGGTAGAGGAACAAGATACACAATCACTCAACCCACTAGATACGATACTTCCATTGCTGATGACCTGCACATTGTCCATGTAGTACGTCTCATCGTTGCCTGAGAGCAGGAAGCGAACAACCACCTGCAAGTCACTGCCTGATACGTCGCCAGAGACAACGGTCTCCCATACGTCTCCATTGAAGTTGTCTCTCCGCTCAGCCACCAATACCTCTGCACCTCCATCCAACTTGTGATAGATGCGAATGTAGTCTTGTGGATCTGGCGTCCCCTCACTCTTGAGATCGACGCTGATACGGACAGAAGACTCGGTGGAGATGTCAATCAACTCAGATTCCCATACCCCCTCGCCTACTGTATTGGAGGTTGCAAATTCCTCTGCATCAACTGCAAATACAGCTGAAGCATTTAGATTCGTTCCATCTATGGACCAAGTCGTATTGCCATCGTCCTGGGTGATTCCATTGGGTTTGCGAAACTCCTCACGCCACATATTGGGATAGGGGCCACCATTCCAGGGAGAAATACGATTAGCTCCGATGGGCTCTTCTATCGTCCCGTCTGGCAACTCCCAACGAACCGCGAGGTTGTCGCCTCCTCCACCTTCTTTCATGCGCGCCTCAATATAGTATCGCTGCCCTGCGACCAAATTCACTGTCCCTACCTGCGAACCATACTTGCCCCACTGACGAGAAGATGTCCATCCTGGAACCGTCGCGATGGACACCATATTCGTCGGATCGTCATCGGTACCCACAAACAATTCGCCATTGTCATCACTCGCAATCCAAAATCTATACGGCCCCGTCTGTGGCGCGTGAATGTATCCTCGCATGCGAACCCCATAGTTATCCGAAACATTGGTGGGCGCTTCGAACGAAGTCCGACGTGAAGCAGTATTGGAGAGCGTGTTGTCGAAATCAATGGCTGATAAACTCGTACCACTGATCCCTGTCCATGTTTCGTATCCGATACTGCCTTTAGCTGTAAATGTGCTGGAAACCCCACAAGAAACAGGAATTATGCTGACTACATCATCTGTATTTCCATCTGTATCCATGACCGTCAGCCGAACCGTATAGCTACTAGGTTCAAAAAATACATGACTGACTTGAGAACCCGATCCTGTTGTTCCATCTCCAAAATCCCAAGTGTAACTCACAATAGGGCCATCTAGATCGTAAGAACTCAGCCCATTGAAATCAATTTTGGTAGGATTGGTAGAAATGACACTATAGACAAAACGCGCGGTAGGCAAATCTCCACTTCCTCCACATTCAGGATAGATATCTTTGGCATAATTGGCACTCAGACCACCTGAATCAGTGACTTTGAGGTTGATGCGGTAGAAATATAATACCCCATCACAACCCACAGGGCTCAGAACCGTCGAGGTCAACGTATCCACTACCTTGGGTTCAGGGTGGTTGTGGTTATCGTGGAAAAGAAAGGTCTGCCACTCATAAATCAAATCCTCCGCATTGTCTTCTCTATCACTTGCAATAGCCGATAGTGGAATGTTCGTTTCCCCTGAGTAGAAGTCAATGGCATCTATACTGGTGGACGCAATCGTGGGAGGCGTATTATTGAGAGAAATGATCACAGAATCTATCCCAATGCTGCCATTGTCATCCTCCACCGTCAGCATCACCGTAAATTTTCTCTGTCCACTACCGAAAGAGAAAGTGTGTTCGGTATTGACATCGCTGCTCGTAGGTGAGCCGTCGCCAAAGTCCCACGTGTAGGTAATCGGATCTCCATCGGGATCTGAACTACGATTGCCACGGAAGTTGACCGTTACAGGGCTTTCTCCATAGCTGATATCAGATAAAGCGACCGCAGTCGGAGGTAAGTTATCGGGTGTATAAGTGATCTTACGGACGACCGAACCTCTATTTACATAGTACAAAGCGCCCGTAGTCGGACTGGTCGCCAATCCAGTGACAGGACCTCCATTGGGAATAAAGGTACGAACCTCTAATGGCTCATTGTTCGCATCAAAGGAGAAGTTCTGAATCCATCCCGCTCCATAATCCGCATGGAAGTAGGTGTTTTGATAAGAAGCAGGAAAGTCGTCTCCTGTGTACCAGATGCCCCCCATAGAGCAGTTTCCGACGAAGGAATTCCCTGAAACGGGGTTTCCACTTGCGCCCATATTATACACCGTACCATTTTTCAGCACGCGTGCGCTTCCTCCACGCCAGTCAAACGTAGGACGTTTGTGAGGAGGAATTCCGTTGGTTCCTGGATCGTACTGTAAGTTGTTGTAGGTCCCCTGAAGACCCATCCCCTCGTAGCGAGGCCAGCCAAAGTTCTGATTGGGACCATCGCAAATATTCAATTCTTCTTTCTTACCCCAACCCACATCTCCGATATAAAATACACCAGGATTCGCATCGGCAATATTGGGACTTCCCGTGCCTGGACGCTTGGTCATACGACAAGGATTGCGAAGTCCCAATGCCCAGGTGCGAGACTGAGGGGATCGCGGATTCAGTGCATCATAGTTGGGATTGTTGTAGATACCGTCTCCTGTAGCAGGATCGATCCGCACCATCTTCCCACAGAGAGAAGAGTCAAACTGGCTGCGATAAGCCCCGATGTTTTCGTATGGCTGTAGGATTCCATCTGTGATGGCTTGATTGACCCACCCTCCACTGATCACACCTCCTTCGTCGGTCGTACTGTAGCTCGCGGCATCGCCACAAGTAGCCATTAGGGTTCCGTCTGTCCCAAAAACCAGTCCTCCTACGTGGTGCGACTGGTGTGTACATGGAAATCCTGTTCCAGGAGTCTCACCCAAAAGGACCGTACGCGAAGCAGGATCGAGTGTCACCACATCTGATGCTGCGGTAGGATTGTTGATGGTATACCTTGTAATGCGGCCAAAAGCCTGTGCAAAGGCATCTTTGGCAGCAGCTCCGTTGTAGATGTGGTTGTGATCTACGGTGTAGAGCATGTAGATGTATCCGTTGGTCAAAAAGTTGGGGTCAAGCGCGACACTTAACAGACCGAAGTCTCGCCACCCGCCGACCTCATCCCTGAGGTCGATGATCGGCGCGCTTACTTTGATGCCATCATCTACAATGAAAACGCGGCCATCGCGCTCCCAAACGTACATTCGGCCATTGTCGTCGAAGGTCAATCCAATGACTGTACTAAAGCCAGATACATATACCTGATCTAAAAAACCAGTAGGCTGTGCAAAAGCACCAGCCAAGCCTAACCACATGGCTAAGCACCAGAGGAGAAGTCGTGCGGGGAAATTCATGCTACCTGTTCGTTAAGGCTGCCAGGGAAACAGCCATGAGTAAAATTTATTCAATTGAAAACTAGTTACTTATTCAGGTGAGCAAGGGGGATCTAGATAGATTATTTACAGTTGGCCTCATCAAAAAGCGACAAAATACACGCAATACTAAGGCATGTAAATAATTTTTCATTCTTAGTTTTTTTAAACATTGGAATTTCTACCTTTTTCGTCAGAAATTACCTCTCAATCTAGATTCCTGTCAAAATACACGTCTAAATGGGCAGATTATACACCCGATAGGCACGCCCCCCAAACAAATAGAATTGCATTTTAAACGATCTAGATGTAAGAATCCCCCAGCCTTCATATATAAAGTAGCATATTTATACGATTTTTAAAATGTAATAGGGAAAAATGTACATTTGTGCATATAAATCTTTATAGCACCAACAGGACATTGGTACTGGCGGAGGGATCACATATAGAATCACAAATTATCCGTCATCATTCTTACTATTCTCCTAAAAATACCCATAGCCATTATTTTTCATGTTCTCAGCATTTACTAACTTCATGAATCTTAGCCATTCTGTACATTTCTATCCCGCTATTTCTACATGAACACCGACTGGCCCATTCTTTTATTCGCCTCCAACCCCAAGGATACCGACCGTAGACGGCTGGGGGAAGAAATGCGTGAAATTGAGGAAGCTATCAAACGCTCGGCACTACGAGAACAATTTGAGATCGAATCATACTGGGCTGTCCGAACACAGGATCTCAGGCGTGCGATGCTGGAAAAAAAACCGCGATTGGTACAGTTTAGTGGGACGGGTATAGAAGGCAAGGGCATTGTACTCGAACGGGAATCGGGCGCATCTTTTGCCATTGCCCCCGAAGACCTGGCTACCTTTTTCGAGCTGTTCAAAGAGCATGTAGAGGTCGTGATATTCAATGCCAGCTACTCCGAAATTCAAGCCCAAGCGATCAGCCAACACATCCCACATGTCATCGGTATCCCAGCCAAGGTCAGCGATCAAGCCAGCATCGTCTTTTCTCGAGCCTTTTATGATGTCCTCGGCGCAGGAAAACCCATCTCTCTTGCCTATCAGCTGGGGATTTCCGCACTCAAATTTGAGGGCATCACCCTAGAAAGAGATCCGATCTACCTCGTAGATGCCAGTAAGGAAGAAACCGAAAGACGGGACAGGCAGCGCGCCTCAAAGCGAATGGGATTTCAATATGCACTGGAGGAGACCGAGCTCGTGCGGATGATCCGTCGCCTCAATCTGGACGAACAACTGGGCGCATGGCATCTCGTCAATTGTAACAGAACCCACGCTTCAGAAAAATTTTGGCAAGCCTTTGAAGAAAAGGAAGGCCTCCCCTTTCAGTTCTATTTCATCCTGTCCTGCCCTACCCAGCAGCCCAATAGCTTCGTAGAACGCGTCATCTACGAGATCATCGAAGAGATCTTGGATGACGACAGCCAAGCCATTGACTATGAACGTGATTCCTTCGATCGGCTCAAACTCAAGCCTCTCCCCCTAGGAAAACTAAAAGGAACCTCCCCCAAAAAGCTCAAGAAGTACTTTAGCGAGCGCTTTGAAATGAATATCAAGGATTTTGAGAGCTTCCTAGAAACGGGGAGTCCTCCCCTCAGATATCGCTATGTCATCTCAGCTTTTCAACTTTCCGAGCGCAAATGGAAAGAAGATAATATGAGGCAATATCTGGAGTGGATGATCCAGAATTTTCAGTCGTCCAACTGGTCACATGATACCCAATTCATTTTCTTCATCAATTTCCTGGCAGCCAAAGCCTATCTCCCCGATGCCCCTCCTCCTCTACCTTCTATGCGCTCCGTGCTCAATGGTCTAAGTGATGCCTATGAAGCATGCACACTGATCGATCCCCTCCGACCCGTACCGCAGGAAGACCTAGTAGATTGGTTCCGTGACTTGGGTGCGCGCAACCATGCGGATATTCGAGATATCATAGATGTGGTCGTCCGTACACTATCAGCGGATGATCAGCAAGTCTTCCAAACCCAACAGCAACTTAACATGGAAGAAATCGAACAACTTCAAGAACTCGTATTTCAGATCTACCTCCAGGGTCAGGATGAAGCGTAAGGTGGCATAGGTCGAGATTGCGATAAATGCCAATAAATACGTATTATTTTTCATATGACCTGCAACCTTTTCGCAAGCCAGTATTAGGAGTTGTAGAATTTCATATTCAACCCACTCATCGCCCCTAATCCTCTGCTATGAACAAACGGTTTCTCATACTGGGAATGGCTTACCTTTATCTGGCCTTTTCGCTTCCCTCTCTTTTGGCACAAAATATCACTGTCTCCGTCAAAGATTCTCTCGATCAGCATCCCCTTGCCTATGCCACCCTCTATCTCAAAGGAGCAGGTATAGGCAAAAGAGCAAATGAAAACGGCATCGCGAAGTTTCCGTCACAAGCTGTAGAAACCAACGATACCCTTGTTGTCACCTACATCGGCTATCACTCCCAGAGGATTCCCCTTACCCCCAACACACCTTCACAGATTCAGGTCTCGCTGAGTTCCTCCGTATTTATGTTGGATGAAGTCAAGCTCGTCTATCAAAAACCACTCAAACCCGAGCAGATTGTCCGCCGTGCGATCAAAAATGTCCCCAAAAACTACCCATCTGACGCCGTTATCCTCAAAGGACTCTACAGAGAAACCATCCAAGAAAACGATCGATACATCCAACTCGACGAGGCGATGACAGAGCTATACTACACGGGTTATCCTCAACGAAAATTAGCCCCTCGTCTTTGGGAGACTTGGTATTATACGGATGTATATGCCTTTGATCTGGAAGCCGATGACATCTTCGACCAGATCCTACACGATTTCAATACTCCTCAAGAACAGATGCGTGTCCTGCACACACGCTCATCCAAAAACCAAAGTCAATATGGACTTCAGACGGTCATCATGGGCGGCCCAATGGATCTGACTGCTTGGGATAAGGTGAAGTATGCTTATGATTTCCTCGATCCTCGACTCGTATCGAAGTATTCGTACACACTCGCAGGACGAAAAGAGGAAAATGGCGTCATCTGTTATGTCTTAGACTTTTATCCCAAATCCCTTGAAGGTAGGATCATCTTTAACCAAAGCAAAAAGAACAAACGCCCTATTTACTACGGAAAGATTTACATAGATATGGAGTCATTTGCTGTGGTGAAATACAGTTACAGCTTGGCAGTTTCAAGAGACTTTGGATATTACAATCCGCGCATTCCCCTCAGTTTTACTGTATCTGTCGATTACAGACGAATGAATGGCAAGTGGTACCTGGATCATATTCATGGGGAGCAATTGGAAGACTTTGGAAAGGCAGGCACTCAAAAACCCATCCTACATTTAGGAATCAGGGATTTCTTTATTCAAGATATACAGAAACAGCAAGTAGCTCCCTTTCCTGATTCTACGCTTTGGCTATCGTCTCTGTATACTGCGCTGCGATCTTTGAATATGCTTTATCAACGTGAAGCATGGGACGAAAATCCTGTAGTAGATCTTCATCCCTGGCCAGCAAAATTACAAGCCCAACTTGAGGTAAATGAGCCTTTGGAAGAACAGTTTGCAAGCAAATTAAGCCAAACTGAAGCACGCCCCATACCTCTTGTCCCCAAGCAAACCATCGCGTTTGATTATCCTCTCCTGAGGATCAAGGATGACTACCACTGGCTCACGATGCCTAAACACGAGGAGGAGCTGGCTGACTATCTACGTGCTGAAAATGCATATGCCAAGGACCAAATAAGAGAGAGCAGAGACTACCAACGTAAGATGTTTCGGCAACTGGGAAATTTTTATCTCCCTGATAGCAGCAGAACTCAAGTAACACAACCGAAAAAGGGGACCTTCTATTTTGGGGAAGATAGCTTGGGTCAAAGCCTGTTTTACGAGCAAGTAGATTCTGCCCGAAGCCAGATCGCCATGAATCTGACACGTTTCAATAATCAGCATCCCCAGCAGCGCATCAAACGCATCATCCCCAATCCTCAACGGAACTACTTACTCGTCCTGCACCAGCAGTTGGGTAGTGTAGCAGATAGTGTGACCATTGTGACAAAAGGAAAACAACAACAGATCAGTGCACTAGGAGAAATCTATGAAATCAGATGGTGGGGAAATGAAACGGTCGTCTATGCAAAGTCAAACGGTAAGGGAGGAGCAAAAGAATTATGGTCATTTCACCTCCCTACTCAACATACCCATCGCTTGTACCAAGAATCCGATTCGACCTTCGATCTACGAGTCATCCGTCGTGCGGGACAGCTACATATGCTCAGCGAATCCAAATCGGAGAGTGAAACATGGCTCCTACGAGGGACTCCTGCTTCCCCGAAGCTAGATTGTGTGCAAAAACGCCAAACAAATGTCCATTATCAGATCCATGGAAGTCCCTATGACTGGTACATGCTCTCCAATCAGGATGCCCCCAACAATCAGATTTATCACACCAAAGATTCCCTGCCTCACAACTGGCAACTCATCCAAGAAGAAAAATCACAAGTATATCTTCAGGATCTGTGGGCAACACCCGAATTTCTGATCACCAAATCCTATGAAAAATCATTCCCAAAGGTAAAATATCGCCGTAAAAATAGCTCGTCATGGCAAGCCATCGAGTTGCCACAGACACTCTGTGAATTCTCTGTAGAGTTGGACCCGCTCCAACCCCATATCCTACATCTGTGGGCATCTGGCCCCTCGACCCCTATCCGAAAAATCAGTTGGGATATGAAGCAGGGAACTTCCCAAGTGACGTATCCTCAGAAGCTCAAGCCTTATCACTGGGCAGGTTATCTCAGTAGCAAACGTATGTGGGCAAAAAGTACAGACAATGCCCGCGTCCCTATGACGCTCTTGTGGAGTAGAAATCCTGTCCGCAAGCACCAAGGCTGCATCCTCAAAGTATACGGAGCTTATGGCGCCATCACACAGCCTTATTTCTCTGAAGAAGATGCCCTGCTCGCACGTCAGGGATACACCGTCGTCTATGCCCATGTACGGGGAGAGTCCATCATGGGTGGGGACTGGTATACACATGGTAAGCTCCTCCAAAAAAAGCATTCCTTCGAAGACTACATCGCTTGTGCGCAGCACTTGGTCAAAAAGGGCGTCACGAGTCCCGAGTTTCTGGTAGCTTATGGCAATAGCGCAGGAGGAATGGTCGTGGGATGGGCCATCAATACACATCCAGAGTGGTTCAATACGGCAATCCTAGATCATCCTTACCTTGATGTGCTACATACCACAATGAATGACTCCCTGCCCCTCACCGTAGACGAGTACAAAGAATGGGGCAATCCTTCTGATCCTGCCACATTCAGATACATACAATCCTACTGTCCTTACCAAAACATCCGTAAGCAAGCGTATCCTCACCTTATTTATCGGGCAGGATGGCATGATTTTCAGACACCTGTAGCTCAGATCGCCAAGCATGTAGCCGCAGTCAGGGCCCACCATACAGGAGATCAACGCATCTTATTCTTCACAGACTTTCAAGGGACACACGGAGGAAATTTTTCGGCAGTGGAACGAAAGAAATCCTTCGCGGGCATCCTGGGTGCGCTGAAGCAACATCTATTTGACAAGTAGGACCACCGCCATGGCGTGGTCAATCACCATGGCGTGGTCACCTGCTGTAATCGCCATGGCGTGGTCACATCCGATCGCCATGGCGTTCACCTGCGATCTTCACAGCATACTCACCTGTAATCACCACTCCGATCGCCACAACATGCTCACCTGAAATCGTCATGCCGTGGTCAAGTGCTAGTATAACCAACCACTATCAACTGATTTCATATGACTTTTACTACATTCCTTCAACAAATTCATTAATTTGAATCATCAAAGGATAATATATAGTGCCTTGAGCTTGCTTGGATTGATGGGATGAAGGGAATGCGCATGCGAGAAAGCCGCTTCCCACTGTTTTTCTCCTACGATCATCGTCATCCCTACTCACAGGCACTGATTTTTACACCAACTTATGGCCATCGACTTATACAAACCTGACGATCCTCAGCCTCTGCCCCCTTTGCAGCTCAACGCTAAGCTCTTTGATCCAAGTCTCTACGAGGTAGATCCTGCCCTACAAGACGCCATCAACATTGCCTTGCAGTTTGGACTGCCGCTGCTGCTGACAGGAGAGCCAGGAACTGGAAAAACGCAGCTCGCCCACCATTTAGCTTGGCATTTTGATGTAGGCGAAGCGCTCGTCTTCCATGCGCGGACGACCTCTACTGCGACCGATCTTTTTTACCGCTACGACTCGCTCGGTCACTTCCAGTATGCCCAAAACCAGCAAAAGGCATTGGAACCCGAGGAGATTGAGGAGAAATTCATCTACTATGAAGCCTTAGGAGCTGCCATCATGGACAAACGCAGAAGGGTAGTACTCATAGACGAGATCGACAAGGCACCGAGGGATCTCCCCAACGATATTTTGGCAGCGGTAGAAAACATGACCTTCGAGATCCCTGAGTTGAATAAAACAGGACAAAATGCCATTCGATCCAAACCAGAGAATCGACCGATCCTGATTTTGACCTCCAATTCAGAGAAGAATCTACCTGATGCCTTCCTGCGTAGGGTCGCCTATTATCATATTTCATTCCCCAAAGAACCTCAACTCGCACGTATCCTCAGTAAAAAAGAATTGGATATCGAAGAAGGACTATTGGGCATTCTGATTCGTCATTTTTTGCAGGTGAGGGAAAATAAAAAATATAACCTCAAAAAGAATCCTGCCACAGCCGAGCTGATTTTCTGGGCATTGGCACTGAAGGAAATGCGCTTTCCGATCCCGAAGTTAGAAAGTATGAGCCTCTCAGAGGAAGAAAAAAGAACATTGCTGAGCAGCTATACCGTGCTGGCCAAGAATCAGGACGACTACCGCACGCTAGCCAAGTCATTGGGACTGACCATTTGAATGATGATCTGAGCATATGCCCACACCCATTCCCACACACTGGATTCCTCTATTCGTCGGTAGGCTGCTCTATCGGTGGACACAGGAGGGCTATGTCCTAGGTGTAGATAATCACCTCAAGATCCAGCAATGGCTGGGGACACTCGACACAATAGAACATCAGGAATCTCTTCGCAATAGGCTAGCTCCTCTGCTGGTCCACAGTCCAGAACAGCAACTCAAATTTTACCAGATTTTTCAAGAGGAATGGAAGGCGTTTGAGGCTCAGCAAGCAATAGAAATAAAAGAATCTGCTGCGCTTGTTCTGCCAACTCCTGATCCTAAAGATCCCAATCGGTCACTCATTATAGGGCTGGGCATTGTAGGCTTGATCATATTATTATTGGGAATATTTGTCATTGGTCCTCTCATCATCAAGGAAGATACGACAGATACAGCCCCCCCTGTCAATCCTGCCCCTGTGGCTCCTGCACCCTCGCCCCAACTACTGTCCATCATAAACGGAGATGATGAAGTCGAGATCGGGAGATGTGCCCGTTTGCTTGCGACTTATTCAGGAGGGATACCCCCTTACAGCATTCAATGGCAGCCTGAAGGATTATTTCCTGCTCAGCAAGAAGAAAATACACAAGCATGTGGCATCACGCAGGATACGATAATTCGATTGATCGTGACAGATGATGAAAGTAATCGAGACACGGCTGCATTTCAAATTCGTATAAAGGTCGTTCCACAGTCTTCGACACAGCCTGTCAAACTTCCCCGCTACGAATTACCCTCGCTCGAACTCTCGAGTTTGATCGTGACAGACACCCGCCCTGCATGGAGGAGAGTAATAGGTAATAACTCCACACTCTTTAAAGCCTTCTTCAGCCTGATCCTCCTCGTCCTCACGGGTTTGCTCATCTTGTGGAATAGAAAGAGGCGCCCACTCGTCGCACGCAGGGATAAGATCGACAAGCCGCCTTATCGCTGGACCTTCGACATAGAAGTGCCTGAGATCTTGGCCACCAATGACCGCATTCTTACACTGGCTCAGCAGATGCGCGGGCGCGAAGAGAGCGATGCACACCAACTCAATCTACCAGCCACCGTCCAAGCTTCTATCCGCAAGGCGGGCAGACTGCAACCCATCTACCGTGCCCAGACGCGGCCTACAGAATACCTGCTTCTGATCGACCGAAAATCCTCACAAAATCATCAGGCGCAGTTATTCAACCTCCTATATGAGACGTTCAAGGCACAAGAAATCTACGCGCGACGCTACTACTACAGTGGGGACCCTCGCGTCTGCTGGAATGAGGAATCTCCTTCTGGTATTACGCTTCCAGAACTCAAAAATCGCTATCCCGATCATCGGCTACTCATTTTTGGGACAGGCTATGCCTTCCTCAGTCAGCGCAAGGGGACATTCACAAAATGGGCCAGCCTGATAGACGCTTGGGAAGTCAAAGCCTTACTCTCTCCGATCCCTGTCGAGGCTTGGGGCAGAAGAGAGCTGATTTTGGGGAAGAAATTTCAGATGATGCCCACAGGCTTGACAGGACTGCGACAGGTGGTGGAGGTCTTGGAAAAAGATACCCCAACCTCCCCCAAGATGTGGAAAGAGCTTTCCCTAGCGGAGGAGCAAAAGCTTCAGGTGGATGGAGACAACTTGATCGAGTCTTTGCGGAGGTATTTTGATGCGCAGACGCTAGAGTGGATCGCCGCTTGTGCCTTGTGGACGAGTGTGCATTGGGATTTGACCTTATTTTTGGGGCGAAAGGTCAAGGAAGACCATGCAGCTAAAGGAGAAAGTACACAATTAGAGCTAGCAGATGTGATTCAGATTGCGCGCATCCCATGGTTCATCGAGGGAGAAATACCTGTCGAGGCCAAAAAGCAGTTGCTCGACTTCCTGCCAGAGGCACGCCAAAATGCGCTCCGCGCAGAGATCTACACCCTCATGGAGAGCAGCCAGCCTGAGTTGGACTCGGTAGCTTTCGATGACTTCCGCATGCACATCGTCAGCAGTCAGCTGGGCAGGACCGATCTCAGCCGAGCTGAGCGGCGTGCATACGAGCAAGAACTCGCGCAACTACTGGAAGACGATGTCGAGCCTGATTTCTCCGTCATTGAATACCTCGATCGCCCTCAGACTCAGCTAGACTTCCTGATCCCAGCCAACCTTCGGCATTTGGTTTATCACAAAGGAAAGCCTTTCTACGGCTGGAAGGAGTGGATTTGGGCAGGGCCTTTAGCCTTAGTGCTGATGCTGGGGGTGTGGTTGTTGCCTCTGGCCAGTAATCCCAGTTGCCAGGATGGACAAACAGATTCAGAGCTTACAGATTTAAAAGAAGCTGTATGGAGAATTGAGGAAGCACTAGCAGTCTATTATACGGATCTGGATTCTCTTCTAGCTGTCAATCAACGACTACAAGAGGATCTACTCGAATCATATAATGATCTACTACAAAGAAATAACATCGATATAACTCAAACACAAGCTACGATTGATGCACTCAAAAAGGCTGGATATACTCTAGGAGCAGAGGCATACGCCCAAAATCTCCAGGATTTCCTGGACCAGAGAGAAATCTTCCAACAAACCATTGACTCCCAAAAAGATAGCATAGCAAATCTCTCTGCGTTAGAAGCCTTTGACTACTATCAAAAAATATCTCCTTCCTTTTATGAGGAAAATATTCGCACACTTAATTATGAAATCGAGGCACTCGAACGAGCAGAGCGGATACTACAATCTGCTGATATAGAAACGGGCTATAAGACTGATATTAGTCGAACAGAAAGGGTAGTAGATGAATTGAGAGCTAAGCTGGAAAACTTGAAAGATAACCCCGTCATTGGGAGCACGTTAAGCACAGATACCACACGTCTACTAGCCATTCGTTCTCAAATTATGCCCTACTTAGAAAGTAGGTCTACTATCTGCATTACGGATAGCGTACAAGCTTTACCGCTAGCTTACCTACAAGATCTGCTTCATGTGCTCACAGGAAAGCCTGTAGTGTACGATCGATCGCTCGATGCAAACCAAGCAGAGAGTTACCTTACCTTATCAGGTCTGGCGGCCCAGTATGTAAATCCTTATACCGACACATTACGAAAGTTGACTGCAATGGCACTATACAACCAAGTCGTGAATTTACTGGAAGTGAAAGATACGGCCACTGCGCGCATTGTTTTGACCCAAAGGTGTCTTGCTCTTGACTCTCTTCCCTATGCCCTCAGCCTTCTCGCCCGCTTAGATCAAAAGTTCGATTGTGCAGAGCCCCTTCAAGTTTCAGCTCAGGTTCGCCAGCGCAATTCCAATAAGCCTATTTCGGGTGCGACCTTATCGGTGGGTGGTCTAGTATTCACGGCGAACAATCGAGGTCAGCTCTCACTTACGATGGATACTTGTGGAATTTTTGACGAGCTAATGGTAAGCCTCAAACATCCCAATCATGACGATGTGAGGTTGACCTTGCAAAAGGCGATCGAGTTGGAATGGCGCTTAGAGATGGTACCCAAGGAAGAAGGGGATAATGTAGGATCTGCTGAAGGAGACATTTCAGACACCGAGACATATGATACGATGAACCTTACGATACGTACCGTAGATGCAGATGACAGAAGCAAGGGGATTACGAGTTATATCTTTGGTTATAGGGAAGATGAATATATACTTAATCCCACAGAAACAGAGGGAAATTACAGCCAAGTATTTACGACAGCTACACTCACTCCCCAGGATACAATCCTCGCCTTTCATGATCCTGTCGATTACGAAGAATTTGCAATTGATGTATCGAGATACTTCGCCCCAGATGGAAAATTCAAGGCTCTGAATGCATCGGAGACCTTCCGTGTAGGTCGTAGAATCTATTTTCAGATTGGGGTAAAAGATGCGGAAACGGGGGACTATATCGAAGATTCTCCTGATATCCGCTACGCACAAGGAAGTGATTTGCCCCGTTCGGTCTATTTTGAACTGATAGACAATGGAGAATTCTTTTACGGAACTACCACATATGCAGCTAGTAAGGGGAATCCTATTTTTGAGGTGGCTATGTCAGGATATGTGACACAGAGGATTGAGGTGGATACATTCAAATGGGGAGGGTATCCAGATAATCAAGTAAGGTTTGACGTGTACCTACTCAACGAACTCCAAACCGATGGCGTGTATGTACACGTAAATGAAAGCACAAATAGTATTACGTTGTTACGATTTTTCGAAGACCAATCTGTCGCTAGAAAAGCTTCTAAGAAAAGCTTGAAAGAGGCACTCAAAGGCTTTGACAGAAACTACGTGATGGAAAGTGGAGGTATCTATGAAATCAAGGGAGATAGTCTATTCTTTAGGACCAGAACATTTGGAGGGACAATTGACTACAGAGGAAAAATTGGACGAAACGGACTAGACCTCTTGGTAAAGCCTGTCAATTCAGATACCCAATTCAACTACATATTCGATTTTCGCAGAATCAATGATTGAATTGTATGAGTTAAGCCCCTTCTAACTAAACTTTCTATCTCAGCAAAGACAGCAACTCCATTTCTCTCATTGGATAGAGGAATCAGAAAATATTCACACACTCATCTTGCTCAGCCATTCAATGGCTAATCCGCATCTACAAATACCCCAACGCCCAACTGAATACTAGAGATCACCCGATAGTTCGTTTCTTCTATGGAATCCCACACCCCAGCATTCACCAGAAAGTCGTAGTGCTCCGTTCCCTTAATACGAGAGGTGACCAGATGACTGGCTTGCAAAGTAAAAAAGCCTTCCACATAATAGATGTTCACATTACCTATCGTTTTGGGTTCACTTACTTGAGCTTCAAAGAACTGCCAAGTCCCAAGTATCAAGCATAAGAGTAGATACAATCGTAAGTTTTTCATGCTGTGATTTTTTGTAAGAATATGTTTGGGAGAATTGTTGAAGTAATTTGAAAAAGTTGGAAATCACTCATAAACTTGGAAAAGACCAATT
>JBCBFT010000052.1:0-42884 GCA_038527485.1 Bacteroidota bacterium
TTTTTTATCTGAAATGAGGATGACGCTTGGATATCTAGGTTTTTTCTGACGAAGTACCTTACATGCTTGGAGTTTCTAGGGCCAAATAACCATTCATTTGTAATGATTTCTTGACTAGGATTATCGAGCGTTTCTTGCTCGTTCTTTGTAACTGTAAATCCATAGCGATACTTCTGCTCGTCAATTATGACAACAATCTGAAAATAAGATTCGGTACCCGGAGCATGGGGTTGATAAAGGAAAGGTTGGGCTAGTTGAGCAAGTCTAGATTCAGGACTTGGCAGTGCCCCTATAGCATCACAGAAATATTCTAAAGCTCTAACGATATTGGTTTTTCCACTTGCATTGGGACCATAAAGACCTATTACCTTCAGTAATCTTTCGGCTCCTAGACTAAAAATATTGCTCTGGTCGACATGCGAATTACCCACAGAACTTGAGAGTCCAGTAGCTACAAAACTAATGGTCTGCAACTCAAATATGGATCTAAAATTCTTTACACTGAACTCAACTATCATATTGTTGGCAGCTTTCTTTGTCTAAATATCAAGATAATAGTTAAATAAAACCATAATTTCAGCCCTATTTGCACAAAAAATGCAAATAGCGAGATAAGATTCATCTTAAAAAGGGAAGATTTTTGTAGGGAAGCTGCCTTTGATTCTCTTTACAGCGCAAAGCATTCCTTGGACCCTGTTTGGGAAGAGATTGCGGAAATATTGAAAAAATGAGAATCGATCCTTTAACTTGATGTTTACCAAGACCTCAAGTTATATGCAAACAAAGTTTACAGAGCTGACCGATTCTCAATGGGAAATTATAGAAAAAATCGTTTCACATCATAATCCACGCAAACATAGTTTACGCACGATAGTCAATGCGATTTTGTGGATTTGCCGCACAGGAAGTCAGTGGCGGAATATGGATAGCAAGTATCCGCCTTGGAACAGCGTCTATGATTATTTCTATCAATGGAGTCGTAATGGTATCTGGGATGAAATCTTATCCACTTTGGTCAGAATAGAACGCCAACGAAAAGGCCGAGAAGCAGAGCCGAGCATGATTGCTATTGATAGCCAGAGTATTAAGTCGAGTTCTTTTATCTCCTCAGAAACCATAGGTATAGATGGAGGGAAAAAAATAAGAGGGCGCAAACGACATATTGCTACAGATTCTGAAGGGATATTGATAGCTGTCTATGTGTCTGCGGCTGATGTACATGATGGGGTAGCAGGCTTAGAGTTGCTCCATCAGATTGAAAAAAAGACGCAAAGATTAGCCTTGATTAGAACCGGTGGTTCTCACACAGGAATGTTTAAAAATATGGCAGAGAATATTTATGGATGGAAGGTTGAAGCAGGACAAAGGCCACCTGATCAAAAGGGATTTGTCCCCCAAAAAGGACGATGGCAAGTGGAACGTTCTTTTGGGTGGCTCAACAATTTTAGAAGATTGGCAAAGGATTTTGAGAAAATCCACCGCTTCGGCTGAGAGTTTTATTCAGATTACCGCCATTTCTACCATTTTAGCCAGATTTGGGTAATAAATGAACCAAACATGGTCTTAGGGGTTCTTACTGCATAAATGAGGCTTATCTGAATATTCTCCTTTTCGATTCTTTTATTCCCCCCCTCACCGCATCATCTCGGCCTTCTCCTTCTCTACATCCGATACTTTCTCTACTTCCGACTTCAAGAAATACTGCATCAGCATATTCGAAAGCATGACGAGCAGCCCCCCTACAAGCGATTTGATCAGTGATCCGCGCCAAAGCATGTCCAGCAGCGCAGCCCAATCCAAGTCTTCTTTCAATAAGCCCATGACGACGATACCCAAGGTCAAGATCATGCCATGCCCCAAAAAGAAGAGGACCCAAGGTCCCCACCACTTCCTGGCCCAAGGCCGCTCCGCCAACATCCCTACGACGAAGGCCGCAACCAAAAAGCCCCACAAAAATCCACTCGTCAGCCCAATTAGATGCTCCGCACCCGCCTTACCTTGCGCAAAGACAGGCAGGCCCAAGGCGCCCATGATCAGGTACAGTCCTACTGCAGCGGTTCCCCGCCACTTACCGAGCAAGACGACCAAAAGCAAAATGACCAAAGTCTGAAGCGTGATGGGAATGCCTTCCACGACATGTAGGGTGATCGGAGCTACCAAGGCCATGACAAGCCCTGCGAGAAGGACTTTGACAGGTCCATCCCAAAATTTGTCCGCTGTGGAAGGTGTAAACTGGTCAATCAGCATCATGCATCTTCAAGTATGGGGGCCACACAGAGTCATATGTACGCTCCTCGTGCTTTCCCTCACAAATTGCAGTCGAGCGTTTCCATGACTTTCATTGGTTCCCGACTGCTTTTCAACCTACAAAGATAAAAGAAACTGCCCCCTGCACCAAAAATGAAAAAAATCCTTACGAAAAGTGACCCCTACCTCATTTACCCTTCCTATAGACGCAAGATTTTACTTGCAGTTTTAGGGCGTTTTCATGGCTGTTGCCCGCAAGTGTGGCTACTTGCGGGCCCTTTTTTAATTTTCCCTTCATGAAAGGTCACCCCCCGCCAATACTCCTGTACACAAGTCTATTTTGAACGACATCCCATGCAGCGTGTATGCTTTATGCGCATAGATTCTGTATCTTAAGGAGATTCTCCTGCTTTTGACAGGATGTTATATTTTCGCCTTTCTTATCCCAATGACATGTACAACCAACAAGAACAACCATTCGTCTCATCCCCTGTAAGCCACAGGCCTTCTCCCACCATTTGGTTGATCAACCCTCCTCACCAATCCATCGGAAGCCGCATGCCCAAAGAGCATCTTCCTCCTTTGGGTCTTTTGTCGATAGCTGGCCCACTTATAGATGCAGGCTTCGAAGTGAAACTACTGGATGCAGACTACAGCAATATGTCTTTTGAGGAAATTCTGAAAAGAACCAGAGCCTACCTACCTGATTACATTTTGCTGGGTCATGCAGGTTCTACCTCCGCCCAGCCAACCATCAATCGACTGACACGTCTACTCAAAACCGCCTTACCACTGGCGACCATGATCATCGGTGGTGTATTTCCGACTTATCACTGGCAAGAAATTCTCGAAGACAATCCACAGATTGATATTGTCGTCTGCGGAGAGGGAGAACAAGTCGCGCTAGACCTGATTCAATGCTTGAGCGGTGATGGAGAAGCCGATCTCTCGCAGATCAGAGGGATCGCCTACCGAAAAGAAGGTAAACCCTTCAAAAATCTTCCAGCACCCATGCTCCAAAAACTCGACGATTACCGAATCGCATGGGAACTCATGGAGGGTTATCATTATACCTATTGGGGAAAGAAAAAGGCGGTAGTGATCCAGTTTTCACGAGGATGTCCCTATCCCTGTAGTTATTGTGGACAGAGTTTTTTCTGGAAAAAATGGCGCCACAGAGATCCTCAATTGCTGGCCGATGAAATCGAAATGCTGCATCATACCTACGGAGTAGAAGTCATCAATTTTGCAGATGAAAATCCCTCCACCAATAAAAGAGAATGGATCGCTTTTCTCAGGGCATTAATCGACAAGCAACTGAATCTCATACTTGTGGGCTCCATCCGCGCAGATAATATTGTCCGAGATGCACAGTACCTTCATTTGTACAAAAAAGCGGGCTTCGAACGATTCCTGATGGGGATAGAAAACTATGACGCTGTGGTCTTGGAGAAGATCAAAAAAGCAGGTTCTGTCTCCAAGGATCGCCAGGCCATCCAATTGCTAAGAGAACATGACATCATCTCGATGGCAACCTATGTGGTAGGTTTTGGGGAAGACAAACTCAAGGATTTTTACTTCGCACTCAAGCAATTGCTCTCCTACGATCCTGACCAAGTCCAACTCTTGTATGTGACACCGCACAAATGGACGCCCTATTTTGATGAAGTAAAGGAAAAGAAGATCATTCAACTCGATCAAAGCAAGTGGGACTACAAGCACCAAATCATGGAGACGCCCCATGTCAAACCCTGGATGGTCATTTTGCTCGTCAAAGCTATTGAAGTCATTATGCAGGTTCGTCCCAAGGCCCTCGCACGCTGGCTATTTCATCGAGATCGAAGAATCCGAAAAGCCATGTTTTGGTACAACAATATCGGGAAGCGTGTTTGGTTTCACGAGCTGTATTCATTTTTCTTCAAGACACGACTGGCTAAAGAGCCGATCAAAATCAAGGACTTTTGGAGGGATTAGCGCTCCTTGATCGATAAGATGAGGGGTAATTCCATGGCCCCTTGGACTAGGCTGGACCACGCTATAGCGGCGGTCCTACCTACCAAAACCAACGTTTTTTCTGTACAAGATTCGAAGCCTCCACCTTAGAGTTCACTGCTAGCTTTTGATAGATATTCTCGATGTGTCTTCTGACAGTTTTGGGAGAGATAAACAGGCTTTCGGCAATCTCTGTGTAGGTTTTGCCACTAGCTAGAGGTTCGAGTATTTCAATCTCGCGGGGAGTAAGTCCAAAATCCTGTGGTTGATCCTTGGGCGCGGGTGCGGGTGCTACACGGAGCATATCCAATGCTTTAGCTGCTACGAGCGGAGACATGGGCATCCGCCCTTCATACACATCTCGGATGGCTTGTACGATACGATCGGGAGATTCATCCTTGAGTAAATAGCCAGAGGCCCCTGCCCGAATAGCAGCAAAGATCCGATCCTCATCTTCAAATACCGACAGCATCACAATCTTGATATCTGGTACCAAATTTTTGATTCGCTGGGTGGCTTCAATTCCATCCATGGGCCGCATCTCGATATCCATCAACAGCACTTGAGGGAGATGGCTAGTCTGTGCCTTGATCTGCGCTACCGCATCCGCTCCGTCTCTGGCGATCCAGACGACTTCCAAGTCCTTGAACCGTGCGAATATCTGCTCTAGATTTTCGCGAATCTCGCGCCGATCATCCGTGATGCCCAAATAGATCATAGTGTGATATTTACAACAAAATACGGACGTAAACCATGATTTTCCAATAGGGCATATGCCGTATTTGCCTTTCATCCTACATCGTAAGCACTTCATTCTTTCTGCGAAGAATCAACATTCCATCTATAAATGGGGCAAATGCCCGATTGTGCAACTCACTAGAGATCAAGTCCTTTGTAGCATATCATTCATTAACCCCCATCGCATATGCTCGCTACACTAAATAAGGATTCCTATACTCACAGGAACATCGTTTTCCCTGAAAAACTCCTTTTATGGATTTTGATGTCCTTGCCCATTTTCTTGACTGCACAGCCCGATGACAAACAAGCCCTGCTCGACTTCATGGTACCGTTTCAAGCTTTGACCTCGACAGATCAAGGCAGTCTGAAAGATGATAAGTGGCGGCTACAAAGATTGAACTATTATCACCAACCTGAAAATGCCTTTTTTGCCTTGCCCAGTTCGGCCTCTGCGAGTGTGGAGTGTGTAGAGGGAGACTGTATGAATGGCGAGGGCATGGCCACCTATCCTACTTTAGGCGCTAGTTATTATGGTACTTTCCAAGATGGCTATCCTCATGAACGAGGCGTAGTAACCAATGCGGCAGGACGCACCATGATCATCACGCACTACAACGGGATCCCCTGGGGACCTGCCGCCTTAGAGTTGGTCGACGATGAGAAAAGAGAATACCTCCATCTTGAGTTCCAAAGTGGGGATCTCGCCAAGGCAACCAATTTTTACGTCCACAAATATCGTCTCTATTATCAGGGATTGATCGACGATTTTATGCCTTATCGCGAAGGAAGGCTATACGGTAGAGGAGTAGATGCAGAAGTAATCTTCCACGAAGACGGTAGGGTCAGAGGAGCCAACGGAAAACTGCGCTACCAAGAAGGTGTCTACTACGAGGGTAAGCTACAGTGGAAGGACAACGACTTTACATTTTCAGAGAGAGGGACACTCCACAATGAAAATAACGGTACGCGTATTGACATGACGTTCCTTCCCAATGGAAAACCCAGCCTCCAACAGATGTCCATTTGGCGAAATGATACGGTCTATGTGGGACCTGTAGATGAAAATTTACAGCCTCATGGAGAGCGCGGACGTTTGATGCACAACGGACGAAACTTTCGATACGGCGTGTGGAAGCATGGTGTGTACCAAGGAAAATATGGGCAACAGCCCGCACGTGCAACCACCTTTGCCTCCAACAGTACAGCAGGCCAGGAAAACCGCAAATTCATCATCCAATCCATCAAAAGTAAGCTAGGAATCGACGGATTCAGCAAGTATACGCTGTATGAAGGGGTCCCCACAGGTAATACCTTCAGCATTAAAGCTGATGCGATGCCCCATCAATTCTTAGGCATATGGATCATCAACTTCTCTGGAAATGGGCAAGAGGTCTGTGTCAAGCCTCAGTTCTATGGGGGTTCTAGCAAGAAGGAGTGCTACTTCATGCCTCCTCTTAGCAACGCAACAAGTGATGGTTCGCTCGACTTAGAGGCCGATGCCATTGCCACCCTTCCCTTCAACCTACCTAGTGATGAAGGTACCTTCCGATTTGACATTACCAAAGGAAACGGAAGAGACCTGTACATCCTTGTTTTTCCTCGCTAATCATCAATCGACAAATTAATCTCTCATGAAATTATCCATTTTATCCATTCTCCTGCTTGGTCTATTCAGTATTTCTCCTCCACAAGAAGACTATGTCAAAGATATTGATGGGAATAAATATCCCGTCTTTGAGCATAATGGCTACCTAATCATGGCCGAGAATCTAAGAACTACTCGTTTTCGTGATGGAACCAAGATCAAAAAAACAGCTGGATATGAAAAGTGGAAGCAGGGACTCCAGACACGAAAACCCATGTATTGCTTTTTCCAAAATATGAAAGAATTCACAGATGAAGGTGGCTATCTTTACAGTCCTGCGGCTGTCCGCTCAGACCTTGGGCTAGCACCTGAAGGATGGCATATTCCTACCTACGAAGAGTGGCAAGAAATCTTCTTCAAAGGCGATCAGACAGAAGTGCATAATGTTTACTCCCTTACTTACGAGATTTTGAGGAATGACCGTAAGCGAGCCAAAAAGTACAAGAACGAGCTTCACATCTCCAGAAAGTTTGCAGCCTTGGGAAGCGGCTACCGTAAGAACAACGGTACGTTCTCACCTTCCAAATACTTCAGCGCTACACACCTGGCTACAGCTGACGGAAAGGGGTGTTTTGAACTTGACCTTATGGGGCGTGGCACTAGGGGTACAGGTAGCATGGGCTCCCATTTGCGAAGGTCACTTCCTAGTCCTGATGCGGGCATAGCTGTCCGATGCGTACGCAAGCTCTAGAATGTGTACGCCTGACGGATAGGTAAACTTGATCTCAAATCCTTTGTGAGGGGTAGAATATAGCATGTATTCTGCCCCTTAATTTGTGAGGTATGGATCTAAAAATTCATCCCTCTCCCAATTGCTAAATCTTCCCCCCTAAAGACCTCCTGCAACACCGTCTCCAATAGAGGGTCTTTTTATCTCACCCTCTTTTCCCCAACATATGAACCACTTGTCTACTATTTGCACATTTCTCCTAGTAATATTTTACTCATCTACAACTTCAGCCCAGCTTTCTCCTACATTTCCCCATGAAGTGAATCGGCCGTCCCCTCAATTGGAAACACTCATGGAGGACCTTTTGCAAAAGACTCAAGTAGCAGGTATCTCGCTCTCTGTCAACCAAGCAGACTCCATGATCTACTCCCAAGCATGGGGAATGGCAGATGTAGAAGGAGAGATTCCCATGAAGCCTACGACACGCGTCAGGACAGCCTCGGTTGCGAAGGTCTTAACAGCCACAGCCTTAGGAAAACTCGCGACAGATGGAAAGCTCGACTTTGACAAACCTTTAAAAACCTACCTTCCCTATTTGAAAGCACCCTTTGCCGATCTAACTACACGACAAATCGCAGGGCATACGGCAGGCATTCCACATAGACCCGCTTCTCAAAAAGCCCGAAACAAGCACTACACAAATGTAAAGGAAACGCTTCCCTTTTTTGATGAGGTTTCCTTGTTATTTGAGTTTGACATGGCGTATCAATATTCTACCCTTGGCTACAATCTCCTGGCGATCCTCATCGAAGAAATCTCGGGTAAGCCATATGCTGACTTTATGCGGGAAGATATTTTTATGCCTTTGCACATGAATCAGACAGCTCCTGATGATCATACAGCCTTTTCTGAAGAGGATGCCCAAATGTACTATCTCAAGAAGGGAAAGCTGAAGCGAGAGAAGAAGATTCAGGATGGAAGCTACAAGTTGGCAGGTGCGGGGTTTAGGAGTACTTCTGAGGATCTCGTCCACATGATGCGTGCTTACGCCAATGGATTTATCTCTGAACCAGTGGTAGAAGAGATGTTTCGAAGCCATCGCTTGCGTACGGGAGAAGAGACACAAGTGGGAATCGGATGGCGCATCAATCGTGATGCAAGCGGAAATCCAACCATAGAGCACGCTGGAAGTTGGGAAGGCGCGCGAACCGTGATTGTGTACTATCCCAAACAGGATCTCGCCATTTCCATCATGATCAATACCCAATGCACCTTCTTTATTGAAGAAACGGCCCACCTCATCGCGGAATATTTCCTCCACGAAGGAAAAGCCCATGAAAAGTGGAAAGCCTCTCCCCAGCCACTAGAAGTGCTTAATAATCGATTGGATGGTGGAGTCGAAACCTATTCAGGGGAAATAAAAAAAGCGGCAGATGGAACACCTGCCATGTATGTGGAGACAGAAAGAGATTGGTTGAAGCAAAACAAACTCTTCCCTATGCCCACAGCTGATCATTTCGCCCTTTCGACAGTCTATGGCTTATTGTATCTCAAACTAGCATTCACTCCTACTTGTACAGGTAAGCTGTATTTGTACCAAACCCCCAAAGATCCCTATCACATGAATCAGAAACCAATGCTGGAGCTGAGTGAGCAGAAGTAAATTTTTACGCCTCCTCTGCCAGCATTTTTTCAATCAACGCCTGATACTCTGTCACAAACTGCTGGTAAGGCGCTCCTGTACCAGGACCATTGAAGCCTGTGTGGATCTTGCGGATGGTACCATCACGTCCGATCCATATACTCGTAGGATAGGACAATACATGATTGAGCATCGGCAGTTTTTCCGCAGCTGTACGCTTGCTTGTGGTCGTCGAGGCCAGTAAAATCTCATAGGGAACACCCATCGACTCCTTCATACGCTCGACTCCTGTTGTACTTTCGCTTCTTTCAAAGGCAAGTCCGATGATCTCCAAGCCTTGGTCGTGATAGGTCTGATGCCACTGCGTCAGGAGACGTGTCTCGTCCATGCAATTGGGACACCAAGACCCAAGGATCTGCACGACCACAGCTTTGCCTTTATATGCATCGTTGGGGAAGCGCATGGAATCTCCTGCCATATTAGGGAATGAAAAAGATAGCACATCATAGCCTTCATCCAAGACCGTCAACACATCAGGATCTCTCAGTGTAGCCTCTGGATTCACCTTGGCACTCCAAGGCTCCTGCCAGTGCTTACCTGAATAAAAAGAGCCATTGAACTGGCCATCTGCCTGTAGCTTTGCTTGAAACACAAAGAGGTGTGCTCCATCAATAGTATTCAGACTGAGCTGGCTATCCACAAAGGTCCCATGAAGAAAGCGGTAATCTCCTGTCTCCGTAAGGAAGGTTCCCTTGGCCGTACCGTCGCTGGCTATTTGAAATTTGCCAATGGCAGGATATTCGTCCTCTGTACCAGGGCTAAATAACACTTCCCATGTCTCATCCAAGCTTACAGCAGTAGATGTGGGAGAGGTACTTTTTTCTCCTAGTTGAGCTGTGAAAGGAATCTTATAATCAGGTCCGCGAGACGGATCATAAAAGTAGCCCCTCCATTCATTCGCAGTGACCAACTTCCCCTCTAGATAAGAGAGAAAAACAGGAAACTGCGTGCGAAGGGTATCATTGCTAATCGTAACCGCATCCATCACAATATCCTCCCCTCCATTGTCAAAAGAAAGCTGATAGATGCCCTCCGCTTCTGTTAGATTGGCACTCACTTCTAAGGCAACCCCTTCTCTCAAATCAAAAGAAAAGTTCCAGTTGCCTGTTTGCGGCTTGAGCGGCTGTGCCGAATCGCAGCTTGAAAGTGTCGCCACCAAGCTGACTATCAAAATATATAGTAGTGACTGTTTCATGTTCTCTTTTACTCAAATGTTAAATCTACTCCCCCTTCTCATTCTCCACTCAGCAAATCCTTCCCAATATCTGTCCGATAATACTTTCCTTCAAACTCGATCGTCGCTGCATTGTCAAGCGATTGCTGGACGGCCTCTGAGATGCTATCTCCAAACGAAGTGATGGCCAGCACACGGCCTCCATTTGTCACGACAGTCTGGTCTGCAGACTTTGTCCCCGCATGAAAGAGGATAGAATCAATCGTTTGCTCCCAACCTGTCATCACTTTCCCTTTCTCATATGCTTGTGGGTAACCTCCACTTACCAGCATGACGGTGGCGCAAGTACGAGGATCTATAGCAATCGTTTTGTCTGCCAGTTGTCCGTCTCGGGTAGCTTCGAGTAACTCGACCAAGTCAGACGCCAATCGCGGAATGACCACCTCCGTTTCGGGATCTCCCATACGGACATTATACTCTAATACATAAGGTTTCCCATCGACGACCATTAGCCCAATGAAAATAAAACCCTTGTAATCCAATCCTCGACTTTGAATGCCTTGAATGGTAGGTTGGACAATGGTTTCATCTACCTTTTGTAGAAATTCGTCGTTCGCAAATGGCACAGGAGAAACAGCCCCCATCCCTCCCGTATTCAGCCCAACATCTCCTTCTCCAATGCGTTTATAGTCTTTGGCAGAGGGTAAAATCACATAATCTTTCCCATCTGTCAGGACAAAAATAGAGATCTCAATTCCATTGAGAAATTCCTCCACAACGACCGTTGAACCTGCTCCCCCGAAGCTTTCGCCAGACAGCATATCGCGAATCGCCTGCTCTGCCTCATCATGACTTTCGCAGATCAATACTCCTTTCCCTGCGGCCAAGCCACTCGCTTTGACTACCACAGGTAGAGACTGGTTACGTGCAAACGTGACCGCATCCTCCACTTGCTCCTGCGAAAAAGCACCATAGGCAGCAGTAGGAATATCAAATTCCTGCATGAACGTCTTGGAGTATGCCTTACTCCCTTCTAGTTCAGCCGCAGCTTGAGAAGGGCCAATGACTGCTACTCCTTTCTCCTGAAAATAATCATAGACGCCCTCCACCAACGGTTGCTCAGGTCCCACCACGATGAGGTCAATTTCTTCTTCTTGCACGAGGGTATGCTGGGCTTCGAAGTCCGATACGCCAATGGCGACATTCGTTCCGTGCTGGGATGTGCCTGCGTTGCCAGGGGCGATAAAGAGCTGCTCACAGCGAGGAGATTGAGCGAGTTTCCATGCCAGTGCATGCTCTCGACCGCCTGAACCGAGTAATAAGATTTTCATACAGCAAAACTAGGCATTTTTTTTACTTAGGGAACGGGGATGGTTGAGATCTTTGATCTGAAAAAGTAGAAGCTTAGTATAAGTTTTAGGGACCTGCTTCTCTTCAAAAATAATCTTTGTCTCACTTACGGCTTTAAGTTGAATTTGCGAGAAAGTAAATGGCACATATGTTTCCTAGATCCCTAACAATGCATTAGATTTGGTATGAATCTCAACCTCTTTTATCCATTATGTCATCTCGCATCGCCTTACTTCTCTTCTTCTCCCTCTTGCTAAATTTTCTCCTCTTTGCTTGCAACAATCGTTCGCAATCGAACAATGAAAATCTACAGGATCAGGCTGCTAACAATGTATTTGTTGCTCCCAAAGTAGACCTACCCCTCCCTAATATGGAAAAGATTCGCGCGTTTCAAAAAGAATCGGGAATCTCGGGTGATATCTACAGTTATTTATTGGTGAATTTTGACACTGTGACGCCCAAAGAGGTACTGCGCAAGATAGACAACATGCCTTGTGCTTTCTACCAAGGGTTTGAGCCCAGCTTTCGTTACTTTCAATCTACTTGCCAAACGGGAGCAGAGCGCTACAGCATTACGCTGCCTACCACTGATCTAAGCCAGATAAAAGCTGTTATTGCCAGTCTTTTTTACAACGAAGGCTTTGTGTTTAATTCAGATACAACTGCTTACACGCTACAAGAAGATGGATCTGGATGTACCTTTAAATACAAAGAGGAGAAAAGACAGATCATCGTCGAAATTATGTGTACAGACTGATGGGTGTACGATTCCTACATCGTTTCTCAAATCCTTTATGTATCCAAGAAAAGGGATCATGGGGTACGTCTTCATTATCCCTTAATTATTTTGTGTTTTTCATGACATCCTATGGCTAAAATTGAAGTTCATCCCCAGGGAAAAGATCAGTTGCGCATTCAACCCTCTGTCAAACAGGTACAAATCGTGCTGGCCATGATGGTGTTGATCGGAGTAGGGATTTTCGGCGTATTGGCTTATAGATTTTCTGGGGGAGAACTCAGCCCCACCAGTTTTTCGCTCCAAGTGCTAGGGGTACTTGCGGTTCTGGGCTTATCGGGTCGTTACATATACAAAGGCATCAAGGATCGATTTCGACTTGTGCTCGATCGTGCTTCCCAAAAGATCCAATTCAACGCAGAGTCTCCTGTTTCATATGATGCGCAAACCAAACTGCATTTACGTCCGCTGGATTCGGAAGACGAAGATGATTATGGGATGGGAGAAATTGTCCTGGTTCAGCAAAAAGAACACATCTTGGTCCCCTTCGTAAAGTATGGAGAAGGAGAAAATCTCATTCGTCAAATGAGCGAATTTTTAGGAATTCCTTCTGATATTCAGCCCTTACCTATTGTAGATTAACATACATGCAAACCAATCCAGCCATAGATGTACTGCTGGGCGTAGCCATTGGAGATGCGCTCGGCGTACCGTATGAATTCAAGACCAGGATCGATATGCAGTTAAGCCCTGCTAAGGACATGACTGGCTATGGGACCCATAACCAACCACCGGGCACATGGTCGGACGACAGTTCGATGACCTTTTGTCAGGCAGAATCCCTTGTACATGCAGGCTATGACTTAGCAGACCTGAGCCAGCGATTCATTGATTGGAAGCTGCGCAACTATTGGACAGCACACAATGAACTGTTCGACATCGGGATCACCACCAGTCAGGCTATTTCTCGTTTGGCACAAATCCTCGATAAAGAGGAATGGGAGATGCTATCTATGCAGAAGAATTTGGGGGACGAATATGAAAATGGGAATGGTTCCCTCATGCGAATTCTGCCCCTGCTCTTTTATCTTAAAGGCAAGGATCTACAAACCCAATGGAGATGTATCTGGGAAGTTTCGGGACTTACCCACCGACATATACGCGCAAGCATGGCTTGCTTTATCTACTTGAAATTCGCAGAATATCTACTGGCTGGGAAAAAGAAAGAGGAAGCGTATCGTCTGACGCGTGAGGAAGTACAAGCATTTTGGACAATCTTGGAATTGCCGAACGCAGAGCGTAAACACTTTCATAGGGTCATCCAACAGGATGTGCGGAATATCTCGTGGAAAGATCTTCGTTCGGGAGGCTATGTCATCGAATCTTTGGAGGCGAGCTTCTGGTGTTTTTTGCAAAAGGATGATTACGAGCAGACTGTATTGACCGCCATCAATCTAGGTCATGATACAGATACGACGGCGGCCATTGCAGGGGGCTTAGCGGGATTGTACTATACGTTGAATGGCATCCCAGAGTATTGGATTGTCTCCACTGCGAAGATGGAAGATATCGTGGATCTAGGAGAGAGGTTATATGCGAAATATGGAGGAGAATAATCACCTACTACCTCAACTCAAACGTCATCCCAATCTCCGTCTTAGGTCTCAACGTAATAGAAGGAATCAATTCGATGGATTCTCCTGGATTCGTACGCTGTATACGAAATCGCTGTAGGATCATGGCTAATGCAATTTGCATTTCGACGACGGCAAACTGGTTCCCTACACATAGGCGCGGCCCCATCCCAAAGGGGATATAGGTATGTGGTTGGATCTGTGATTTGCGGTCAGGATGGAAGCGCGCAGGGTCAAATTGATTGGGATGTTCCCAATATTTTTCGTTGCGATGCAATCCATAGATGAATACGGCGACTGTCTCGCCTTCCGCCAACTCTAGTTCTCCAATGGTGTCTGCGCCCAGTGCCTCTCTTCCAGTGATCCATGCGGGAGGATACAACCGAAGGCTCTCATCTATTACTTGTTTCAAGTACGTAAGCTCGCGAAGCTGGGTAAAATCAATCGGACCTTTTCCTAATACACGATCCACCTCTGCAGTGGCTTTCTCCAATATCTCAGGATGATCTGCTAGCAGCATCAAGGCATACGTCATGCCATTGGCGGAGGTCTCATGCCCCGCCGTAAATAGGATGATGAGCTCTTGCCGAATCTCTTCCTTTGTAAGGGGTTCCCCTGTCTCTTCGTCCAGTGCAGACAGCAGCATATCCATGAGATCTGCATTTCCGACTCCCTTGGCTTTTCGGGCGTCTACCATGTCAAATATCAGCTGATCAAGCCTCGCCCGTTGCTCACGGAAAAAATTCATCTTCCCCGTGAGCTTATACTTAAGCAAGGTAAAGGGATCACGAATCTGCACAGCCATCAGATGCAGCAGATCTGTCAATACCTCATTGACCATGTCGATCCCTTCCTGCTTGATTCCCTCCCCAAATAACGTGCGCGTGACGACCTGTAGCGCCAGTTTGGGCATCCAGTCGTTGAGTTTAGCAGGTCTCTGATGTGCGGCGAGTTCTTCTACCCATTTTTCGGTTTCCTGCACCATGAGCTGGGAGAGATTGGCGATTTGCTGCCTGTGGAAGGCAGGCTGTATGAGTCTCCGCTGCCGTAGCCAATAGTCCCCATCACTCACCAAAATTCCATTTCCCAGGATGTCACCAATCATCTTCGTAGGCCGATCTTTGATGTAGTTTCGATGATTTTTGACCATCACATGGGAGATATAGGTGGGATCAGACGTCACGTAGTAGTTGCGCTTGACAATCCGTATCCCGAAGATGTCTCCGAACCGTTCTTGATATCCTAGATAAGCAGCAAGAATATCTTTGATGACTGCCCGCTGACTGCTAAAAAACTCATTTTTGGGTACGCGCGGAGGAAAAGTTGAAGGAGGCATGATGGTGATTGTTGGGCTGATTGAAATATAGGGTAATATGCTTATTTATCATCGAAAGGTATGCACAGTCACAGATCCATTGCTTCGTGAAACAATGATCATGGGTACTTGCTGTTCGTCCTTCACGACGGCCAAATCCTTCACGTCCCCCGAGGCGAAGAAACCTGTAATGAGCCAGGGAAGAGCGGACCAGTTGCCTTTGCCATCGCCTTTGAGGATCGTGCCGATGGACGCATCATGACGGCAGGTCTCGACCTCTGCTTGTAGCATGTTGCCAGCCAGCACAATGTCTGGAATCCCGTCTCCCGTAAGGTCTTCGACTGCGACCGCATGTGCGGTGGAAAATTGCGCCTCTATGGGTAAAGGCTTCACTTTAAACTGCCCATTTCCCTGATTCTCTATGTAAGAAGAAGCCATCCAAGTAGCTTCTAGACGCAGACCCTCGGAGAGATCAGGCCCAAAAATCTCTGTCATGGTAGCTTTGCTAAACGCATCATAGGTAGGAAACTGATCGGCTAGCTCAGGAATTTGCTGAGAGGAGCAAGAGCGTCCACGCACGGGATAGGCTTGGCCTTCGTTGAAATATACGAGTACGACATCCTTACTGCCATTTCTGTCATAGTCATGGTAGTACACCTGCAAAGGCTCCTCCATACTTGCTTGGTACTTGCTGTTGAGTCCCAGATTTCCTGCTACGAAGTCTATGTCTCCATCCTGATCTGGATCACAAGGCGTGAGGCTATACCACCATCCCTTAAACTCAGCCAAGCCCGTCTCCTCTGTTTTTTCCACGAGCTTATTCCCTGTATTTTCAAAAACTTTAATGGGCATCCATTCCCCTGCCAAAAATAGATCTTGATCTCCGTCCTTGTCATAATCTACCCACTGCACATCTGTTATAAGTCCTGCTGCTTTTAGTTCGGGCACCCACTCTGCTGTCACATCTACGAATCGTTTATCTCTATTTTCCAGAATCGTAGTAGGGGCAGGAGCAGGATACTGACCTGGCACCATACGCCCCCCGACACATAGATCCATATCTCCATCTCCATCTATGTCGGCCGCTGCGACAGAAGACGAACTGATGGATAAAGCAGGCAGCATATTCTCACTTTTTTCAAATTTTTGGTTGCCCTCATTTAGATACAGTCGATCCTGGTAATGGGGGCTTCCGATGGGCCATTCATTAGAACCTGAGCAGACATACAAATCCAGATCACCGTCCCCATCTGCATCAAAAAATAAGGCTCCTGTATCTTCTTCCTGAACATCTCCCTCCCAAGATTGGATGGCTCCCTCGTCAAACTTACGTTTGCGTTCATGAACAAAGGTCTTGCCTGTCATCCCATTTGCCCCTCCGATATACACATCCACTAAACCGTTTCCATCTATATCGGCTGTAGCGAGAGGAGGTCCAAGCTGAGAATACTTATGAGGAAGTAAGACTTGCTCCTTGTAGTCATCAAACGGAATTTCTTTATGGGTAAAGCTCAACCTTGTGCGTACCGTTGTATTGCGCAACCAAGGATTGGGTAGTGTAAAGAGATCTTCTTCTGTGGCCGCTTCCTCTGACACCTCCAAGAATTGGTCAACGGGTACATCTCTGAGTATTTGTGCCCTCCCACTGGGCCATATGACTTTTACTTGATTGATAGTTTCCGCATCTCCTAGCCCGAAGTGCAGGATCGGATCAGCACTGGACAGGTAACCTCTACTGGTCGTCATTTCCTGCATTTGCCCTCCATTCTCTGTGATCATCTCAACCCGCATTCCGATCCCCTGTGTATTGGCTCCCAGCCCCTTACCTTTGATCTGAAGAAAATGCCGTCTAGGACTTTCATTTTCATAAATTCTGGATACATCGTCCAAGTTATTCATCACTACGTCCAAGTCTCCATCGCGATCCAGATCGGCCAGGGCCAGACCTTGCGAAAAGCCCTTCCAGTCAAATCCCCATTCCTGAGATACTTTGGCGAAGGTGAAGTTTCCACGATTGCGATAGACATAATTGGAGATGGGCTCCACAGGAATTTTCTCGGCCCATTTGGCATGTTCCTTCTCTATGTCCATATAGGGGGCCTCCCGAAGTTTCTTCATGTAATCGGCGTTGCGCACATCTCGACGCATCCCATTGGTAATGAAGAGGTCTTTCATGCCATCATTGTCCAGGTCTCCAAATAGAGGCGCCCAGCTCCAATCTGTATATGCAACACCCGCGAGTTCTGCAATCTCAGAAAACGTCCCATTGCCATTGTTGAGTTGGAGCATATTCTGCATATACTGATAGTGGCGTCCTCTATTGACATTATCCCAAAAGGTCTCAGGGTTCATACCCGACATATTGGCTTTCTTCCTGCGATTGTCCTCTGCCACCATATCAACTGTGACCAGGTCCATCAAGCCGTCGTTGTTGAAGTCGGCCGCATCAGCACCCATCGTGAAATTGGAAGTATGCATGAAGGATTCAAACAAACGCTCTTGAAAGGTGCCATCTTTTTGATTGATCAGGTAGCTGTCACGTTCGGAGTAGTCCTGTGCAATGTAAAGATCCATCCATCCATCGCGATTGAAATCGGCAGCCGTGCAGCTCAAGCCAAATCCCCAGTTTCGAACGCCCGCCTCATCTGTCACATCTGTGAACACACCCGCCCCATCATTGCGATACAATCGATCCGTATCTCGATCAGGCCGCTCACGTTCTAGCTTACTTCGTACATCTACAGGTGCATAAAAATCTTCGGGATGATTCAGGACATATACATCTAGGTCATTGTCGTGATCATAATCAAAAAATGTCGCATGCACGCTCCGTCCTCTATCCGCCAAGCCACGCTTCTTCGCCTCCTCCTTGAAGGTCATGTCCCCTTGATTGATCCACAGTTGATTCGTAAGCAAAGGGAAATTTTCCTCAAAAGACCCCGCTCGACAGATATAAATGTCCACGAGATTGTCTCCATTCACATCCACCATACTTACCCCCAGCGTAAATCCTCCCTCATTCTTGATTTTCGCTTGAGCTGTCACATCCTCAAACTGCATATTTCCCTTGTTCAAGTATAGTTGATCAGGCACTTGATTTCCCGTAAAATAAAGGTCGGGCAATCCATCATTGTTCACGTCTCCCACAGCGACGCCTCCTCCATTATAGAAGTTGAGGTAGGTATACACATTGAGTTTTCCTGTTGCTTCCAGCTTATTGGCAAACGTGATACCCGACTGTGTAGGTTCTAGTAGGGTAAAAGGCGTTTGGGCAATGAGGAAACTGGAAATAGGAAGCAGTAAGAGGCTAAATATGATCTTTTTCATGGGCTCAAAGAGATACTTCGAAGTGAGTCAATGGCTTTTCTTACTTACTTCAAATTTAGAAGTTATTGGGAGAAATGGTGGACTGTTGAAAGATTTTGAGCCTCTTGACCCATTTTTAGCTAGGAGAATGGACAGGTGTGCGATGCTTTCGATTGACCATTCGAAATGTAATCGTAGCCAAAAGCCCAACCAAAGCAAAAACACCTACGACCATGAAGACATATTGATGGCCTGTCGCCCCTGGATTTTCGTCCAGAAGATACCCCATCAAGGGACCAAAAAAAATGTCAGGTGTGTAGCCGAGCACAGAGACCAATCCTACGGCACTTCCTGTTACAGCCAGCGGAACATTCCCTTCCTCCATAATCGCAAAATACAAGCCTCTTAGCGCATAGATCCCCAGCCCTGCTCCGATAATTGTAAATACAAACAATCCGTATCCATTGGCGTCGATCAAACCTGAGGCAAGGGATAGGCTGCCGAGGAGCATAAGGACAAAACTGATGATTGTCATCCGAGAGGTACTTACACGGTCCGCGAGAATCCCCGCGAGGATCGCAGCGATCGGTCGTATCCAAAGAGAGAGATTCCCCATATTTGCCGCGTCTACCTCATCTAAACCAATCACCTCATTGGCATACAAAGAGAGATCGTCCGTTCCTTTGTACCCTACATAGGCACATAAGATGATGACTGCTTGTAGCCAGACTGTAGGCATCTTGATGACACGGAGAATGCCTGCTAGTGCCTGTGATAGGCTTTGTGAATCTTTTTTTTGAGAAGTGGTTTGTAGCGTAGAAGAAGGGTTAGGAAGGACAAAGTAGACCAATACCCCCACGCTTACCACAATACCCGAAACCATCAAAAGTACTTGCTTAAAAGCTGCTGTACGGGCTTCAAGCGATGCTTCTGCCACCTCTCCTTCTATCATCATCGCGAATAATAGGACCCCCACAGATCCTATCGTTGCTCCCAGTGCCCCACGCCCTGCATCTAGCAGTCCAAAAGCTTTCCCAGGCTCTTTCGATCCTCCCCATTCGCGTGTCGCACGCATCAGCGCCGCCCAGAAGAGTAAGATGGTGGTCAATCCCCAATAGGCATAGAGAATTGTAAGCATCTCAATAGAAGGAATGGTCGCCATGAATAAGCCTCCCAAGCCTGTCGCAATTAATGCGAATGGAAGCAACACTTTGGTAGAAAAACGATCTGCTAGTGGCCCGCCAATGAAATAAGCGACCATTGCCACCACACCATAAGCAGAAGTAGCAGTCCCCAATTCGAAGTTCGTGATCCCAAAAACTTCCAGCAGCGTCGGGCGAAAGATCCGCACAATGACAAAGGGCAGAAAAAAAATGGCTTCTCCTGCCAAAACAAGAGAGGCCATTGTAAAAATTCTACGTAAAGGACTGGGGGCAGTGGGTTCAGACATAGGAATTGGTCAGAGATTTTCATCAATCTAATGAAAAATGCGCAATCCTATCTTCAGCCTAAAGGCATTCCCCTAAAATTGCACCTGCGCTCCAAACCAGATCTGACGAGGAGCTGTGAAACGCGCAGGGTTAAATGGAGGGGCTCCGTTGTTTTGAGGGTCAGGATACAGCGGATCACGGAAGCTCAAAGGCAATGGATCTCCTTCCTCGTAGGCACGCCCTGTAACGGGATTCACAATCGCAGCCGAGCGATAATTGGTGAAGTTTTTGACTTCGAATGTCAGAGAAAGGCGACCTGTTCTGCCAATGAAGAGGTCTCGGCTCAACTTGAAGTCGGCCCAAAACCAGGGAGAACCTACTGAAGCGAATGGCTGATTTTGGATGGGCTCATACTCGGGACGACCTGTCTCTGGATTGACGCGCTCCAATGTAAAGGGCGTGTAGCGAAGGCCTGACTTGTAAGTTGAGGTAATCACCGCACGGAAGCCCTTAAGGGGCAATCCAAATAATTCTACTGTCTCATCGGGCTTAAAGATCATCAAGAGTTTGAAATCAAAGGGTCGGTCCCAGGCCAGGAATTGCTCCTTGGTGGTATTCACAAATCCTTGCTGCACGATCTGAAGACCTGATTCTGCCGCAGAGTTGGACTGCCCAGTAGCAATCTGGTAAGCCCCACTCAAAGTCCCTGTGAACCAATCTCCAATCCTTCTGGTCAAGGCGACCTCTAATCCACGAATACGGGCATAGTCTTGGTTAATGAAGAATCGCTTAGATACAAAGCGTCCTGTCTGATCTCGGATCTCGATACGTCGACTCACGATGTAATCAAACTTATCGTTGTAAAAAGCTGTTGCTGTCAACGCCCAGTCCTTCGAAAGCTGAGACTTCAACCCTACCTCGTAAGAAACTGTCACCTCAGGGTCGATGTTGGGATTGCCGAGGAAGGAAAGGAAGGAGCGGTCTTGATAGACAGGATCGAGGCCTTGGTAGACGAAGCGGGCCTGTGGCATACGCATCGCATGGCTGTAGTTGAAGTAGAGGACATTGTTTTCTGTGACGGGGAAAGAGACACGGATACGCGGAAGCAGACGTGCCTTCCAGCGCTTGCCAAACAAGCGTACCGTCTCATTCATATAATCTTGGCGTATGGCATCCAGCACGAGCGAGTTCGAGTCAGCGACGACATCGTCAATGAACTTCCCTGGTGCCCAGTAGTTGAAGCGCAAGCCAAGGTTGGCAATGATTCCCTTGTATTCGATTTCATCGGAGAAAAACAATCCACCGAGCGCAGGACGTACAGACCACACATCTGCGCTGGCTCCTAAGCGCGTCGCGGGCGAGGTCAGGGTATCGTTGATCTGGATCGGTGCCCCTACCCAAGGACGGCTGATTTCAATCCATTGAAATTCCTGTTCCTTGTGCTCAAGGCCCATCTGCATGTAGTGGATCTTGTTGCGCGATTTGTAGGTGAGCTTGGGTTTAAAGGTATATTCTTGTGTGTAGTGGTCATGCCAGCGTGTGGCCAAGCCTCCATTGTTCACCAGGCCTGGGCCAGGAAAGACAAAGAGTACGCTGTCGATGGTATTGTCAGGCTCAAAGACTGTCACAGGATCGGTCACGATAGAGGCAGGATCAAATATCTGGTCTACGGTTTCGGTTCGATAAGGACGGCCATTGGCGTCTACACGGAGGTTGGTAAACAGGCGACCGACCGTCACGTCCATGCTCCACTGCTCATTGAGGATGCTCACTACATTTAGCACCGAGAGGTTGGACTGGTGCGTATACGTATTGGCATTGTTGGGAAGCAGACTGAAGTTGTATTGAAACCCTGGCTGTACGATCGCATCGTTACCTGCGACCTGTAGGGTACGAGTAGACTGGTTGATATTGAGCGAGTGGACGTTTGTCAGGGAGATTTTCAGTCCAGGACGGGGACGAAAGGTAAGCTTGGCGGTATTGGCCCAGCGGTTGTCCTGACGCGGTGCCCACATGGAATCGTTGGTGAAGAGCGAAGCATAAAGCTGGTCAGCTTGGACGCGATAATAGGTATCTGAGATGAACATGCTCCCCGACAGGAAGTAGGTCAGTTTATTTTTGATGATCGGCCCACCGATAGAAATCGAAGCGTCATCTGTATTCCAGCTCGCACCTTCATTGACATTGGTCCCTAGGTTATCGCGCTTGTATTGAATATTCACGTTGATTTTGTCGCTTCCCTCACGGATGCGGGTGGCGACCACCCCTGAGCTCCCATTTCCATACTCTACGCTGGCACCACCTGTAGTCACTTTCACAGACGAAGCGGCATTGGCACTTACATCCACCCCAAAGCCTGTCCCTGCCAACGGGTCTTGTGCCGAGATGCCTTCTACCACATATTCTGTCTCATAAACACGTCCTCCACGAATTTGAATCCCATCGGGATTTTCGGACACACCGACCGTCAGGGCAGCTACTTGCTGGATATTGGTGGCGCTGATCTCGGCGAGATCTTCTTGGCCTAGCTCTACGGATGATTGCCCCGATTCCAGATCGATCAGGGCCTTCTTACCTACAATTTCTACTTCTCCCAATGTCTTCACAGCCGATGTCATGGGTGCATTGAGTGTGGTCACGTCTGAGCGACTGACAGAGATTCCATTGAAGATCTTGTCGGCATAGCCGATGTAGGAGAACTTGATAGAGTAGTCTCCTGCTTTGATCCCTTCGATACGGAAATTTCCCTTTCCATCGGTGTAGGCGCCTTTGTACGTACCGATCAAGACAATCGAAGCTCCTGTGAGGGGATCCCCTGTCTCGGCGTCGGTCACGCGTCCCTGGATGGTTCCCAATTGGGCCCACAGCGTAGAAGGAAGAATAAGAAGTGTGAGAAGTATAGGTAGAAATGCTTTCATCTAGCAGATATATAGATCGAATTCACTTGTTGGAGAACAGCTTGCAAAATATCAAGCAAAAGTAGGAATCAAAAGTCGCATGATCAGGAGCCGCTTCATTTTGTGTCCTATAGATCGGCTGGTAAATATCGCAGTCCTTTTCCAAAAAGTAACGGATTCTAGATTAAGAGATTTTAACCATTGAGAGATTCTTCGAAAAAAAGGGATAAACTCTAACTACAATCCATTAATAAAGAGTAAGTTGCATCTTTTTAAACATAATTTTCACTCTATTCAAAAACCTTTGGCTTGCAGAAGCGTTTAGAGATTGTGGTTTACAAAAGCATTGTTTTTCTATTGAGTTTCGCACAAATGTGATATTTTTTCACAGAAAACTTGACATGAAAGCAAAAAGCTTCTACCTTTGTGCCCACAATAGAAAAAGCTATTAAACGTCCCGTTCGTCTAGCGGTTAGGACTCCAGCTTTTCACGCTGGCAACAGGGGTTCGATTCCCCTACGGGATGCAGAGTAATTTAGCAGCTATCTGAGTATTCAGGTAGCTGCTTTTTTATGGTAAGTCTAAATCATACCGCGTACTTCTCCCTCCGCCTTTGGTTGTAAGGGCTTCCATTTTCACGAGTTCCTGAAGATCCCTAGTAGCTGTAGCCTTAGAAGTTTTTGTAATCGCCATGTACTTCTTTGTCCGCATTCCCCCTTCAAATCCTGCCGGACCTGCTTCAAACATCCTATTGAGTACTTTTTCTTGACGAAGGTTTAATTGTCCTTTATACTTATCAAAAAACTGCGTTTTCTTGATGCTAAAGCGCAGTTGTTCAATTGTCCAGTTCTGCGCGCTGATCATCGTTTCAAGAAAATATTGGATCCAAGGGGTAATATCTGTCGCACGCTGCGCCGTCTTTAGCGCTTCATAATATGCCTGCCGCTTGGGTTCCACAACATTCGAAAAGCTCACCAAGGCAGGCCTTCCCAAACTTTGGGACAACACTTTCTCTGATAAAGCCCTACCGATCCGACCATTACCATCTTCAAAGGGATGAATACTCTCAAAGTAGAGATGCGCAATAGCAGACCTTACAGGGGCGTATACAAAAGATTTTGAACGGCCTGGAGCTGTTTCATTGAACCACTGAATGAACTGCTTCATCTCTGACGGAACACGTGTCGAAGGAGGTGCCTCAAAATGAATGATTACTTTATCTACTGCGCCTGATATGATCTGCATAGGCTCTTCTCCTGTTCTCCATTGTCCCACTTGGATGTGGGTATAGGGCTCCATCATCATCTGGTGCCATTCAAATAATAACTCTTCGCTCAGTTCCTGTTCGAATTCTTCTCGCACAACAACCATCAACTTTGCCATACCTTCTGCACGTTTATCCTTGATTTTCTCAGGGTATCGATTCAGTCCTAGCGTATTCCGGATAGAGGAGAGCACATCTTCTCTGCTCAAGAATTCTCCCTCTATAGCTGATGTTTTCAAGGCTTCAGCAACCATGATATCAAGGATAGAAACTTCCTTCATTCCCTTTGGAAGCGCATCAACTGAACTCATGATACGACCTTGATTTTCTGCAAACTGAAGTAAATATCCCTCTAACCCAGAGAGATCGTATTGGAAGTTTGGCCAATCTTCTTGTTCCCAATTATAAGTCATGAGCCGAATATAGGCATTATTCGGCTCATAAATATTCAAAATATGAGCCGAATATCCTCGTCAATCGGCTCAAGCTCATCCAACATATAAAAAAAGAGGCCGCCTCATCTGAGACAGCCTCTCTATGCTTTCATGGGAAAGTGTTAGGATCTATTATCAATTACTTGCTTACTTCCAATAGCTTGCTGTCTACACGCTGACCATCTACGATCAATGTGTATCCGTACATGCCTGCGTTCAAGTCACGAAGAGAAAGCTCTACATTTCCTTCAGCCTGTGTAAGTGGAAGCTGCTTCACGACAGCACCTGTCTTTAGGTTTAGTACTTGAATCATTGCTTCACTTGCATTATCGGGTAGTACGTAGCTGATGCGTGTACTAGAAGATGCAGGATTCGGTACATTCTGCATCAACTGCGCCTTACGTGTAGAAGAAGGAGTCTCGATGTTGAGCTGAGATTCGATCTGAGCCAAACGATCCTTCAAAGCATCCATTTCAGCATCCTGCTGCTCGATGATCGCCTGCTGGTCCTGAATCGCATTCGTCAGTACAGGGATGACAGCTGAATAGTTCACCGCTAGGTATCCGTCATTGTCTTCCTTCACAGCTTCGGGCATTACTTTCTGCAGCTCCTGGGCGATGAATCCATAAGATCTTCCGTCTGTGAAGTTCTTCTCTGCAAATTCTTCTGTGCGGTACTTGTAAGTCACACCGTTCAGAGAAGATACCAAAGAAAGGGCATCAGAGATGCTGCGGATTTCCTTCTTGAATCGACGATCAGAAGAAGTGAATGTTGCGCCTGTAGCTTTGATATCACCTTCTACGATGAACTGGAATGCACCTGTTCCACAAAAACTTGCAATCAAGTTGCCACAAGAAGTCGTGTTGGTTGGATCATCATAGATGAAGGCGAACTCTTGATTTGCATTGGCATTGTTCCAAGTCAGAGCTGGACGATCAGGAGATCCGCTGACAGATTCAATCCCTAGATTAACCGTAAAATCTAGTCCATTCTGCGCGCGGAAACCGTAGAAGTCACAGCCATTGGCAGACGCACCCATCATACCGTTTGACTCTCCCAGTCCTGTGAACTTCAACTGAGGGAAGGGAGTAGTGGTGGGATTAGTTGAAGTCAGTGTCATATTATCACCACGTACTTCTAGTGGCGCAATCGGATCATTGACACCATTGACTCCAACAAATCCACTCTCGCTCAAGAACATGGTAAGTTGTGAAGATGGCTGATTAAGCGAGTTGACATCTCCTTGTTCGATAACAATAGCAAGCCCTCTATTGGCTTGTGAATTAGGAAATACCTGAGAGCTAACGCCCGTAATGAGAAATTTGGCACTTTCAGGCCAACCATTACGTCCAAGGTATAGAGAAGAAGGAGAAGAACCTGTACCCACGACCTCTAAAAAGGCGTTATTTGTAGGGTTCGTAGCTGGAACAAAGCTACCTACTCGAACTTTATTTGTAGGACCCGTTGTAACAGGCGCTGTGTTTAGTCGTAGCTGTCCATAAGACATAGTTGTGCTGAAAAGGATAATCAAAATTACCCCGAGAGAATAATGAATTGTTTTCATGGGATTTGAATTTAGTTATTGGTTTTGAGAGTGTTATAAACAGAATGAATATATTTTCCCCAATATTATCATCCTGTAAAGTCTGTTGAATGATTCTGCAGAAATCTTTTCCAATAAGTGAATATTTTTCGTACAATTATCATTTCAATTACTGAACACTACAGTTTAGAAGACGAAACAGGTATTCTGACTATTAAAAAGATTTAAATAATGAAATTTTCATTTTTATATAATATGATATGTAAAAATGATCCTTCGTATATAGTCTCAAAGGGGCCTTTATATATATGTTTTCCCTATTTTTAGGAAAATATACCTCCATGAACAGGACCATTAGACATCTGCTCTTCACTACTATGGCTATCGCTAGTTTTTCTTTCTCCCAAGCCCAACTCTCCCTCTCGTCTCTCTTTTCTGATCATGCAATCCTACAGCGTGAATTGCGCACGCCCATCTGGGGGACAGCTCAGCCTGGTGCTTATGTGGAAGTCAAAATGGGAGAACTGACGATCTATCCTGTAGCGAATGCTGAGGGTAAATGGATGGATTACTTGCCTCCCCAACCTGCGGGAGGACCTCATACGATAGAGGTATCTGCTCAGGGAGAAGTAGTCGCATCGCGAGATATCTGGTTTGGGGAAGTGTGGCTCTGCGGAGGACAGTCCAATATGGAATATACGCTGGGTATGCTAGACAAAACACAGGCCATCAGTCAGGCAAAAGATTCCCTTTTACGCTTCTTCCAAGTCCCAAGATGCATCTCACCTACGCCTATAGACTCTCTGCAAAAAGGGAAATGGGAATCTGCAAGCCCTAGCTCAGCACGGGATTTCTCTGCGGTGGGTTACTTTTACGGCAAAAAACTAAGAGAAGAACTCGATGTTCCCATAGGATTGATCAGTAGCAACTGGGGCGGGACGGTCATTGAAACATGGATAAGCCCAGAGGCTGCGTCCAACATCCCCTATTATAGTGCTGCGTTGGATTCGCTGACGAGATTGGACATAAACAGTGGCCGTGCCATCATCCTAAAGTATTACCGTAAACTCATGGCGAAAATGGGTAATCCTTTTGAGAGTGGCATACAAGAAGACCTCCCTGTCTGGGCGGGCGAAACATATAATGATAAAAAGTGGGGGGGCATCCCAGTTCCAGGACTCTGGGAATCCCAAGGACTGCCCAACCTCAATGGAAAAGTATGGTTTCGACATAAGTTTAAGATGAAAAAGGTAGATCCTGACGCGACCTACATCCTCTCCCTAGGAAAAATTGACGATAGCGACCTCACCTGGATCAACGGTAAGCTGGTAGGCTCTATGACACAAAAATGGAATGAAGAACGCGTGTATGAAGTTCCAGGAAGTATCTTGAAAAAAGGAAATAATGTATTGGCAATCAGAGTAGATGATACAGGAGGGGGAGGAGGTTTATGGAGCGAAGCGGATAAGCTGTATCTGAAAGGTAAGGACCTTCAACTGCCCCTAGCAGGAAAATGGAAATACAGAATCAGCTCACAAGATCTCAGTCCCACAAGTGCAGCAGATGACCCCAATGCGCTACCGACGCTCCTGTACAATGGGATGATCCATCAGCTCATTCCCTACGCTATGCGCGGCGTGATCTGGTACCAGGGCGAATCTAATGCCAATAGAGGGGAAGAATACCAGGCCCTCTTTCCTGCATTGATTACAGACTGGCGCGCAAAATGGAAGCAAGAACTCAGCTTTTACTTCGTACAGCTCGCCAACTATGGTAGTGAGGCCAAGACTTTGGGCGATTCTCCTTGGGCAGAATTGCGGGAAGCTCAGACAAAAACACTCCACTTGCCAAAGACGGGTATGGCCATAGCCATTGACATAGGGGAGGGAGATGACATTCACCCCAAGAATAAGGAGGACGTAGGACTGAGGCTGGCTTATCATGCCTTGGCCAAAGACTACGGTATGGACGTGGCATATGAGGGACCTAGATTTAGGGAAATGAAAGTGTATGACAATAAGATCTTTATGGGATTTGATCACGCAGCATCTGGTCTACTCATGGGTAAAGGAAAAGAAAAACTGATAGGGTTTCTCATTGCGGGGGAGGATCGAATCTTCCACCCAGCAGAGGCTTACATTCAGGGAAAATTCGTCGTAGTGTCATCTCCCAAAGTCACACAACCTGTGGCTGTCCGCTATGCATGGGCAGAAAACCCAGGAGATGTCAATCTGTACAACAGGGAGGGTTTGCCTGCGGTGCCGTTTCGATCCGACAATTGGCCTTTGACTTCGGCAGGTAAGCGAAAGGTATATGTGAAGGAGTGAATTGGGAAGATGAAACGCTGTCCACCTATTGATTAATCACTTCCAATCATTGAATGATTATCACGAATGAGTTGATGTTACATTTTCTGCGTACAGCCATCGATTGGTCGCGTCTCTACGTAGAAAATGAATCCTATCTAAATTGATTCGTAATCATCACTATTGAAGGCTTAATTCTTTTCAAATTTGTATATTTACCTGTATGGGAGCTGCAGAAAAACTACAACCTCAAAAACTCACGGTTCAAGAATACTTCGAACTAGAAAGAACAAGTGATATCCGGCATGACTATCATGGCGGGGAAATTGTGAATCTGGCGGGGGCCAGCAAAAGGCATAATAGGATTATTAGAAATCTTATTCTAGCACTAGATCCTGCCATTCGTGAAAAAGGATGTGATATACATGTAGAAGGCGTGATGACTCAGGTTCATCAGATGGATACTTTTGTGTACCCTGATGCCGTAATCTCTTGTGAAACAGCAAACGATGATCCGTACTTAATCGAAAGTCCCCAGATCATCATGGAAGTCTTATCTCCCAGCACGGAGACCTACGATCGCGGACTCAAACTGAAGAAGTACATGGCCACACCGTCTATCCGACAGGTGATATTGATCTCACAAAATGAAACAAAGGTAGAAGTATACAAAAAGCAATCTGATACCTTTTTTGAAGTTCATATTCTCGGCAAACTAGAAGAAGAGATTCAACTCACAGGAATGAATATTACCTTTAGTTTGACAGATATCTATCGCGGCATTTCGTGACTTCCTCCTTATAATACACTCCCTAAGATCCATACATATATACTGGCCAGCACCAGATGGATCAAGGCAAAGGGAATTGCCTTCACAACAAAGCCGATAAAGCCCAGCTTCAGTTTATTCCTGGCAATGATGGTCACAGCCACTACGGTCGAGGCTGATCCAATCGGCGTGATATTGCCTCCGAGGTTCGCCCCATAGATCAAAGCCCACCAAGTGTTGGTGGTTAGTTCTCCGCTCGTGCCTAGCGGCTCTAGGGTCTTGGCCAGCATAGCCGCCAGCGGGATGTTATCCGTTACGGAAGAGGCTACCGCAGAAGCCCAAAGCAAGGCCTGTGGCCCCCATACGTCTCCCAGATCCAATAGGCTGGTCACCAATCCCCCAATCAACTCCAGCACTTGCGCATATTCCATGACGCCAATGACGATAAACAGGAAGGCAAAGAAGAAAATCAGGTCCCAATCCGTCTGAGAATAGACCTTTTGTGTAGCAGATTTGACGCGAAGCAACATGAGCACGCCGAAGGCCATGGCCACAAACCCGATCCCCAATTCTTGTATATAGGGAATGATGTCCGTCGTAGCTAGAGCAAGGATAAAAGCACCAAAAACCACCCAACTCAATACAAAAAAAGCACGCGACTCGATTCCATCATTCTCATCAAAAGCCGCAATGAGCTTGGCTGCCTTTGCCTTTTCAGATTCTTGCTTGAGTCCCTTGATATTGAAGAAGATCCGCGCTGCATAGATCGTCAATAAAGTAGCAATGACAACGTAAGGAGCTGAGATGTAGACAAATTCTACAAAGGATATTTTGGCTGCGTTTCCAATGATGATGTTGGGAACAGATGAAATCAGGGTAAGCAAACCTCCAATATTTGTGAGCAATCCTTCTGTCAAAAGAAAGCCCAATAGCATATACCGTTTGTCCAATTTCTCCAAAGAGACCACAGTCAGCGATCCCACGATGATCATCGCCGTGACATTATTGAGGAAGGCAGAAAAGATTACCGTCATCCAGCCGTAAGCCATGAGCAATCGAAAAGGGTCACCCTTGGTCAGTTTCGTCAAACGAATCGCCAACCAAGAAAAAATACCGCTCTTGGTCGTCACCTCCACAAAAAGACTAGACCCCAGAATAATCGTGATCACGCCCCAATCAATAAACTCGATATAAAATGGTACATGCCCTTCCTGTCCACCAAAAATGGATAGCACGCCTGTCAACTCTCCTACGATCAAGGCTACAATTGCCGCAATACCTGTGATAAGGGATTTATTTGCATGTAGCTTTTCTTCGAGCGCAAGGGCAAGGACCATAGCCACCAGGATCCCCAAATGCAAATAGGTGACCCCGCTCGAAACTTCATGTATGACGTCTGTAAGTAAAAAATCCATAGACTGTAGGGTGATGGTGCTCAATGTTAGGGATTATCTCTGGTGTGGGCAAATTGTAAGGTCTTATCTCCTACAGAAATACACTTTGAAGATGAAAAATTTACTTTTCTCCCCGACTATCTCATTTATTTCCGTAAAATGTAATAGCCTGAAGGGTTGACACATGTTATTCAGGTTCGTATGAAATGATTCGTGAGGCTCACTATTGTCCAGCAAAAACATGAATGAATTTTTCTCACAAGTCCTTCTCAATAAATGGGGCATTTATCTAACTGTCGGCAATGTCGCTATCACCTTGGGGATCTTACTTTTGGTAATCGTCCTAGATTTTCTATTGATTCGCGCCGTTTTGCGTTCTAAGTGGATCAAACAACTCATCGCAGAGCCTCAAACCCGTAAGATCGTTCGCCGCTCGATCCGCTCAACCTTGTACATACTCGGCACGATCCTGGCACTCCGATTTGCAGGTTTCGATATTCTTGGTGCCTCTCTCTATACGATTGATCTGGAAAAAGGAAAAGGCATCCGAGGCATACATGTACTGGGGGCCGTTTTGGTATTGGCCATCACACGATTTTCTGTCTGGTATATACATAGGCTGCTGGTCCATAAGCCACGTGCCTTGCAATCTGTAGACAGTGGGCGCCGCATGGCCTTATTCCAGATCATCAAATATGTCCTATATGTGCTGGCTACCTTGTTGATCTTATCCAGCCTCCAGATCAACCTCAATGTCATCGTTGCTTCTTCAGCTGCTCTATTCGTAGGGGTAGGTCTGGCGCTACAAAATGTCTTCTCTGACATCGCCAGTGGGATTTTTATTCTCTTTGAAGGGACAATAGAGGTGGGAGATATGGTCGTCTTAGATAGCCTGAATCTAGAGGGGAAAGTCATCGAAATTCGGCTCCGCACCTCAATCATTGAGACACTCGACTCTGTCTCAGTGATTGTCCCCAACTCCAAGTTTACGACTACTAATGTCGTCAACTGGTCCTTCAACGATAAGGAGACGCGCTTCCGTCTGAATATAGGAGTTGCCTATGGCTCCAATACGCAGCTTGTCCGCAAAGTCTTGCGCGAATGTGCAGGGGCCCACAACAAGGTCTTGAAAAATCCTCCACCCAAGGTGCGCTTCATCGACTTTGGTGAATCCTCCCTCGATTTTGAGCTTCTATTCTGGCTTCATGAAGTCCATGAATACGAAGACATCATGAGCGACCTTCGATTCAAGATCGATGCAGAATTTCGTCGTCACCACATTACTATTCCTTTTCCTCAGAGAGATATCCATATCATTCCCTCAGGCGAAAATTCTCCCAAAATAGATGATAAAAAACCGTAAAGATTGTCGTGGAAAAAGTGCGGTTAAATCTTTATGCTGAGGTACGATATCTTACCTTTGCAGTAGGTACAAAAAATTAGGGGACTCAAATCCACGTGGGACGAGTCAACCCTAACCCTTGCTCATTCTTTACTTTAACCTGTTGATGTAAAAGTAGTATAATTCGTGTCAAAGGGTCATTATGCCTGTACGAACGGTAATTTTCATAGGGAGAATGGTCCATTTTTCCTTCTCAATAGTAAAAAGTGTCTTTTTTAATAAATTCTAACCCATTTAAAAATTACTTTTTCTTAAAATTTGCATTAAATCACAGCATTCATGAGTGAGAAAGTAACGAAAGCCACATCAAGCGATATCGAATCCACCACCAAGCTCAACACTAGGATACATGCAAACAGTGCTGCATTGCATGATTTTGACATGTGGTGTATAGGTCAGATGCCCGAAACATCCCTTTCTGCAAATATCATCGACCTAGGATGTGGAACTGGAAAACAATTACATTTATTTAGCCGTGTTTTATCTCCGAAAGTAAATTTTTGGGGATTGGATAAATCGGCTGAAAGTTTAGAGAAATTAAGTTTGGCATACGATGCACCTCCACAGCTCCATACAGTGGCAGGTTCGTTCGACACATTGGATCAGGAGGATCTGTGGAACTCCCACCAGGGTAAGTTTGACCTGATCTACGGTGTATATGCCATGTACTATACACACGACTTAGCCAAAGTTATCCGCGATGTTTATGCACTCCTGAAACCAGGAGGAGTCTTTTGGGTAATAGGCCCTGACAGTGGGACAAATGGTGAATTCTTATCTATCCTCCGTCCTCTTCACGAAGTAGAGCCCTTCATGGATTATGTATTTGATCGCTTCATGCCAGAAGTCATCGCGAAGTCTGAAACGACGGGCTTCCAATCCATCAAAGCAGCTACCCTCAAAAATAAAGTCTACTTTCCCAGCGCGGAAGCTTTTCTCGCTTACCTATCCAACTCCCTGTTTTATCGTCCGGGGCATGACGAAGCCATTCGATCAGCTGTACAAAAAGTCGTCGAGCAAGAAGGCAGGTTTACTGTAAGTAAAAATGTCTTGTCGTTGCAGTTGAGGAAGTAATACTGAGTATGAGGAGATAGGAGCCTTCAAGCAGTCGTATTCAAACAGGGCGTCTGTCTGTAACTGACACTATGCACATACTCTCATTACATTAAAGAGAGGCTCGCACATATTTTCGAGATTCAGGTTCGGTTTTGGCAACTGGACCTGATTTTTTTATCCAAACATCTCTATGTAAGGAGAAGTTATTGGTATGAGTATAAACAAATGCCATTTCCACTTCCTTTATGCCCAAGAAAAAGAAATATACCAAGTCCAATCTCCCCTCCAAAGATTGTATTGTGTGCGGTCGCCCCTTTGAATGGAGGAAAAAATGGGAGAAAAACTGGGACGAAGTGAAGTATTGTAGTGAACGCTGCCGAAGGAACCGCAATCAAACATAGTTTTTTTCTCGAACATTTATGAACTTGCAAGCCTGAATGATCCTTGCACTTTCGGGTAGTTGCGGAATGTAGCGCATAAAAAGCCAATGTGCGCGTAGGAGTAAGGACATTCGCCAAACAAAGATTGTCCATGTTGAAAAGTCCTGTATTGTTTATTTGCACATTTGTAGTCACTTTCCTCCTTCTTTCTTGTGAAGAGACTCCTACAGAAACTGCACTTCAACAAGCCATATATAGAGATCCCCACTCCTTTGCCCGTGCCTGGGAAGCCAAAGTAGATCACCTCTCCCTAGATCTTAAGGTAGATTTTGAGCGAGAGATGCTGAAAGGTACTGCCGTATTGCGTATCGATCGCATAGAGAATGCCAAGACTCTCCACCTCGATACCCGCAATCTCAATATTCAGTCCATCTCTATTTCTGATGACAGCTTACACCTCAGGCCCATCAGCATACAAGTTGGGCGCGTAGACAGTATATTGGGAGAAGAACTATTGGTTCCCCTCGAAGAGGAAACACGTTTTGTACACATTCAGTATGAAACCAATCCTGGCGCAGATGCGCTGCAGTTTCTTCCTCCTGGGTTGACTACAGGCTCAGGCCCTTTTCTGCTGACCCAGTCGCAAGCCATCAATGCGCGTACCTGGGTTCCGATCCAAGACAGCCCAGGCATCCGCTTTACCTATGATGCTAAGATCGAGGTGCCTGCACACCTTCTCGCGCTGATGAGCGCCACCAATCCTCAAGAAACCAATGCAACAGGGATCTATCATTTCCAAATGGACCAGCCGATTCCTGCCTATTTACTCGCTTTGAACGTAGGCGATCTAGAATTTCGTTCGCTCGGTTCTCGTGTAGGTGTCTATGCAGAACCCGCCGTGATCGAAGCTGCTGCCTATGAGTTTGCGGAGCTGTCTAAGATGATGGAGATTGCCGAGCAGCTATATGGTCCCTATCGCTGGGAGCGCTACGATGTCGTAGTACAGCCCCCCAGCTTTCCCTTTGGTGGCATGGAAAATCCACGATTAACCTTTGCCACTCCCACTATACTGGCGGGAGATCGCTCGCTGGTCTCTCTTGTAGCGCATGAGCTGGCCCACTCTTGGTCTGGAAACCTCGTCACGAATGCTACCTGGAATGACTTTTGGCTCAATGAAGGATTTACAGTCTACTTCGAGTATCGCATCATGGAAGCTCTGAAAGGAAGGGACTATTCGGAGATGCTGGCCAGAATCAGTTATGAAGATCTAGTAGAAGAAGTTCAGAGCCTTCCCCAAGGAAGCCCTGACACACGACTAGCACTCAACCTCACAGGTCGTAACCCCGACAACATTCCAGCCATTCCCTATGATAAGGGTTATTATTTCCTACGCTATGTGGAAGAACTCGTAGGGAGAGCCGCTTTCGATACGTTTTTGGTGGATTATTTCAACCGCAATGCCTTCCAGACAATGACCACCGAGACTTTTTTGGGTCAAATGGATGAGCACCTTTGGAGCGCACATCCCGAAGCCAAAGATTCAATCGATATTGAGACATGGATTTATGGAACAGGTATCCCCCAAGATCTTCCTGCTTCCCAATCTACTCGCTTTGCGGCTGTTGCAGCTGCAACGGAAGCATGGCTCAATGGAACTCCTACAGATAGCCTGGATACAAATAATTGGAGCTCACACGAATGGCTGCACATGATTAGGTCTCTGCCAGAGGGTATGACCGCTGAAGACCTTTCAAAACTAGACAAGGCCTTTGCGCTGACTACTAGAACCAACAGCGAAGTGCAATGCAGGTGGTTTGCGAAGTCGCTAGAAGTGGGATATGAGCCTGCTTATCCCTACATACGAGATTTTCTCCAAACGGTAGGACGAAAGAAATTTCTCAAACCGTTGTATATGACTATGATGAAAACAGAGGCGGGTCAGCAGATGGCCAAAGAAATCTACGCGGAAGCTCGCCCACATTACCATCCGATTACTGTGTATGCGATAGACCCCATTGTAGATTTTAAAGAAGGGGACATCTAGACAAAACTAAAAATGTATACACACCTGTTGAAATGATCAGGACCATACAGATGATTGCTGATATGCTCCTCTTCACGAGTCTGACGCCGTAATGGATATGCTGCTATTACTACCAGAGAACATTCCACTATCATCTATTAAAATAGGTGTTCACATCCCTTTTTGGTAAGCTTGATTTGATCTTCGTTGATTGTCGCTTCCATTTCAACATGTATTCTCCGTCTGCATCAGAGAGAATGAGGTTGAGAAGAAAAAAGAGCCCCCCACATCTGTGAGGGGGGAGACGGTAACCCAAGAATATTCGATCAGTTAAGGTTGAACCTTGGCGACTTCAAGCGCTTGTAAGCGGGCATCGAAGGAGGCGTGTATAGCCACATTCTGATTCTTAAGAGCTTCGATCTCCGCCTGTTGCGCTTTGATCTGTCCCTGCTGCGCTTCGATGATGCGCTGTAGCTCTTGCGTGGCACTCACGTTGAGCATGGAGATGGCTTCGTAGTCCACGGTGTGGAAGTCGTTGACCTCACGGCCATACACGAAGACTTTAGAAGTTTCCGTGAACGGGATTTCGCTGCGCTCAACAGCACCACTTTGCTGTGAAAAGTCAGAAGTCAAGCTAGATACTTGGAAGCGGTTGGGTTCAGCGGCGATGACTTCGTAGACTTCAGCGCTATGTTCAGTGATGAGCTTGACATGCTCACCGATCTGCAAATTCGTGGCCAGCATAATCCAGCCATCTTCCATTTTCGCACGCTGGTAGATGTCAGGCACGACTTCGGTCAGGTCGGTATTTACGGCCTGTGGATAAACCTCAGCAACTTGCTGGGCGATCACTTTCTTGATAGGGCGGTTACCCTTGGCGATACTATCGCGTAGGCGGTAATCGGTGACCTCAAGCTGCATGAGGATGGATAGGTCGACTCTGCTATCGGAAAGACCTTGGATGTGTTTGATACGGATATCAGAGTGGGCATTGAAGGATTCTCCTGCAATCCGATCGGTCGCATAGATGGAATAAGGGGAAGGGCTTTGCGGAACGCCACTGCCTACAGGCGTATTGTTGTTATTCAGGAATCCGATTTGATTGGGAATCTGGTACGAAGTGGCTCCACTCACTTCGAGTCTGCCTCGGGTGGGGGTTGCCGTTCCTATGCCAATGTTTCCACTTACTGGATTCAAAAAGATGCTGGCCCCCCCTGCCACCATTTGAAAGGTTCCAGGCCCTAGAAGATTGTTCGCAGTGCTATTGATCCATCCTATATACCCTCTCCGAACGCCATTGTAATCATTGTAATAGGTCACTGCGGCTCCTGTCTGATTGGTGTTCTGCATAGTAGCCACTCCCTGAGTAGAAGGCTGGCTCCCTACTATATGCAAGGTGTTCGCAGGGGTGGGAGTCCCAATCCCTATACGGCCATTCTTTAGAATCGTCATAGCGTTGGAGCGGCTAGAAGTACTGGTTCCATTTCCCACTACAAATAGTGGTTCATTGCCAACCCATGTACTGGGAGATCCGCCGCTGAGTAGGTTGTAGGTTCCCACTACCGTCTCGATATAGGACTCTGCCTGGAGTGCAAATCCACCTAGAATGGCTGCATAGTCTCCAATAGCTCTGTTACCCTGACCACCCGAGACCGTACTTCTTTCTCCTCCAGCGAGATTAGCAAATCCTCCCCCTACGGTAGCATAGCTACCTGAGGCGGTATTGTTCAAGCCACCTGCGAGGGTGGAGAAGTTCCCCGATGCTACATGGCTAGATGAATTACGGGCAGACTGTAAATCTACCGAATGCTGTCCTCTGGTATTGGCAGCAGGGCCAAAGCTGTTGGTTACTTCCAGGTTATACACATTTCCTCCTGTTCCCTGGACGGTGCCTCCAATCCCTGCATTTGATTGCCAAGTCGCGACCCCATTGGCATCGGAGGTGAGGACGTAACCCAGTTGCTGGTTGCCGTCTTCATAGCGCATCTGCCCGACTACATGCAGAGTGGTGTCAGGCTTACTGGTCCCTAGCCCTAAATTCCCATTTTTCAGCAGTGTCAAGGCATTGCTCCGGGTAGCAAGGCTTTGGCCATTGCCAATGCTAAAGAGGCGGTCATTAGCATTCCAGCCGTTGCTAGCTGGTGTATACAATTCGTTGTAAGCCCCCAGCACCGTTTCATTTACTGCAGGTGTCACAAGATTTGATCCCAACGCAAACGCGTAAGCATTAGAGACACTATTGTTTTGCCCGATAGCTGAGGACCAAGTTGCCCCAGAAGTCAGCTTATTGCCATCTCCCACGGCCAAGGAAAAGGAAGCGTCTGTACGATTGTCTTGCCCAAAAACGAAGCTGACGCCTCCTGTGGCAGTATCAGTGGTCCCAAAGACATAGGAACTGATAGCTGCGGAACTGACAAAATGTCCTCCTCCCAACACCGCCGATTGACTGGCAAAAACGCGGTTACTGCGCCCAGCTACGAAGGTATAATCGGCATCTACCTCATTATCATTTCCAGCTACGAGGGAATGTACACCATCTACCACATGTCCAGCATTAAGTGTGTAGGTAACGCCATTAGGAGCCGTCTGGTCCCAAATTCCGCCTCCTCCTGCAGCTTGCCAGCTCGCGCCTCCATTGGCGTTGGAGGTGAGGACGTAGCCTGCCTGTTGGTTCCCGTCTTCCAATCGAAATCCACCTACTATGTGCAGAGTAGAGTCGGGAGTTGACGTACCTAGTCCTAGATTTCCGTTTTTGAGCAGCGTCAAAGCATTGGAACGATTGCCCCCTCCGAGTCCATTTCCTACGACAAACAGGCGGTCATTGCCATTAAAGGCGGTGGCAGATTGCGGGGTATATTCTTCGCTGAATATTCCTACCACCGTTTCTCCGTATGAGAAGGCCGAATTACTTCTTCCCCCAGGTACAGTCGAGTAGCTACCCAACGCCCTATTTTGAAATCCTCCTCCCACAGAGGTATGGCTGCCTTGAGCGGCATTTAGCCTCCCCCCACTCACTGTGGACCGAACGCCTCCAGCATTATTTTCATCTCCGCCTCCTATGGTAGCTGCCAAACCTGTGGCTTCATTATAAGCTCCGCCAGCAACGAGTGCGCCTATTCCCGAAGCGGTATTTGCTACGCCTCCCCCTATGACGGAATACTGCCCAGAAGCTACTTCTTGGGCTAAAAACTTAACTGCTTGTAAGTCTACAGCGCCTTCGCCTCGTGCGTTACCTGTGAGGATTTCGTCCCGTACCTGTAGACTATATAGGTTGGTTCCATCTCCTTGTACGGTACCCCCTTTCCCAATCTCTTGCCAGAACGTTTGAGTGTAATACCAAAAAGAACTAGTAGTGGTATCGTAGACCATGAGTCCTTGTGCTGCATTGCTAATCCCTTCTCGACTAATGCTATCCATTCTGGGAATAAGAAGTCCTTTACTGCTGCTCTGGATGTGCAACATAGCACTCGAATCAGGATCAGCTCCACTTTCAGTAATACTAACGCCTATTGTTTGCGCAAACAGTGTTGACAGACTTACTAGGCTCCAAAACGTAATCAGAATTCTTCTCATGCTAAATCGGTTTTGATCAATAAGTCAAAGCTCTCGATCTAGCGATTAAGGGGGTTGGATTATTGTTACCAATCCTTGCAATATTGTTGCAAAGGGGATTTTTTAGACGAAAAGGGAAGTTGGGATAAGCCCAAAGTGGAGGAAAATAAAGGGAAGAGAGATAAAAACACCTATCCGTCAGGGGCCATTAGGTGGAATTTAGAAGCCCCTCAGTTTGAGATAGATTTATGGCGATTAACTAAAGACAGGCTCAATGCTTGGAAGTCCTACTCAAGAGATGGCTTTGCGCAGGTTAGGGTTAGACATGTATCTTCTTATTATTCCAAATAGTGATTATCCGTCTCTTTCTTTCCCCCACCCATACGCCATTCTCCTGGTGTGGTCCCCACTCGATCACTGAATATGCGGCTAAAGTAGGATGGATCATTAAATCCAACTGCATAGGCGACCTCCGCAACCTGCATAGAAGAGGTAGTGAGTAATTCCTTAGCATGGTCGATTTTAATGTTACGGATAAAATGGGAGGTAGAGAGCCCTGTAAGGGCCTTGATCTTTCGATGAATATTTGTTCGACTCATGGCCAAATCCCTCCCTAGAGCCTCCCCTCTATACTTGTTATTATCTAGATTGGCAAGGATCAGTTTGCGTGCCTGGGTAATAAACTCATCCTCAATTTGGATTAAAGGATCATCATTTTGCGATAATTGGAAGATGTTCTGGTATCTAGTTTGAAGGGTAAGACGAAGTTCAAGAAGTTTTTCTATACGAATGAGGAGTTCATTCTGATCAAAAGGCTTAGGGAGATAGGCATCTGCCCCCCGTTTATATCCTTCTAACCGAGATTCTTGATCGGCCTTTGCCGTGAGCATAACGATGGGAATATGGCTAGTTCTTGGGTCTAGCTTGAGGATTTCGCAGACTTCATAGCCATTTTTATAGGGCATCATTACATCCGTGATAATAAGATCAGGAACCTGTTCGAGTGCAAACTCAATTCCTGCCTGCCCATCTGAAGCAGAATAGAGCACATAGTGATCCTCTAACGTGGTGTAGAGGTAGGAGACAATATCTGCATTGTCTTCTATAATCAACAAGCTAGGACGTTCGTCTGTAGATAGAGAAGAAGAGGATTCAACTTTGGGTATAGGAGCGATATGCGCGACTGCTGTTGGTTGAACTGTTGCCACCTTCACAGGGGCATCGTGCGTAATGGGTAGGAGTACTGTAAAGACAGAGCCCTGGCCTTCGACGCTTTCTACCTGGATATCTCCATTCATTAAACTGACCAACTCTTTGGTTAGAGATAAGCCAATCCCTGTTCCCTCTCCCTCACTAATGTCATGTGAATTTACCTGATAGAATCGGTCAAAGATCAGGGATAATTTATTTGGGGGGATGCCTCTTCCTGTATCCTGGACCTGTAGCATAAGCCTTTGGTCGGGAGAGCGATTTACGTGTACGACAACCCTGCCTCCTTGAGGGGTAAACTTGAGTGCATTGGCAAGTAGATTGGTTTGTACCTGAAGCAATTTGTCTGGATCAAAGTCCATTAGAAGATCTGTCAACTCTGTTTCAAAAGTCAAGCTAATGGATCGCTCAGCCGCTAATGAGTCAAAAGATTGAATACTATACTGTAAGAAAGGTAATACATCGTCTTGAATAGGCTGCAAGTTGAGGTTGCCTGATTCTAGTTTACGCAGATCTAAGATCTGATTTATCATGTGCGTAAGTCGCGCTGCGTTGCGTTCAATCAACTGAGGTCCTTCTCTCCCCCACTTTTTAGGATTTTCTTGTAACTGTCTCGCTACCCCAGAAATCAAGGTTAATGGGGTTCGAAATTCATGGGAGATATTGGTGAAAAATCGAGATTTGAAATCGTCTAGTTCTTTGAGCTTTCCATTTGCAGTATGAAGGTCCGAATTTGCCTGGTCGAGTTTTTCTCTTTCTTGATCTAAAGAAAGGTAGGCTTGATCCACCTTAGCTTTTTCGGTTTCTATCAGAACTTTTTGGTGACGTGTGAGCCGAAATCGGTTCCATAACAACATCCCGACTAATAAAGCTAGTACGAGTCCAATCGCCAAGGCTGTAGCGAGGTGCTTACGGTTCTCACTTTTCTCTACTTCTACAGCCATAAGGGTTACATTCTCAAGGCTGTCCTGGAGTGACTGCTTTTCATAATCTGCCTGATACTCAATCCTGAGGATGTCCCGTATCGCTTCGTCTTTGTCTAGACTGTCCCTTAACGCCAAATGGGTATCATACATATGTATGGCATCCTCATATCTGCCAAGCTGCCGATAGATACGAGTCAATTCTTTAGCCAATGCAGATTGGATCACCTGTAATTCTGCGTCTTTCGCATACTCAAATCCTGTTGAGGCATAAGAAAGAGCTTCTGTCCATCGTGACTGTAGGATGCGTAGTTTACCCATCTCCAAGTGGGCCTCCACCCAAGATTCTATATCCACAGTCTCCGCATCACTTGTAATGATGGGGAGTAGGTAAGGCTCAGCAGAGGTCAACTCCTCCCAAAAGACATGTAATTTCCCTAGACTTACCTTGGCATCATATATCAGATAACTAATCCCCTGTTCTTCTGCGATAGCTAATCCTTGAGAAAAGCTTTCCTGGGCTTTTTCATATACTTTTTGGTCAAAATAGTAATCCCCAAGCCGTACATATGCATATACTTGTTCGGCGTACAAATCTTTTTCTAGGGCGAGTGCAAGGGCTTGCTCTAAATACGCTGCTACCTTTGTATATTCCTTAATGGCGACGTATACATTCGCTAAACTGAGCATAGACAGAACCGTACTTTTGAAATCTTCTCTTGCTTCCGCAATCGCAATTGCCTGCACATGCTGTTCCATAGCTGCGGCGTACTTTCTGAAGAATTGGTAGCAGTTCGCCAAATTGTATCTAATGTTTCCCTCATAAGGACTATCTCCACAAGCCAATGCCAACGCCAGCGCCTTTTCGTTATAGGTCTGACTTTGTGCCATATCTCCCGTTTGCTGGTAAATGTTGGCCATGTTAGACAATAGTCCCGATGCTTGGGCAGAATCCTTCATTTCATATCGGATTTCTAATGCAGCCTGATACTGTAGTAAGGCTAAGTCCAGTTGCCCCAAATAAGAAAAAACGACCCCCTGAAGGTTATATGCTTCTGCCAAATCCGCCTGTGAACCAATTTGCTTCCATATTGCTATGTCCGACTTTATGAGCAAGGCAGCCTCCCCTATACGTCCCTGTCTGATAGCATTCTTTCCTAGTAAATCATATGCGAGCCCTTGATACTTTAGATCCTGTTCTTGCTGGGCAAATCTTAATAGCTGATTGCCGTAATAGCTGACACTATCGCGATTTCCTGGAAGGTGGTAAGTGAAGATGATCCGATGAAGCGCATCCATCCGATTGGAAGAAGACGCAAGCGGGTTCTTCCAGACACTCAGTAGGCTATCTCGATGATAGGTGTCTTGGGCTTGTAAGGTTTGTATCCCTAGCCAAGTACTCAATAACAGGAATATCTGTAGGAGTCCTTTCTTATTCATAGAGAGGAAAAATTAGAGGTCAACCATCACTTTTGCAAATAGACTTTAAAGGAAGCTGTACACAGGAATCTTTATGTTTAGAATCGTACTTTTTGTCGGTTAAGGACTGCAATGATGTTGACTCAGATTTAACAATTTTTCTCATATCTATGATATTCTTGCTTAAAGTACTCATGACTTGAGCAAGTTAGGGTTTCGGAACCACTAAATTACTCGCTTTGAGCATTTGCTTTCTTTGAACAACTTTTGTGAATCTATTAAGTGGGCTGTAAATTAAGAATATGTTTGGGAGAATTGTTGAAGTAATTTGAAAAAGTTGGAAATCACTCATAAACTTGGAAAAGACCAAT
>JBCBFT010000053.1:0-42442 GCA_038527485.1 Bacteroidota bacterium
CTTGATGGCAACAAAGTCGTCTTAGCTTGGGAGAAATTAAAAGTAGCTTTCCCTGTGGAGTAGGGGATAGGTTATTTTTTTGACAGTAAAAATAAAGAGGGCAGATCGATTCACCGATCTGCCCTCTTCGTAGGAACATCGCCATGGCGTGTTCACTTATTCCCCACCACAGCATGCTCATCTAGCTAGTAAGCCAGATAAGCTGACATCCATTTTTCCATCTCCTCGAAGCTTATCCCCTTTCGCTCGGCCAAGCTCGCAATTTGCTCCTTCGTCACCTTACCGATCCCAAAGTACTTTGACTCAGGGTGTCCCATGTAGAGACCACTGACAGAAGCCGTAGGGTACATAGCGAGAGACTCGGTGAGTGTGATGCCGATCTTATTTTCTATATCCAACAACTCCCACAGGGTGAGTTTTTCTGTATGGTCAGGATTGGAAGGATAGCCAGGAGCAGGGCGAATTCCCTGATAGGTTTCACGAATCAGATCCTTATTGGAGAGGTCCTCCGTCGGGGCATAGCCCCAAAACTCCTTGCGCACGCGCTGGTGCATCCGCTCCGCAAAAGCCTCCGCCAAGCGATCTGCCAGTGCTTTCAGCATGATGCTATTGTAGTCGTCGTGCGCGGCTTCAAATTCTGCGATCTTCGCTTCGATCCCGTGTCCCGTCGTCACTGCAAATGCCCCTATATGATCAGGTCTTCCCGTCTCTTTTGGTGCGCAGAAGTCTGCCATCGAAAAGCTGTTGGCCCCTCGCTTCTCCGCTTGTTGGCGTGGGTTGAAAAACTTGGCCTGTACCTCTGTTCTGGTCTCGTCGGTATAGACCTCGATATCATCCTGATCGACTGTATTGGCAGGGAATAGCCCTATGATGCCCTTAGCCGTCAACCACTTGTCTTCAATGATCTGCTTGAGCATATACTGCGCATCGGCAAAGAGTTTCTTCGCTTCTGTGCCCTTCTCAGGATGATCCAATATGTCAGGATATTTTCCTTTGATCTCCCATGTATAGAAGAAAGGTGTCCAGTCGATGTAACGGGCCAGTTCTGCCAAATCATAGTCCTCAAATACGTGGACCCCTGCTTGCTTGGGAGCAGGAGGCACGCCATGATCCCAATTGATGGGGTACTTATTGGCGCGGGCCTCTTCCAGGCTCAAGTAACGCTTTTTCGCCTGACGGGCCAGATGACCTTCACGGAGCTTGTTGTACTCCTCTCTGATATTCTGTCCAAAGGCCGCGACCTGGTCCCGATCCTCAGATACCAATTGCTGACCGACAGGTACTGCTTTGGAAGCGTCCAGCACGTGGACAATGGTTCCTTTATACTTAGGAGCGATCTTGACAGCTGTATGGATACGTGAGGTCGTAGCTCCCCCGATCAATAACGGCAGGTTCATCCCTCGCTTTTCCATCTCCTCTGCGATATAGACCATCTCATCGAGAGAAGGTGTAATCAAACCTGACAAGCCGATCATATCTACTTGATGCTTTTCGGCTTCATCTAGGATTCGCTCCATAGGCACCATTACACCGATATCGATCACCTCGAAGTTGTTGCAGGCCATGACGACGCCTACGATATTTTTTCCGATGTCATGTACATCACCTTTGACGGTTGCCATGAGGACTTTTCCTGCTGATGTACTAGCACCTTCTGACTTTTCTTCTTCTATATAGGGTGTCAAGTAGGCAACGGCTCGCTTCATCACACGGGCAGACTTCACTACTTGTGGAAGAAACATTTTTCCTTCTCCGAATAAATCCCCTACGATGTTCATGCCATCCATTAGCGGTCCTTCGATCACTTCCAAAGGACGGTTATACGCTTGGCGCGCCTCTTCTGTATCTTCTTCTATATAATCTACAATCCCATTGATGAGAGCGTGAGAAAGGCGCTTTTGGACAGGTTCCTCTCTCCACTCCAAGTTGACGATACGCTTGGCACCCGACTGCTTGACGCTGTCAGCAAAGTCTACCAAACGCTCGGTCGCATCGTCTCGGCGATTCAGTAGCACATCTTCTACCTTGTCTCGAAGATCTGTAGGTACTTCCTCATATACTTGCAGCATCCCAGCATTCACGATCCCCATGTCCATACCTGCACGGATCGCATGATATAAGAAAACGGCGTGAATGGCCTCTCTTACGGCATTATTTCCCCGAAAAGAAAAGGAGATATTGGAGACCCCACCGCTGACCATCGCACCAGGGAGATTTTCCTTGATCCATTGAGTTGCTTGGATAAAGTCTACGCCGTAATTGTTGTGCTCGTCAATGCCCGTAGCCACAGCAAAGATGTTGGGATCAAAAATGATGTCCCAAGGTTTCATCCCCACCTGCTTGGTCAGGATATTGTAAGCTCTGGCACAGATCTCGATTTTGCGTTCGAAGGTGTCAGCTTGTCCCGCTTCATCAAAGGCCATGACGACCACAGCCGCGCCATACTTACGGATGAGATTGGCTTGCTTGATGAAGGCTTCTTCGCCCTCTTTCATGGAGATCGAGTTTACGACCCCTTTACCCTGTATGCATTTGAGTCCCGCTTCGATGACCTCAAACTTAGAGGAATCGATCATGATGGGCACACGAGAGATATCGGGTTCTGCTGCTAGCAAGTTCAGAAACTTGACCATGGCTTCTTTAGAATCCAGCATCCCTTCATCCATGTTGATGTCGATCATCTGGGCACCGCCTTCTACTTGCTGGCGGGCGACAGACAGCGCTTCATCGTAGTTTCCTTCTTTGATGAGCCTAGCAAAGCGGCGTGATCCTGTGACATTGGTCCTTTCGCCTATATTGACAAAGGGAATATTTTCGGTCAAGGTCAAAGGCTCCAAACCTGAAAATGTTGGTCTAGGCTTTTCTTCGGGAATGATGCGAGGCGCATGTGCTGCGGCTTCCTCCGCAATCGCTTGTATGTGCTCAGGTGTCGAACCACAGCACCCACCGACAATATTGACCAAGCCTTGCTCCAAAAACGGACGGATTAGCTTTGCCATTGCAGCAGGAGACTGGTCATATTCTCCAAATTCGTTGGGAAGACCCGCATTGGGGTAGGCCGAGATAGGCACATGTGCTACACGGGAAAGGTCCTTGATGTATTGAAGGAGTTGCTTCGCACCCAAGGCACAGTTCAAGCCGACGCTGAGTAGGTCTACGTGTGAGATCGAGATCCAAAATGCCTCTGTTACTTGCCCTGAAAGTGTTCGACCCGAAGCATCAGTGATCGTTCCCGATACCATGACAGGGATGTCACGTTTGTAATCTTCTTTGAGTGTTTCGATCGCAAAGAGAGCTGCTTTGGCATTGAGCGTATCAAATACGGTCTCTACCAAAAGCATATCTGCCCCTCCATCAATCAGTCCTTTGGCTTGCTCGTAGTATGCTTCTGTGAGATCGTCAAATGTCACCGCACGATAGCCAGGATCATTTACGTCAGGCGAAAGAGAGGCCGTACGATTGGTGGGACCCAGTGCACCTGCCACAAAGCGCGGTTTGTCGGGATTCAGTAGCGTGAACTCATCTGCCGCTTCACGTGCAATACGTGCCGAAGCAAGATTCAGTTCATACGCAACCTCCTGTAAGCCATAGTCTTCTTGCGCAATAGTGGTCGAGCTAAATGTATTGGTTTCAATGATATCTGACCCTGCATTGAGATACAGTTTGTGGATATCCTTGATGATTTCTGGTTGAGTGATAGAGAGAATGTCATTATTTCCCTTGAGGGGGATATGATGATCGCGGAATCTATCAGCACGAAAATCTTCCTCTGAAAGCTTATGACGCTGAATCATAGTTCCCATCGCGCCGTCAAGTACGAGTATGCGGGTCTTGAGAATGTCGCGAAGTTTGGGTTTCAGATTTACTTGAGTGGAAGGATGATGAATCATGGGCAAAATTTACAATTTTCCATTAAGTCTCATACAGCTTACAAATGAACGAAAAAATATGCGTTTGGTTTTAGCATATTATAAAGGGATGTAACATGAAAAAAGGGAGATAGGAAGATGTGAATCAAGGTGTTTGCTTACGTTCTCAAAAATATAGAGGAAAGATTATTTTTTCATAATCGAATGTAAAAATGGAAGGAGTCCCGTCCTATTTCCAGGGACTAATTGAACATAAAATCATAGGCTTAGCAGATAAGATGGGGAAGTCATGACGAAAACCCTATGAATAAAGTTAGGTGATGAGGTGAAATCAGTCCCTGTAGACCTTCAAAAAGTGTATTTTCTATGAAAAAAGTCTTTGTAGGTTTGGTGATAGGGCTCTCTTGTCTTTCACTAACCTTTGCCCAAAGCGTAGAACCCTCTGTGCTGTCCGTCGCGGGCACCCAGCAGAGTGCGGGAAATGTTCAAGTCAGTTGGACTGTCGGACAGACCGCCACGGCTACGCTTACCTCACCCGACGTCACTTTGACGCAGGGCTTCCAGCAGAGTCAGCTGACAGTCACTTCCCTGGATCCATTGCCCCCCACCATTGACATGCAGGTTTTTCCCAATCCCTCCTCTCACTTCATCCAAATCGAGTGGGAAGGCCTTTCTCCACAACTCAACTTCCAGTGGGTAGACGCCCGTGGCAAACTCCTCGATCAGTGGAGCTTCTCGCAGGGAGGAACCCATCAGTATGATGTCTCTCGGTATGCCGCAGGAAATTATCTCTTGCAGGTACAAACAGAAACGGGATTCGTCCAAGCTTTCAAAATTCAAATCCAACACTAACATCACCACACTTTCCCATTATCTCATTTTGAATCATTATGAAAAAAATTCTCATACTATTTGTCGCGGTATCTTTAGGACTGACGTTGTTCGGTCAGGATGTCAATACCATAAGCTACCAAGCGGTAGTCAGAGACCTATCGGGTAATGTCCAGAGCAGCAAACTGGTTAGTTTCCGCATTTCCCTTCGTCAGACCGATGCCAATGGAGCCATTGTCTATCAGGAGACGCACAGTCCCACCACTTCGAGCTTAGGTCTTGTCGATTTTCGAATCGGCGGAGGAACAGCTGTTTCAGGTGATTACACCACGATCGACTGGGGAGCGGATAATTATTTCCTACAGATAGAATTAGACGAAGATGGTGGTAGCAGTTATACCTCGCTCGGGACGCAGCAACTGGTCTCTGTGCCTTATGCGCTCTTTGCACAGGATGTCGCTAATAAAGACGATGCTGACGCCGATCCCGCCAATGAGATCCAGACAATCAGCCGCAACGGCAACACGCTTACACTTTCTGACGGAGGGGGCAATGTCGCCCTGTCGGATGGAGACATCACAGATGTAGTCGCTGGCAATGGCCTCACAGGAGGCGCAAACAGCGGATCAGCTGCGCTCGATATCGGGGGAGCTTTGAGTGACTCATTGACGCTAGAGCTAGGTAACTTCAACGTAGACATCAACCTGACCAACTTTGGGGATTTTGCGATTCAAGATGCAGGGACAGATGTGTTCAGAATCGAAAGTACAGGGAATACCGCCATTGGACGCGACATGATTTTCCGTGATGGGAATGCCCTATCAGGTACAAGACTCGTCGAGATCGAGGATACAGGCGACGATGGCCGCATTTATATTTACAGAAACGATGGCGTCCACATCAGCTTGAATGGGGGAGGTACTACGGTATTTAATGAGCAGGCAGAGTCTGTAGACTTCAGAATAGAAACGGTAGCCAATACCAATGGCTTCTATGTAGACGCCAGTGAAAACAATGTAGGAGTAGGAACTCCCGCTCTGGATAGAAACTTCCACGTCCGTCATGAACAGTTTACCCAGACAGGTGGTTTCGGAGGTCTAGAGATCGAGCAAGCTTTTAATGGCAACCAATGGACGCTATATACCTCTCAGTCTACCAGCAACCTCCGACTGTATTACAACAACTCCGAAAGGGGAGATTTCAATGATGCGACAGGCGTCTACTCCTCTGTATCCGATGCGAGATTGAAGAAAAATATTGAAACTATTGGGCTGACGATGCCTGGCATCATGCAACTACGTCCGACAGTATATCATTTCCGTACCCAGGAAGACAATGAAGAAAAGAACCCAGGATTCATTGCCCAGGAGGTAAAAGAAGTATTCCCTGAAGTAGTCAAAGTTCAGGGAGACGATTCGAATGGGAATAGCTTGCCAGATCTACACATGATTAGTTACACAGAGTTGATTCCCTACATGGTTAAAGGGATGCAGGAGCAGCAAGCCGAAATCCAGGATCTCAAAGCTGAAATTGAAGCATTGAAGCAGGCCGTACAAGCACTGCAAAATAAATAAAGTGAAAACTCCTGTAAGAAGGATTACAGGACATGACACGTTCGAATTTAGCGCTTAGTTGATAAATGAAGGGGTCCCTCTCAGGAGGCGGCCCCTGTTGCTTTATATAAAATGGGGTTTCAACCCTAGGCTAAAGGATCAATTTCGATCACGCTATTTCCTCTGACCTCTTACTTTAATACTGCTCTTGAGGACGTTGAGAAAAATATTCTGCCGTCTCTTCTTTCAAAATAGAAAATAAGGAATCCATTTCTGTCAAAGGAAAGTGTAACAACTGCTCTTCCGCCAATTGATAATAGCGACTATCTCCATACCAGATGAGCAGCGTACCGAGCTGAGGAGACCACCACTTGAGGTTACCAAAGTCTTTGTCCTCGGCATGCGCAAATCCTTCCAAAAGGTAGACATTTAAGCCGCGCCCTCCTTGCTCCCAGCTTTTGTGCTCTCCCGTATATCGAAAATAAGTCTGTGAGCTGACCGTAGGATAGGCTGTGTCCGCAGTCGTTCGGAACTGCAAACTTCGAACCAGTCCCCGTTTCGTGGAGGCCGTATTAAGTTCCATGATCTCCAAGAAGTACTCTTTGCTTTCGGGGGTTTCGTACACATTGTATAGCGAAGTCTCTCGGTAGCGAGAAGAGTCAATGGCAAAAATATCTGCCCATTCTTCATAGGTTTCTGCCTGCTCTCCTGATTCCATATAGATACTTTTTCTATATCTGCTCGAATCCTGATGTAGGTCTATTATGCTCCGCATAAAGATAAAGGACTCGGAGGTGGGATTTTGTAGACAGGGAGGGAGTATATCTGCTTGCGGGGGCGCATTACAGCCCCAGAGTAAGAAGACGAGCCCGAGGAAAAGCAGTTCTTTCGTGGACATGAGATGCAGGTGAAGAATCATATCTTGAATTGGGATCAATATAGGGTTAATTCTGATCTTTCACTTTGATCCTTTGCTCATCTGTCATTCTTCGCTCACCGGTACAAAAAAATCCCCTCCATAAGAGGGGACGTTTAGGATGGAGTTGAAACTCCGTCACGGTAGTGCTTCGTTTAGACTGAGAGATCTGCGATTGTCTTTTTTCGGCATTGTGCCCGCTTACAATCCGATGCTTTCAGCTTTTTTATCTGCCAATCCCATGGTCTGCGCCATGGAAAGTAATGACGTCAAGGTCGTTCTTTTCTCAGGGTTATTGGTCTGTGACATCATCTTGTAGATGAGCGCAGAGATACTGAGGTTGCGTAGGTCGTCAGAGTCGATCGGGAATTGCTGCATGAAATCCTTGAGGTTTTCTACCAGCGAACCGCTTCCGTTGCCATTTCCATTGCCCAGCAGCGAGTGCTTGAGATCTTGGAGGTGGGGGCTATTGTCCATGATCGAGTTCACGTACTTGCTGTTGGTCACAGCGTGGGTGATGCGATCGAAGAACTCTTGCTCTCCACCGACGATGTCGATATTGGCGGATCGCAGGGCAGCGGCGAGTACTTCTGCTTGCGCAGCGGCGATGTCCTTCTGGATCTCGATCTGGGCGAGTTCGATCGCCTTCTCTTTCTCCAAGCGGAGCTTGAACTCTTCGTGCTCTTTGCCGACTCCGTCGAGCTTCTGCATGGCCTCTGCTTTGGCTGCTACGCCCTTTGCATCGGCTACTCCTTTTTGCTCGATGATGGCCGCCTCTGCTAGTCCCATCTTTTCTGTGGCACTTGCCTTCGCTTCGATGACCTTTGCTTCTGCCAGACCTTGCTCCACTTCGACTTCAGCCTGGACCATACCCGCTTTCTTATCGGCTTCAGCTTGTGCTTCCCCTTTGAGTTCGATGCCTTTGGCTTCGGCGATATTTTTGAACTCCAAAGAGTTGGCTTCGGCTTGACCTTCCTTCTCACGCGCTTCGGCTTTGGCTTCGAGTACACGTGCTTCGGCCAGACCGAGGGCAGCATGCTCTTCTGCGGTGGCATCAGCCATGATCTTTTTGGCTTCTGCTTCCTTGTCTGCGGATTCGCGCAGGGCATTGGCTTCGATGATGCGGCGTTCAGAATCTAGCTTGGCTGCATCTTTTTCGGCTTCAGCCAGCTTGATGCGCTCTACGAGCTGCTCTTGTGCGCGCTGCTCAGCAGCGAGGATGGCGACCTTCTTTTCACGCTCAGCACCCGCAAATGATTCTGTATCCTTGATGCGCTCCTGCTCTTCAACCACTTCTCGCTCGACTGCTACACGATCGCGGATCACGTCTTGTATATTCTTGCGCTCCTCTTCGACGGCGCGCTCTTTTTCGATTTGTGCCAATGTCACAATTCGCTCACGTTCAGTTGCTTCAAGCTCTTTGTCACGCTGGACTTTCTCGGACTCGACGACTTCTGTACGCTCTTTATTTTTCTTAGCAGCGATAATGTCACGTTGCTTATTCTGCTCTTCGATTTCGGTTTCACGCTCACGAGAGAGGCGTGCTTTCTCGGATTTGGTGCGCTCCTCCTCTTGTACTTGAGCGATTTCGGCTGCTTCGCGCGCTTTGATATTGGCGATTTCACGCTTCTGGATTTCTTCTTTCTCCGCTTGCTGCTTCTCTAGTTCCAGGATCGCCTCACGTGCTTCTACATCCTGCTTTTTGATGACCATCTCTTTCTCACGCTGGATCTTATTCGCCTGCGTGATTTGCTGTGCGGTGAGATCGCGAATCTTTTTGATACCCTCAGAGTCCAGGATGTTCTCAGGATCGAGTAATTCTACACGTGTCTGCTCCAAGTAGTCAATTGCGACGTCAACTAGTGTGTAACCATTGAGGTCTTGTCCAATTTCTTCCATGACCTGCTGCTTGAGTTGGCTACGGCTATTGTACAGATCCACAAAGTCGAAGCTTTTACCTACAGTTTTTACGGCCTCAGAGAATAGGGCTTCAAAGAGAATGCGTAGTAGATCAGGATCAGATGCACGCTCACAGCCGATGGTTTGGGCCACGCGTTTGATGCTGTCGATTTCAGGATTGACACGGATGAAGAAGGCCACTTTGATATCCGCCCGCATATTATCTTTACAGATCAAACCGTCCTTCCCCTCTCTTTCGATCACCATTTGTTTCAAGGAGATATCCATTTTCTCCAGTTGCTCGAAAATAGGGATGACGAAGGTACCTCTTGTCGTGGCGCGAATACCACGCAAGCCAGTGACTACAAGCGCTTTTCCCTGTGGAACTTTTCTATATAGACGAGTCATGAGGATCAGAACGCCAAAGACGACTACGAGGGCGATAATCCCGCCTACACTTAATGCATCTCCAATTAATTCCATATTGAATAGTTGTAATAGGTGGTTGTGTGAAAATTAGATTTCGAAGTGATGGACAAGGAATAATTCCTGATCCTGTTGATATTCAGTTAAAAGGATCTGAGATCCTCTTTTTAGAACTTCTTTTTCTTCAATTGATTTTACTGATAGCAAAATATGCTCATCCTCGTAGGTAATCTCTGCCTGAGAAATGCGGCCAGGGTAAGCATCCATTGTCAAACGAGCCAATTTCCCTACGAGCATCTTCTTCGATATGGATTCGTGTTTCATCTTACTGAACACTTTTCCCAATGGCCATGTCATAAATTTTGTGCTCAATAAGCCCAAAATAAGAATGGGAAGAATGCTTGTGAACGGATAAGCTGGGATGATGGTTCCTACTAATATAATCCCTGCGATGGCGAGTAGCCACATAGAGATGGCAAGGAAGCTCAGATATACCATGAAAGGAACTGCACCCACATTCAAGAAGTTGAGTAGTTGCGTAAGCCAGCTACCCCCACCTGCTCCCAAATCGCCATCGCCATCTACATCTACATCCATGTCGGCATCGACATCTACGTCCAGATCAATGTCTGCATCGACATCTAGATCAAGATCTACATCTAAAAAATCCAGATCAAGTAGCCCAATGAATACTGTGAGCCAGTACAGGAGCATCATTCCCAAAAATACAGTATAGAATATGATCTCAGGTGAGACCGCAAGTTCCCATAAAGCTTTCATTTCAGTAGAGGTTGCGTGGAAGATCTACGGAATATAAGGATAAGGTAGAATAATCAATTAATCCAAGTGAATTAATCTTATAGATCGAAAGGATCTATGTCCTTGATTCGTAAATGGATACTGGATACACGCTTTCAAATGGCTCACTTTTCGTGAGTAGCGCGGGCAGTCTTTTGACCCAAGATTTTCAGTTGATGGTATTGATTATGTGCCTTTGAATGAATTTACGGGGAGAATATGTAGGAGGTTTCAGGAAATGGATATTTTTTAATTAGGTTTATTGTGTTTATTCGTAGTACTTTGATGCTTGTAGAAACGCCCCATACATAGAGACGAGGGCTAGGGGGGAGGGTTGAAAAAAGTAAGTGAAAATTGCGGAAAAATGACAACGAGGGAGAATCCTCAACGATAAAGACCTGTATAGATACAGATTTCTTCTAACCAATGAATTGATCACGAATTCTTTAGGACGCACACGTAAGATTTTTAGGCCAAGCGTACGAATTTTTTTTGTCTTCTACCGTTTAATATACAACAGGTAGCAATCACCTTCCCTATGACTCATTCCTGCACATTCGGCTTGCTCTGTCTGATCATGCTCACCTTGGGGGCTTGTTCGCAGTCTCTTGAGCGTAGTGCGACCACTTTGGGGCAGCCTTTTCAGGTGTTGCAATGGGATACGACTAGTCTGGATTCACAATTTTTGGATGTCCTGCAAGAAGGCCTCTTGGTCAAGCTAGGCTATTGGCAAGATGCAAATGGAGAGAACTATTTTGAAGTCGTCCGCGAACAAAGAGCCGAAGATCTGCGCATTATAGCTAGGCACTATGTGAAACGACCTGATGGCCAGCTACATATGCAACAGCAGTTCAAAGATTTTGTGATTGACTGCGGGTATGATCCTATTCTCGATTATATCCCAGGCTCACTTACCATCACAGATATGGACTCTAACCAGGTGGGAGAAGTCGTATTTTTGTTACAAAAGGGATGTATTTCTGACGTGAGCCCGCTACAAGCCCAGCTTTATCTCATCGAAGGTGCTCAGCTATTTTTGATTCGAGGTACCACCCAAATCAAGTTGGGATCTTATGTTATGCCTTCGAGGCAGGAAGTAGACCCTTCTTTTGAAGACCTCCCCATCGTTTTACAGACCTATGCCCGCGCGCAGTGGGACCGATTCACAGATACGACGGTCTATTATTGGTAGACTTTTCCACTTCTTGTGATTTTTTCTCCCTTTGATTGTGACACCTGTTACCGTGAAAGGGAGATTTTATTTTACCTTAACAGTGGGGAATATCAAGCGTTATTTTATCTATACATTAAAATGAAAATCATATGAGAACATATAGCTTGATCATCGCATCAATACTTATGATAGGCTTGCTCACAAGCTGTGATAATAGTACAGTAGATCCTGAGGGTACGTTGAACCTGTCCCTTGAATCGAGGGTAGGGGATGCTCCTTTTGTGAAGAACCAGAAGTACACCAATGCTGCAGGTTTTGAATATTCTCTCGAAGGATTTCGCTTTTATATATCGGATATCAGTCTGATGAAAGAGGATGGGGGAGAAGAATTGGTTGAAGGGACATGGTACTTCGATGCAGGAGGTGACTGGGACAATTCAGATATCAACTTTCCTACAGGCAGATACAATGGAATGAAGTTCTTTATAGGCGTGCCGGAGGATCAGAATTTGGGAAATCCTGCTGTGTATGAGTCAGGCGATGCGTTGAGTATCCGTAGAGGGATGCACTGGGCATGGTCTACGGGGTATATCTTCATCAAAGCTGACGGCTTGATCGACTCTGTGGGCAAACAAATAGGGCTCATTTATCATACAGGAGGAAATGATGCTTACAAGCAAATGACATTGAATAGTGAGGCTTTTGAGATTACAGAAGGACAAAAGGTAGATTTTGTAATGGATCTGGATATCGCAAAAGTATTTGAAGGAGAGGGAGAAAACGTGAATATGGTGGAGGAAAATTTTACACACAGTGTCCCAGGAGATGATCGTCAGCAGGCCATATCCAAGAAAGTTCGTGACCGATTTATGGAATATGCACTGACTAAGAAACCTTTCTAACAGAGATGGCCCCTTATTTTGAGGAAAAAAATATTTCTGGCCTACATTTCAAACCTAAACATATCTTATTTGTAATATATAAAAGTGGCATGATTAAACTGCCATTGCTCCAAACAAACAGGCATGAGATACGGAAAATATATAGGTGTACTTATTTTTATTGTTGTACTCATCGGGTGCGTAAAAGATGGTCCTTTGGTGGGACCTTTAAGAGAGGAACTCCAACTTGAAGTCCCTGAGCATTTTGAGCGACCACGGATTCCAGAGAGCAATCCCTTGACAGAGGCAAAGGTACAGCTGGGGCGCCAGCTATTTTACGATCCCATTCTCTCTATGGACAATACCGTTTCCTGTGCTTCTTGCCATCCACAGGAACATGCTTTTTCAGATCCTAGAAGAATCAGTGTAGGGGTCGGTGGCAAGACAGGGATCTTGCCAGAGCAGAGACGCAATGCGCCCGCTCTGTTCAACCTCATGTACCATGACTTTTTATTTTGGGATGGAAGAATAGAGGACCCATTCGGGACATTGGAGCACATGGAGGCTCAGATTCGCTTGCCGATCGAAGATCCCAACGAGATGGGGAGTTCCTTCAAGCTCGTAATGGAGCGTTTAAACGACCATCCTGAATATCCTAAGTTGTTTCTGCAAGCTTTTGACGATACAATTACAGAGCTGAGGATCATGCAAGCCATTGCGAGTTTTGAGCGTGTGCTGTTGTCCTACAGTTCCAAATACGATCGCTTTGTGGAAGCTGGCTTTGACAGCACGGTTTTGACTTCTGCGGAGTATCGCGGATTCAAGCTCTTCTTTGACGAAGTACCTGGTCGTAAGCATCCTGAGTGTTTCCACTGCCATGGAGGATTCAACTTCGATGATCCAGCGGGAACTTTCCGCAACAATGGACTGGATAGGAACGGTGGCATACTTGATGCAGGAAGATTTCAGGTAACCGCGAATACCTTCGACTTTGGGAAGTTTAAAGTGCCTTCTTTACGCAATGTGAGCTTTACAGCCCCCTATATGCATGATGGAAGATTTGAGACTTTGGACGAGGTACTAGATTTTTATCAGACGGGGGGGAATCCATCTACAGGTCTTGACCCACTCATGACGACGATAGGCTTTACGGATGAGGAAAAGGCCGATCTTAAGTCTTTCTTGCTGACGTTAAATGATACAAGCTTTGTGACGAACCCTGACTTTGCTTCTCCATTTTAGTTATTGAAGAAATAGTACAAAGAATATAGACGCTGCCCTGGATGGAGGGTGGCGTTTTTTTAGTTGGTGGAAGGTTAGAGTAAAGGGAGAGAGCATGCATGCTCTAGAAGGAGCATTTGCTGGGATACGGGCATTTGCTGCAGCATAGCATGTGCATTTGCCGTAGGATGTGCATTTGCCATAGCAAATGCCTACGGTGAGACACAAAAAAAGACTTCCCACGGAGGAGAAGTCTAATTGGTGTTTGTCTTATATTCTTGTGATCAGAAATATGCTGATCATTTAAATTTGTACGATCTGTTCATAGCAAGGAAGAAACGTGCATCGTTCATCGGATCGCTTTCCACTTGTAGGTCTTGGATCACAGCATAATCTAGTGAAGTCCATTGTCCGACAGGTGTATTGGGTACGTACTTGCTTGTGAGGCTAAGAGAAGCTTTCTTCTTGTCGTCAATGTCAAACTTCAGTTCGTAAATCTTTCCTGCTTGACGATAGATGATATGCTTATTTTTACCTGTGTTTGCAATTACTTCCACCACTTCCGCCTTAGTTCGCTCAAAATAAGAGAGGCAGCCTTCTAGTGCAGTTTTCCCTGCTTTCTTGTTGGTGAATGCTTTTTTTAGAGCTGTCTGGTACAGCCATCCTCTATTGAAGCTGTAAACAAACTTCCCACCATATTGCTCAGCAACAAGTTCGCGTTCGTCTTGGGCATCTACGATATGTACCGCAGAGACTTCTTGTAAGTGATTTTGTAACTGATAAAAGTTAAAATCAAATTCAACAAACAAGGAGTTTTGTGCCCATATACCCTGGACAGCTATCAGTAGGACAGCCGAAAGAATGATAAGCCTTTTCATACAGGTTAGGGTCTGGTTTTGAAACTAAGTTAATAGTATTAATTCCCCATATACTACTTTGTTTCAGAGATCAATATATAAAAGATAGTCCTATTTTATGAACATTTTTTTATTTATATCGGACACTCTATATTACGGAAAAAGTAGAAAAAAAGATAGTGCATTGATTTTTACCCATTTATACAGACACATAAATCGCAGAAAAAAATGCAAATTCCGTTATAAATTCCATGCCAAAAAGTAAATTTAATATTGAGGATTTTAAAAAACTGACGTTTCTTAATAGAATCTTACATTAGCCTTTGTGCAATTGGATAGCCTCAATACCTCAATTTGGACGTATATTTGTACGTTTGGTCTCATTTTGGGGATATTTCCTTCTCGTATTTTTGGACAAGAGGTTCAATTTTCTTTCAACAGACAGAATAATTTTACCTATCTCACCCGTTTTGATGCAAAATGGCAATTTAGCCAAGGTAAGTACAGCAGCGAGGGCTACTTTCATCACGACAATCTCTTCAATGCAGCACGCACCCAATCCCCCTTCGTCCAACTCTTTGTCTCGGCTCAAGCTTGGCAGTACTGGTCCCTTTCTCCCCAAGTGCAAGTGGCTTCATGGCTGGAGCTAGACCAATTTTGGAATACCCGCAATCAACGGTACAGTTTTTATCTGGGGGGGCAGTATCGCCCCATTGAGGGTGTGGAGGTGACGCCATTGCTTGGATATAGCTGGGATTATCGCTCTCAGCGTTTGGATCAAGGGCTATCACCCGCTCTGAGGGTGCGTGCCCAGCAGGTCTTGGAGCCAGGCCTAAAGATGGAAACCCATCTCCTCGCCAGATGGAAGTTCATCAACCCTAGGCGGCAGCGAAATATTGATTTTGGAAGCTATTGGTTGAGGGAATTTGGTCCCAATGCCTCAATCAGTGCTGCAGTAGAGGTCGGGAGCAATGAGATGGATGATTACAAGAGTCAGTCCGTCGAGCGCATAGAAGCAGATACAGGCGCACTGGCTCTCAACCTACGATATGAGGTGGCACCTGATTGGATCTGGGAGTCAGAGAATCGATTCGTATTTAGTCGTCGTTCGTTTACTTACGATCCTTATCTTCAAAGTGAATTCGAATTCAACAACCTTCGCTTTGGACAGCAAGATCTCATATTGCGGCAGAGACTATCCTTCCAGAAACCGAAGGTACATGGGGCAATTAGTTATGCCTATGCTTATTTGCAACGTAGGTATGAATTGGAAAATACCTTGGAACTGATCCCGCTAGAATTTAATCGACTCGAGGATCGCGAACAGCAAAAAGACTATTTCAGAAGGCAGCAGGAGTGGGACATCCAGGTGACTTTGCCACTCAATCGAAAAAATCAGCTCCAATTAGAGGGGTACAATCGGTATGTACAATATGATACCCCTTCAGAAGATAACTTTGACGATCACGACGAGCTCAATTATACCTTAAAGCTGGATTGGCAAAAACGTTGGAGTAGAAAATTCCAGACCCGTTATCGACTGATCGGGGGCGTGCGGCGTTACGCCTTTTTATTTGCAGAGCGGAGCCAGGACAATTATACACAGCGAAACCTGCGCTTGGAGTTTGACTATCAGTGGCAGCCACTCGCATGGCTCAGGTTGAAAGGCGCCCATTGGGTCTATGTGACCTATAATGTCAAAGACTTTGCAGATCCCAACTTGACGGACCGATCGACGCGGAATCTGGAAACCCGCTGGGATCTGGATATGCGGCTCAAGCCTAGGTGGAAAATGGAAGCAGGAATTTATCGTCGAGAAGTACACGTCTCCTACCTGGATTGGGAGCGGTTTACGGAGACGACACTGGATACGACCACCACTTGGCAGGCAGATATGAACCATATTTTTAGGTTGAAAAAGAAGTGGATGAAGCAGCGTATCATCCTAGAAGGTGGATATCAGCAGGTCAGTAGACTACGGTTTCAAAATACGTCTATGACCAGCCTTGAGAATATTCTCACGCCTATCAATCTTCGCACGCGTATCCACCAACTTGGTCCCAAAACGGGTATTCGCTTTCTTAATAGGGCAGGGGAGTCTCTCAAACTCAATATTTGGTGGCAATGGCAGGTACAAAGTTTCAGGTACAAAGAGATCGAGGATTTTACGACGCTCTCTGCGAACTTTGATGAAACAGTCTTACAAAAGGTAACCACAGACTTTCGGCCCTTTATTTTGTTGAGGTTTCGATTGGCTCTTTAGCAGATGAAACTGGGAGAAGGCCACGTTTTCAGAGTACACACTCAAAGAAGCGTATCCCAGGGATGGGGTTGGCGTTGTATCGCTCGATCTCGTAGAACCCTATTTCTTGGTAAAGCTTTTGGGCGGATGTCATGCTGGGATGCGTATCTAGCCGCATCTTACCATACCCTCTTTGTCGTGCGATCCTCATCAGGCGCATACAGAGTGCCTTTCCTACCTGCAGACCACGGGCTTGGGGCCTGACATAGAGTCTTTTCATTTCGCAGATATATTCTCTTTCTGGGCGAAATGCTACACAGCCTAGGGGTTGTTCGTCATCCATGGCAAGCAAGAGACAGCCTTGAGGAGGGCCATACTTTTGAGGAAGCATAGAGAGTTCTTCGAAGTAGTTGCCCAAGGCTTTGTCTAGATTACGGCTAATCCCATAGGTATACAACAGACTGCGTACTTGGCGAATATGCTGGGGTTTGTATGCGCGAGAGATGTGCATCAAGATGACATACTATTCAGCAGACTTGAAAATATTCACTAGCTCAGGTAAAATCTCTCCACTACGACCTTGGAGGAAATGCCCATTTTTGCTTTCGAGTGCCGTGTGGGAAAACAGATTGGGTTCGATATTGATGTCGATGATGAATTTACCTGCTTGGTCGAAGGTATCCAATATTTGATTGGGGAGCGTGGTCGCCCCAGATGTCCCTATAGTAATGAGGAGTTCGGAGCGGGAGGCTGCGTCATGAGAGCTTTTGAATTTGAAGTACTCCTCATTATAGTATTCATCAAACCATAGAATGTGTGGACGCGTCATGGCTCCACAATCTGGACAGGCAAGCGCTTCCCATTCTTCTTCTGTCACCTCTGAGTCACGATCTTTAGGACCAATGCCTTTAGGGAAGGGATGGAGCTTAGATGTGCATGAAACAGAGCACCTGACGTATTCTAGACTTCCATGAATCAGATAGGTACGTTCGAGTGTATTGCCCGCCCGCAGGTGTAAGCCATCTACATTTTGGGTAATGAGTCTGAATCGGTCACCCATCATCTGCTCAAGTTCAGCTATGGCTTCATGTCCTGGATTAGGTTGAGCGTTTTGACAGACTGTCCGCCGGAAAAGGTACCATTTCCAGACTTCCTTCGGATTCTTTTGGAACATAGACAACGTACCGATCTCTTGGGGCATATAGTTCCTAGAGCCTACTTTCCAGTATCCTTCAGGACCACGGAAAGTAGGGATGCCGCTTTCAGCAGATACCCCTGCACCTGTTAAGATGATCATAGATTTTCCACTTCGATAAAAATCGATGAGTTGTTGCCTTAGTGCTTCTGAAATCATAGCATAACCTTTCTCAAGGCTTAAAGCTAAGAAATATCTTTTGAAGTAGGCAATAGGGAAGGGGGAATGCTTAAAGGTTCACCCTATCGGCATATCCCGTGATCAGGAATAGATGATGGATGGGACAATAGGTTGACAATGGAAATTAAAGATTATCAAGAGAAGGCGTAGGAAGGGAGAAAGTTATCAAAAGCTGTTTGTAGATTTTCTTTGAAAAGCGAAAACTCGAAAGACTTCTCCAGCCACATGTCGGGTGCACTGATCCCTTTAAGATCGTTTAGATATTCAGGATCATGCCCTGAAAGTAAAATAACAGGAACATGTTGGAAAAAAGGGTTCTTTCTGGTTTGATGGAGGAGTTCGATGCCATTGTGCTGAGGAATGTTGTAATCGATAAAAATAAGATCTGGAATTTGTGCGGTAGCATCGAGTGATTGGAGCATAGAAAGGTACTCAGAGGCCTCTTTAAAGTGTGCGAAAATTCCTTTGTAGCCAGACAAATCCAACACTAGTTTAAATAATTTTGAATCAGCTTCTGAGTCTTCGATGAGAATAATCTTAGGACTTTCCATTTAGGAGTAAAGTAGATATTGAGTAGGTAAACAGACTAAATGACTTGATCCATGAATGGATATCAGGATACTCAAACCGAGTAATCTTCAGGGATAGGTAGCTGAAAAGCCTAATCTTTTGCGTCCCTTTTTTCTTATATCCATACACTTGATAATTTATGAACTAAAAATGTCGGATAAAAGTTGAGAAAACATTTGTAAGGGAAATATGCGATTATACTTTGAAAAGTAACCATCGCATGTTTCGCTATGGGACGCAATATTCTCAGTTGTAAAAAGACATACCCATGTATAGTCCTTTCGCGGTGTCTCCTTTTTCAATACATATCATATCTGGCGAATCGACATTCAAGAGGCCCATTGAATAGGATGATATTTCTTGAGGCCCGTAATCCGATTTTTTTCAGCGCCTTTATGTTCGAGCTCAACACCCATGCTTGCCAGCCTTTGTATTGTTGTTTGAGCTGATCTCCTATTCCTTTGTAAAAATCGGCTAGATCTTCAGGCGTGAGTCTTTCGCCATAAGGAGGATTAACGATAAGCATACCTGGCGTATCTGGTGCTGCTGCTTGATGAAAGTCTGCTGAGGTAAACGTAACAGTATCTTTTACTTGTGCCATATCGGCATGTCGGCGTCCCATATCCACAAACTCTGCACGAAAATCTCGTCCTCTAATATCAAAGGTGTCTTTAGTTGCTTTGCCGAGGGCTTCATTTTTGATACTTTGCCACAGCCCTTTGTCCATATCTGGCCATTTGAGAAAGCCAAATTTTTTGCGGATCAGTCCTGGCGCGACATTGCGTGCGATCAAGGCTGCCTCTATCGGTAAGGTTCCCGAACCACACATAGGATCTAGCAGAGGTGTCTGTTGGTCCCAGCCAGATTTGAGGAGCATACCTGCAGCCAGGGCTTCACTCAATGGAGCAGGATGCTTGAGAGAGCGGTATCCTCTACGGTGAAGGGAGTCGCCAGAGCTATCCAGCAAGACCTTGAGCTGGTCGCCCTGCAAGTTGATGTGTACGCGGAGGTGAGGATTCTTGAGATCTACCGAAGGACGCTGTTTGAATTTTTTTCTGAATCTATCTACGATGGCGTCTTTGGTTTTGAGCGCCACAAAGTGGGAGTGTCTGAAGATGTGAGATCCGACGACAGCGTCTACCGCGAGGGTTTGGCCAAGCTTCATGTAGTTTTCCCATGGGAGCCTGAAAATACTTCTGTAGAGGTCGTGCTCTGTTCTGACTTGTGCCTCAGAGATGTTGACCAAGATACGAATGGCCGTGCGGAGATACATATTGGCACGATAGAGTGTGGCGAGGTCTCCTTCAAATGTGACCGCTCGCTTCTGCTCTTCGATATTTTTTGCCCCAATTTGCTTCAGTTCTTCTGCCAGGACAGGCTCTAGCCCGTGATATGTTTTGGCAACCAAAAAAAGTTGAGGGGAGTTTGTGGAATCTGGGTTCAAAGGGAATCAGTTATAAAGAAAATGAAAAGCCAAGGCTGAATAGCACTGGACTAAAGCGCAAAGATAAGGATAAAGAGGCTGAATTTGATGGGCTTATTACAAGAAACTTTTACAGTCAGTACAAGGTGACAACTGGAGAAGAAGCGGGATGTCTGTCGATCGCATATTGGGAGCCATACCTTTTGTTATAAGTGGAAGCACAATCGTTCTTTGAAGCATCGAATATTGTACGACTGATCGCTATTTTTGTGAAGGGGCAGAGGTTGTTGACGACAATTCTAAATTTTTCTTACATGGAAATTGGGTAAGAAAAATGAACGGATTTGGTGAAAAATAGGGGGGATATATGGAAGAAGAGGCGACCTATATCGTTTTCGTAATATAAAAACCTCCATTTCGTGCGTGTATTGGCTTGTTTGATCCTGTAACGATCTCGCAACAAATATAGATAAGGCTTTGCGTTTTACTTGCAATTACATATTTTTGATCACATTATATCTAAAATTGTACATCAAACCTAAAAGGCTTTTACAATGGCTGATACTAACAAACCTACACCCTCTACATTTTCACAAGAGGCGCAAATCAAACCTGCAAGCCCATTTAAGGCTATTTTCCCCGTTTTGGCTATCATCGTATGTACCGTGGTAGCCTTCGTAGTATTCTACGGAGTTTTTGGTGCACCAGAGAACTTTGAAGGAGGCACCACAGAAGGGGAGCCCTTAAACACGTTTGGACTGGTATTCAAAGGGGGATGGGTAATTCCTATTGGTATGTCCATTACTTTGGTCATCCTGGTATTCTTCGTCGAGCGTATGATTACGATTCTGCGCGCATCTGGACGTGGCAACACGGACGTATTCGTGAAGAAAGTACGCATGCTACTTTCTCAGGGAAAGATCAACGAAGCTGCTGCACTTTGCGACAAGCAGAAAGGATCTGTTGCAAGCGTGATCAAAGCTGGACTTCGCAAGTACCAAGAAATGGAATCAAACCTTGAACTAGACAAGGAAACTAAGAAGACAGCTATTCAAGCTGAGCTGGAAGAAGCTACAATGTTGGAGCTTCCTATGCTGGAGCGTAACCTCCCTATCCTCGCGACTACTGCATCTCTGGGTGTATTGGTAGGTCTGTTTGGAACGGTACTCGGTATGATCCGTGCATTCTCCGCTCTGGGTGAAGGTGGTGCTCCTAACGCCGCTGAACTTTCTGTCGGTATCTCTGAGGCCTTGATCAACACGGCTTTCGGTATTGCCAACTCCATGGTATCTGTAGCGCTGTATAACTTCTTCACCACTTCTATCGATAAGATGACTTATGCGATGGATGAAGCAGGTTATACAATCGTACAAACCTTCGATGTGAACAACTAATTCAGCCTCAAGTCATAGATCTGGTTGTGGGCGTGGAGCCTGCAACCTCATGTCTTGAAGTAAGTTTCACTCTTTAAACTAAGCTGAATCATGTCTAAGAAACCTAAACGCGGAGCTCCGACGATCGACATGACAGCGATGGTGGACGTAGCCTTTTTGCTGCTGACGTTCTTCATCCTGACGACGACGCGCTTCCGCGAAGAGCAAAAAATCGAAGTAGATACTCCTTCATCGGTTTCGACTATCGAGCTTGAAGACCAAGGACTCTGCATTATCTCCGTCGCTGATGATGGCCGCGTATTCATTGGATACACCGACATCAAGACACGTGAGGCCGTGCTGGGACGCTTCATCGAAGAAAAACTATCCGAAGAAGGCAAGTCTATCAGTGCCGATGGCGCGAGCTACTTTTCTACCGTTCAAGAATTCGGGGTTCCTGAAAAGGAGTTTACCGCATGGCTAAACGGAGAAACGAAGAATGAAGAAGGCGAGGATGTCACATTAGAAGACTTTCCTCACCCTGGAATTCCTACACCTGATCCAGACTCGGCTACTACCGAAGATCCCAACGAACTCAAAGATTGGATTCGATGGGGACGTATGGCCGATCAAAGGATGCGCTTTGCGATCAAAGGTGATGGCAAAACACAATACGAAGTCATCTCGAATGTCATTTCTTCCCTCCAAGATTGGAACGTAAACCAGTTTAGCTTAATCACCGAACAAGAGGATGGTGGAGCTGAAGGTGAAGAGTCCCACAGCGGAGAATAAGATTGACTGCCAAAAGAGAGATTTGTACATTTATCCAATAATCATCTTGATTAAAAAGATTATACCATGGCTGATGTAGATACGTCGCAAGGCGGAGGTGGTAAAGGCAAAAAAGGTGGCTCGAAAACCAAAAAGAAGTCTACCCGGATTGATATGACCGCAATGGTGGATGTAGCATTCTTGCTACTCACCTTCTTCGTACTCACAGCTACTATGACGAATAACAACGTCATGGAGCTGACGATGCCTCCGAAAACTGAAGAAGACAATCCAGATAAGTATAAGCAGATCGATGAGAAAAAAATCATGACGATCCTGCTTTATGAAGAAGATACGATCCGTTACTTCACAGGGATTACCGATCCTGATGTGTCCATGACGGATTATTCAGATGAGGGAATCCGCAAAGTGATCAATGGACACTTGAACTACAACCTCGTACTCGGTATTGAGCGTTGTAAAGGGCGTCAGTCCAAAGGTTGCTGGGACCCTATTTTCTTGATCAAACCTCGTTCGCAAGCAGAATATGAAAACCTCATCGACCTGCTAGACGAGTTTGCCATTACGGGTGCTCCCAAGTATGCCATCGACAAGTTCTCTGATGCAGACAGTATCGTAGTAGCTGCGGCTGCCGAGCGTGCATTGGAAGAAGGCGAAGGAGACGAATAACGATCAGCGCGTATTCACGAAGCAACTTTGTGAATCAAGCGCCATTTTGAGAAACAGGTTTTGTACCTACATTCTCACAAAGTTCTTTCAAATTTTGGATTCAATTTTGTGGAATTTCTCTTCACTTGTAGTCTTTTGAGAAAAGAAATTATGCCAGACATAAGTTCTCAAGAGCCCAAAAAAAGAGGGAAGCAAAACAAAAGAAAAACACGCAAACCAAGTCTAGATATGACTGCTATGGTAGACGTCGCTTTCTTGCTTCTTACCTTTTTTGTGTTGAGTGCCACAGTAGCTGACCTCAAAGTCATTCATTTTGTCAAACCTCCTAAATGTGAGGGAATGGATTGTGGAGTAGAGGTTGCAGAGGAAAAGGTACTAACCGTCATATTAGACAAATCTGGAAAGGTTTTCTACTATGCAGGCGTACCCGAGGATCGCCCTGAGGAAACGACGCTTACTCCAGACGGATTGAGAAAAATCATTCAGGAACATCAGAAACAGCCAGATCCTATTTTAGTCATCAAGTCTCAGCCAGACGCTTTGTATCAAAGCCTGATAGATGTACTGGATGAAATCGAAATTTGTCAGGTCAAAAAGTATGCGCTTGCACCTTTTACCCCTGAAGATCAGGACTGGTTAGCTGCTTATATGAATTCAAAACTAACACTAGATCATCATCACTCGATAGAGAGATAAATGCAATCATTATGGCTTCAAAAGTAGTCACTGCTGATTTAGACGAAATGGTATTTGAGGGTCGCGAGCGCGGTTACGGAGCATTTCTCCTGCGCAAAATCTACCCCAAGCACCTTACGCTTAGTACGTCTATTATCTGTGCCCTTGCGCTGATCATGACTTTCGGACCCTTCTTGGCTAATAAGTATCAACTTTTTGGTGCAGAAGAAGAAGATTCAACCAAAGCGCTTGCGGTTACCATTAATATGGAGGACCTCCCCCCACCCCCACCGGTAGACGAGGAGACACCCCCACCACCCCCTCCGCCACAGTTGCCACCCCCACAGGTGAAGACAGTTGCGTTCCAGATTCCAGAGCCTACACCAGAGGAGGAACTGGATCCAGAGGAAGACCAAACCATCGCCGAAATTGAAGAGCTGAAAGAAGCACCCAATATCGGTCTCGAAGACAAAGATGGTGCTGAAGAAGGTTTCTTCGATGGCGAGATTGATGCTGATGGAGATATTCCTGATGTCATCGTCGAGCAAGAACCTGACATTAACCAGTTCATCTTTGCAGAGGAAGAGCCTAGCCCGATCAACATGGATGATATCACCAAGCTAATTGGTTATCCTCAGATCGCGAGAGACGCAGGTATACAAGGTTCGGTGGTTGTGCGTGTATTGGTAGGAAAAAGAGGCCAGTACAAGAAGCACAGAATCATCAACCAAGTACACCCGATCTTGTCCAAAGCTGTTGAAAAAGAAATCGGAAAGCTTCGTTTCTCTCCTGCCATTCAGGGAGGTAAGCCGATCGACTTCTGGGTAAACATTCCTTTCAACTTTAAGTTGATCGACTAATCTTACGATTTATATAAAATGAAAGCCGCATCCCATAGGGTGTGGCTTTTTTGCTATCTATAGCTTTACTAAGCTAGATTGGTCTCATTCATACGTATGGATTGCGAAACGGATTGATTCATGAAAGAAGCTGTAGGCAGTTACATCCAAGAGACTCGTTGGATTTCTCCTGACCAGATAAAATTACTCCCACAAGAGATTTTACCTCTAGGCAAAGATCCTCAAGGCTTTTTATGGCTAGATATCAGAGGGGAAGTAGACAAGTCCCTGCTCGCTCAGATACAGGAAAAATTCACCCTGCATCCCCAGATGATTCATAGTATCATCGATCATGATGTGAGACCCCGCGCACACGTCTTTGAAGACTATCTCTCACTTGTCGTCAAGCACCTGCACTGGAATGAGGAAGAAGATGAGATTGAAATCGAACACATCTGCTTCGTGCTGGGGCCACAAGTGGTGATGAGCTTTCAAAATTTAGAAGGCGATGCTATGGAGGCAGTAAAGGAATTGCTGGAATTGCCCAAGGGAAAGGCCAGAAGGAATGGCGCAGACTTCTTTTTGGTGGTGTTATTGAGAAATTCCCTCAAGCATTACTTCGAATTATTAGAGCTCTTGAACGATCGGTTAGAGGAGCTAGAGGTTGCGTTATCTGATGACCCTCAGCCCAGCCATTTGCAGCAGATTCAATTACTCAAAAAGGCCGTGCTAAAAGTAAGGAAAGCCATCTTTCCCTTGCAAGAGATGTTTAAGCAAACCTTTGCTGTGGAGCGGTATCCTGTGTCCAAACGGCTGATACCACATATCACTGATCTTCAATCGCAGGCTCAGCAGATTTGGGATGTCGCAGATGCGATTTATCAGCAGTTGACGGTATTGCAGGACCTTTATTTGGCCCTTATCAATCACAGGACCAATGAAATTGTACGCCTGCTTACCCTCTTTTCTGCAATCTTTCTCCCTTTGGGCTTCCTAGCAGGGGTATTTGGGATGAATTTTGTCCATATGCCAGGTCTAGATTCTCCCTATGGATTTTGGTTGTTGGTAGGCATATGGGTACTGATGGCAGGGGGTATGTTGGGATACTTTCGCTACAAGAAATGGTTGTGATGAGGACTAAATTCCTAGTGGATCTTAGGTACAAGGAGCTATTTGGGAAAGCTCAGTTTGTGAAATCTACTAAGTATAGCCATGATGCTGCTATTGACTACCAAGACTTTAGGTCCTCATGCTCTACTACGAATACGATAGATTTCCTAAGTCTTTTGTTAAGGTGCTTAAGACCTTGAATATTAGGGAATCCTGCGTAGATTTGCGGCTTATGAATGCTGGATCATCTCATACACTTCCCATTCGGATTGCCATTTTTGCCTCGGGAGGAGGTTCTAATGCAAGCGCTATCTGCCATTACTTCGCTCAAAATGAAAGTGTTGAAGTCGTGCTATTGGTGTCTAATAAAGAGACCTCAGGGGTATTTGAACTCGGAAAGGATATGGATATTCCCTCTGTCTTCATTACCAAAGATCAAGTAAAGGATGGACCTTATTTGTTGGCGCTCATGGATCGGTACAAGGTCGATCTGATCGTTTTGGCAGGTTACCTCAGGCACATACCTGATCCTCTTGTCCATGCCTTTCCCCATCGTATCCTCAACATTCACCCTTCTCTACTCCCAGCTCACGGAGGCAAAGGAATGTATGGCCTTCATGTACACGAAGCAGTGGTGGCAAATGGGGAATCGCTTTCAGGTTTGACCATTCATTATGTGAGTGAGATCTACGACGAGGGAGAAATCATTTTCCAAGCCCATCAAAAAGTAGAAGCAGGATGGGGAGCAAAGAAACTCCAGCAAGCTGTACTCAAACTCGAACATATCTACTACCCACAAGTCATTCAAGATATCTGTGAATCGCTCGCCTCGCAAAGAGTCGAATAGAACTGTCGCTTTATGGAACAAGTCAAACAAATTCAAGGGGCCCTCATTTCTGTCTATCACAAAGAAGGACTCGATGAGATTGCACGTCACCTCATGGATCTAGGCATCAAGATCTACTCCACAGGTGGGACCGCTCGTTATCTACAAGATTTGGGAGCAGAGGTACACCTTGTAGAGGACCTTACAGGTTATCCCTCTATCCTAGGAGGACGGGTGAAGACGTTGCACCCCAAAGTACATGGAGGAATCCTCGCTCGCCAGAGCCAGCAGGAAGACATCGACACCCTTCATCAATATGAAATTCCCATCATAGATCTTGTGATTGTCGACTTGTATCCATTTGAAGAGACGGTCGCGAGCGGTGCAGATGAGGCCCGCATCATAGAGAAGATCGACATCGGAGGCATTGCGTTGATACGTGGGGCTGCGAAGAACTTTCAGGATGTAGTCTGTATTCCTTCTAAGGCGTATTATCAAGATTTGGTGAATATCTTGGATGAGCAGAAAGGACAAACCTCACTAGAGGATCGGAAGCGACTGGCGGGTGCGGCTTTTGGTGTTTCCTCTCATTACGATACCCATATTCATGCTTTTTTTGCTCCCGAATCTACTGCACTCAAGCTTTCTATGCCAGAGGGCAAGGTCCTCAGGTACGGAGAAAATCCGCATCAGAAAGGCACTTATTATGGGGATCTGGAAGGTGAGTTTGTACAACTCAATGGGAAGCCCCTTTCTTACAATAACTTAGTGGACATAGACGGCGCGTTACAGTTGGTCGATGAGTTTACGGAGCCTTTCTTTGCCATCATCAAGCATACCAATCCTTGCGGCTGTGCGACAGGATCAGATCTGAAAGAAGCATGGCATAGGGCTCTAGAGGGAGATCCTATCTCAGCATTTGGCGGTGTACTGGCCTGTAATGGGACCATTGATGGGAGTTTGGCAAAGGAAATCAACAAGCTATTCTTTGAAGTCCTGGTAGCCGAAGACTTTACAGAGGAAGCCATAACGGTTTTACAAGAAAAAAAGAAGCGGATCGTTCTCAAGCGAAACACCCCAAAAACAGTTAGAAAGATCTTAAAGAGTGCCGTAGGTGGATATCTGGTGCAGGATAAGGACAATGTCAAGATCACACAAGACAATCTCACGGTCAAAACTTCTCGCCAGCCGACAGAGACAGAAATTCAGGATATCATCTTTGGAGATACAGTTGGGAAACATTTGAAGTCTAATGCGATTGCGATCGTGAAAAACGGGCAGTTGATTGGGAGTGGCATCGGACAGACGTCGCGTATTGATGCGCTGAAACAAGCCATCCAAAAAGCAGAGGCAAGGAGCTTTGATTTGACTGGTGCGGTGCTAGCTTCGGATGCATTTTTTCCTTTTTCGGACTCTGTGGAGATGGCCCATCAGAAGGGAATTGAGGTCGTAGTGGAGCCTGGAGGATCAGTCCGAGATGAAGACTCGATTAATTTTTGTGAAAGTCATGGTATGTGCTTAATTTTCACTGGGATAAGGCACTTTAAGCACTAGATTATTTCCTTTTTAGATCTTCACTTTTTTCGAAGGGATTAGATCAGTTGTTCTAATTCTATAGAGACAAAGTTAGAGTAAATGAAAAAAGGATGTGAAGTTGTGAAGAGAAGTGACGCTTTCTAAGAGAGAAGCCCAGTAATGGTCTTATTTTTGCCAAAACTTTTCCTAATTATTGTTGGGAAGCTTCTCTTTATCCAAATGGAGAGTGTATCTTGCATCTGCACAATGAATCCAGCGCAGTTCCCCTTTAGTAGACAAAGCTCATATAAAATATAGATCACCTAGGAGGATGGGATTATTTGATTTTTTTACGACTGATATTGCGATTGACTTGGGCACAGCGAACACGCTTATCATGTATGATGATGAAGTCGTCGTCAATGAGCCTTCGATCGTAGCAGTGGATAGGATGACGGGAAAAGTGATTGCTGTTGGGACAGAAGCCCAGCAAATGCACGAAAAGACGCACGAAAAATATAGAACGGTTCGCCCTTTACGCGACGGAGTAATTGCAGATTTTACGGTGGCTGAACATATGATCCGTAAGATGATCGGGATGATCCCTCGTAAGAGCCGCCTTTTTGCGACCAATTATCGCATGGTGATCTGTATCCCTAGTGGGATCACCGAGGTAGAAAAGCGGGCCGTCAAAGACTCTGCGGAGCAGGCAGGAGCTAAAGAAGTATATTTGATTGCAGAGCCCATGGCTGCGGCTATCGGGATCGGGCTTAATGTAAAGGAACCTACAGGCCACATGATCGTCGATATTGGAGGGGGGACCACAGAGATTGCGGTGATCGCGCTCTCTGGGATCGTCACAGACCAAAGCATTCGCATCGCAGGAGACGAGTTCAACGACGACATCCTCGATTACATGCGTAAGCAGCACAATATGCTCATCGGTGAGCGAAGTGCAGAGCGCATCAAGATCGAAGTCGGAGCCGCACTGCCTGAGTTGGATGATCAACCAGCCGATATCGAGATTCGTGGGAAAGACCTTATGACAGGGATTCCCAAGACGATCTCTGTATCCTACAAGGAAGTCTCACACGCCCTCAATAAGTCGATCACTAAGATTGAAGATGCGATCTTGAAGGCCTTAGAGAATACACCTCCCGAGCTATCGGCAGATATCTATGAGCGGGGGATTCACCTCACAGGTGGTGGTGCTTCTTTGCGTGGGCTAGACATTCGTCTTGCAGAAAAAACCAAGTTGCCCATTCACGTAGCAGAAGACCCACTCAAGGCGGTAGTAAGAGGTACAGGTATTTCTCTCAAAACGCTCGACGAGTACAAGTACCTGATGGTGTAAATCCAAAGAAGCGCGAAGGGAAATTTCGTGCTTTCTCTTTTCCCAATTTCGATAAATGTCCTTTTAAGCTGTGCTGAGGCTTTTCTCCTTTTTATCTCAATTTCGGAATGTCCTCTTATTTGTGGGCTTGGAGCTCTTTGCACTGATTTTAATTGTCCGAGTCAACAATCATCAAAGGCATATCGTAGGAGACGCGATGCTGGACGTGACCAATGGCATGCAAGATTTTGAGGGAGGAATCACAGACTACCTATATCTAAGGGAAAAGAACATAGCACTTGCCAATGAGAAGGCAGCCCTCGAACGTCAGGTTCATCGGATGCGCCAGCAGATGGCCCTGCTAGATAGTCAGATAGAAAAAGATTCTATCACCCGTATGCAGATAGATACTAGCCGTACGGATAGCTTCGAGTACATTCCTGCTTTGGTCATCAAAAATACCACCCATCGTTCCTACAACTATTTGACGGTGAATAAAGGGAAAGCAGATGGCGTAGTGCCTGGTATTGGTGTCGTCGCTACTTCAGGCATTGTCGGAAGGGTGATCGAGGTGGCAGATAAGTACAGTTTGGTGCAGAGCGCATTGAACGTTGACTTTCGTGTCAGCTTGACGGCCATCGAACCAGGACGCGACCAGACGATTGGAAGTATAGGGTTTTATGCTTGGAATGGACTGAGTCGCGATCAGGCCCAGTTGACATATATACCCGAAACGGTAGACTTGGACACAGGCTACGTGGTCGTTACCGCAGGAAATAGTACCATCTTTCCCCCTGGCTACAATGTCGGAACCATTTCTAGTCGAAAACGGGACCAGTCAGATGGATTTTATGAGCTGGAAATGGACCTCAAGACAGATTTCAACCAACTTCGATACGTCTACCTGATCAAACCCAATAATAAAGAGATCATCGACTCGCTCGAAATAAATTATCCTATTGAATGAGCCAAATTGTACGCTTGATACTCGGCTTTTTCCTCTTTTTGTGCCTTCAGATTTTCCTGTTTAATCACATGGTTCTCTGGCAGGTAGCTGTCCCTTTTGTATTCGTCCTGTACTTGTTGATGCTACCTATGAGCATAAGTCGTCCCGTTCATTATATTCTAGCGTTTGGAATGGGATTGCTTGTGGATCTCATGAGTAGCTATGCGGCAGTAGGACTCCATGCTTTTTCGGCTGTCTTGATCGTCGCACTCAGAACCCCCCTCGTCGGATTTTTGAGTTCTTCTAACTATCGAGGAGCGGAAGAGGTGAAACTGAACCAGCAAAATAGTATTTGGCTACTTACGTATTTACTCCCTCTTATTTTTATTTATCAGGTAGCGTATTTTCTCCTAGAGGATTTTTCCTTTATCAGAATATGGTATAATTTATGGAAAGCACTATTGAGCAGTGTCTATACATTTGCCGTGAGTTATCTTATTGCTTACGTTTTTTATAAGAGGTAATGGAGACGAATAGAACGCGAGGTGGATTTATCCTATTGATCATCATCATGGCTGCCATATTATATATTGGCCGCCTGTTTTCTATTCAGGTTCTCAGTGACGAATATGCCCGTAAAGCGGTCCGCCAAGTCATCAAGACGCGGTCTGTCATCCCTCCGAGAGGTAATATCTATAACCGCTATGGCGACATCTATGCGAGCAATCGACCGATGTTCAATATGGAGGTCAACTACAATAAGCTGTATATTCCCGATACGAGTATCTTGCTTAAGCATTTGAATCTGACCCAGGAAGAAATTGACCGAAAGGTCAAGCAGGCGGGGTCCAAGGAGCATAGATTTAAGGACTACATTTTTGCACGCTATATTGATCCTGAGACTTACGGTGTACTTTCGGAGCAGCTGTGGAATTTCAGCGGTGTCAGTTTTTCAGTCGCCAATAAACGCCACTACAACCAGCCTGTCGGTGCCAATATCCTGGGCTACATCAATGAGGTGAATCAACGAGAGATTGACGAGTCTGTAGGAGGGTACAAGCTCGGAGACCTGATCGGGCGCACAGGGATAGAGCGAAGTCACGATTCAACGCTACGAGGAGTTCAAGGAACTCGTAAGGTCCTGACGAATAACCGAGGACGCGAAGTGGGAGAATATGCCAATGGCAGATTCAATGTAGAACCCATCAAGGGGAAGGATGTCATGTTGGGCATCGATACCAAACTCCAGGCCTTGGGGGAAGAACTCATGCAGGGCAAAAAAGGAAGCATCGTTGCTATCGACCCCAATTCAGGAGAAATTCTTGCCTTTGTGAGTGCGCCCAATTATGACCCGACCATGCTCACGGGCAAGGAGTTTCGAGAAAATTATAACATTCTGAAGCGCGATCCTCACTCTCCTTTGTTCAATCGTCCCTTGAAAGCGAAGTATCCACCTGGAAGTATCATGAAGGTTCCCTTGGCGATTGCGGCCTTAAACGAGGGCATCATCACACCAGATACTTATTACAGTTGTGGAGGAGGCTTCAAGCGCAACAGAGGAAAACCTGGCTGTCGTTTTCACCCGACGCTGAAGCTGGAAGCAGCCCTGCGTGTATCCTGCAATTCTTTTTTTGCAGGGACTTACGTCGATTTTCTCCATCATCCCAAATACAAGAATCACTACGAAGGCTACCAGACTTGGGTAGACTACATGAACCGACTAGGTGTAGGTACTAAGTTGAATCTTGACATTCCCTATGAGGCTTTGGTGACTTTACCTGATACGAACTATTACGACAACATATACAAAGGGAAAGGCAGGTGGCGTGCGTTGACTATCATCAGTAACTCCATCGGACAGGGGGAGATATTGATGACGCCTGCGCAGATGGCGCATATGACAGCCATCGTCGCCAATCGTGGATACTATGTAAAGCCACACTTTGTGAGGGCGGTACGTGACCGACTGGATCAGCCCTGGCGAAAGCTGTATTATCCCAAGGAGTATACAGAGATCAACCGGGCGCACTACGAAGTGGTGATCCAAGCTATGGAAAAAGTAGTTGATGGAGGTACAGCCAGTCGTGCGTTTATTTCTGATATTTCTGTTGCAGGAAAAACAGGAACTTCTCAAAATCCCCATGGAGAAGACCACGCAGTGTTTATTGGCTTTGCACCTGTGGATCGTCCACGCATTGCGATTGCGGTACTGATCGAAAATGCAGGCGGTGGTGGAAGTTGGGCAGCGCCTACAGCTTCTGTGATGATGGAGCAATACATCAGAGGAGAGGTGAAGGAGAAGAAATGGGAATACCAGCGCATCAAGAATACGAGTTTTATCAAATCTGAAAAGCGGTGAATCGAAAGACCTTCGACATAGACATCATTACGCTAGGCCTATACTTGATCATGGTGATCTTGGGATGGCTGAGCATCTACACCGTTACTTCTGATAGTGGTGTTTTGGGACTTTTTGATACAGACGTAGAACACGGCAAGCAGGCTTTATGGATTGTCATTTCAATCGTGGTAGCATTGATCATCACGACTTTGGATTATCGATTGTTTGAGACGCTGGCCTATTTTGCCTATGGAGGAGCGATTGTGCTGTTGATTTTGACTCTTTTTGTGGGAAAAGAAGTCAATGGAGCCAAAGCTTGGTTGGTACTCGGAGGGCAGCGCTTCCAGCCTGCTGAGTTTGCTAAGATTGCCACTGCGCTGGCTATCAGCCGATTTATGTCTAGGCAGACTTTTTCGATGAGCAATCCCTCTCAGCTTTTTACAGCAGCGGGCATTGTACTTTTACCAGCCTTGATTGTCATTCTCCAAAATGATACAGGATCAGCACTGGTATTTGGGAGTTTTCTTCTTGTGTTTTATCGTGAAGGATTGAGCCCTCTGATCCCGCTGTTTTTCGTGGCCAATGCAGTCGTAGCCCTACTGACCTTATTCTTGGGTACTGTCTATACTCAGCCCGAGGTATGGTACGAGAGTCATTTGTTGTGGATGGTTCTGGGCCTGTTCGTCATCGTAGGATTGGTTTACTTCTTTACCTTCAACCGCAAATATTGGCTACGTAATTTGTGGTTACACTTGGCTGTGTTCGCTTACTTCAGTGGGCTGGCGCTAAGTGCCCAAGCTATATTTGACGTTTTGCCTGATCACCAGCAAAAACGCATTGAGGTATTCTTCGATCCCGACGCCGATCCTATGGGGGCAGGCTACAATGTGATCAATTCCAAAATTGCCATTGGGTCAGGAGGGATTGACGGCAAAGGATTTTTGGAAGGAAATTATACCAAGTACAAATTTGTTCCCAAGCAGGAGACCGATTTTATCTTCTGTACCGTAGGAGAAGAGTTTGGCTGGATCGGCACGAGTGGGGTAATCTTGCTATTTTTGGCATTGATCGCACGTATGCAGTTCATGGCGGAGAACGGGAAAATGCGCTTCACGCGTGTATATGGCTATTCGGTTTTGTCGATTCTATTTTTTCACCTCCTCGTCAATGTGGGCATGACCATCGGCCTAGTCCCTGTTATCGGGATTCCCTTGCCGTTTTTTAGCTATGGTGGGTCGGCTTTGTTGTCTTTCACAGTGCTCATTTCGATCATGATCAACCTGTATTCTCACCGTGTTTCTGTGCTGGGAAGGGAGAATTAAACAAAAGAAATAGAGTGTGTGATTGGAAGAGTAGGAAAAAATCCTTCGAAGCAGGAAAATTCCCTTTCTTTTGTACCAAAATTTGTCCAACCAACGTTAAAAATATACGTATCTAAATGTGAGCAAAAGATTTTCTCTCATAGGTTTAAGCGTCTGTTTTATGCCGGGTCTACTCTGTAGGTCCGGTTTTCTTTTTGGGGATAAAGAAATGAAAGATACGCGACTTACCAATTGAGAGAGATAAACAAAGTAGGAGTAAATCCAAGCGAGATACGATTCAGTGTCTCAATGTCCTGAACCAGTTGCTCATTTGCATCAAACACCTCTACAAAGGCAAAACTCTTACCGACAATGTTAGCTCTTCCATACAAATTAAAGATGGAGACCCCTATATTTCCCAGCCAGTTGTGGGCGATGCTCCGCCGATGCCAATCGTAGGTCGCAGAAGTGTTGACCTGATGAAATACAGGCAGTCGCTCTTGATTGATTTCCCCACGAAAAGTAGCAAACAATGCCCCATCCGTCCCTTCTGCCAATTGAGGCGTCGTGTATGGGCGACCTGTTGCAAATTGGAAAGAGGAAGATAGATGCCAACGGTTTTTGTGGTACATATAGGCCAACTTGAGGTTGTGTCGTTGATCCTGTGGGGCGTCGAAAGCATTGCCTCCGTTGACTCTATCAAACTTGAACTGCGTACGACTCAGGCTGTATCCCAGCCAAAACTGATGTTTTCGACCGAGTCGCTGAATCAGAAGATCTAGGCCCCGGCTATCGCTAGCACCTACATCTTCGATGATCACAGGCGAGATGTCCTGCACATCAAAGAAGCCTATAGCTGGATTGCGGGAGGCAATATTGTTCGTCCTGCGTGCATAAGCAGTGAGGCGCAGATCCCAAGCGTCTTTTTGGTAGCGAAATCCAGCAGTAGATTGTAGTGCCTCCAAAACAGGGAAATCTTCATTAATCGCCTGTATCCAGATGCGCTTTCCTACTTGGTATTCATTGAACTCCTCGATCTGATACACAAACTGGTGATAAATCCCTGTGGATACATGGGCCGTTAAGTCAGGAGTAAGTTGATACTGAAACTTCAACCTTGGGTCAGAAAAAAGTCTTCGTACGGGTAAATAGAGGGTGGTACGCAGACCTGCATCGAGAAATAGCCTTGGAGTAATGTAGCCTTTATATTTGGCGTAGCTGATTTGTGAGAGCGTTTGGATACTTCGGTTAAATGTATAGCGATCGACAGGATAATTCCATTCGAAGTACTCATATTCATTGCTCACGGTATTTTCCCTCGCGCGAAGTTCAAATCCGACCTGTACCTCCCCATGCTTCAAAGGTACTGCATGGTCGATCTTGAAAGAGGCAGTCGACATTGTGCTTCTGCGTCTGTTGCTCCATTCGCGTGATCGAAAAGAGGTGTTGAAAAGCGAGAAATTCTTGAATTCGTTGCGGATAAATGAATAGGCGGTGGTGCGGCCTTCTTTTCCCCTTCTCGTGAATTGCAGATTGTATCCCCAGTTTTCTATGCCCAATCGATCTTGTGTGATGGGTTCAAAAAGATCTGATGTAGAATCCCCTCTCTGCACACCTGTATCGAAGCTCAGGAAGTCCAATGCACGAAGCACGCTAAGAGAAAGTTTGTGGCGCTTTCGAATGGGAATCGTGAGTTTAAAATTGACGTCTTCAAACTTAAAATTGGGGGTCAAGCGAAACGCTTCTACCTCTTCTGCTAGGGTCTGGTTGCGTTCGATTTTTTTATTGTTTTGAAATACTTGATCAAATATTTGTTGGAAGTAATCACTCTCTACGACGTTGCTGTAGGTACTTCGCGCTCCGATGAGCAGGCTCGCACGCTGTTTGAAGAGTGGGAGCGCTATATATCCTTGGGAATTGATGGGGTTGAAACTGAAGCCTTTTTCAAAGCGGGTCACACTGTCTCCGCGGCTCTTAATATCTAGTACAGCGGCAATACGATCCCCATATTCCACTCCAAAATCGCTGATTTGAAGCTCTCCTTTTTCGATCAAATAGGGATTGGTCACGGAGAAGATCCCAAAGAAATGTCCCATATGAAGCAAAGGGATACCGTCCCAGAGGATGAGATTTTGATCGGGTGATCCCCCTCGGATCGAGAGATCGGCTGTCGCATCTCCAAAGGAGTTGACACCTGGAAGCAGCTTGAGCATCTGGAAGACATCTGGCTCCCCCCATCCTGGGAGAGAGGTGATCTTTTGAGGATCTATATTGATGCCTAGTTCTTGTGTGGCGGATTGCATGGGCTGGATTGCTTTTCCTGAGATCTCAATCGACTCTAGGGTTTGCGTGGCGACTTTGAGTTCTGTCTGCCATTTGCCAGCCTTCCTTATTTCAGCTACAGAGAAGCCTTGTATCACATAGCCCATACGAGAGATGATGACAGAGTCCGTAGGGAGGAAAGGTCCTGTCAGCGTAAAAAAGCCCAAACTATCGGTATAAGTTCCAAGCTTTTTTCCCTTGATAAAAATAGCTGTCAAGGCTAGGATACTGTCTGCCTGCCCCTCTAGTGTCACTTGTCCCTTGAGTGTGGGATATACCTTGGTTTTGTAGATAATGTTGGGCTTGGGAGGAATGTCAGGCTTGGTGACTTTTGCATCTGGCTCAGGAAACCGTCTTTGTTGAAGGACAAAGTACTGCGCATCCAACCTGTTGAAAGTGAGTCCACTGCCTTCTAGTGCTTTTTCTAAGGCTTGTATAACAGGGAGATCATTGAACTTGGGGGTACGGGTGATGGCTTGTACGGTGCTGACATCGTAAGAGAACACGAGGTCATGGTCATTTTCCCATTGGGTAAGGAGTTCAATAAGGGGAAGATCACCTGTAGAGGAAAGCAAAGGAGCCTGATCTTGAGACATACCCAGCCTGAGCCCGATACTAAGGACAAGCATTAGGGCTTTTAAGCATATACGAGTGGGGTATATGGCGCGTATAGAGAAGAACTGCTGCACCTGCGTACGTGTATGAAAAAAGAGATGAGAGAAGCGGGTGATGAGATAAAAGGTATCATTTCGAAACGCACAAATACGAAATAGTAATCTAAGGAATTCATCCCAATGCTCGCCTCTCTTGGCTCATCTCATGTGTATTTTTTTTAGGATTTTAAGATCCTGGTGGAAGAAGTTCAATTTTCTGCTCATTGATCATTTTATACTTGATCCCTTTTGAGCTTAATGCTGCATTTAGGTTGTGTTCCAGGCCTTTGCTCTTTTCTAGCGCGGTATTGATTTCGGCAGCCAAAATCGAGCCGCTGATTTTTTGGGTGTCAATTTCTACACCAAAACGGTACTCGATCTCTTTCAGCACACGAATCAGGGGGAGACGCATGTACTGTCTGTCACTCGTCCAGGAAGGTTTCTCTCCTTTTTCTGCTTTCAGGCTTTCAGTTGTTTGCTGCTGGTTGATTCTGAAGGTTTCTCCTGGACGTAGGGTATCGATGACGGATTGATCTAGATTGCTCACCATCACCCTACCTGTATAGCATTGTACATCCATCTGTCCCTCTCTTGCCCAAACATTAAAACTTGTTCCTAGCACCTTAACAAATCCAGCTGAAGTTTGGACTATAAAGGGCTTCTGAGGTTGTTTTTGGACCTTAAAAAAACCTTCTCCTTTTAGATTGATTGTTCGCGTTTCTTTTTCCTCCCAGTTTCGTTCGAAGGTGATCTCGGACGAAGCATTGAGCTGTATCTGGGATGCATCGGGAAGATCTACGGACTTTTCCTGGCCAGCCATCGTTTCATATACGACTTGGCGAGGTGTGAGGAGGAAATAAGATAAAATCAATAAGGCGATACCCGCGGCGATGGCCGAAGTCCACGTAATCCATTGGGGAAATTGCCTGACGAGAGTTGCTTGCGTTTGCGTATCCAGTCCTTCCGCTTTTGCAGTGAACTGTGCCCAAGCTTTTTGCGGGTCAAAGTCAGGTGCTTCCCACTGAGCGGCAGCATGTGCCGTGCGTCTGTGTACCTCTAGATTTTCCTCCTGCTCCAGAAGACGCAACTCATCCTCCGTCAGCGTCTCGGCCAACCATTTGCCCAGCAAGGCTTCTTTATCGATATGTGAGTCTGAATTACTCATGCTGACTCTAAAACGAGCTTTATACTTTATGCCCTACCTAAGGGTTTCAGGATTCATCAAATCTTTTCGGATATTGATCTCAGGGATTTTAGGGCTCTTGACATTCTTTTTTCGACGGCTTTGACCGATATCTCTAGCCGCTCCGCAATCTCTTTATACGAGAGTTTTTCGACCCGATTCATCAAAAAAACTACACGGCTTTTTTCTGGTAGTTGACTGACAGCTACTTGAAGCCGCTTGTGAAATTCCTTCTCTTCTAATAAATATTGTGGACTTTCGGGCGTGACATTGGCGACTTTGTGCTGCTGCTGATATTTGAACACTACCTTGAGATGTTTTACCTCATCGAGAAACAAATTATTTGCAACAGTAAAAACATAGCTTTTGGCTTTGGCGACAGGCACTTTTTGGCGATTCTGCCAAAGTTTGAGAAAGGCTTCCTGTGTCAGATCCTCTGCACGATTGACATCCTTACACCTGAAGTACAGGAAGTTGCGGACGGATTCTGCATGCGCATTGAAAACCGACTGAAAAACTTGGGGATCGTTAAGATTATCTGGCCCTGCCACCATAAGTAGATTCCACAGAAAGCGTTGTGTGATTCACCCTAAATAAAGAAGAAGACTGAAAGATGAGAGACATGAAACGGATGGGGTATGTGATAAGTTAATGGTTAGATCGTCTCTTATCTAGCTGCTTGCTTATTTCGGCAAAAGAAAAAATTTCTACTATAAATACTCCCAGAAAATAGGTGCTTTTTCTTGAAAATACATCGATGAAACGAATTACTTTCTTTCTACCCTCCCGATTTATTCAACTTTTTTGGATTGTGTGTCTCGCCCGACACCCTTTGACAAACCATTTTCTTTTTTTCACTAAATTCATTTTTGGTAGACATCATAACTATTCACACTACTAACTGATCGAATTCCTGCTACATGAACGATACACGAACTTTTCAGCGCCCGATTCAGGTTGCTCAACTTACAGATCTTGAAGAAAAGCAACCTGCTTACGCCAAAGTCCTACATACAGATTTAGTGCTGATCCGCTATGGAGAGGAGGTGTCTGTATTGTATGGAAGGTGTGTACACCGTGGGGCCTTGCTCGCTGATGGATACATACAGGGCGAAAACCTCATTTGTGGGTTGCACAATTGGGATTATCGCTACGATACGGGGGTGAGTGAGTACAATCCTGAAGAGAGGCTACATAAATTTACCTCTGCGATTCAAGATGGAAAGGTGTGGGTAGATGAAGATGAGGTAGCCCAATTTGAGCGTGAGGATACGCCTTCCCCCTTTCGGACAGATGAATATTTGGGTCAATATGCAGATACGCATCCCGAGTCTACAGAGCCTTACACGAGCTACATCAAGCATCTGGCACAGCATGGACTCTCCAAGTGGGGGCATCACGGCCAGACCGAATCCATGGGCGTCGATCGCAACACGCTTCCACAGTGGAACAATATCCAGGTTCTTCCTGCACAGATGGCACGCAAGCCTTTGCTGGATGAAGAGAAAGTGGGAATGAAGACGGTGATTGGTCCCAATGCTCAGAAACCGCTAGAACTAGCATTGCCTTTGTTTGTGTCTGACATGTCGTATGGTTCGCTTTCGCGTGAGGCCAAGATCTCGCTTGCTCGGGGAGCAGAGATGGCAGGAACAGGCATCTGCTCAGGAGAGGGAGGCATGCTTCCTGCCGAGCAGGCAGAAAACAGCCGTTATTTTTATGAATTGGCTTCGGGGCGGTTTGGGTTTTCGATAGAAAAGGTCCAGCAAGCGCAAGCCTTTCACTTCAAAGGGGGGCAAGGGGCAAAAACAGGAACAGGAGGACATCTTCCAGGGCACAAAGTGGTAGGAGAAATCTCTAAAGTACGTGAGATACCCGAAGGACAAGCAGCCATTAGTCCAGCGACTTTTACAGATCTGCGAACAGTGGAGGATTTTAGGCGAATGGGGGATACCGTGAGAGAGGCAACAGGAGGGATTCCGATTGGATTCAAGTTGGCGGCGAGCCATATCGAGCGAGACATAGATTTTGCACTGGAGGCAGGCGCCGACTACATCATCCTCGACGGAAGGGGAGGGGGAACCGGAGCGGCTCCGCTGGTCTTGCGTGACCACATCAATGTGCCGACCATCCCCGCGCTCGCGCGCGCACGCAAGCACCTGGATAAGGTCGGAGCCAAAGGCGTCAGCCTGATCATCACAGGTGGCCTGCGGATTGCACCCGACTTCGTCAAGGCGTTGGCGCTGGGCGCGGATGCAATCGCCGTCTCCAACGCGGCCATGCAAGCCATCGGCTGCCTCGGGATGCGTGCCTGCCACACGAATAACTGTCCTGTCGGTATTGCGACAATGAAAGAAAACCTTCGCGCCCGCCTTGAGATCCAGAAGTCTGCCAAGCAGCTGCACAATTACTTCGAAGCAACCCAAGAACTCATGGCAGTTGTGGCACGTGCGTGTGGACATAGCCATATTTCTGAGTTTACATTGGACGATTTGAGTACCTTCGACTATGATATGCACCGTTTGGCAGGTGTGCCTTACGCAGGGGTAAATCCGATATAATCATTGCTAGGCCCCAGCCCACGATGAACCTCGCGTGCTGTAGAGGGTACACTATACACTAAGTAAATAATGGCTCTCATCTCAGCGGGAGCCATTCCTTGTAAATTCCTTTAATTATCTTTTTCCATGAAAAACAACCTACTTGCCCTTTGTATTTTCTTATCACCTATCTGCGCATGGGCTACTCATAACCTAGGAGGGAGCATCACCCTCCAACATGTGACGGGGTCCAATGATCCCAATCGTTACCAGATTACCTTGGAAACCTATACCGATCCTGCCAATGCCAATGTAGATCGATGTGCAGTAACCCTCGTGATCTACGATGATAATTTTCAGGTGGTAGCAGAGCTGGTCGATGTGCCTCGGAGCAATGGGATTGTAGTGAGTGGCGGAGGCAGCTGTATCTTTGATTCGACACGACTAGGGCAGCGTCTATTCCCCTCGGCAGTCATCAAGCGTAATCTGTACGTGACAGAGTACGTGTTTCCTAGTGGGGGAAACTATACAGTCCTGTATAAGGATGTCGCTTTTGTGCCTAATTTGCTCAACGTACCGAGTCCGCTAGAGGTAAATTTTGTGACGAAAACACGTCTCACGATTCCTGCTGCACCATCTGATGAATCCCACCTTCCCATTTTTCAAAATCATCCCATCGAATACACCTGCTTCAATCAGGCTTGGAATTTTTATGGGGGCGCAGTAGATCTGGAAGGAGACTCTTTGGTCTATGAGTTGATTACGCCTCAAACTTTTGATGAAAGTCTAGCCATTGGGACAAATAATCCAAGTGCCATTGCAGGTTATACGTTTCCCGATGATGCGGTGTATATGAATGGGCCGTTGACGATAGATCGACAGACGGGGATGATAGAGTGGACGCCCAATGAAGAAGGGGGCTACTTGATTGGATATGCGGTGGTCGAATATCGAGAAGGAGTGGTGATTAGTCGGATGGAAAGAATTTTGACGGTAGAAGTGCGTAACTGCGTGAATCAGGCCCCTATCGTAAAAGAAATCTTGATCCCCGCCCCACTACCCAATGAAATCACGACCCACATATTGACTCTATTTGATCCAGATCCAACAGACAGTCTGTACGTCGATTATAATAACCTCAACCAAGGCCCCAACGGTCTTTTGAATCCTACCCTTCCTGATAGTGCTTGGATGGAGGTAGAGACATGGGATTTCAGTACGGGATGGGTGAATCAGCCAGGACTGCCTGTGCGTGTAGGAAATTTTTTGGGTGAGCCGTCAGATAGCGTGCGTCTTACGATTCGTTGGCTGGCAGGATGTACCCCACCCAATATCCGACAGCGACCGACCGCCTTTGTCGCACATGACAACAATCTCAATTTCTTGGGCAATATGGAGACCCGGAGAAGTTTCTTTTATCTCTTAAAAATGGACACGCTGGGTTTAGAGCGCCCTCAAAATGTCCAGGTAGGACCGACCAGCTTTGGAAAAGCTAAGATCAACTGGGACAAGGTCATCTGTGATACCCTTGTAGGACGTTACAATGTCTACCACCAGCTACTCTCACCTGGAGCTATCCTTCCTTATGATTCTATGCTATCTCCTACAGACAATGGCATGATCCTGAGTGGGCATGTCACAGGTTGGGCGAGTCCTGAGTTTACAGATCTACCACCTGGATACAATGGGACACAGGATATTGCATATGTCGTGACGGCGGTCTATGGTCTGTATGCTAGCCCGAGTGGAGAAAGTTTGGGCTCCCACATTGCTTATTATCGAGGAGGACCTTTGTCAAACGAGCTGGATTTTGATCAAAGCCTATCCATCTTTCCAAACCCTGCGAGTGAGGTCATTTTCATTCAGGCAAAAGAAGGTGAACGAATCGAAAAGGTCATGCTATGGGATCTACAGGGACGAATATTATTAGAGAGAAAGGCTCATACATCTCACGAGCAAATTTCTTTAAAGGGGATTTCTGAGGGAATGTAC
>JBCBFT010000054.1:0-41458 GCA_038527485.1 Bacteroidota bacterium
TATGTAGAGATGTCGATTTATCGCGTCTCTGCATAGAAAATGAATCCTATCTGAATTGATTCGTGATAATCACTAATGCACTCCAATTATTTCAAGTACACATTAACAATCTGTGGTTCGATATATGGACTGGAAGGATATGTGAAAAAGTAATTTGAAAGGCCCTTTTATACCACGGGTTCTTGAAAAAGCGTCAGCAATTCTTCAGGTCGGTTGAGGATATGTGCAGGAGACGACGTTTCTAGTTGGACAGGTGTATGAAATCCCCAAGTGACGCCGATACCATCTATTCCCGCTTCTTGAGCCGCAGCCATATCTCTTTGCTCATCACCGATCATGACGAGTTCTGAAGCATCAAATTTCCTACGTCGCATGATCTTTTGGAGTACAGGAGCCTTACCAAAGAGAGAACTCGGAGCGTAGATAAACTCGAAATGTCCTAGTTGATGCTGCTTAAGGAATCGTTGGACATTGGGTTTAGAGTTGGAGGTCAGGATACCCATTCTGTAGCCTCGTTGTTTGAGTTCGACGATGACTTCGGGCATACCTTCGATCGGTTTTACATCCTGAAGATGCTGTTTGAAACTGCGCCTTGCTTTACGGAGCACGCCTGGCAGTTGGGAGACGTTGAGATTGGCAATTTTGAGAAGTTCAGGTATGGTCTTTCTCTTGAGTTCGATAAACTCTTCCTTATCTACGGCGGGCCATTCGAGTTTTTCACCGATTTCATTGACGATGAGTAAGGCTACTGACAAGGTATCAGCAATAGTTCCATCAAAATCGAAGACTAACAGCTTCTTATCCATAGGAAAAGCGTCCAATTTTGGTCAAGGAATACGCCCATGACGCATGAGTGAATAAAAGTAGGAAAATATGAGGGAAATGATAGCGAAGTCTCGCAAAGTGGAAGTATTTATCCGCTAAACAAAGAAAGCAGATACCCATCTATCTCACGGTCCCTACCTTTGACGAGAAAAATCAGGAAATATTCTAGCACACTATTTGCTTTTGGTGAAATAATTGCGACCTTTGCAAGCCCAAAGATGAGAGTTCCTATGTAGAATTTTTAGATTTGGGTTCCATAAATCAGGAAACTGTCCTTCATGGCAATGCATTCAACCTTGTTGAGGTACCCCGGGAGGATAGTGCGGATTCCCACTAGAGTTTCACCTTTTGAACAGAAACTCCTTACGGAATTGAGCCCTTCTCCCACAGAAGACGGCCCTCCTCACTATCACCTGTCCTCTCCATTTTTTTGCATTCCCTATCTAGGTATACTTCCTGAGTCCTTACAAGGACATTAGATGGATTTTTATTAGAAATTAATACTTCAGCATATAGTCGTATGCCTACAATTCAGCAATTGATTCGTAAAGGCCGGAGTGACAAAGTCTGGAAAAGTAAGTCTCCGGCTCTAGATGCAAACCCACAGCGTCGTGGGGTATGCCTAAGGGTATATACGACGACACCCAAGAAGCCTAACTCTGCATTGAGAAAGGTAGCAAGGGTACGTCTGACAAACCAAAAGGAAGTCAACGCCTACATCGGAGGTGAGGGCCATAATCTCCAGGAGCACTCAATCGTACTCGTACGCGGTGGAAGGGTGAAAGATCTTCCAGGTGTAAGATATCACGTCGTTCGCGGAGCTTTGGATACTGCCGGTGTAGAAGGTCGTAACCAAGGCCGTTCCAAGTATGGTACGCGTAGAGAGAAAAAGAAATAGTAATCCATGAGAAAGACCAGAGCAAAACAAAGAAGAGTCATGCCAGACCCCAAGTTTGGGAGCGAACTGGTAAGCAAATTTGTGAACAACCTCATGGTGGATGGTAAAAAAAATGTGGCTTACCGCATTTTCTACAAAGCCATGGAAACAGTAGCTGAGCGCACAGGAGAAGATGGGGTGGAAATTTTTAAAGCAGCGCTCAACAACATCACGCCTCAAGTAGAAGTAAAAAGCCGTCGCGTAGGTGGTGCTACCTTCCAGGTACCCATCGAAGTTTCTCCCAAGAGAAAAGAAGGCTTGAGCTTCCGCTGGCTTATCAACTACTCTAAGTCTCGTAACGGAAAGTCCATGCATGAGAAACTTGCTGCAGAGATCATCGCTGCTTCTAAAGGTGAAGGTGCCGCAGTAAAGAAGAAAGAAGACATGCACCGTATGGCAGAAGCCAACAAGGCCTTTTCACACTTCAGGTTTTAATTAAACTTCATTCGCTTCAACACTTTAACGAGGAAACTATCAGATGGCAAAGGTACCTCTAAAAGACACCCGTAACATTGGCATCAGTGCCCACATCGACGCTGGTAAGACAACAACTACTGAGCGTGTCCTCTTCTATACCGGTATCTCTCACAAGATCGGTGAAGTACACGATGGGGCAGCTACGATGGACTGGATGGAGCAGGAGCAAGAGCGTGGTATTACCATTACCTCCGCGGCTACTACGACATTCTGGCCTTATGAAGGGAAAAACCACCGTATCAACATCATTGATACACCTGGTCACGTTGACTTTACAGTAGAAGTAGAGCGTTCCTTGCGCGTTCTAGATGGAGCCGTCATGTTGTACTGTGCAGTGAGTGGGGTGGAGCCTCAGTCTGAAACAGTATGGCGTCAAGCTCAGAAATATAATGTACCTCGTGTAGGATTCGTCAACAAGATGGACCGCTCAGGTGCTGACTTTTTTCAGGTAGTCAAGCAAGTAAAGGAAATGCTCGGCGGAAACGCAGTACCTATTCAGGTACCCATCGGGGCTGAAGCTGACTTCCGTGGTGTCGTTGACCTGATCGACGGGAAAGCCAAAGTATGGAACGAGAACGACTTTGGTATGACTTGGGAAGAAATTGAGATTCCCGCAGACTTAGAGGAAACTGTTGCTGAGTGGCGTGAAAACATGATGGAAGCTGTCGCTGAATACGACGAGTCTATCATGGAGAAATACTTCGAAGATCCAGATACGATCACAAGAGACGAAGTAATCGCCGCCCTTCGCGCAGCTACACAAGACATGTCCATCATCCCAATGATGTGTGGATCTGCCTTCAAAAATAAAGGCGTACAGGCTGTACTAGATGCAGTATGTTATTTGCTTCCTTCTCCCTTGGAGATGCCTGCAATCGAAGGTACAAATCCCGAGACAAACGAGAAGGAGACGCGTCAAGCAAGCAACGACGAACCTTTTACTTCTCTTGCATTCAAAATCGCTACGGATCCATTTGTAGGCCGTCTAGCATTCTTCCGTGTATACTCTGGTGTACTAGAGGGAGGTTCTTACGTCCTGAATAACCGTACGCGTAAGAAGGAGCGTATTTCTCGTATCCTTCAGATGCACTCCAACAAGCAGCAGCAGATTCCTAAGGTAGAAGCAGGTGATATTGCAGCCGCTGTAGGGTTCAAAGATATCCGTACAGGGGATACCTTGACGGACATCAACCACCCATTGAACTTGGAGTCTATGGATTTCCCTGAGCCTGTCATTCGCATTGCGATTGAGCCTAAGTCTCAGAAGGATTCCGATAAGCTTGGAAATGGATTGGCAAAACTTTCAGAAGAAGATCCGACATTCAGCGCGAGCACAGATGAAGAGTCTGGGCAGACAATCATCGCAGGAATGGGAGAGCTTCACTTGGAAATCATTGTTGACCGTTTGAAGCGTGAATTCAAGGTAGAAGTAAACCAGGGACAGCCGCAGGTATCTTACCGTGAGGCATTCTCTAATACAATAGAGCACCGTGAGGTGTACAAGAAGCAGACAGGTGGTCGCGGTAAGTTCGCCGACATCCAGGTGGAGTTTGGTCCTGCTGAAGATGGAAAAGGATTCGTATTTGAAGATGCCATCAAGGGTGGTGTGATTCCTAGAGAATTCATTCCTTCTGTACAGAAAGGATTCCAGGCAGCCATGGCGGAAGGGGTACTCGCTGGTTTCCCAGTTGAAGACTTGAAAGTGAGACTCTTCTTCGGAAGTTTCCACCAAGTTGACTCCGATCAGCTTTCTTTCGAGCTGGCAGCCAAGCTTGCTTTTAGAGAAGCAGGGAAGAAGGCAAAGCCTATCTTGAAGGAGCCTATCATGGCCGTAGAGGTAGTGACGCCCGAAGATTATATGGGTAACGTAGTCGGTGACTTGAACAAGCGTCGTGGCAAGATCGACGAGATGGGTGACCGTGGCAACTCAAAAGTAGTGAAGGCGAAGGTACCTTTGTCTGAACTCTTCGGATACGTAACTGACCTCCGTACGATTTCATCCGGTCGTGCATCATCTACGATGCAATTCTCTCACTATGAGGCAGCACCTGGCAACATTCAGGAAGCTGTAGTAGCAAAAGTGAAAGGTGTAAGTGTATAAGACGAGCAGTCTAGCTCTTTAAATAAAAGGTAATGACCCAGAAGATTCGCATTAAACTCAAATCGTACGACCACAACCTCGTGGATAAGTCTGCTGAAAAGATCGTACGGACGGTAAAGTCTACCGGTGCCATCGTGAGTGGACCTATACCGTTACCTACTGAGCGTTCCATTATCACAGTCAACCGCTCCCCTCACGTCAATAAAAAGTCGAGAGAGCAGTTTGAGATTAGTTCTTACAAGCGTCTGATTGACATCTTCAGCTCTAGTTCAAAGACCGTAGATGTCCTGATGAAGCTGGAACTTCCCAGTGGGGTTGATGTTGAAATCAAGGTATAAGCGATTCATAGGTACACCATACATCTGGGTAACGAAATAAGAAAACCCAGCCGTAAAGGCTGGGGTTTCATTCCCCTCAAGATGTGCTTTGGTTAATCAAAAATTTTAATCCCAATTAGGATGGCAGGAATCATAGGCAAGAAAGTAGGGATGACCAGCATCTTCGATGAAAATCGGAAGAATATAGCCTGCACGCTGATTTATGCTGAGCCAAACGTCGTCACACAAGTCAAAACGACTGAGACACGCGAGAATCAGAAATCAGATGGATACAATGCTGTACAGCTGGCATTTGACGAGCGCAAAGAAAAAAATACGCCCAAACCACTCAAAGGGCATTTCGATAAAGCAGGAACAACACCTAAGCGTAAACTGGTTGAGCTTGACTTCTCTAACCAGGACAGCGTACCCACACTGGGTGATACTGTAGGTGTAGACCTCTTCGAAGAAGGTGATTTCGTAGATGTGATCGGCATCTCGAAAGGCAAAGGTTTCCAGGGTGTTGTAAAACGCCACGGCTTCGCTGGTGTAGGTGGCCAAACACACGGTCAGCACAACAGAGGTCGCGCACCTGGTTCCTTGGGTGCAGGTTCTACTCCCTCTCGTGTTTTCAAAGGCATGAGGATGGCAGGACGCACAGGAGGCGCACGTACAACCGTGCAAAACCTCAAAATTTTGAAAGTAATCCCCGAAAAAAACCTGCTTGTTATCTCAGGGTCCATTCCGGGGCACAAAGGATCTTACGTCATTATAGAGAAATAAGCAGATGGAAGTAGCAGTATATAGCATCGAAGGCAACGAGACTGGGCGTACAGTAGATCTTCCTGAATCCATCTACGCGATCGAGGAGCCCAATGACCATGCGATCTATCTGGATGTCAAATATATCCAACAAAATCGCCGTCAAGGTACTTCTAAGTCTAAAGAGCGCGGAGAAATCCACGGAACTAACAAGAAGCCCTTCCGCCAAAAAGGAACAGGTAACGCCCGTCAGGGTGATCGTAAGTCTCCATTGTTCAGACATGGTGGTACGATCTTCGGCCCTAGACCACGTGACTATAAGTCCCGCTTGAACAAGAAAGTAAAGCGCCTTGCTAGAAAAAGCGCCCTTACTTATAAAGCTAGAGAAGAAGAAATCCGCGTCATCGAAAACTTCGAGTTTGAGGCACCAAAAACTAAGAGGTTTGTCGAAGTGATGGATAACCTTCAACTCGGGCACAAAAAAGTGCTAGTGGTATTGGAAAATTCCAGTGAGAATATCTATCTCTCAGGAAGAAACTTGCCCAAGGCCAGCGTCATGACTGCTGACATGGTCAGTACTTATGACATCCTAAACGCTGAGACCCTCATCATGACTGAAGGAGCAGTATCAGTAATCAATAAACATCTAGCCAAAAAAGCATAAGGTGATGAGCATACTCAAGCGTCCCATAATTACTGAAAAGACGAACCTCTACACAGAGCGCGGGCTAACCAAGTACGGGTTTGAGGTAGATCTCAAAGCGACAAAGCCAGAGATCAAAGAAGAGATTGAAAGAGTCTACGAAGTAACGGTAGAGACAGTCAATACGATGGTGGTTCGCGGAAAGCGTCGTCAGCGCTTTACCAAAAGAGGCGTCATCAAAGGAAAATCTTCTAATTATAAGAAGGCCATCGTGACCCTTGCAGAAGGACAAGAGATCGATTTCTACAAGCACATTTAATTGAAATCCCAGGTAGCGGCCGCTGAGAAGGAACTGAGAGAAGGATTCGTGTCGCACCTCATTAATAAAAGAAACAATGGGTATTCGCAAGCTAAAACCGGTAACTCCCGCACAGCGTGACGCTTCGGTATCAGACTTCAAGGAGATTACGAAAAGTACTCCCGAAAAGTCTTTGACAGAAGCCCTCAAAAAGTCGGGTGGACGTAACAGCCAGGGTCGTCGCACTATCCGTCACAGAGGAGGCGGTCACAAGCGCAAGTACCGTGTCATAGATTTCAAGCGCGACAAGTTCGGCGTCTCATGTACAGTCGAATCTATCGAGTATGATCCGAACCGTAGCTGCCGTATCGCACTGGTTAAGTACGAAGATGGAGAAAAGCGCTACATCATTGCACCAGATAAGATCGAAGTAGGCCAGACACTCATCTCTGGAGAGAAAGTGGAGCCTAAGATCGGAAACGCAATGAAGCTGATGAACATGCCTCTAGGTTCTATCATTCACAATGTAGAGCTATACCCCGAAAAGGGAGGAATGATGGCAAGAAGCGCAGGTACGTTTGCACAGTTGACAGCAAAGGATGGTAAGTACGCCATTTTGAAGCTTCCTTCTGGAGAAACACGCATGGTACTCGGTACCTGTATGGCTACCATTGGTACAGTAGGTAATTCAGATCATCAAAACATCGTCCTAGGTAAGGCTGGGCGTAAGCGCTGGTTGGGTCGTCGTCCTCGTACGAGAGGTGTCGTGATGAACCCTGTCGATCACCCAATGGGTGGTGGTGAAGGTCGCGCTTCAGGTGGTCTACCCCGTAACAGAAACGGTAAACCTGCAAAGGGCTTCAAGACCCGCGCGAAGAAAAAGGCTTCTAGCCGCTTGATTATCAGCCGTAAGAAGAAGCGTAAGTAATTTTTAAGCAAACAATTACCGAAGATTTTATCTTCGATTATCAATATCAATTATGGCTCGATCACTGAAAAAAGGTCCCTTTATTGATCCAAAGTTGGAACGTAAGGTCCTAGCAATGAACGACTCTGGAAAGAAGAGAATGATTAAGACATGGGCGCGTCGCTCAATGATTTCTCCTGATTTCGTAGGACATACCATCGCTGTACATAATGGAAAGAACTTCATTCCTGTATACATCTCAGAAAATATGGTGGGCCATAAACTGGGAGAATTTGCGGGAACACGTACTTACCGCGGACACGGTGGAAACAAAAAAGACAAAAGAAGATAATAACACTGCTTGAGCAGGTCCTTCCTGCATGCAGCGATAAAATCGGAATACTATGGCGGAACAATCAACAAAACTGACCCGCAAAGAAAAGATAGCAGCTGGGATTCCTAAGCCTCCAAAGAAAAAGAGAGCGAAGGCTGAACAGATCAAAGAGAATCGCGCCGACGAATGTCGCGTGACGCTGAAGAATTATCGCTCTTCTGCTCGCAAGATGCGCATGGTTGTGGATCAGATCCGCGGGAGGGAAGTTTTCGATGCACTGAATGTACTCAAATTTACTTCTAAAGCTGCAGCTCCTGCCGTAACACGCTTGCTACAGTCTGGTATCAGTAGCCTAGAAGAAAAGTTTGAAGACCGTGTGGACATTGGGACACACTATATCAAAGAGGCGTATGTAGACAGCGCGCGCATGCTCAAGCGTCTACGCCCTGCGCCTCAAGGACGTGCACACTTGATCCGTAAACGCTATTGTCATGTGACACTTGTACTCGAAGAAGTACCTGAAGTAGATGACATGGACGAAGAATCAGATGATTAATCTTAAATAACTAGGAAATTGGGACAGAAGACACATCCGATCGGATTGCGACTGGGTATCATCAAGGGTTGGGAGTCCAACTGGTACGGTGGTAATGATTTCTCTGATAAGCTAGTAGAAGACGAGCAGATCAGAGCATACCTCAAAGCCCGTATTCCTCGCGGAGGAATTTCAAAGATTGTGATTGAGCGTACGCTACGCAAAATCACCATCACCATTCATACATCTAGACCTGGTATCGTCATCGGTAAAGGTGGTAAAGAAGTAGACAAGCTAAGAGAAGAGATCAAAAAGATTACGGGCAAAGACGTCCAGATCAATATTTTTGAGATCAAGCGCCCTGAGCTAGACGCTACACTCGTAGGTCAGCAAATCGCGCAGCAGCTCGAAGGTCGTGTCTCTTTCCGTCGTGCGATGAAGTCTGCCCTTGCTGCTACTATGCGTGCAGGAGCCCAGGGCTGTAAAGTCATGTGTGCTGGACGTCTGGGAGGTGCTGAAATGGCACGTACAGAGCAGTACAAGCAAGGACGTATTCCATTGCAGACACTCAGAGCAGATATTGATTATGCACTGGTAGAAGCACACACTATCTACGGTGTGATTGGAGTCAAAGTCTGGATTTTCAAGAAAGAAATTTTCGGTAAGGTAGATTTGTCTCCTTCTGTTGCTTCAGATCGTAAGCGCGGAGGTGGCGGAGGCGGTAAAAAGCGCAGACGATAACATCGTTTGGCTAAACTCCAGTTACTCCTGGACGCCTTACACCTTATGGTTTAAATAAATAAGAGAGACGACGCATGTTACAGCCGAGAAAAGTTAAACGTAGAAAGGTTCAGAAAGGCCGGATCAAAGGGCTCGCTCAGCGTGGTGCGAATATATCCTTTGGCTCTTATGGACTGAAGGCACTCGAAAACGGATTCATGACTTCTCGTCAGATAGAAGCTTGCCGTATCACCATCTCCCGTGCAATGAAAAGGGAAGGTAATATCTGGATCCGTGTATTCCCCGATAAGCCCATTACAAAAAAGCCTGCAGAGGTACGTATGGGTAAGGGTAAAGGTAACCCAGAATACTGGGCTGCACCGATCAGACCTGGGCGTATTCTGTTCGAACTAGACGGAGTACCTGAAGAGGTAGCACGTGAAGCACTCAGACTTGCTGCAAACAAGCTGCCCATGAAGACTAAGTTTGTGATTCGTAGAGACCTTCAAACTGCATAGGAAAGATGAAAGCGAAAGATATACGGGAACTTACCACTGAGGAGATTGAAGCACGTATCACTGACGAGCAGGAAACACTCCTTCGTCTCCGACTGAATCATGCAGTATCGTCTGTCGAAAGACCTTCTGATATCAAAGATGCCAGAAGAAACATTGCCAGACTGAAGACAATCCTGCATGAAAGAAGTACAGAGCAAGTCGAACCCCAAAATGATGATCAGGCATGACTGAAGTAGTAAAAGAAACTCGCAACCGACGCAAAGTGCGTGTGGGGAGAGTAGTAAGCAATAAGATGGATAAGTCCATCACTGTACTCGTCGAGCGCCGCGTGAAGCACCCTATCTATGGGAAGTTCGTGAAGAAGTCCAAGAAGCTCATGGCACACGACGACGAAAATACATGTGGAATCGGTGATACCGTCCGCATCATGGAGACCCGACCACTCAGCAAAAATAAGCGCTGGAGATTGTTGGAAGTCATCGAAAGAGCTAAGTAAACAGTTCTCTTATATATACAGCTGCATTTTTGTATGCGTACAAAAAGAAGCTGAATGCAAGTAAGTGTTGATTTGCTGTGGGAAGGATACTGATACATCCCAATTTCCATTCAGCATATTCCTACAGGAGTCAATAACCCTTAATCTATTTAACAATGATTCAACAGGAGAGTAGACTAAGAGTCGCCGACAACAGTGGAGCCAAAGAGATCCTCTGTATCCGCGTACTCGGGGGGACGAAAAAACGCTATGCACGCATCGGAGACAATATCATTGCCTCTGTCAAATCCGCTGATCCTAATTCTAATGTGAAGAAAGGTGACGTGGTCCGCGCAGTAGTCGTCCGCACCCGAAAAGAAGGTCGAAGAAAAGATGGTTCCTACATCCGCTTCGATGACAATGCCGCCGTACTAGTCACTAAAGACGGTGATCCACGTGCCAGCCGTATCTTCGGGCCAGTAGCCAGAGAGTTACGCGAAAAAGGTTACATGAAAATCGTTTCGCTTGCACCCGAAGTTTTATAATCAGATTCATGAAGAAATGGTGAGGCATCCTCACACTACTTGAAAAACAATGGCTAATAAACTTCACATAAAGAAAGACGATCTCGTCAGAGTACTGAGCGGCAAGGACCGTGGAAAAGAAGGCCGTGTGATGGTAGTTTTCCCCAAAGAAAACCGCGCCATCGTCGAAGGAGTCCGTGTCGTAAGAAAGCACCAGCGTCCAAGCCAACAAAACCCAGACGGAGGGATCATTGAGCAAGAAGCATCTATCCACGTTTCTAATCTCATGTTGATCGATCCTAGCACGAAGACACCTACTCGTATAGGTCGCCAACGTCGCGAAAATGGGAAAGGATGGGTTCGCTACGCCAAGAAAAGTGGAGAAATACTCGATTAATGAATCCGATCATGGCTGAACAGACAAGATTACATAAAAAATATAACGAGGAAATCGTTCAAGCCCTCATGGATAAGTTTAAGTACAAGTCCGTGATGCAGATTCCTAAGCTTGAAAAGATTGTTCTCAACCGCGGCATTGGAGAAGCCACAGGCGATAAGAAACTCATCGACGCTGCCGTAGAAGAATTTGGATTGATCACAGGACAAAAGCCTGTAGTCACGATGGCTCGCAAGTCTATCTCTAACTTCCGTTTGCGCGAAGAAATGCCCATCGGTTGTAAAGTAACACTTCGCACGAGCCGCATGTATGAATTTCTCGACCGCTTCATCAATATCGCACTCCCACGTGTACGTGACTTCCGCGGTATCCCTACCAAAGGATTTGATGGAAAAGGAAACTTCAACATGGGAATCAAGGAGCAAATCATCTTCCCCGAAATTGACGTTGACAAAATCAACCGTATTTCAGGAATGGACGTTTGCTTCGTTACATCCGCGCCTACTGACGAAGAAGCACTCGAGCTATTGGCGCTATTTGGAATGCCCTTCCAGGGCCGAAACAAACAAACTGCATAATTATGGCAAGGAAATCAGCAGTAGCAAGACAGCAAAAGCGTGAGCGCCTCGTTGCCAAGTACGCAGAGAAGCGCCGCCAACTCAAAGAAGAAGGAGACTATCAGGCACTCGCCCTGTTACCTCGCAACTCCTCCCCCGTACGTCTACACAACCGTTGTAAGTTGACAGGACGTCCAAGAGGTTATATTAGAAGATTTGGTATTTCAAGGATTAAGTTCAGAGAATTGGCCCTCCAAGGTAAAATTCCTGGCGTAAAGAAAACGAGCTGGTAATATGTACACAGATCCCATAGCAGATTATCTGACCCGAATCAGAAATGCTCAGGCCGCAGGCCACAAGGTGGTGGACATTCCGGCCTCAAACCTGAAGAAAGCCATCACGAAAGTGCTCTTTGAGCAAGGATTTATACGCAAGTATAAGTTCCTCGACGAAGGACCTCAAGGTGTCATCAAAATCGCCTTGAAGTATGACAAGGTTACAAAGAAACCTGCCATCACGAGTATCACCCGCGCATCTAAGCCTGGTTTGCGTAAGTATGCGAAGGTGAAAACCATGCCAAGAGTGAAAAACGGACTCGGCGTATCGATCATCTCCACTCCCAAAGGAGTAATGACAGGAAAGAACGCCAGATCAGAAAAGGTAGGTGGAGAAGTTTTGTGTTACGTCTTCTAAAGAACTCTAGCATGTCTCGTATAGGAAAATTACCCATCACGATCCCTAACGGAGTCACTATAAATATTGGCGATGACAATGTCGTCAAAGTGAAAGGACCCAAAGGAGAACTTTTCGAAAAAGTGGATCCCGAGATGATCGTTGAGATGGACAATGGAACAATCAACGTAAAGCGTCCCTCTGACCAGAAAAAGCATCGTGCCATGCACGGTCTTTATAGAAGCTTGATCAACAACATGGTGATCGGTGTGTCAGAAGGATATAAAAAGCAGATGGAAATCGTCGGCGTAGGGTACAAGGCAGATGTCAAAGGTAGTCAGCTAGAATTGACACTTGGCTTCTCTCACCCTATCGTGATGGTTCTTCCTCCCGAAATCAAAGCCGAAGCAAAGAGTGAGCGTGGAAAACCACCATTGCTGACACTCGAATGCCACGACAAGCAGCTTCTAGGACAGATCGCAGCGAAGATCCGCTCTTTCCGTCCACCAGAGCCCTACAAAGGAAAAGGAATCCGCTTCCTGGGTGAAGAGATTCGTCGTAAGGAAGGGAAAGCTGCTGGTAAAAAGTAATCATGAAAAGAAAGATCACTTGCTAGAGTGGGTGATCTTCTCTCTTCGGATCATTTTAAAACGATCAAAGAAATTACGAAAATGGCAGGTACAGCTAAAAAAGTACTACGCAGAAATCGCATTCGCAGAAGACTGCGTACACGTATAAAAGGAACTGCTGAGCGCCCTCGCTTGTCTATCTTTAGAAGTAACAAGCAAATTTATGCTCAGATCATCGACGACGTGAACGGGGTAACCCTCGTCAGTTGTTCTTCTCGCCTAAATGAATTAAATTTGCAATCCGAATCCAAAACGGACGCAAGCAAGAAAGTGGGTACGAGACTCGCGGAATTGGCGAAGGAAAAAGGAGTGGAATCGGTTATTTTTGACCGCGGAGGATATAAATATCACGGAAGAGTTAAAGCACTAGCAGAAGGCGCACGTGAGGGTGGGCTAAAATTCTAAGCAACTATGGTCATTCCAAACGAATTAAGAGTTAAAAGCAGTGATGTAGAACTGCAAGAAAAGGTGGTGAAGATCAACCGCAATGCCAAAGTTGTGAAAGGTGGACGCCGTTTTAGCTTTAGTGCAATTGTAGTCGTTGGTGACGGAAACGGAATCGTGGGTTACGGTTTGGGTAAGGCAAATGAAGTAACAGATGCCATCTCCAAAGGAATCGACGATGCAAAGAAAAACCTTATCAGAGTGAATGTTCTCAAAGGGACCATCCCACACGAAACACTCACGAAATTTGGTGCTGCGAAAGTCCTTTTGAAGCCTGCAGCACCTGGTACAGGTGTACTGGCTGGTGGTGCGATGCGTGCAGTACTTGAATCCGCTGGTGTGAGAGACGTAATCGGTAAGAACCTTGGTTCTTCTAACCCTCACAACGTAGTGAAAGCTACGATCAAAGCACTAGCCTTGTTGGACATGCCCCATGCTGTGGCCAAGCGCCGTCAGGTAACTTTGGGCAAAGTGTTTACTGGAAAAGAATAAGTCAGAGCATCATGTACCCAAAAGTTAAGATAACGCAAATACGTAGTGTCATCGGAAGACCCAAGGATCAAAAGGCCACGATGGTCGCCCTTGGACTCAAAAAGATGAACCACACGATAGAGAAGGAGTGCACACCACAAATTCTCGGTATGATCAAGAAAGTAACCCATTTGGTGAAACTCGAAGAGATAGAATAACATGAAACTTCATACACTGAAACCGGCTAAAGGCGCTACTAAAAGCCGCAAGCGTATCGGACGTGGCCAAGGTTCTACCAGAGGGGGAACTTCAACTAAAGGTCACAAAGGTGCGCAAAGCCGTAGTGGATATAAATATCGCCCATGGTTTGAAGGTGGTCAGATGCCCCTTTACCGTCGCGTGCCCAAGTACGGATTCAAGAATATCAATAGAGTTGAGTACAATGTGATCAATCTCGATTCTATCCAAGAACTGCTGGAGAAGTATCCCACAGAAGAAATTAACCACGCATATCTGAAAGCGCACGGTATCATTTCTTCTGAAAAGAAACTTGTCAAAGTGCTGGGAAGAGGGGAGCTGAAAACTAAGGTGAATATCGTTGCCAATAAATTCAGCCAATCTGCAAAGTCAGCTATTGAAGGACTTGGAGGAACTACAACTGAAGTAGATAAAAGAGGAAAAGAATTAACAGCTGATTCCCAGCCTCAAGCTGGTGAAGAAAACGCGCCCGAAGCTTAAGATCCATGAATAATCTCATCGAGACCCTCAGAAATATTTTTCGTATCCCTGAATTGAGGGACAGAATCTTGTACACATTGCTGTTACTCGCTGTCTTTCGCTTAGGGACATTCGTCGTACTGCCTGGTGTCGATTCCGAAATTCTACAAAGAGAATTTAGCAGTGCTGGTGGATTACTTGACTTCTTCAACACATTCCTTGGAGGTGCTTTTGCTAGAGGGGCCATACTCGCATTAGGTATCATGCCCTATATCTCTGCCTCTATCGTTGTACAGCTTTTAGGTGCAATCGTACCTTCTATACAAAAGCTGCGAATGGAAGGGGAAAGTGGACAGAAGAAAATCAACCAAATCACACGCTACCTAACAGTAGCCGTAACATTCGGTCAAGCAGTCAGTTATGTGTTCTTCCTAAGAGGTTCATATCCTGATGCAATGCTTGATAACTCTGCTTTTTTCTGGGTGACAACAGTGACCCTTCTTACTGCAGGTACAATGTTTTTGGTGTGGCTCGGTGAAAGGATCACAGACAACGGAATTGGAAATGGTGTTTCTCTTTTGATTACCATCGGTATCATCGCAGGTCTTCCTGCTGCACTTGTGCAAGAAGCATCTACCAAACTTCCGATGACTTTCTTCATTGAAATCTTAGCTCTTGGTGTTGTGACCATCGCGGTAGTCGCACTCACGCAAGCTACACGAAAGATCCCTATCAACTACGCACGTCAGAATATGGGGAATCGCCTCGGACAACTAGGACGTGGAAATGCTGCACGCCAGTACATTCCACTGAAAGTAAACTCTGCAGGTGTGATGCCGATCATCTTCGCTCAAGCGATTATGTTTTTGCCTGTAACGCTTCTTCAGTTCACTGCTGGTAACGAAGCACCATCTGGTCTTGTAGCAGCTTTAAGCGATTACAATGGTTTCTGGTACAATCTCATCTTCTTCATCATGATTGTGGTCTTTACGTATTTTTATACAGCGATCATGATCCAGCCACAACAGATGGCGGACAATTTGAAGAGAAACGGCGGATACATTCCTGGGATTAAGCCTGGAAAGAAGACAGCAGACTACATTGATATGATTCTTTCGCGAATCACACTGCCTGGGTCTATTTTCCTTGCGATCGTAGCTGTTTTCCCTGCAATTGCAGCTGTTTTAGGTGTATCGTCTTCTTTTTCACAGTTCTATGGAGGGACAAGCCTTTTGATCATGATCGGTGTAGTACTGGATACACTTCAGCAAGTCAATAGCTTCCTGCTCAACAGACACTACGACGGTCTCATGAATACAGGACGAATCAAATCTAGAACCAATAGAAGCGGCATTGCCGTGTAAGGAGGATAAATGCCACCCGTAAAAGATCAGATCATATTAAAGTCGGAAGAGCAGATCGAAATGATCCGCGAGAGTTCTCGGCTAGTTGGTAAGACCTTAGGTGAGCTGAAAAAGCATATCAAGCCTGGCGTAAATACACTAGAGCTAGATACAATAGCGGAGACGTTTATTAGAGATCATGGAGCCATTCCCGCATTCAAGGATTATGCTCCAAGCTTTGGTGAATCTCCCTTTCCTAATACTTTATGTACCTCTCTAAATGAAGAAGTGGTGCACGGGATGCCTTCACAGCATCAAGTTCTTAACGATGGTGACATCATTTCTATTGATTGTGGGGTACTGCTCAATGGCTATTTTGGAGATTCGGCCTACACATTTGCCGTAGGAGAAGTTTCTTCCAAAGTTCGCAAGCTTATGCAAGTGACCAAAGAGTCTTTGTATAAGGGAATTGAAAAGGCTGTAGCAGGAAACAGAATGGGAGAAATCTCATATGCTGTGCAGAAACATGCAGAGTTGTATGGATTCAGTGTGGTGAGAGAAATGGTGGGACACGGTCTAGGTGAGAATTTACACGAACCACCAGAAGTACCCAACTACGGGAGAAAGCGCTCAGGAATGAAGCTCCCCGAAGGACTGGTCTTGGCTATAGAGCCCATGATCAATATGGGTAAACGCCATATCAAAGTGGCCAATGATGGTTGGACAGTTTTTGCAACTGATCGCCTTCCTTCTGCTCACTACGAGCATTGTATCGTGATCAGAAAAGACGGTGCCGAGATACTTTCTACTTTTGAATTTATTGAAAATTAATATAGATCAGATTTGGCAAAGCAAGCACCAATTAAAACTGATGGCGAAGTACTAGAGGCACTGCCCAACGCCACATTCCGTGTAAAGCTTGAAAACGGACATGAATTGTTGGCGCATATTGCAGGGAAAATGCGTATGCACTACATCAAGATTCTCCCAGGAGATCGTGTAGCCCTTGAGATATCGCCCTATGACTTGAACAAAGGCAGAATCGTATATCGATATAAATAACAAGACTTTTAGAAAGAGAGTAACGCGTCTTAATTTGCTTACTTCTCAGTTCGCATAAAGTCATTCACCATAAACTTTTTCATCATGAAGGTTAGAGCTTCAGTAAAAAAGCGCAGTTCTGACGATAAGATCATCCGCCGCAAGGGGAAGGTCTATGTAATCAACAAAAAAAATCCCAAGCACAAGCAGCGTCAGGGATAATCAACGGAGAGTAAAACTATGGCACGTATCGCAGGGGTAGATCTACCAAAAAATAAGCGAGGAATCATTGGCCTGACGTATATCTTCGGAATAGGCAACACCCGCTCAAAAGAGATTTTGAGTAAAGCAGGTATTGACGAAGATAAGCGTGTAAGGGATTGGACTGACGACGATATTGTAAAGATCCGTCGTATCATCGGTGATGAGTACAGAGTAGAAGGACAGTTGCGAAGTGAGATCGCGCTGAACATCAAGCGCCTCAAAGACATCGGTTGTTATCGTGGACTTCGCCACCGTAAAGGACTTCCTTTGCGTGGCCAGCGCACTAAAACAAACGCTCGTACTCGCAAGGGTAAGAAGAAGACTGTAGCAGGTAAGAAAAAAGCAACTAAGTAATCATCATGGCCAAATCATCTGGTAAATCAAAGAAGAAAAAGCGCGTGGAACCTGTCGGTCAGGTACACATCAGCTCTTCTTTCAATAACATCATCATTACCATTACAGACCTTTCGGGAAATACCATCTCATGGTCCGCTGCTGGTAAAATGGGCTTCCGTGGTTCTAAGAAAAATACCCCTTATGCCGCTCAGGTAGCTGCTTCTGATTGTGCCAAAAAAGCTTATGATATGGGCTTGCGCAAAGTAGAAGTCTTCGTGAAAGGTACAGGTTCGGGTCGCGAGTCTGCTATTCGCGCCATCGTTAATTCTGGTATTGATGTGACCTTGATCAAGGATATTACGCCACTGCCACACAATGGCTGCCGTCCCCCCAAGCGTCGTAGAGTATAATTTTCATTACACATTTCATCCTGAGGAAACGTCTGCAAAAGCTTTCTCTCGCTTACAGATCAATCCTCCTTCAATTATTCAGGAAATTACATGGCACGATATAGAGGTCCAAGAGGAAAAGTAGAGCGACGTTTCAAAGAGGCTATTTTTGGGCAAGCCAAAGCCCTAGAGCGTCGTAAGTACGGCCCTGGCCAGCATGGCAAGGGACGTAAGAAGGTGTCTGACTATGGCACACAGCTTGCAGAGAAGCAAAAAGCAAAGTATACATATGGTCTGCTTGAAAAGCAGTTCCGCAATACCTTCGACAAAGCCGCCAGACAGAAAGGTGTAACAGGTACGGTATTCCTCCAACTATTGGAGTCTCGCCTGGACAACACAGTCTACCGTATGGGATTTGCTCCCACACGCCGTGCAGCTCGTCAACTGGTCAACCACAAACATTTTAAGTTGAACGGCGTAGTAACTAATATTCCTTCTGTGCTCCTTCGTCCAGGAGACGTAATTGAAGTACGTGGGAAAAGCCGTAATCTTGAAATCGTCAACAATAGCTTGAATAGAGCTGGTAGACACAACTGGTTGAATGTAGAAGGAGGTGCACATAAAGGTACTTTCGTAAACTTCCCAGACAGAGAAGATATCCCTGAAAAGATAAACGAACAGTTGATCGTAGAACTATACTCTAAGTAATTGTATATCAGCCATATCCATCTGGAACTCGTTTTCAGATGGATATAACTGTATTTTGTTTATTCCTTATTTGTATCACATAATAGAAAGCAAAAAACCGTATGGCACTGCTTAACTTCCAAATGCCCGAAAAGATCGTTCTCGAAAAAGATAATGACTTTTTAGGCCGTTTTTTGGTGCGTCCATTGGAGCGTGGGTACGGGATTACCGTTGGCAATGCGCTTCGTAGAGTATTGCTGTCTTCCCTTGAAGGTTACGCAATTACCTCCATCAAAGTACCAGGTATCGACCACGAGTTTACGATCGTGCCAGGTGTGATCGAGGACGTAACCGAAATTATCCTCAATCTCAAGCAGGTAAGGTTAAAGAAAATCAACGACGGAGATAACAAAATCTTCGTCTCTATCCGTGGAAAGGATAAGTTCGTTGCAGGTGATATTACCGATCACACGACTGCATTCGAAGTGACTAATCCAGACATGGTGATCGCCAACCTTGATGTCAAAACTCAGTTCGATATTGAATTGACGATAGGAAAAGGCCGTGGCTATGTTCCTGCAGAAGAAAATAAGGTAGTCAATCAGCCGATCGGAGAGATCTCTATCGACTCGATTTTCACACCTGTACGAAACGTACGATACGCCGTAGAGCCCTACCGTATCGAACAAAAAACAGATTATGAGCAACTTGAGATCGAAGTTTCTACAGATGGTACCATCGATCCAGAGTCTGCCCTGAAAGAAGCAGCCAATATCCTGCTGAGACATCTTATGCTCTTCTCTGACGAGTCTATCACACACATCTCAGATGTGCCAGAGAAGAAGGACGAAGTCGATGAGAACTTCCTCCAAATGCGTAAGCTTCTCAAAACACCGCTTTCAGAGCTTGATCTCTCCGTGCGTGCCTACAACTGTCTCAAGGCAGCAGATATCAAAACGCTGGGGGACCTCGTAAGCTACAATATCGCGGAACTCTTGAAGTTCCGTAACTTCGGTAAGAAGTCTCTAACAGAACTGGAAGAGCTTGTAGCAGAAAAGAACTTGAGCTTCGGTATGGAAGTTTCCAAATACCGTCTCGACGAAGATTAATGATTGATAAGGAAAGGCTATTGACTATGGCCTTTCCTTTTTCTTTATTTGCAATTCAATTTTTCATACTCATTGCCCTGGGGAATATAACCCTGTCACTTCGACGTGGAATGCCCCTGGTCAACAACTCGTTTAACAATGAGACACGGTAAAAAATTCAATCACTTGGGCCGCAAAGCTGCCCACAGAAAAGCTTTGCTTCGCAACATGGCGATTTCCTTGATCGAGCACAAGTCGATCAAGACGACCCTTCCCAAAGCACGTGAACTCCGTAAATTTATCGAGCCTTTGATTACCAAATCGAAGACAGATACAATGCACTCACGTCGTACAGTGTTTTCTTACCTCCAAAATAAAGACGCCGTAAAAGAACTCTTTGGAGAGATCTCTGAGAGAGTAGGGGACCGACCAGGAGGATACACACGTATCTTGAAACTGGGAAATCGCCGTGGCGATAATGCAGAGATGGCATTGATCGAATTGGTAGACTACAACGAATATGGCTATACACAAGGTAGCGAAGGAAGCAGTAGCAACCGTCGTCGTCGTCGCCGTCGTCGTGGGGGTAACAAGCCTGCTGCACAAGCCGCTGCACCTGTAGAAGAAGCAGTAGTTGAGGACGTCGTTGAAACAGCACCAGAGGTCATAGAAGAGGTGACTAGCCCAATCGAAGATGCTGAAGTAGTAGAGGAGGCAGCGGCAGAAGAGACCGCAGCACCTGAAGAAGGAGACGATGCTGAGAAGCCAACAGAATAAATACCAGCGTATCTACTACGCTATATCTGGAATATAAAAAAGAGACTGTCCCCAAAGGCAGTCTCTTTTGCTTTACAGCGCTTTCTGATGCCGCTATGCCAACTCCTTACACTGTAGCTTTTATCTTCTCCTTGCCATGAGATACTGTGCCCAGTAAAGTAGGTTGGCAAGTGCAGCCACAGCCGCAGCTACATAAGTCATGGCCGCCCAGGTCAATCCTTTTTTAGCGGCACGATATTCTTCCCCTCTAGCAATCCCACTTTCATCCAGCCAAGCAAGTGCACGCTTACTGGCATCAAACTCTACGGGCAAGGTAACCAAGGAAAATAAAGCCGAACCCGCCAGCATCGTGACACCTGCCAAGAGCAGATAATAACCGATTCCCGAAGCCTGACCCGTAGCGTATATACTCGCTCCAGACAAGGCAAGCCCTATATATAATAGCCACTGGCTAAATCTCGCACCAATATTGACGACAGGAACTAAAGCCGATCTGACTTGGAGCATCGAGTAAGCTGTCGCATGCTGTACCGCATGTCCACACTCGTGAGCGGCAACAGCTGCTGCCGTCACGTTGCGTTCCTGATAAACAGCTTCGCTGAGATTGACTGTTTTGTTGGTAGGGTTGTAGTGATCGGTGAGAAATCCCTTGGCAGGTACAACCTGGACATCAGAGATCCCATAATGACGCAACATTTGCTCCGCGATCTCCTTGCCACTCATTCCTGAGCTAGTCGGAATCCTACCTATACTTCGCATGACAGACTTGAGTCGCCAACTGATAAACATGCTGACTCCAGAGACTAGGATGATGAGCAAAAACCACGGATTAGAAAAATCGAAATACATGATACAAGGCTAACGGGTGGAAATGGGATGAAGTAGTAATAGAAAAATGAGGCCCTAAGTTTGATTACGACCTATGTTAAGACATTCTAAAAAATGAGCGTCACTTTCTCTTTGTGTTTTTACCATAGTGGAAAGTTGACATGACATATTGTGAATAGGAAATAACGCTTTTCGAACAATTTAAGCAGAATTATTCCAAATTTTCTTTTTTAGGGCTATTTGAATACAAGATTTTCAGGCAATTTTTCATTCTATTTTTGTGTATACAATCCTGTGAGATCATAAATCAAGATCTCCTATATAATTCTTAGGGGAATGATACATATAAGCACCTGATTATGAATTAATTAAATGATATTTTTGTAAGTCATATATTACGAATTAAAAAAATGGAAATTTTATAGCCCATATTTAAAGAAATTCCTAAATTGATGTATATCTTTTGAGGGATGTATAACCTCTACCCTATACATCTTTCTGTTTGATTAAAATTAACTCCTGACATACACCTATATGGCCCGCAATTTTTTGCCCTCCTTGCAGTCGCCCCAACAAGGGAACCTTCATGGATACTTTCTGCCTAAAGCAGAAATAGACCTAACGATTGCTGAGGGAGGACAAATAACGATAAATGGTACGGAATACGTCCCAGATCCCAAGCATCAATACTTTTTCAAATATAGTCCCTCTCCTTTCACGGATGACGATATTACCATCTGTTATGGGCCTAAGGGATTTTTGAGCAAAGTACATACGATTGTAGATGACCAGACGGCTGACGTGATATCAAGAATCTTGGATATTGGAGAAGCACTGGTGACAGGTACGGCAGGGAGCACCAGGAGCATTCCTTTATTTACAGGGAAAATTGATCCTTTTGATGAGGAGCAGAAAGCAGCATTAAATGGTATACTTCAGCTGAAAGGCCTGACATTCGATGCCAAAATTCTTGGCGATGGAAATAGGAAGGGGGTGAATCCTGAAAGCGTGTCGAAGACAGGAATCTATGTAAAGCCTCGTGCCATTGCCGAGCTGTCCATCACAAGTGCAGCAGGTAAGCGTGTAAAGCACGTGCATGTTCCACATCCGACTTTGCTAGAGATGATCGAGATCCCTTCTGCTCCCTTCGTGAAGACAGAGTTTGAGCTTGATTTTGATGACAATGGATACCCTACGATCGTTAAAATCAAAAAACCAAGTTCAGCACTTGCACTAGTAGAACTGCCCTTGAAGATTATCAAAGCAGTCGTGGCCTTGCCAGCTCAATTGGTGCAGATGCGGATCAATATCGACAATACACGCGCGACTTCCCTCCAGAGCAAGTTTCAATATCAGCAGAAGCGACTCGATATAGAACAAAAAATGGCAGAGCTGGAAGTAGAAACGCAAAAGTTCAAAATAGCCCAAGCAGAAAAGGCAGCTGAAGGGCAGTCCAATGGGCAAGGAGGAGCAGGTTCAGCCGAAATCGCGACGCTTCAAGCAGATGTGAAGAAGCTAGAGCAAGAGATCAAAGTGATGAAAATGCGTGCAAACGCATAAATCAAAAAGGCTCCTCGTGTCAGAGAAGCCTTTATGTATAGTAAGATGCTGTAGGGGAAGGATTCGAACCTTCACGAGGGGGTTAGTCCTTTCGGATTTGTCCCGAAGCCCTCACCCCCGAGACCAGAGGGCATGGCTGCCAATTTCATCACCCTACAGTGATTAATAAAAAGTACAGGATGTCAATGAATGCTGTTGCTGTAGGGGAAGGACTCGAACCTTCACGAGGGGGTTAGTCCTTTCGGATTTATCCCGAAGCCCTCACCCCCGAGACCAGAGGGCATGGCTGCCAATTTCATCACCCTACAGTGATTATTTTAACAAAGTTTCAATGATTCGCTTTGTTTGTTGATACAAATATAAATCAAAGAAGCTAAAATGCAAATTTTTTAATAAAATTATTGATAATTTGAATTATTTGCATCTTTTTAATTTAAGCTTTGCCAATTTGTTAAAATCAGACACAAAAAATGGCCGTAAATTCAGAAATTGATAAACTTGATTTACAGATCCTATCCATGTTGATGGAGGATGCACAGATTCCCTACACAGAGATCGCCAAAAGATTGGATGTTTCGGGGGGAACCGTCCACGTGCGCATGAAAAAGCTGATAGGATTAGACGTAGTCAAGGGCTCTCACCTTGAAATCGACGCGAGTAAACTGGGATACGATATCTGCGCTTTTGTAGGGATGTTTCTTGAGAAAGGTTCTCTCTACAATAAAATCGTCAAGCAACTGGAGGAAATCCCTGAGATTACAGAGATTCATTATACCACAGGACGGTATGGAATTTTCTTGAAGATTATCAGTCGAAATACAAGGGAATTGCGGAGCATCCTAAACGATAAAGTTCAGCCTATCGAAGGGATTCAACGAACCGAAACGTTTATCTCACTTGAAGAAAGTATGAAGCGTCCCATCCAAATCCTGGAAGACCTTAATCTTTATAAAGGGCGAAAATAGCGTTCAACTGAGAATTTAGTCTCTATTACATACAATGCATAAAAAATCCTTGTTCCCTGTCTGATAGGGTAAACAATGGATTTTTTCTTTTTTACGCCTTCTCTGTGGGAGAAGCGCATAGAATCTACGCTGTTCAGATTGCCAGAAATCGCACAGCGGGGACGCCATTTACCTTTGCGATATGCGTACATATAAATAAGGTTGGCTGGTCAATAGCCCCATCTTAATACTACTTTACCACTTTCAACTAACTATCAAGCCCCGCAATGGAATAGCGGGGTCATTCTGACGACCATTCCCGTAGGGAAGGAGGAAGGATCTAAAGTAGTATGGTTTGAGATGAAATCTCACCTCGAGGATCGTGTAGGTAAGGCTCATTTAGATCTTTCTCCCGCTATGAAAATTGCGGGACTAAACGCTGTTTTTTGTTTAGCCAAGCCTATATTTCTCTGTCTCTAATGGACATATTCTAAAGTGGTAAAGTAGTATTAAGTAGGTAGATAGAGTAAGATGAGGTAAAAGTATTCAATATCAATACTTTAAGTCTTTTGTCTTGAGCGTAGTGAAATTCCCTTTGGGATCACGTCTCAATATCTGACCTCTTAATTGGTTCTTGACCAAAAGAAATAAAAAAAGTCCCTGGGTATCCAGGGACCAAACTAAAAGGACTACTACTACTCGCAGACAAGAGTCAGGGAATCGCACCCCATTTCATACTACCTTTGATCTTATATAATGGAAAATTAAAGGGTTATGATCTCTTGTGTTTACGTCCGTAAATGTATGGAATTATTTCCATACAATTCAATACTTTTTAAAATAAATACTAATTTTTTTCTGAATCTATAATTTTTTCCTTCTTTTTTAAGAAATAGTTAAGATAATATAAATTCTCCTCAATATGTATAGCACTCTGTATCAGACAGAAACTCCCTCTCATTGAATTTGTGATCTTCAGAGACGAACTTTGCCCTCCTATTTAAGTTTCCCTGTCTATGATGAGAATTGATATTATCTCCTGTGTTCCTCAACTGATGACGAGCCCGCTCTCACACAGCATCCTGAAAAGGGCACAAGACCGCCAACTCTTGGAGGTCCACATGCACGATCTGCGTGATTACTCCACCAATAAGCATCGACAGATTGATGACTATCCTTATGGGGGAGGGGCAGGAATGGTATTGATGATAGAGCCCATCGCGCGTTGTATCAGGGACTTGCAAGAAGCACGGACTTACGATGAAGTGATTTTTATGACGCCAGATGGAGAGACCTTTGATCAGCCCATGGCCAATCGTATGTCCCTCATGCAAAATCTGATCATCCTGGCCGGGCACTACAAAGGGGTAGATCAGCGTGCGAGAGATCTTTTGTTTACGAAAGAAGTCTCTATTGGAGACTATGTGCTGTCTGGAGGAGAACTTCCTGCACTGGTGATGGTAGATGCCATTGGACGACTGATTCCAGGTGTACTAGGAGATGAAACTTCTGCCCTTTCAGATTCTTTTCAAGATAACCTGCTCGATGCCCCTATATATACAAGGCCTTCAGAATTTGAAGGACACAAAGTACCGCCCGTTTTGCTCTCAGGCTCCCATGCCAAGATCGACGCATGGCGTGCGGAGCAGTCCCTAGAAAAAACCCGTCAAAGACGTCCTGACCTTTTGGATGAATAGGAATAATGGTTTCTAGGCACACTTGCCTATTTATTAGGAGTGCTTCTAATCACACACTTTCTTTCATTTTTTTTAAACATATTGCACCTCATTAGCTTTCCAAACAGAGCTTTTCATCTGAAAATCTGTCTGAAAGGATAAAAATTTTCTCTGCCTCCTAACATGGAGCCAAGTTGTATCCTAGCCTAAATTCTCTTGTACATGGAATTGAGTGTCGTCATCCCAGCCTACAATGAATCCGACCGGATTGTGGATACGCTGTATGCGTTGACTGCCTATTTCGAAGGAAAATCAGTAGAAATCTTGGTAGTCGATGACGGGAGCAAAGACGATACAAAAGAGAAGGTAAAGGCACTTCAATTTCCTATGGTCACGGTTTTGTCCTATGGCATAAATCGTGGGAAAGGTTACGCCGTAAAATATGGTGTGGCAGCCTCCAAGGGCAGATACATTCTCATGACAGATGCAGATCTTTCGACACCTATCGAGTGTCTTGAAGACATGCAGCCTCATATGAAAGCATATTCTGTGGTGATCGGCTCACGTGCGCTAGCCCAGTCTCAGGTAACCAAAAACTGGTTTCGGGGTATGCTCGGGACCTTTGGCAATAGCTTGATTCAGCTGATTCTGCCTGGGATACAAGATACCCAGTGTGGCTTCAAATTATTCGAAGGAAATGCAGCGCGTACGCTCTTTGCTATGCAACAAATCACAGGTTTTGGATTCGATTTTGAAATCCTCTACCTCGCACGCAAGTTTGGCTATCCGATTTTAGAGCTTCCCGTGAAGTGGACCCATCATGAAGGGAGTAAGGTGAAACCCTGGCATTATGTGCAGACACTCTCTGAGCTAGGGGCTGTGGTATGGCAAGACATCAGAGGAGCCTATAAGTTTCAACCCAGTCAAGTTCCTGTTTGATACAGATACGATTATGTATTGGGTGTCATATTTGTAGAGAAATTCGGGATGTCTCCTTATTTTGCGCCTCCAACAATCATTCCTGCATATGGCGGCGAGTAATGCGCTCTCACATAAAACCTCAACAACTCCTACTTTTGTATGGCTACTCCTGGCACTTTTGTTGGGAGGGGGGCTGACAGCCTATATTCTGGGGCCTGACATTCTTGATCCTACACAGACAGCCTTCCTCTTACAAGGAGACATTGGGGTGCATTATTTGGGGTGGGCTTTCTTCCGCTATGAGACGTGGACCTTCCCGCTAGGCAACATTCCTGACTTCTATTATCCTCAAGGTGCCAATGTCGGTTACACAGATAGCATTCCCTTGATGGCGATTTTATTCAAGCCATTTCATAGCATTCTCCCTGAAGATTTTCAGTACATCGGTATCTACCTGCTCCTATGCCAGTTGTTACAGACTTGGATGGCATGGTTGTTATTGGGGGCTATGGGCATACACAAACCTGGGGCAAGACTCGCTGGAACATTGATTTTGGGGCTCGCTCCTGTCTGGTTCTTTCGTTGGGTGCATCCCGCACTTTGTAGCCATTATGTACTCATCGGGACACTGTGGATATATATGGGTTCTCAGAAGACGGAGTCCTTGAGTCCGTGGATTTGGCGGCAGGTTTTGATCCTCTGGATCAGTGCCTATACACATCCTTACCTTGGAGGCATGACGTTGGCCTTGACATTTGCCTGGCTGCTCAGACTCTGGCTAGTAGACAAGCGGTGGAAAGCATGGCAAAGCCTCGTAGGATTCCCTATCGCCGCAAGTATTATTCTATTTAACTGGTGGGTGATTGGATATTTTGGTGTAAGCAGTGAAGGAATGGGAACGGTAGGCCTAGGGGAGTACACGCTGAATATTTTGAGTTTTTTCGACTCGCTCAATAGTTACAGTACATTTGTTCCTAGCTTACCCCATATGCCTAAACAGTATGAGGGCTTCGCTTATTTGGGCTTGGGAGGAATTCTACTTTTACTGATGACCCTGGTCCTGAGATTTCGTGCCAAAGAAAAAGGAGTTCTGTATGGATTGTGGCCATTATGGGCCTTTTGTGGGCTCATGGCCGTGTATGCCATGAGTACAGATATATATGTAGGAGAGTTTCGTTTACTGAAGTACTCTTGGGCAGATTTTATTGAGGAAAAGGCGCAGGTATTTCGTGCGACGGGTCGATTTGTGTGGCCATTATACTATCTCGTTCTCCTTTCGGTATTGACCTATGTATACCATCGCCTGAATCATTGGAAGTGGACTCAGCTGCTCTTTATAGGTTTGGCTGCGATACAATTGGTGGATCTCATTCCTCTGTTTCAGGCTAGGATGTATTTTCACAATACCCAAAAAGAGAGCTATCTCAAGGTCAATCCCGATCATTGGAACCCCATCATCAAAGCTTCTGATAAAGTGATGTTTTGGCCTCCCTATATGTATGGTCCTATTGATTACATCAGTTTGCCTTGGTTGGCTGCGCACAATCAGCGTCCTATCACCTTGGGGTATGTGGCACGCTATGATAAGGCCGAGAGAGAAGCATTTGTCAGTGGATTTGAGCAAGATCTCGTACAAGGAAACTTCGATCCTGGCGCTTTATACGTCTTTGATCCTGGAAAATTACCCGAGATGAGTCGAGGTCTTGGAAACCTCCTGCTTCAGCAGTTAGATGGCTATGCCTTGGGGATCAGCAAGGAGGCGCATCCCAAATTGAAAGCGGCATTTACTGACATTTTAGAAGAGACAGGCTATCCCCAGCCTGTAGGAGAAACATTGGAGGCTTTTTTTGAGCGAAATGAAGACCAGATATGCTTGATCTCAGTCAAAGACGAAGCTTCTTACAAATTGACAGATACGGCGAAGGCTTATTTGAGGGCACATGGAGCAGCGATTGATCAGTTGGGATTCCGTGTTCCTTGGTTGGCTTTTTGGAAGCAGGGGAAAATCGAGTGGGAGGTGTATGGAAATGATCAGACCCATCGGTTAGAGAAGCAGTGGGAGCAGGGCGATTCTCTAGGGAGTTTGGTATTGCCTGTGGCGCTGCGAATGGTAGCTTCTGATGTACCTGGGGGAAATCTGAGTTTAGTCGAAATAGGAGGAGAGCAGGAAAATCATGCGCCTAATCAACGAGGGATTAACATTGTGGTGGTAGATTCTGCTTTTCGGGTAAAAGAGCGCGCCATCTTTGATACCTATTTGACTACATTTCATATGGGAATGCCAGAAGTAGAATAAATGGGGAGAATAGGCAGGATGATTGCAGGGAAAATAGGGAAAAGTACCTTCTTAGGGGGGGAAATACAGGTAAATAGAAGGATTTGTCGAGGCGTAAAGAAACTATCTGATTTTTTTTAGCATAAGTTTTGTTAAAGTCTGTTTTCATCTTAACTTTGCAGTCCGTCAAATAAAGCGATACAAATGGAAGATTTAATAAAGCTCGTACAAGCAGAATATCTACGCGATGAATTGCCTGATTTTAAGGCGGGTGATACTGTAAATGTACACGTCCGTATCGCAGAGGGAGACAAGGAGCGTATCCAGCAGTTCAAAGGTGTATGCATCCAGAGAAGAGGGAGTGGTGCAACTGAGACTTTCACAGTAAGAAAGATTTCAGGAGGCATCGGAGTAGAAAGGATTTTCCCTATCCATGCACCCATCATCGACAAGATCGATGTGTTGCGTCGTGGTAAGGTGAGAAGAGCTCGTTTGTTCTATCTGCGTGACAAAGTAGGTAAGGCGGCGCGTATCAAAGAGAAAAAGTAAAAAAATATGAAAAGCTTTTGCTGAAAGTATTGCATTCTCAAACATGCTTTCCTACTTTTGCAAAACTTTTCTAAGAAGTTCTTTTTAAGACATAAATTTTTTGAGCAAGCCTGTGTAGCTCAGTTGGCCAGAGCACGTGATTTGTAATCTCGGGGTCGGGGGTTCGAATCCCTCCACAGGCTCTCAAATAGGTTGAATTTTTGAGTAGTAGTTGTATCGACAGCTAGTGTCCAGCACTGCGAAAAAAAAGGGGAGTTACCGAAGCGGTCAAACGGGGCAGACTGTAAATCTGTTGGCTCAGCCTTCGTAGGTTCGAATCCTGCACTCCCCACTACCAAAAGTTCTTTTTTGTTTTTTATAAGCGGGAGTAGCTCAGCTGGTAGAGCATTAGCCTTCCAAGCTAAGGGTCGCGGGTTCGAATCTCGTCTCCCGCTCATCTTAGAGATGTAAATTGAGGAGAGGGGAAGCAATTCTCCTTCTCCCTTTTCTTACTTTACAAATCTTGTCCTTGCCAATGTAGCTCAGTCGGTAGAGCACTTCCATGGTAAGGAAGGGGTCACCGGTTCGAATCCGGTCATTGGCTCTTCACTATTAGGATTTGTTTGCGATTGTCTCAACAAAGACTAACACTTTCTCCAAAAATGGCAAAAGAACAATTTGTACGTAACAAGCCCCACGTGAACATCGGAACAATCGGACACGTGGACCACGGTAAGACAACTTTGACAGCTGCAATTACAGTTGTACTAGGTAAAGCAGGTTCCGCTGAAGTTAGAAGCTTCGACTCTATTGACAACGCTCCTGAAGAGAAAGAACGTGGTATTACAATCAATACCTCACACGTAGAGTACGAAACAGAAAACCGTCACTATGCACACGTAGACTGTCCAGGTCACGCCGACTATGTAAAGAATATGATTACAGGTGCGGCTCAGATGGATGGCGCTATCTTGGTAGTGGCTTCTACTGATGGACCTATGCCTCAGACTCGTGAGCACATCCTGCTTGCACGTCAGGTAGGTGTACCTGCGATCGTTGTATTCATGAACAAGGTAGACCTTGTAGATGATGAAGAATTGTTGGAGCTTGTAGAAATGGAGATTCGTGAGCTTCTTGATGCATACCAGTTCCCTGGTGATGACACTCCTGTTATCCAAGGTTCTGCATTGGGTGGTCTTGACGGACAGCCTCAATGGGAAGAGAAGATCCTAGAGCTAATGGCAGCTGTAGATGAATTCGTTCCTACTCCTGTACGTGAGATTGACAAAGATTTCTTGATGCCTGTAGAGGATGTGTTCTCTATTACAGGTCGTGGTACAGTAGCAACAGGTCGTATCGAGCGTGGTGTGATTAACTCTGGTGATGCTGTAGATATCATCGGTATCGGTGCTGACGGACTCAAGTCAACTGTGACTGGGGTTGAGATGTTCCGTAAGATTCTTGATCGTGGAGAAGCAGGTGACAACGTAGGTCTACTTCTTCGTGGTGTCGAGAAGACACAGATTAAGCGTGGGATGGTAATCATCAAGCCTGGATCTGTAACACCTCACACGAAGTTCAAGGCTGAGATTTACGTATTGTCTAAAGACGAAGGTGGTCGTCACACACCATTCTTCGGCAACTATCGTCCTCAGTTCTACTTCCGTACTACTGACGTTACAGGTGTGATCACTTTGGGTGACAACATTGAGATGGTAATGCCTGGTGACAACGTAACAATCAATGTAGAATTGATCTACCCTGTAGCGATGGAAAAAGGTCTTCGCTTCGCGATTCGTGAAGGTGGCCGTACGATCGGAGCAGGTCAGGTAACTGAGATTGTAGAATAAATATAGATTTCTGGGGCGCATTCTTTGCGCTCCAGATTCTCTTTTTTTACTGCCCCGTTTCAGGGGTTCTTGTGTGTTTGTAAAGAGGGTTCATTCCCTATAAACGGGCGTAGCTCAACTGGTAGAGCGACGGTCTCCAAAACCGTAGGCTGAGGGTTCGAGTCCTTCCGCCCGTGCCAATAAAAGGAAAATGGAAAAGTTGAGAGCAAGTTTCAACGAGTACTCAGATGAGCTGCTGAATAAGGTTCAGTGGCCCACATTAGAGGAACTTCAGAGTAGCACAGTGACCGTACTGATTGCTTCACTAATGATAGCCTTGGTCGTTTTTGCGATGGATTTCGCATTTGATAACCTTACAGGCCTCCTCTATTCCGCGTTTAAATGATTTAAATCGAGTTAGGGAGCGAGATGGCGAAAGAGTGGTACGTCATAAGGGCCATTAGTGGCAAAGAAAAAAAGGTCAAAGAGTATCTTGAAAGTGAAATCGCCCGCGAGCAAGTAGGCGATTGGATCACGCAGGTATTGATTCCTACGGAGAAAGTTTTCGAGATGCGCAATGGCAAGAAGAAACTTCGAGAGAGAAGTTTTCTTCCTGGATATATTTTGGCTGAGTGTGAGATGAATCCTGACCTCGCTTCTATGATCCGTGAGATTCCCAATGTCATTGGATTTCTAGCTGAATCAAAAGGTGGACCTCCAGTACCGTTGAGAGAATCGGAAGTCAGAAAAATCCTCGGCCAAGTAGACGAGATGAACGAGAAGGGCGAATTGCCAGAAGAGCCGTTCATCAAAGGAGAGCCTGTAAAAGTAATGGCTGGACCATTCAATGGCTTCTCTGGTGTAGTAGATGAAGTCTACGAGGACAAGAAAAAGGTGAAAGTAGTTGTAAAAATCTTTGGACGAAATACGCCCATTGAGTTGAACTACTTCCAAGTAGAGAAAGAGTATTAAAGATATTCGCATGGCTCTACAGAGCTGTGCTTTCGTTTTTTGAGCAAATTTGTAATTCAGAGCTGAATAAGCTGGTGCCGATTTTTCTCACTCCTCAAATTCTATTTGGAGAATTATCGGGCTTCCCGTCCGGTCCGTTTAGCTTTATTTTTATAACTGAAGTAGACAGATGGCAAAACAAATCGAAACGTATGTCAAGCTTCAGGTGAAAGGTGGCCAGGCTAATCCCGCACCTCCTATCGGCCCTGCACTTGGTGCCAAGGGGTTGAACATCATGGAATTCTGTAAGCGTTTCAACGCTAAGACCCAAGACAAAATGGGGCAGGTTCTTCCCGTGGTGATCACCGTCTACGTTGACAAGTCTTTTGACTTCATCATTAAGACACCCCCTGCAGCTGTACTTCTCTTGAATGCAGCCAAACTCAAGAAAGGATCGCCGGAACCCAACCGTAACAAGGTAGGGAAGGTAACATGGGATCAAGTTAAAGAGATCGCGGAAACCAAAATGCCTGACTTGAACAGCTTCACCATTGATTCAGCAATGAAGATGGTAGCTGGAACAGCTAAGAGCATGGGACTGCTGGTCGAAGGCACACCTCCTTGGGAGCAAAATGAATAGTGAACATGGCGACGTTGACCAAAAATCATAAAAAAGCACTCGAAGCAGTAGATCGAGAAAAGTACTACGCTCTTGAAGAAGCCTCAGCGCTGATCAAGAAAGTATCGTACGTTAAGTTCAACGAATCTGTAGAGCTGCACGTTCGCCTCGGTGTTGATCCTCGTCAGGCAAATCAAATGGTACGTGGCGTAGCCACCTTGCCACACGGTACGGGTAAAGAAGTACGCGTGCTTGTCCTGACATCACCTGACAAAGAGCAGGAAGCTACTGACGCAGGGGCAGATTTTGTGGGGCTGGATGAATACATCCAGAAGATTCAAGGAGGATGGACTGACGTAGATGTCATCGTTTGTTCTCCCAATGTGATGGCAAAAGTCGGACGTTTGGGCCGTATCCTCGGACCGCGTGGCTTGATGCCCAACCCTAAAAGTGGTACAGTAACTCCGAATGTAGGTCAGGCTGTAAAAGAAGTGAAAGCTGGTAAGATTGATTTCCGTGTCGACAAGACAGGTATCGTCCACGCAGCTGTTGGTAAAATTCAGTTTTCTGCCGAGCAGATTCATGAAAATGCCATGGAGCTTCTACAGACACTACAGCGTATGAAGCCCTCAGCGACAAAGGGAATTTACTTTAAGTCGATTTTCCTTAGCTCTACGATGGGACCTGGCATCAGAATCGAGAAGTCATCCGTACCTGGACTCTCCTAAATCACTGAAACAATGACGAAGGAAGAAAAAATTGAATTAGTAAAGGAGTTGACGGAGAAGTTTAAGGCTTATCCTAACCTCTACATAGCCGATACGGGCGGGATGACTGTCGCTGAGTCAAACGAACTGCGTAAAGTATGTTTTGAAAAAGACATTCAGCTACAGATGATCAAGAATACACTGATACAGAAAGCCCTAGAGAATCTCGAAGGCGATTTTTCTGAAGTGTATCCTTCATTGAAAAAGACCTCATCCGTATTCTTTGCGACTGAAGAAAATCCTAATGTACCTGCAAAGATCATCAAGGATTTCCGTAAAGGACCTGGTAAGGATAAAGAGCTGCCTATTTTGAAAGCAGCGATCATCGAGACATCTGTCTTCACGGGAGACGATCAACTCGATGCACTTACCAACCTCAAGTCGAAGAACGAGTTGATTGGCGAAGTTATCACCATATTGCAAAGCCCAGCGAAAAACGTCATTGGCGCGCTGCAGTCAGGTGGACAAACTATCGCAGGTCTCATCAAGACTTTGCAAGAACGCGAGGAAGCGTAACCTTTTTTTCAATCTGAATTAAGAAATTTCTCTAATATTATCAACGATGGCAGATCTTAAGGAATTTGCAGAACAGCTAGTAAACCTTACAGTTAAGGAAGTAAATGAACTGGCTGAAATTTTGAAGGACGAATACGGCATTGAGCCAGCAGCTGCGGCTGTTGCTGTTGCTGCAGGACCTGGTGGTGGCGACGGAGCTGCTGCTGCTGAGGAGCAGACCGAATTTGATGTAATTCTTACATCTCCAGGTGCTAAGAAACTTAATGTTGTAAAAGCCGTAAAGAATGCATTGGGACTAGGACTTAAAGAGGCAAAAGGCCTTGTAGATTCAGCTCCTGCCCCAATTAAAGAGAAAGTGTCTAAAGAAGAAGCTGAAGAGCTCAAGAAGACACTTGAAGAAGCTGGTGCTGAGGTAGAGCTGAAGTAGTAAAACCTTTCACGGTTGAACTAGTTCTACCGTTAAGATAGACCTGATTCTTTGCAATCAGGTCTATTTTCCCATATATTCACAATAGGTTCTTTCCCAGGTGGCTTAATCCTATTTATTGGATCTCATCTTAAAAATTGAAAGTATTGGCTAATACGACTGGAATTAAAAGACACTCTTTCGCCAGGATTAACAAAGTTATCGACTACCCAGACTTCTTGGAAATTCAGCTGAAATCCTTCCAAGAATTCATGCAGGTTGATACGGCTCCTGATAAGCGAAAAGACGAAGGGCTATTCAAAGTATTTAAGGAGAATTTCCCCATCACCGACGCGAGAGAAAACTTTGTACTGGAGTTTCTCGACTATTATATAGACCCGCCTCGGTACTCTATCGAAGAATGTAAAGCCAGGGGATTGACCTATTCTGTAGCCCTCAAAGCAAAGTTATTCCTGTATTGTACAGATCCTGAAAACGAAGACTTTGAGCCTGTAACACAAGAGGTATATCTCGGCAACATTCCCTACATGTCCAAGGATGGTACATTTATCATCAATGGAGCTGAACGTGTTGTCGTGTCCCAGTTGCACCGTTCCCCAGGTGTATTCTTTGGACAATCTTACCACGCCAACGGTACTAGACTGTACTCGGCGCGGATTATCCCATTTAAGGGCTCCTGGATCGAATTCTCTACGGACGTAAACAATGTCATGTATGCCTACATCGACCGTAAGAAGAAATTCCCGGTCACCACACTGCTACGTGCCATTGGTTACAGCTCTGATAAAGACATTCTAGAAATCTTCGGGTTGGCTGAGGAGATGAAAATCACCAAAGCGAATCTCAAAAAAGCAGTCGACCGTAAGCTTGCGGCTCGTATCCTACGTACATGGACAGAAGACTTTGTAGATGAAGATACAGGTGAAGTAGTATCTATCACCCGTAATGAAGTATTGTTTGAGCGTGATCACATCATTCAGAAAGATGATGTGGAGCAAATCCTAGATTCAGGTGTTGCTTCTATGATCCTAGTATCAGATGCTATGAATGCGGCTGAATACTCGATTATTTACAACACGCTCCAGAAGGACAACTCTAACTCACAGAGCGAGGCCGTAGATCTTATCTACCGCCAGCTGCGTAATGCAGAGCCGCCAGACGAAGAGACAGCAAGAAGTGTGATTGACAAGCTCTTCTTCAGCGATAAGCGTTATGACCTAGGAGAAGTAGGTCGCTATCGTTTGAACAAGAAGCTTCACGGCACTTTTGAAGAAGATAGTCAAGTTCTGACGAAGGCTGACATCATCAAGATCGTCGAGTACCTAGTAGAGCTTCAGAATAGTAAGACTCACGTAGATGACATTGACCACCTCTCTAACAGAAGGGTGCGTACAGTCGGTGAGCAATTGTACTCTCAGTTCAGTGTGGGACTGGCTCGTATGGCCCGTACCATTCGTGAACGTATGAATATTCGTGACAATGAGGTATTTACGCCTGCTGACTTGATCAATGCGCGTACATTATCCAGTGTCATTAACTCTTTCTTTGGAACCAATCAGTTGTCTCAGTTCCTGGATCAGACAAACCCCCTATCGGAGATTACACACAAGCGTCGTGTATCTGCTCTAGGTCCTGGTGGTCTGTCACGTGAGCGTGCAGGTTTTGAGGTGCGTGACGTACACTACACGCACTATGGACGTCTATGTCCGATTGAGACACCAGAAGGTCCCAACATTGGGTTGATTTCTTCCCTCTGTACATATGCGCGTATCAATGAGATGGGCTTCATCGAGACACCTTATCGTGAGGTGACCGAAGGAGTAGCAGCTCCTGAAGCGATTTATTTGAGTGCAGAAGAAGAAGACAACCAGATTATCGCTCAGTCCAACGCACCTGTGGATGGTAAAGGAAACTTTATGAATCCTACAGTAAAAGCGCGTAAGCAGGGTGACTTCCCAATGGTAGATCCCGAGGAATTGAGATACATGGACGTAGCGCCTAATCAGATTGTATCTGTGGCAGCGTCATTGATTCCATTCCTTGAAAATGACGATGCAAACCGCGCCCTGATGGGATCGAACATGCAGCGTCAGGCCGTACCGTTGCTGAAAGCACAATCTCCTGTCGTAGGTACAGGGATTGAAGAGAAAGTAGCTTTGGACTCTCGCTCAATGCTTCAAGCAGAAGGCGATGGCGTCATCGACTACGTAGATGGATCAAAAATCGTGATTCGTTACGATCGATCTCCTATTGATGATTTGATCAACTTTGATTCTAATCTGGTGACTTACAACGTGCCTAAGTACGTGCGTACCAACCAGAATACAGCGATCAACCTTCGTCCTTGTATCCGTCCTGGACAGCGTGTAACTAATGGAACTGTTATTGCTGATGGTTATGCCACAGAAGACGGAGAATTGGCGCTAGGTAAGAACCTCTTGGTAGCCTACATGCCTTGGCAAGGGTACAACTTTGAGGATGCGATCGTGATCTCTGAGCGGATTGTAGCAGACGATGTCTATACTTCTATTCACATTGAAGAGTTTGAACTTCAAGTTCGTGACACTAAGCGCGGAGAAGAGGAATTGACACGTGAGATTCCTAACGTAAGTGAGGATGCGATCAAGCACTTGGATGAAAACGGATTGATTCGTGTAGGAGCGGATGTGAATCCTGGTGATATATTGATCGGTAAGATTACGCCTAAAGGGGAATCTGATCCTACACCAGAAGAGAAGTTGCTACGTGCCATCTTTGGTGACAAAGCAGGTGATGTAAAGGATGCTTCTTTGCGTGTACCTCCTTCGATCAAAGGGGTAGTTATAGACAAAGTGCTATTCTCTAAGGAGAAGCGTGAAGCGCGAAATAAAGCACGTGATAAGAAGCTACTCGCCACATTGGAGGAGCGTTATCATAAAGATCTGGAAGATATCCGCCAGATGATGGTTTCCAAGCTTGTATCCCTGCTAGGAGATCTGAAGTCGAAGGGGATTAAAAATAAATTCAACGAGGAAATCATTCCTTCAGGAAAGAAGTTTACCGAAAAGCTACTCTTGGGTCTGAATTATCTGGACTTGATCCCTAGTGGATGGACAGAGAATGAAGACATGAACACCAACATTGAGCACCTTTTCCGCAACTTCAAGCGTCGCTATGATGAGATTGAGAGCCGCTTCCGTCGCGAAGAATACCAGATCCGTGTAGGTGATGAATTACCATCAGGGATTTTGAAGTTGGCGAAGGTATACGTAGCGAAGAAGCGTAAGCTGAAAGTAGGAGATAAGATGGCGGGACGCCACGGTAACAAGGGAGTTGTCTCTCGTATTGTTCCTGTGGAAGATATGCCCTTCCTTGATGATGGAACACCCGTTGACATTGTCTTGAATCCTTTGGGTGTACCTTCTCGTATGAACCTAGGCCAGGTATTTGAAACGATTCTGGGTTGGGCAGGTAAAAAGCTAGGTATCAAGTACGCAACACCTATTTTTGACGGAGCAACCATTGACGATGTGAACGAACAGCTAAGAAAAGCTGGGCTTCCTGAGTTTGGTGTGACGCAACTCAACAATGGACAGACAGGTGAGAAGTTTGCAGAATCTACTACAGTGGGTATCAACTACATGTTGAAGCTGATTCACTTGGTAGATGATAAAATGCACGCTCGTTCTATCGGTCCCTACTCACTCATTACACAGCAGCCACTTGGTGGTAAAGCCCAATTTGGTGGCCAGCGTTTTGGTGAGATGGAAGTATGGGCATTGGAGGCCTTTGGTGCCGCTCATATCCTGCGTGAGATGCTGACTGTGAAGTCTGATGACGTGATTGGACGTGCCAAGGTATACGAAGCCATTGTGAAAGGGGACGTTTTGCCTATTCCTGGTGTACCTGAATCGTTCAATGTATTGATCCATGAGCTTCGTGGCCTTGCCCTTGAAGTGACATTGGAGTAATTAAAATAATAACCCTGCCTGTACATCAGGTGGGGTTTGAATATATCCCTTTATTAAGGACCCTAAATAATCGGAGGTAACGCATGCCTATTGCAAAGAACACGAAGATTTCCAGTGATTTTCATCGAATCACAGTAAGTCTTGCCTCTCCAGAAGCAATTCTAAACCGCTCGCATGGGGAGGTCCTTAAGCCCGAGACCATTAACTATCGTACGTACAAGCCTGAAAAGGACGGACTTTTCTGCGAAAGGATATTCGGCCCTGTAAAGGATTACGAATGTCATTGCGGAAAGTATAAGCGCATCCGCTATAAGGGCATCATTTGCGACCGATGTGGAGTAGAAGTAACCGAGAAGAAGGTGCGTCGCGAAAGAATGGGCCATATTCAACTTGTCGTACCTGTGGCGCATATCTGGTACTTCCGTACCTTGCCCAGTAAGATTGGTTATCTCTTGGGATTGACTTCTAAGAAGCTAGATCAAATTATATACTACGAGCGCTATGTCGTCATCACTCCTGGATTGATGGAGAAAGAAGGCATACAGCGCATGGATTTCCTGACAGAGGAAGAGTATCTCAATATCATGGAGACGCTTCCGAAGGAGAATCAAATGTTGCCAGATGAAGATCCCAACAAGTTCACTGCCAAAATGGGAGCTGACGCGTTGGAAGCACTGCTAAGCACCGTACAGCTAGACGAACTTTCGTATAGCCTACGCCAGAAAGCAGCTACTGAGACTTCACAGCAACGTAAAAATGACGCATTGAAGCGCCTAAAGGTTGTAGAAGCCTTCCGCGCAGCCAATCGTCGCATAGAAAACCGTCCAGAATGGATGGTGATTCGCATTGTGCCCGTCATTCCACCAGAGCTTCGTCCTTTGGTTCCCTTGGAAGGTGGACGTTTTGCGACTTCTGACTTGAATGACCTTTACCGTCGTGTGATCATTCGTAACAATCGTCTTAAGCGCCTGATCGAAATCAAGGCTCCCGAGGTGATCTTGCGTAATGAGAAGCGGATGCTTCAGGAAGCTGTAGACTCCCTCTTCGACAACACGCGTAAAGTAAATGCCGTCCGTTCAGATTCTAACCGCGCCTTGAAATCCCTCTCAGATATGCTGAAAGGTAAGCAAGGACGTTTCCGTCAGAATCTATTGGGTAAGCGTGTTGACTATTCGGGTCGTTCAGTGATCGTGGTAGGTCCTACTTTGAAGCTTCACGAATGTGGATTGCCCAAGGCCATGGCAGCGGAGCTGTTCAAGCCTTTTGTCATCCGTAAGCTCATCGAGCGTGGAATCGTGAAGACGGTAAAAAGTGCCAAAAAGCTAGTCGATAGAAGAGATCCAGTTATCTGGGATATTCTAGAGAATGTACTGAAAGGTCACCCTGTGATGCTTAACCGCGCACCGACCCTTCACCGTTTGGGTATTCAGGCATTTATGCCACGCCTTGTAGAGGGTAAGGCTGTCCAGTTGCACCCATTGGTATGTACAGGTTTCAACGCCGACTTTGACGGTGACCAGATGGCGGTACACGTACCTCTTTCTAACGAAGCTTGTCTGGAAGCCATGGTTCTCATGTTGGCTTCGCACAACATTCTTCACCCTGCCAACGGTGCACCGATTACACTTCCTACTCAGGATATGGTATTGGGTGTATACTACCTCACGAAAGGTCGTCCAGGGCGTAAGGGAGAAGGCTACTTATTCGGTAGTCCAGAAGAAGTAGAGATTGCCTACAATGAAGGTGTAGTCGAAAAGCACGCCCGTATCAAGATGCGTCACTTTGACTATGATACCGATACAGGAGCGACAATCCTAGATGAAAGTGGGAAGCCCAAGACAACCATTTACGAAACAACTGTTGGACGTGTACTCTTCAACAAGATTGTACCTGAAGGCGGGGGGTATGTAAACGTATTGCTCTCCAAGAAGACGATGCGTAAGGTAATCGCAGAGATCTTCAATAAGGTAGGGCTGGTGAAAACCGTAAAATTCCTTGATGATCTAAAGGATCTTGGTTTCCGCGAAGCATACGTGGGAGGTCTTTCCTTTGGTCTGAATGAGGTAATTGTACCTGCAGAAAAAGAAACACTGATCGAAGCTGCGAATGAGCAGATCGAAGAAGTGTGGATGAACTATAACATGGGTCTGATCACAGAAAACGAGCGCTACAATCAGGTGATCGACATCTGGACGCAGACCAACTCTAAGCTGACTGATACATTGATGACGCAGCTTGCAGAGGACAAAGACGGCTTCAACAACATCTACATGATGATGCACTCAGGAGCACGTGGTTCTAAGCAGCAGATTCGTCAGTTGGGCGGTATGCGTGGATTGATGGCCAAGCCTCAGAAATCATTGAAAGGTTCTGCTGGTGAGATCATTGAGAACCCCATCTTGGCAAACTTCCGTGAAGGTCTTTCGGTACTGGAGTACTTTATCTCTACACACGGTGCACGTAAAGGTCTGGCAGATACAGCCTTGAAGACGGCCGATGCAGGTTACCTCACGCGTCGTCTGGTAGATGTGGCACAGGACGTGATTGTCACGGAGTTTGACTGTGGTACATTGAGAGGGGTGCGTATCTCAGCTTTGAAAGAGAATGAAGATGTGATTCAGTCTTTGGGTGATCGTATCCTGGGCCGTGTATCACTCAATGATATTTATGATCCATTGGATGAGGATCGCTTGATCGTGGCTGGTGGTGAAGACATCACAGAGGCTGTAGCACGTGACATCGAAAACTCTCCTATTGAAGAAATAGAAATTCGCTCGGTGCTCACTTGCGAATCCAAGCAAGGGGTTTGTGCCAAGTGTTATGGTCGTAACCTAGCCACAGGTAAAATCGTGCAGGTAGGTGAATCCGTAGGGGTTATCGCTGCACAGTCTATCGGTGAGCCTGGAACACAGTTGACACTTCGTACTTTCCACGTTGGGGGTGTCGCTCAGCGTATCGCCAACGCCTCTCAGTTGACAGCTAAGTTCTCAGGTCGTTTGGTCCTAGAGGATGTAAAAGCTGTAGAGAGAGAAGAGAGAGGAGATAAAGTCAATGTAGTCATTAGCCGTGCGGGTAAAGTGAAGATCTTTGACGATCAAGATCGTCAGTTGTTCTTCAATAAGGTGCCTTATGGTTCAAACCTTCAAGTGAAGAATGGCCAGCGCATCGAAGCAGGTGAGATCATCTGTAACTGGGACCCCTACAACTCAGTAATTATCTCTGAGTTTGATGGTAAAGCTGTTTTGATTGATGTGAAAGAAGGGGCAACATACCTGGAGGATGTGGATGAGCAGACAGGACACAAAGAGAAGATCATCATTGACTCTCGTGACCGTTCTGTTAACCCAACCATTAACATCGAGAACAAAGCAGGGGAAGAACTTCGTTCATACAACCTGCCTGTAGGTGCGCACTTGGTCGTAGAAGACGGAGAAGAATTGACCGCAGGTCAGGTTCTTGTAAAGATTCCACGTTCAGGTGGG
>JBCBFT010000055.1:0-41425 GCA_038527485.1 Bacteroidota bacterium
AGATCTTTCTGCCTACTTCGTAGCGGCATCAAGATGACACAGCTGGCGCTATTTGTTGGAGCTACGCTATAGTATACATAACCTGTTTTTATCTGTCCACTTACTTATCATGACTCAAAATGTATCTGCATCATCCCTTTTGCAGACGCGTTGCCAACGTAATATTTTCAGGAGCGTATTTATTGAGCTTGGAGAATAGATCGGTAGGATCAAAAGGCTTGGCAATATAGTCAATCATCCCCACAGAGGCTGCTGCTGTCCGATCCTCTGTCATCGTAGAGGCAGTAAGGGCAATGATGGGAATTTCACGGTTGTGCACATCTTGCTCCTTAATCAATCGAGTGGCTTCCATTCCATCCATTTCGGGCATGTGCAGATCCATTAGAATGACATCATACATATCTGCTTGGGCTTTCTCTACAGCTTCTACTCCATTCTCCACAAAGTCAGCTCTGATCTTCCACTTTTTCAAGAATCGACCGACGATCATACGATTGACACGATTGTCTTCGGCGACCAATACCTTCAATCCCTGCAAGAAATCTGATGTATGATCTCCCTTTTTTCTTCCATTTGTCGATGTCGTCTCTGCTTTTGGAAGCTTAAAATCCATATAAAAGTGAAATTCTGATCCTTCCCCTAACACACTGGATAATTGAATTTCGCTGTCCATCATGCTCAGTAAGCGCTTCGTGATCGCCAATCCCAGCCCTGTTCCTCCATACTTACGCGTTGTACTGGTACTCGCTTGGGTAAATCGATCGAAGATGTTTCGCTGCTTATCCTCAGGTATGCCGATTCCTGTATCTCGGACTCTGAAATGTAAGCGCGCTTGGTGCTCCGTGATATGTTCGGCGTCTACAATCAATTTCACGCCTCCTTTGGAAGTAAATTTGATGGCATTGCCCATCAGGTTATTCAGGACTTGGGAAAGTCGAACCTGATCGCTGATCACCCACTCAGGGATTTTCTGATCCACGGAGAGCGAGAGGAGGATATTTTTGTCAGATGCTTTAGGCTCGAAGGTCTGCACGATACCTCTCAGCAATGCTTTGAGCTGCAAAGGCCGATATTCCATATTGATTTTACCCGCTTCAATCTTACTAAAGTCCAAGATATCGTTGATCAAGGACAATAGATTCTCTGCGGAGAAATGAAGCGTACTCAGCGCTTCGACCTGGTCTTCCCTGGGATTTTCTTGTAGCAGGATGTGGGTCAGGCCGATCACAGCATTCATCGGTGTACGGATCTCATGACTCATCGTCGACAAGAAGTCCGCTTTCGCCTTCGATGCTTCTTCAGCCTTATTTTTTGCTTCTATCAGTGCTGTTTCTGCTTCTTTTCTGAAAGTAATGTCTCGAGAAAGTGTCTGAAATTGTTGCAAGCTTCCGTTCTCATCCAAGATCGGCTTGATACTCGTTTCCATCCAGACGTATTCGCCCTTTGCGTTCTTTATTCTCAACTGAATATCATTGACGCCACTTTGTCCTCCGTTTATCCTTGCCTTGAGATTTTGTAAAAACCCGTGATCTTCAGAATGTACAACATCCCATATTTTCTTCATCATCATCTCCTGCGGCTTATAACCCAATAATCGGGTAATGGCAGGGGAGATGTATACAAAATCACCGTTTGGTTGGTGAAGACAAATGACATCTTTTGCATTTTCAGAGATGATACGAAACAATCGTTCCCGCTCCTGACTTTCTGCCTGCGCTTGCATCAGCCTTCGCTCTACAAACTGGCGCTCTTCGATCTCCCATCCTAGTTTTTCATAAGCGATAGAGCCTGCCAGTGATTTGGTAAACTGCTCCAAGGCGGGTAAGTAAGGCATCAGGATAGCCTCTGCTTGTTCTGTGGTCTGGGAAACGAAAAATAACTTCAGAATTCCATAGGTATTGAGGCGACACAGTACAACTGTCCCCTCATTGGGGAGCCTTTCCTGACGGATATATTGAAACGTGGTGTCTGCTGTACGAAAGCTATAGAACTTCCGATCTTTCAAGGCCTCCCAAATAGGAGAATCTTCAGGAATACATCCCTCTGTTATCTCTTGAGGTGCACTCTGACTGATTACGTGAAAATCACATACCCGCCCACCACATATATCTGCTAATCTATGGGATTGAACCCAAATACTGGCATGATCAATGGGTAAAAATTGTACCAGTGCACCCAAGAAATGGTCACAATTGACTTTTGAATCAAGCGACTGCCCTGAATGGGTCAGTAATGAAATCAGTATTTCATGCTGCTCACTAATCAGGCTATCATCACGCATGCTCCATTCATTTGGTTTGTTGAAGGCAAATTCCCTATTCTTCATTCCTGTTGAGGTAGTTCGAGCAAGTCCCTGGAAGATACTGTCCCATCCTGTAGACTTCACTACGCGCAAACCACACTACTACACCAATCAAAAATAACGATTTATTAAACAAACCATTTCTGATTTATTCCAAAAATATTACATCCTAGATTCCATTGTAAATAGGAGACAAAACTCGTTCTATTTAGATATGTGCGTATTTTCGAGTTTATGGAACTTCCAGATTTCTATCTGATAGAATACCTTAAATGATATTTGACCAAAAACGCATTTAATCTTACGTTGACTAGATCAGGATGCATTCTCTACCATCAAGGAGGTACTTATTTGGGCATTTTTATCCTAGAGAATAGAGCGATAGAATGAAGGGCAATGCGAAGAAAGACGAATCCCTTTTGGTCATGCACCATCTACCACAACCTCAATAGTGATCTATGAAGGATGATCCATCTAAATGAGAGAAATCGTTGACACGCTCGATCAACCATCTGTCCTCCTTCAGGCGGACGACTGTAATAGAGGTATTGTGTGTGATGATGCTACGGGTCATCATGGCGGAGGCTTCCAGTAGATGACCGACCAGCGATCGAATGGCATAGCCATGCGAGAAAGCCGCAACCTTCAACGCCTGCTGTCCATATTCAGCTTTGATATTGTCGAGCCATCGAAACATCCTTTGACGGGCATGATACTGGGACTCTCCATTGGGAGCCTGAAAGTGCAGAGGGTCCGCATGGATCTGTGCAGATCGTGTATCATTAAATATTTCTGCTCTTACTTTCCCTTCCCAGTCGCCTTGTGACACTTCTGCTAGAGAGGGGGTAGTCTGTATAGAAGCAGGGGTCACTCCTAAGTGGGAGCAGACAATCTGCGCTGTGTGCTGCGCACGAACCGCATCCGATGCATAGATATAGTCAAACTGTAGCTCCTCTCTCTCCAACCGCTTTCCCAGTGCTTGTGCCTGGACTTCTCCCCTGGTAGTCAGTGGAAGATGAGAAGATCTTCCCCCGATGATGTGATTGTTGACATTGCCTTCACTCTCAGCATGCCTGATAAAATATACCGTAATCATAGATCTATATCTGCAACTGGATCATTTTTCAGCCCAAAGATGCAGTTTATGAAAGCCCTACACAAACCTATGATGTTAAGACTATGTAAATCGAAGCCACTATTGATCCAAAAACACAAGATAATACGCCATCACTTACTGCCTTACTAATCTCATTAGAAAAAGAGTCGAAAAAATCTAAAACTATTTCAACACCGGGTTTTATGCTATCTTTGTCAGAGCTACCTTGCACTTAAACCAAGGATGGAACTAAAAAGAAGAGATTTTAGGTTCTGGTAAATACATTTTGAGAGAGATCCTACGTTTTTGTCAATAGAATTTGCAGAATCCAAGTGCTCAAAACGCAAAATTTTAGCAGATTGGAAGTTCCTCATATGGTCTGAGACACAAGTGCTCAATAGCTGAGACGATTTACATTTTATGGCGAAAGAAAAGATATTTCTACTCGATGCGATGGCCCTGCTTTATCGGGCACATTTTGCTTTTATCCGCAGCCCACGAATCACCTCCAATGGACTCAATACTTCGGCTGTCTTTGGTTTTACCAATACACTACTCGAAATCATCAATAAGGAAGATCCCTCACATCTTGGGGTGATTTTTGATGCGCATGGGCCTACGTTTCGCCATGAACAATATCCTGAATATAAGGCCAATCGGGAAGATCAACCTGAAGATCTCGTCAAAGCCAAACCCTATGTACTCCGCCTGCTAGAAATCCTGGATATTCCAGCACTAGAGTTGGTGGGCTACGAAGCCGATGACATCATTGGGACGATCAGTCAACATGTAGATCCTGAAAAGTATGAAGTCTATATGGTCACCCCCGACAAGGACTATGCACAACTTGTCAAAGAGAATGTGTTCTTATTCAAGCCCAAGTACAAAGGAGGAGGATTTGATGTACTCGATGCAAAGGGAGTAGAGGAAAAAATGGGAGTCCCTCCTCATCAAGTGAGAGATTTCTTGGGACTCAAAGGAGACGCTGTGGATAATATCCCAGGTATCCCAAAGATCGGTGATAAAACCGCCGTTACCCTACTACAGCAGTTTGGTTCGCTAGAAAATATCATTGAAAACGCCGAGCAGATCTCCCGCAAAGCCGTCAAAGCCTCTGTCATCGAACACGCTGAGCAGGGAAAACAATCCAAAGATCTGGCAACTATCTTCTGTGATGTCCCCATCGAGTGGAATACCGACATGCTGAAACTCGGTCACGCCAACTTGGAAGAGTTGATGAAACTCATGAAAGAATTGGAGTTTCGTACGACGACTCAACGAATCCTCAGCTCCAAACTCAATCCTGCAAGACCTGACCAGCAGCGAGACCTTTTTGGAAATACTGTGGGCGAAGGCGCACTCGTCGATATCCCCTCCGAAAGGAAAACCATAGAAGAAAGCGAGCACAGCTATACCCTCGTCCAAACAGAGGCAGAACGTAAAGAACTCCTCCAAGTACTTCAAGCACATCCTGCTTTCTGTTTCGATACAGAAACCACATCGCTAGATGCACTTACAGCAGAGCTCGTAGGGGTCGCATTCAGTGTGAAGCCAGGAGAAGCTTTCTTCTTGTACTTCCCTGACACGCTCTCAAGGGAAGAAGTATCGGGCATCATGCATGAATATGATCCAGTATTTTTGGATGAAAGCAAGGAAAAGATAGGACAAAATCTCAAGTATGATCTCCTCGTCCTCCACCAATATGGAATCGAAGTCAAAGGTCCCTTTTTCGATACCATGGTCGCTCACTACGTCAAAGATCCTGGTTCCAAGCACAGCATGGACGCCATGTCTGAGGAATTGCTCAACTATAAGCCCGTCTCTATCACGACCCTGATTGGGAAAAAGGGCAAGAACCAAAAGACCATGCGCGATGTAGAAATCGAACCGCTAGTCAAATATGCTTGTGAAGACGCAGACATCACACTCAAGCTTCGAAATATCCTCCAACCTGCCGTCTCTGAAGACAAGATCTTCCAGGATATCGAGCAGCCGTTGATGCCTGTCTTGACGGAGTTGGAATATGAGGGTGTAAGGATAGACGAAGGATTTCTGAATGACTACTCAGAAGAATTGAAGGGTCGACTCCTCACGCTGGAGAAGGAAATCTATGAGATGGCAGGAGTAGAATTCAACATCAACTCTCCTAAACAGCTGGGGGAAATTCTGTTTGACAAAATGGAACTGGGCAAGGGGAAGAACCAGAAGAAGACCAAAACAGGGCAGTATGTGACAGACGAAAGGACGCTGACCAACCTCGCGAAAGCGCATGAACTGCCCAGTCAGATCCTTGCCTTCCGAGGGATCAAAAAATTGAAATCGACTTATGTGGATTCTCTGCCCAAACTGATCAATCCCAACACGGGCAGGGTACACACGACTTTCCGCCAAACAGTCGCTGTCACAGGACGCCTCAGTTCAGAGGGGCCCAACCTTCAAAATATTCCCATCAGGACCGCAGATGGACGCGAGGTGCGCAAGGCCTTTATCCCTAGAGATGCGGAACATGTGCTAGTAGCGGCTGACTACTCACAGGTGGAGTTGCGGATCATTGCGGCAATGGCCAAGGATGAGGCTATGATTGAGGCTTTCCGAAGCGGGAAGGATATCCACAGGGAAGCAGCAAGCAAGGTGTTTGGCATTCCGCCTGAGGAGATCACCTCTCAGCAGCGCTCATATGCCAAGCAAGTCAACTTCGGGATCATCTATGGTGTCTCTGCTTTTGGCCTGAGTCAAAATATCAACGTCAGCCGTACTGAAGCCAAAGAAATCATAGACAACTACTTCGCACAGTACAGTCGCGTCAAAGCCTACATGGATGAATGCGTCGAGTTTGCCAAGATCCATGGATACATCGAGACCTTCTTCGGGCGTCGTCGCTACCTTCCTGACATCAACTCTCGCAATGCGACCATAAGGGGATTTGCGGAGCGCAACGCCATCAACTCTCCGATTCAAGGAACTGCGGCAGATATCATCAAGATTGCGATGATTCGGATACAAGAGGCCATGAAAAAAGCCAAGTTTCGCTCGAAAATGATCCTGCAAGTGCATGACGAACTCATCTTCGATGTGCATCAGAGCGAATTGGAACAGCTCCAGGAGGTCGTAAGAGAAAAAATGATGGGAGCTGTAGACATGGTAGTTCCTATGGAAGTAGAACTAGGTATCGGGCAAAACTGGCTAGAAGCGCACTAATCATTTCTTTTGGAGGTAACGATCCTGAGCCAGAAAGCAATCTATTTGTTACTTAATTTGATTTATTCATTTCTTTTGTGCTATTTTTATACACAAAAGAAATGAATACTATGTCAGCAGCATTGAAAATCGACCATTACACATATCAGGAGTACTTAGATTTGGAGCGGAAAGATCCAGAAGGAAAGCGCTTTGAGTTTTTTCAAGGGATCATCAAAGCCATGGCGGGGTCTACAGATTGGCATAACCTTATTGTACAAAATCTTTCCTTTCTATTTAGAAAAAGTCTTAAGGGACAACAATGCTTTACTTACACCGAAAATCTAAAGTTAGAGCTTATACCAGAGGAATTTTATGTATATCCAGATTTAATGGTCACTTGCGATCCAAAAGATACTGAAGATAGAACCCTCAAACGCTATCCATCCATCATCGTAGAAGTCATTTCAAAATCTACAGAAAAAGAAGTCAGAGGTCGGAAGATGCAAGCGTACATGGCGCTCCCCAGCCTCAAGCATTACATACTCGTCAGTCAGTATGAGCCTGTAGTAGAGATTTTTTCGAGAAATCAAGCGCGCTGGTGGTACCAGATTTTCACTACAATAGAGCAGACATTGACCATCCCAGATACACAGATTCACCTGCCACTCAGTGATGTCTTTGATGAAGTGACTTTCATTCCAGAAATACCTTCCCTAGGTAAAGGAGAGGAGTCGAAAGATGAAGCTCATGGGAATACCGAACCATAGGCACTCGACATATATAGGTTGCTCCAAAGTGCCAGCCCACCTAAAAAAGGAAACTTTTCTGTCCTGCTAAAATTGCACAAACCTCAACCTTTTTTGGTTTACGGCGTAAACTAGTTTACATTAGCGTTACACTTACATACAACCTAACATATGTCAACTTATAAATCTATCGGAAATCTAGCCTTCATAGGCGCCATGTTTCTCGGCATGGGATCAGGCTTCATGTTCTCCTCTGTTGGTATGCCTGGAGGACTTTTCCTGGGGATGGGCGCAGGTTTTGCCCTACGCGCACTCTTGATGTTTATTGGGAGGGAGCGCGAGCATGAATTGATGATGCGATCAGGAAGACTCCCCTCAGATCTCCATGTAGAGCAATCGGATGATCCCTTTGAGCAGGATGATCATGAGGGTTCAAGGACCACAGAATTTTAGGTCCTATGAATGAGCAACAAAGCCTTCAACTCATCCATCAGATGATTGCCAATGCACGTGGACAAATCAAAGATGATGGATACTTTTACCTTCTTTGGGGATGGTTGATTGTCTCTGCCTCCCTCATCCACTATGGCTTGCTCGATCTAGATCAGCCTTTGTTCATCGGGGGTATATGGATCATCGCGCTGACCATAGGTGTCATTGCCTCTTACATCGTCGGAAAAAGGAGAGCCAAACAGACGCAAGTAAGACCCTACACATTGGACTTGGTTTTGTATCTATGGATTGGATTGGGATCTTGCTTTTTCCTCATACTGGGAATGGCCTTCACTGCTACGCTCACATTTGAGGTTGCTTACCCCCTTTTTATGATGCTATATGGACTGGGAGCTTTCATTTCAGGTGGTGTGTTGCGCTTCTCGCCCTTGATTTTTGGCGCTATTGGCGCATGGCTGTTGACCATCATTGCCTTTTTTGTCCCTTTTGATATTCAGTTATTGCTATTAGCCTCCTCTATTGTAAGTGCCTATCTTGTGCCAGGATACCTGCTTAGGAGGAGATCTTAGAAGTATGATATCTCGAAACAAAACGCGAGCGATAGACTGCTGAACATAGTTGCTTTCTATCTCTAGTATAAAAAATGGTGTGATCCAGCCTAAGGAAGAAATCGTTGAATGCAAGCAAGATATTCTTTTGGTTCACACCTTCTTACATTTTTTGAATTATTACAAATGAACGATTTGTGAAGCTCCCTTCCCTTGATTCCTTTCTCCATCAGGAACTGCGCCTCAAAATCATGTCTCTGCTGATCAGTGTAGAATCAGCAGAGTTCACCTTTTTATTGGAGCAAACGGGAGCAACCAAAGGCAACCTGAGTGCACAGCTGAGCAAACTCAAAGACAAAGAATACATCGAAATACATAAGGGCTTCAAGGGCAATTATCCATTGACCACGTGTAAGATTACATCATCTGGGATCAAAGCCTTTGAAGCCTATGTGCAAACCATTACCCAACTCCTCAATCAACAACATGTACCCAAGGATAACGGAAAATGAGCAGCCCAAGAACTCCTATCCTCCGAGTGCCCCTTTATCCAACCGTATTATTCATCTAAAGTAGAAACTGCCTTTTCTTCCTCGGATACCGTCGCAGGTAGCGAGACAACGGGTAGCTCTAAATGATTGACCACAGACTCTGTCACACTCCCCAGCACCACACGATACATCAAACTGTGTGGAAAATGTACCATCGCCAGTAGGTCCGCACGGATTTCCCTAGCCAGGGTCGAAATCCCCTGCTCGACACTAAAGTCCATTTTCTCATGGATGATCACCTCCAGTCCTTTTTCCCTTGCTTTTTGGGCGTAATATAAAATCTGCGTCATCTCTGCATGTGAAAGCTGTGTCTGAGGGTAGCCTGTCACATGGGTTAAGTGAAGCGTGGCGCCTACTGTTTGTGCCAAGTCGCAAATCTGATCAAAACCTTCTTCTACCTCTCCATAAAAGTCTGAGGCGAAAAGAATATTTTGGATCTCCTCGCTTACAGGCGCATTTTTGACCACAATTACAGGACAGAGTAAGTTGCGGACGACCTTTTGGGCATTGGAACCAAAGATCAACTCTCGAAAACCATCTGCTCCATGCGTTCCCATTACAACCCACTCTATGGCTAGATCCTCCACATACTTCGTGATCAAGGGCACCAGATCGCCATGAGAGTAATGTGTGAATAGGCGCCCCTCATCTTCTGGATATGTATCGCGAATCTTCTGAAACTCTCTGAGGGTGATACGCTCCCAGAACTTCGACTCAGGATATGCCTGCTTCTCTTCCTCTGTAAATACAGACCAAAGCGGATGTAAATGAACCCGATGCAACAGATGGACTTGTGCCGCAAGTATCCGCCCAAGACGAAGCGCATATTCTGTCGCATGATGCGCACAATCACTAAAATCCGTAGGAACGAGAATTTTGGTCGGTGTCATATTCTTTGATTTAGGCGTCATAAACATGTGGATGAGATCGTCAAATAGTCATTAAACCTGGGCCTCTCTTTCTTGAGCTTGGGTCCATACTGGCTGTTTTCGCTGCGCAATAGGATTTTTCACCACCAACATCGGGATCGTAGGATTGAGATTCAGCACCTTCTCTGTGATGCTACCTAAGAGGAATGTATCGAGGTGGTTGCGTCCTTTGACTCCCATGATCAATAAGTCAGCCTCCGCATTTTCAGCAAATCGAATGATTTCATGTCCTAAGGAGGTATCATCTCGCTCGATCAGTATCGGCGTAATTTCCACCCCTTTGGTATCTAGCTCGTCCATATACTTGTCCAGATAGTCTTCTAGATTGGCTCTGATCATTGCATCAAATTGCTGCTGCGTTCTGCCGACTTTGCTATGCCAAGTAGGAGGCACCTCAAACACATGCAGAAGCACTAGCTCAACATGAATCTTCTGTGCGATCTCGATCGCCTTTTGTAAGGCCCAATCACTGTACTTAGAAAAATCGGTCGCAATCACGATCCGACGTAATGTACTTACCGTATCTGGTGGTACAATCAGCACGTCTGAAGGCGCATGTCGAATGAATCTCCTGGCACCGAGTCCTGAAAATTCTTGTGCGAATTTTCTTCCGACGACAGCTAAGTCCGCTTCCCGCAGCTTCAGATTCTGGAGCAACGTACGTGTCACAGGGCCTTCTTTTACGACATAGCTTTTTTGTCCCTTTGCATAAGGCATAAATAGCTGAACAAAGCCTGCTATTTGATTTTGCACCTGCTCTTCCACACTGACGCCTGGCTCAGGGACAAGATCTGGCTGAAGATATTTGGGTACCTCCAAAGAGGGACTTACATGAAAAAATGTATGTGTACCCCCTGTTAACCAAGCGTTTTGGGCTTGTAGATACTGCAAAATCTGATCGTCAAACGAAGTCAGATCTAAGCCTGTAAATATGTGTTTGTACATCATCGTCAGTTTAAGTAGGTGAAAACAGCAGAAATAAGATCATCCATGTCAAACAAGGTGTCCACTGACGGTCTTACTTATTTCTTATGTGAAAGTAGCCATACCCTTTGCTGGAGAAACTGACGAATGAAAAGGAAAAACATGATTTTTATTTCCCTCTGAAAAATAGAAAAGGAGGCTACCCAATAGCGCCTCCTTATTATCCTTATCCCTTAGGACTCGATCAAGCCCTTATTCTGTACCTTAATTTTGAAAGAAAATACCCGTTCCAATCAACTTCGGCTCATTTCTCCAATCTGGCTGCCAATACAACTCTGATACATGCTCCCCTTTCTTGTCACTATCCCTTACGGCTACATTGACACGGATACTTTCCCAATTCTCTCCTTGTAGGGATTTGACATAAGAAATAGGAATGGCGACTTCTACCACATACCTTTTCCCTCTCACTTTTGTCGCAACCTGTATACCCTCTGGCAATCGATCTGGACGATAAAGCGCTGCCTGCCCCTTGACTCCTGGAACAACACGTAGTAACAGCCAGTCACTAAATGCACGACTCGAACTTACGCCTGAGACCTCATCCAAAGGGCGTGCATCTACAAGAAACTGTACTCGGTCATGCCAAAATTCTTCCCCTTCCTTCACAAAAATCTCATCGTCCATTACCTCTGCACATAAGTAAATGAAGCGGCCATCATGTCGTAAGTCAAAATTAAATTTTCCATCAGATGGACCTTGATGGGCAAAAGGATCAGAATCGACGATAGGAGAATCTATTTGAAAGGCCAGATTGTCCCAGTCGGAGAGCTCTCCGTCTACATCGATGGTCTCCTCGGGGCGCACCAACGCATAAGATGGGAGTGGCTGAAAGGCTAGAGATTCCGACCACGAAAGTGTGGGCTCCCCTTCTACCTCAAATGAAAAAGTAGGGGTCAATTGGATGGGCGTCAATTCATCCAGCTTTACCTTACGATCGCCACGGAGGGGAAGAGAAACTGCTTCAACGGAATTAGGAGGAATCTCCAACGATATCTGGTCTGTTTTTGCCCAAAGAGAGGCCGAAGATTTTATATCTAATTCTACTTTCATGGGGATATCGGCAGGATTGGAAAAAGTCACCGTTGTATTCCCCGAACTAAAATTGACGGTATTGGGAGTCAAAGGAGGGACCTTCATCAGGGTATGCTCCATCCATGGGCGGGAGCGCTCCAACATCTCCTCAGTCCGTACATTTTCATCCCATATACCATCCAGCATCAGGTTGGCCATGATCGGGCCATCGTCCGTCATGGTGATCCATACCACATGGTCAAATTCTCCAAAAGCAGGTCCGCGCAAACTTGATCCTCCTCCTGTAGTTGCCAGAACAAAATAGTTGTTTTCGTTGCGGTCATACTTGACATACCGATGACGATGCCCTGCAAAAACGGTGTGCTTGCGACCAGTCATCAATTCCTCTAACTCTGGCCACATACCAGGATCTTCCTGATCCCAGAGGGGCTGATGTAAAAAAACCATCGTCCACTTGACGTCAGGATGATCTTCCAGGACTTTAGCTGCATACTCAAACTGTGGGAGGTCAATGTATCCTCTTCCAGATCCACGCTTCAACTCCTCAGAGTTCAAACAAAGGAAAAGGACATCCTTGTACACAAAGTGATAGTAGTCTTTGCCAAAGCGCTCCTTCCATTTACGTGCCATGATATCGTTGATGTAATCATGATTGCCAGGAAGGTAAAAAAATGGCATCTGTAGCTTAGAAATAAAGCCTGTAAACTCGTCCCACTCTTGATCAATTTTTTCCTCGTCCTCTGTATAACCCGAGATCAAATCTCCGACACTCATGACAAACTCAGGCTGTAGGAGATTGAGTTTGTTCACAGCATCGGGAAATACTCCTGGGCGCACACTCCCTGTCCGATCGGTGACGATGGCAAACTGGAAAGTAGAGGGTTTATTGTTCACCTCCAGGTGGTTCCATGGATTTACGGTAGTGCTGGATTCGATGATGATTTGGGCGGGTGTTTCTTGTCCTCGAAGCGAGGAAAGGAAGCACAAGATGCTCAATGAAATGAGTAGGAAATATCGCATGTTACTTAAATTTCAGTTCGTCAATGAATTTGCAAATGGCGACTTTGATGTAATACCATTATTAATGACGAGTAAAGAATCTTGCAATACTTCTCTTAAACACACTCATTATGAAGAATATATGATAGAACCCACATACACTTAAGAAACGGCCAAAACCAGTCCCTTGAGATATTCTCCTTCAGGATGATAGATATTGATCGGATGATCGGCGGGTTGTGTCAGCTGATGCAGGATACGCACCGTGCGTCCACTCTGAGCGGCTGCCGTAAAGACGGCCTTTCGGAAAGCATCTTTCGATACTACCTGCGAGCAAGAAAAAGTAAACAGAATCCCTCCAGGCTTGATCTGCTCAAAGGCCAGTCGATTGATCTTGCGGTATCCTTTCAACGCGCGATCCAGGACCTTTTGATGCTTGGCAAAGGCAGGAGGGTCCAATACAATCAGATCGTATGTATCCTGTATATCTTGTAGGTAGGAAAATGCATCTACAGCAAAACTTTGATGGGGAGCAGCGTCGCCAAAATTCAGACGCACATTCTCATCCGTCAAAGTAATGGCGCTTGCCGAGCTATCCACCGAATGCACTCCTGACGCGCCACCTGCCAGCGCAGCCACAGAGAAACCTCCCGTATAGCAAAAAGTATTTAAGACATGCTTGCCCTTGCTGTATTGGGAAAGCAGCAAACGATTTTCTCTTTGATCGACAAAAAATCCCGTCTTCTGTCCTGATACTACATCGATTTGATACATATGAGAAGATTCTTGGGCTTGCCATATTTGGGCCTCTCCGATTAGGTATCCATCCTCAGGATCGACAGGCGCTTTGAAGGGAAGAGAATGACTGCTTTTGTCATATACAGCTTGTATCTCATCTCCCATGACTTCCTGAAGGACTTCCGCAATCTGCTGACGCACCAAGAAAAAACCCACAGAATGACATTGCACGACCGCCACACCTCCGTAATAATCTATGATCAGTCCAGGCATTCCATCTCCCTCTCCATGCACCAGCCGAAACATCGTGGTGCCTTCAGCTCCCCAGAGCCCTACCTCTTTTCGCCAGGCAACTGCTTTCGTTAACTTCTCCTTCCAAAAATCACGTCCTATTTCTCCCTGCTCAAAGGAAAAAAGCCGAACCATGATGCTGCCGATCTGAAAATGACCTGTAGCGAGATAATTTCCATCATGGCTAAATACCTCCACCACCTGCCCTTCTTCCAGATCCTCTGGTCGCTGGGCGATCGCTCCTGAAAATACCCATGGATGGAAACGCTTCAAAGAGGAATCTTTCCCTTTCTTCAATATGATTTGAGGATATGCACTCATAGCCTGCAAAGGTATCAAAAGCCCAGAATTATGGTAGCGCTTCTAGGAGAAAAGCCGCCATGTCTCACGAGCGATACGTGGTATCTAGCACCTGCTGGTCGATGGCATCGTTGATCTCACGAATGGCACCATCTAGCTGATTCGATACTTTGTTGAGTTTTGAGATGAGCTGAAAAAAGTCTGCGGGTATATCTTCTGGATGCGCTTTGATGATCTCTACTAAGCCCAGGATATTGGCGAGTGGCGCACGGACCTTATGCGAATGTAAATAGGCGTATTCTTCCAGTTCCCTATTTTGAGAGGCCAGTTGTCGCGTGCGCTGGGCTACGATCCGCTCTAGGCCCTCATTGAGTCGTTGGATTTCTTCTTTTTGGTTTTTAATGGCTTCGTTTTGTTCCTGCAAGATCTTATTGGTGCGCCTCCGTTCTCTATTGGTGTAAGCCATACCCAAGGTGATCAAAAAGCCTAGGACAATCACGCCCACACAACCCATTAAAATGAAACGCTGTCGAGATATATAATGCGCTTGATTTTCATTTTTTGCCTTGAGCGCCGCCATATTTTCTCGGATATAAGCGACTTCTAATCGCTGAGAGGCCAAAAAGTCCTGAGAATTATCCTTCGCATTGTCCAGTTGTTGGGAAAGTTCTAGATATTTTCTGGCGCTATCGGTCTGCGTCTGATAGAGGTAAGTCATGCCCAAAGCCTGATAAATCATCTGCCAATCATAGGAAGATCCCCATCGCCGCTCAAACTCGACAGCCTGAGAAGCTGCCAGAAAAGCTCGCTGGTGGTCCTTCATTTCAGCGCAAAATCTAGTCAAGATACTCAGTGCTTGGAACTTCAACTCAGCAAGTCCCTCCTCATCTGCCTTCTGAAAAGCATCTCTTACCAATCCCAGTGCCTGCTGGCTGTTTTTATTTGAAAAAGCAGATTGGGCAATCGCAAGTTGGCTTTGAATCCAAAGCCTTTGATCGCGTATCTTCAAACTGTGCGCATTGGCAGCCTCTAGAAAATAGACGGCCGAGTCCTGTCTATTAAGTGCCTGATAAGCACAACCTAGCTGGTATAGATTGTGTCCTAAGATGCTGGAGTCCACTACACGTGTATCCATAATTGTCACTTTACGAAAGAAATTCTTCGCAAGTGCGGGCTGTCCGAGATTTTGATACACCTGCCCAATAAGATGCCAAACCTCTGCCTTGTAAGCATGGGCCCCTTCCTTATCTAGCATCCTGGATGCTGTATGGCCGTAGCTGTAAGCTTGAGACCAGTTCCCACTCCTTAGGTGAGCTTCTCCCAAGTATAAGTTTGTCAATCCGTAGTACAAGTCCGTCCAGCTCTCATCTATTGTCTTTAGTTCTTGAAGCAGCTGGTCTAAGTTCTCAATGGCTTCTCTCGTCTCCTGTCTAAGGATCTGTATCCTGGATATACGGATGACAATACGAAAATAACGTTCGTTTTTAGCAGCTTTATTCCAAAGATATTGACTCTGTTCAAGGTAGTGATAGACCGAATCCATCTGGCTGTGACGCTGACTTTCATCCCAGAGTCTTTTCAGTTCACTAGTGGCTGAACTTTGAGGAGGTGGAGCTCCCCAAAGTAAGGGGTAACAGATACCTCCTCCGAATAGCATAATAAAACCTAGTACAATATATCGATACATAAAACCCTTCTTGGAGCGCATACAAAACTTCACACAGCACCAGGGAAACAGTAGGGAAAAAGTATCTACATAGATAAAAAATATATTTTATGTTAATTTACAAACACAATACTAAACAGATATTGAATGAAATAAAAGCCCATGACGCGTAATTCGCAACATGGGCTTTTATATCTTTAGGTATGCTAAGACCCTACTTGGAACAATGAAAATCTAGCTAAAAAGCAGAGATTTTAGGTTCTGACGAAAGCTATTTTGTGAGATTTAGGTTCTGAAAGCGCAAACTTTTCGCAGATTTGATGTTTCAAACAGGGCCTAAATTAAAAACTAAATAAAACCGTCAGATCTTTTCCTTGGACGGAATATAGTAACAATACCAGGGCAACAGAGACAATCAAACCGAGTGCTGCTTTACCTAGATCAGCAAATAACATGATGCTCAATCTACGATCCGGTTTGGGACCCATACGCATACGAATCGCCAATTCGCGCCCAGCCAATAATCCGAGGAACACCCAAGTGGTACTCATAGGCAGCTTAGCTTCCCAGAGTCCTAGGATATTCTGCTTGAATATCAACAGTACAATACCGTAGAAGAAGTCAATAAATGTGGCAGATCGAATGTCAGCTGTATTCGTTTTTGATTTGACGATGCCTTGAATGGCTCCCCCTTTTTGATAAAAAATGTATCCCAGCAGTCCGACGAGGACCACGAGCGAGAAGAGAAACATCGGAAGAGAGATCTCCTCAGGATTCCCTAGGTATACATAAATATTGGCCAAATCTTGGGTCAGCCATTGGGACCAGAGGAAACCCGTAGATACCCACTGTAGCCCTATCCAAAACTGCTCATTTGTCCAGAGTGAGCGATCTGATTTCAAAGGCCTTTGAATGAAGATACGCTCTAACACCCGACTCAGCGCCACATACATCAGCCATGCAAAAATAAAAGCGATGGCATATCCAATTAAGGATTTGTTGAGCATCGCGGGAAGGCTTTTGGGTGAGAAAAAGGTAAGAATCAGAAATGTGGTACTTACTGGAATTCCAAATCGAGTGATAAACAAGAGAATCGCAGGAGGCAGAAGGTACCAGAAGCTGAGTTCTTGGGAGACATCCATTTTGGCCATGATACCATCGAGCCTGTCGAAGGCTACGTCATTCCCACCCAGGAATCCTCCCATACCGAAGTATCCCAAAACGAGAATCAGAGTCATGATACCTCCTGCATACAACCATAGCACCCACCAAGGGCGTTTTTCATTGGATGTGAGGAATGTACCTAAGGTTTGGATGACATCATTACCCACTACAGAGTATGACGCCAAAGCGAAGCCGACTACGGCAATTATAGAGGAGGTTTCCATTGGAGAGGAGCATTGAAGTTAGTTGCAAGAAAGAGGGTTCTTTCCATTTTTACAAGTAACATCACGGATTTACATGCGTAATTTTACATGTAAAAAAACTAACTCATGCCTAGATCACGTACTCGCCTGATTTTCAAAAATCTTCACAAAGAAAGCGGAGATATATCGGTCATACTTTGCCAGTACATAAGGGCCTCTGCTACTACAAACGTGCTTCCACCGATGAAGATACAGTCGTTAGTTTTTGCTTGACTCAACGCTGTTTCAATTCCTGTCGCTACATCTTTATAATTGTTGCCGTGTAGATCGAATACCTCTGCTCGCAAGCGCAAAGTCAACTCGTTGAGCCCTCGGGGGACTTGGGGTTTTACAAAATAATAATGCGCTTCCTTGGGGAGTAGCTTCAAGATCGCTTGATGATCTTTGTCAGAGACAGTCCCAAAGACGATATGTAACTGGCCATAATCCTGCTTGAGTAGGTATTGAATCACCGACTCTAGTCCTGCTTCGTTGTGCGCTGTGTCACAAATTACCAATGGCTTCTCTTGTAACCTCTCCATTCGCCCCCTAAAACCCGTATTCTCCTTGACGTTTTGTAGGCCCTTGATGATGGCTTCTTGTGGTATTTCCCAGATATCGTTGCGTAACACATCTAGCGCAGAAAGCGCTGTACGAAGGTTTTCAATTTGATACTTACCTCCTAGGTCCATCTTGACATTCATCGAGCTTTGGGAGGGGATATGGAGTACGGTAGCATCCATCTGGTCCAAGCCTAAATCTACTGTCTGAATCTCGAAGATCTTATCCGCAAACAATGCCTCCGCTTGCAGTGCATGCGCTTTCCCAATAAATACAGGTGCGGTTTCATCTTTCCTTTCTCCTATCACGACAGGTGTATATGGTTTGATAATCCCTGCCTTTTCTAAAGCAATTTGCGGCAGCGTGTCTCCCAAAATATCCATATGATCCCATGAAATATTGGTAATAACGCTGACTTCAGGACGAATGATATTGGTAGAGTCCAGTCTACCTCCTAGCCCTACTTCAACCACAGCAAAGTCCACTTCTTGTTCGGCAAAGTAATCGAAAGCCATGGCTACGGTCAATTCAAAAAAGCTCGGCTCGATTCTACGGATGACAGAAGTGTAAGCATCCACAAATTCTACGACATCTTCCTGAGGGATCTCTTTTCCATTGACTCTGATACGCTCCGTAAATTCTAACAGGTGAGGCGATGTATACATTCCTACCTTAAAACCTGCTGCTTGTAATACACTCGCGATCATAGCAGAGACGGAACCCTTACCATTGGTACCTGCTACATGGATGCTGTTAAACTTCCACTGAGGCAAGCCCATTTCCCAGCACAGATCCAAAATATTATCCAGCCCTTTCTTCATCGCTTTCTTTCCTTCCCGTTGGTACATAGGAAGCATTTGATAGAGTTGAGCCAGTGTTTCTTCGTATTGCCTATTCTTCATGAAAAAGGAAAATTATTTTCCACTATAATGACTGAGCCAAATTATTGGACGATTTGATCCTTTTTAACTCAATTCCTCAATAAACGTTACATATATTCTGTTTCTTTTACGAGAAAGGAGATCTGCATTTTTCTCAAAAAAAATCTACTCAATTCTCCCTTAAAAAGATTAGCTTCCCTTAATTTTCACATACGCTCTTTTCGATCTTATCACAACGTGACACCAGCTAAAATTTTGTACCTATAGCCTCTGGACTTCATGAGGTTCACGCTATCTCCTATCTCGCGAGATGCTTTCTTGGGTTCATGCTCTCATAGCCATTATCCCTGCTGGTAGACTTGATTCTTCATATCCTTATGGATCTTAGTCCTGGTCCTTAAGCGTATGTTAGGTTTATCTTTACCGCGTCTTTCAACTATTTGAGATGCTGTTGCCCAGACATGAACCTTTCATTCGAGTATTGCAAGCATTCTTTTACGCATACATCCAATGTCTCCTTTTATGTTCCAGCGTCCTCTTCTTATCTTACTTTTTTGCCTTGGTGCGTGTCTCTCTGCTAGAGGGCAAGGAGATCCTCTTCCAGGTATTGGTGCCCGCGTAGCCGGTATGGGTAATGCCTTTGTCGCAGTAAAGGGAAATGTATGGTCACTCTTCCATAATCCTGCTGCCATTACAGGAGGTACAGGGCTAGACGTAGGAGCTTATTTTGAGCAGCGGTTCTTTTTACCAGAGCTTACATTTGGCAATGCTGGGGCCCTCTACTCGCTCAATGAAAATCAAGCCATCGGACTTTCTTTAGGGTCCAACGGCTTCAGTGGCTATAGAGAAAATACAGCAGGCCTTTCTTATGGGATTACCGTATTGGACAAAATCAGTATCGGAGCTACAGCTAATCTGGCTACGGTATCTGTCCCTACCTATGGTACCGCCACCACCTTTTTCATCAATTTCGGTGCGCACTTTGAAATCTCTGAACAACTCTCAGTAGGAACCAGCATCTACAATACGAATAGATCTAGTTTTGAAACTGCACTAGGTAGTCGTGAGTTCTTTCCTACGGTGATCACAGCAGGACTGGCTTACTATCCTACAGATCAAGTCTTGCTCGTCTTCGATGTACAAAAAGACATCGACCATCCCGTTTCCTTTAAGGGGGGGATAGAATACGCCCTCAATGAAGTACTCTACGCAAGATTGGGGGTAAGTACGGCTCCTCTCCTACTATCTGGAGGCATAGGCCTCAACTATAAGACCTTCAAATTTGATTTTGCCATCAGCTATACTGAGTTTTTGCAGTATACTCCTCATGTTTCTGTCAATTATGCATTTGGACAATAACCCTTACCGCAATGTCTAGCTACTATCTCTATCGCGACGGTCAGCGCTATGACCGACAACTATTGGAGCTCGCGACCCAACTCACAGAAGGTCGAGGTGACGGTAGAATTTCCAAAGAAGATGCCCACAAGATCCTAGAATCCGCAAGAAATGGAAAAGGAATAACGCCTACGGAGCATTTGACTTTGCTGTACATCCAGAATACATTTTACTTGACGCAGCCTGCACAGGAGATTTTCTTTCAGGCGTTGGTGGCAGCACGCATGCAAGGGGAGAAAATGCCCCCTGACTCAGAGTAGGATGAATAGAAATGAGAACATAGGGAGAAAGTGAAAATCTCTCTAAAATCCGACCTATCGAAATTCAAGAGGTAAAGAAAAGACCTTCTCGATTTGGCCCCCAATAAAAAGCTATTGCCCTACACGTAGTATCCATACATATAGAGCAATAGATGTGTTGACCCTAGGAGTCTTTATTGTGTTTTAGTCTCGGTCTTAAGTATTTCGACCATTTGGTCTATCGTCTTGATTCGATCTTTGGAGCGATAGAGTTCCTCAAACTTAGCCATTCGATCTCTGTAGGCTTTGTTCTCTCCCTTGGAACTAAAGTACATACCGACTGAGTTGTCATACACCTCATTTTCCAACTTAGGTTCCATGACCAAATAATCGTTGTGCTTGGGACTTTGGATCAGAGCGAAAGAGGTTGGATAACTCGATCGATAAGCGGCATCATCATGCAGATAAAAGAAAGTCTCCATTTGATGAAATTCTGACTCATTGGATTTTGCTAATTCCTTCAGGTGTGTAGCTACCCGAATGATTTCATTGCGTTCATCAATCTTATCATTGCCAAATACTTCTGTATACTTGACGATAATGATGCGCTTGATTTTTACTCCTCGATTGCTCGCCTTTAGATTCTCTGGCATAAAGTAGCCGCTCCCGAAATCTACAGACCACCAGAATTTCATATCACATAAACCAATGTACTCATCCCCCTCCTGTAGAAGGCTAATGATACTCCTAAAAACGTAGAGTCCATAATCATACACCTGTTTAGCTTCAACCGTAATTTTTCCTGCATCTACTTTTCTCAGTTTTCTGGATTCTGTTTGCATTCTCCAATCGATGAACATCATTTTGAAATAGCTTTTCTCTTTTCGAAAATTTCTAGTGTAGTTATCGATACGATACAAATTGGAACGAACCTTCTTGTAACCTTGAGAAAAAACAATGGGTCGGTTGAGATAATGGCTCCAAAAGACCACTATAGCCGTAAGCGTACAGCAGATCAAAATCGAGGCTATATAAGACCATGTAGGATGATCAGCGGGAAAAGTCATTATTTTTAACCTTTCTAGAATCACACAAAATAGCCATAATGCAGTAGTGATACCGACAAAGATCGTCCCGATCCTTGCCAATAAATGTTTTAGTAGCATAGGGAACAATATTTAGTGTTACAGTAGTATATGGCTGGCTCTGGTAAACAGAGTCAGAAGAATTTTGCGGTTGAGAGGATATAGGAATGGTATATACATGTGGGGATTTTCTATATACCTTCCTAACTAATGTTAGTTTATGCTATAATCCTAATATAGTATTTTTTGATTAATTTTCAAATATAACCTCTTTTCCCTACATAATTAATCATTCTTCAAATGAAACAATAAGGGCATTGCATATTTTGCAATAATTATGATTGTCAGTCAATCTCTTCAAAATTCTATTAACAATTTTGTAATACCTTGGCCCCATGTAGATTCTTGGGCTATTCACTGAGACAATCACTAACCTAACATTAGAGGCACTATACTTTTCTGACAAACCTGTACAACTGATATATGTAGTTTATCCAATAAAAAAAGAGCTGCCCAAACTGGACAGCTCTTTTTTATCTATCAGGTATCAACCTGCTGTATACATTTCCTTACTCAAAAGGAAGTGCCTCAGACTTGTTAGCTACCAAGATAGCGTTCAAGTTGTGCTTGATCGTACAAACACGAGGAGATTGACCGTTACGATCGTAGGATTGAATCTCATCCAACTCTGTCTTGATCGCATCAATATAAGGAGGAAGACTTGCTGTCGTAGATGGATCTCCTTCGCTTACGTTGGGGTTGTTTTGTACTTCAATGAAAGAGACAACCAGACGGATACCTAGGTCTGTCATACGGCGACCTTCAGCCATGAAGATCTCCTGACGCATCAGGTACAATACTTCATAAGCTTCGTCTTGAGAAGCAATCGCGTCTACCATCGCCTCTGTTACAGAAGTACCAGATACAACAGGAACTTCGATGTTATCACCTTGGCGGTCAAGTACTAGACCTGCACGCTCCATATCAGTTTCAGAAGCCTTCACTAATACATCAGTAGAGTCAGGACGAGATCCTTCGTCGTTATGCGTACGTCCTTCACGATTGTCATCGAGAGAAAGTGTACGACGTGTAGCAACCAATCCGATGATGTCCTTCATTGTCTGCTGAGCGTCAGCCAAAGAATTCTGAGCAATCTGCGCCTCACAAAGAATCAAGTGCGCTTCTTCGATCTTCACAAGCGCAGCTGGAGATTCAGCTGTACCACCGATCAAAGAGTACTTAGGATCTAGGAAGTCTAGACGAGGCAGGGGCTGTAGGTCATCAAACGTACCACGGTCATACAATGCGTTCTGCATGTTGCTAGTAGGACCATTGTTGAAGTCAAACTGGATCTCACGTAGGTGGTCAGGACCTTCAGCGATCGCCTGCTCAGCGAAGTTAGCCGCATTGTCACGGTCACCTAATAGACGGTAAGCACGTGCAAGACCGATCAAAGAAGAAGTCTTAGCAAAAGAACCTGCGCCAGCAAGATTTACAACTGCCTGGAACTCAGTAATTGCAGCTTGTAGGTGTGTTTCTTCAGAAACTACAGGGCCATTAGGCTCACCAGGAAGAGCACCAAAGATCTCAGCCATGGCTAGGCGCGCATATCCAGAATAGAAACGAAGTTCTCCTTCTACAACAGCGTCAGCAGCAGGGTCGCCAGGAAGAATGGTATTCAAGCCGAACAATGCCAACTCGCTCATACGTGCGAGGTCAAAGTGCGTATCTTCCAAGTCATCGTCCGTAAAGTCGATGTCTAGACGATCCAAGAACTGGTTGTAGAACGTACGTGTATTTGTGTAGTTGTCAGACGCGATCTCTGAGATAGGAAGAATCTCATTCAAGTAAAGCGCAGCTTGACGCTCTACACCATTCAGTACTTGCTGACCCGATCCTGCAACACCTAGTACAGCTTCTTCAGTCAAGTCCTGGTTGATCGGAGGCTCAACGATACCGTCAAGCAACTCACAGGATGTGATGGTCAGCATAACCGCCAACAACATCGCTGATATTTTAAGGAATGATTTATTCATGATAAAAAACGATTTCTTTGAAATAATGCGTGAATTACAGGCTGATGTTTACGCTACCGATGAACATACGTGGCGGTGACTCAGTACCGAATCCGAAACCACCAGCAGAGAAACGTCCTTGCTCACCAATGTTTGCACCTGTTACCTCTGGATCGAAGTTAGATGTGACAAAGTTGAAAGGGTTCTGAGCATTGAATCCAACTCTCAGACCTTTGATGGCATTATTCGCGAGGCTTCCGAAGTCGTAAGACAAAGAAATTGTACGAATCTTGAAGAAGTCAGTATTTTCTACCCAGACACCTGCAATGTCAAAGAAGCTGCTACCGAAGGCTGCTTCAGGTACATTGGTAGAGTTCACAATCTCTCCAGTTCCCAAGTCATTGAAGTAACGCAGTACGTCGTCTACGTTTACACCTTGAGCACCCATTTGGTAAGAGCTGTTGATGAAGGCAGAGAGTTTCTTGTAACGGAAGTTGATAGCAAACGTACCGAAAGTAGTCGCCCAAGGCGTACCTAGGTTTGCGTTACGCTCTACATCTACCAAAGCACCTGTCTCGTCGAAAACAGGATTTGCACCACGGAAGTAACCCAAAGGCAAGCTGTCCTTGATGAAAGACCCTAGGAAGGTAAATCCACCTACTACGAACTCAGGTGTACCACCATTGCTTGTTACAATGTTTTGGTTTGTGTTCAAAGAAACTGTGAAACTCAAGTCTACGTCAGCTGTCTTGATCGGACGAATCGTCAACGCACTCTCAATACCTTCGTTGTTGATCTCACCAATGTTGAAATCCTGTGCAAGCTGTCCTGTAGAAGGTGCCTGTGGTGGAGAGAAGATCGCGTCTACTGTCGTTGCATTGTAGTAAGTGAACTCCAAGCTGATGAGCCCGTTCAATGCGCCCAAGTCCAAACCTGCCTCAATCGTACGTGTACGCTCAGGACCAAGGTTTAAGTTACCAGGGTTACCAAATGTCAATGCTTTGTTTCCGTTGAATGGATTTACAACCAACAGACGGTCACGAGAGAATGGCGTAGGGAATAGACCTGCCTCACCATAGTTTGCACGAATCTTCGCGTAAGAAATTGCAGTTGTAGGGATCGCGTTTACGAACCAGTCCTCTTCAGAGATGTTGTAGCTAATACCTACTTTGGGGAATGCCTGTGGGCCAATGTCCTCACCAAATGCAGAGTTTGCATCTACACGTACACCCAATTCAATGAAGAAACGATCCTTGATCCCGATGTTTTCTGCTACGTAAATACCACCGTTAGTCAATGCTTCGTTGAAAGGTGCGTCCGCGTCGAAGTTTCTCTCCGCTGCGTTACCAATCGTCAAAGAACCTTCTGCTACGTCACTACCAGAGTATCCCAACTGGTCGTCAGAAGTACGGAAGTACTGACCACCCAAAGTCGTAATGAAAGAGAAGTTACCGACCTCTTCTGTGTACACGAAGTTGAAATTACCTGTAGAGCTCAAGAACTCACGCTCTGCGACAGCGATAAAGCCCTGATCGTTTGTTCCTGGAGAAACAGATCCTTGAGCTACCAATAGCGCATTTGTAGATACTTCTGTGTAAGTATTCTTACGGAAGTCCACACCAAATCCTACCTGTGCTACGAACTTAGGAGAAATATTCCAAGTCAAGCTATTAGCAGTAGTAAAACGGCGAACACGGTCTACAATATTTGTCAATTCACCCTGTAGATTTACAAGTTCTTTGACAGAGTTAAATGCGTCTTGATTCAATGTATCCAATACACCAAAGTCTCCAGATTCCGCGTTTGCGAATCGTGCACGACTTGTATTTGCATTGTAATCACGCGTATAGGCAAGTTGAGAGTATCCATTAGAAGATGTAAACTTCAGGTCTTTTGTCAAGTTTGCTGACAACGTGTTACGGAAGCTATAACGCTCCTGCTCATTTACTGTATTGAAACCATCGTCGTGGTATCCGCTACCCGTAAAAGAATAAGAAACACCTTCGTTTCCTCCTTCAATACCCATACGGTAAGACTGTAGCAAACCTGGCTCAAAAATCAAGTCTGCAGTTTCTTCGAAACGTAGGAAGTCAGTTGTACCTACGATGCTACCCAATTGTACTTGAGCGTTGACACGTGGACGTCCAGACTTACCTGTTTTGGTGAAGATCTGAAGTACACCGTTTGCTGCGTCAGAACCATAAAGTGTAGTTGCAGCACCACCTTTAAGGAATTCGATACGCTCGATGTTCTCGATCGGAAGGTCAGCCAGTACAGAAGAAGCTGCACCACCTGTTCCCTGGTTTACTTCAGGGTTACCGTTCAAGTTGTCTACACGTACACCGTCAATATAGATTACAGGTGTCGTACCACGTGCAGCAGATACGGGTCCACGTGCACGGATGATAGAAGCTGTACCGGGCTGTCCAGAAGATAGCTGGATCTGAGCCGTAGGAAGCTTGGACTGTAGGACTTGGTCTAGCTGAGTAAGCGGTGTTTTCTCAATATCTTCAGAGGTAATCACTTCCAAAGTAGTAGAAAGACGACGCTTCTCGATACCTACCCCCTGACCAGAGATAATTACTTCTGAAAGCAAAAGAGGATCTTCTCCCATCTCAATGTCGATGCTTGTACGACCGTTGATAGGCTCCTCTACTGTTTGCTTACCCACAAAAGTAAAAAGTAGAACTGCTCCATCACTAGGAACTTCTAGTTCATACTTACCCTCTGAGTTGGTAAACATACCGATCGTCGTACCCTTGATCAAGACGGCTACGCCTTCCAAGGGCTCCTTCGTATCGGTATCTGTGACAGTACCTGAGACTGTCATTTGTGCCATAGCTATTTGCAAGCCAAGCACAAATACTCCGATTAGGAATAAAACTCTTTTCATTTAATAACGCTTTAGTTTGACGTAAGAATCTGAAAAAGAACGTGTAACGTGCTATTTACAAAGATAATTTGTAGAAAGCAGCCTTTAATTTATGTCATAAATTTATTCAATCAAACGCCAAAGTAAACCGCTTAGGTTGCCATAATGACATAAAGAATTCCATTTTTTATCCCCCAATACTCCTTAAAAAACTGAAAATCAGAAAATTAATTTCTCACATTTATTGCACACTTTGCTCAAGGTTGAGACATATATTTTTCTCAATTTTTTTAACAAATGAATTTTTTTTCATATCCAATAATTAAAATATACTCCACTTTTTTACCCAACTTTTCCCAAAATTACTCATCAGATTCACACAATTACCCATACAAATAAAGCGGCCACTGTCAGACAGCGGCCGCTTCCTTATGTCAAGCGTTATGTTTAGTTACCTTCTTAGTTGTCCCAAGTCACACGATCATAAATCGTCAACTGAGTAGGTGTATTAGAGTTGAACAGGATCTCCTGCTCAGGATAAGGTAGACGACGAGGTACCTGCGTTCCAGAGTTTGGAGTCAAAGCAGGAATACCTGTACGACGCCAGTCAACAAATACCTCAGGATCAGCAAACATCGCGATGTACTTCTGCGTCATGATGTCTTCCAGTGTCAAGTTTGCTTCTCCTGGATCTACTTCAGCCTGTCCGATATAAGTATCAAGATCAGCAGAAGTCAAAAGTCCCAAACCTTCCAACTCTTGGAAGTCAGCTGTAATCGCATTGATGTAAGCTGTATAAGCAGCCGCTTGCTCACCCTTCTGGAAGTTGGCCTCAGCCAGCATGAACTGTACTTCCTTGTACGTTCCCAATGGATAATTACGCGCACGGATGAACAGTGGGTGATCGTTGTCCAATACAGCACCATAAACCGCTACACGTGGATCATTCAATGAGTTCATCAAATCGACGTAAGAATCACCAATCGCAATGTCACGACGCTGCTCGTTGTACTGGTACCATGGAGCCGTCTCTGTAGGAGCCGTGCTAAATGGGAAGTACGCACCTTCAGCATTCGCAGTAAATGATCCCCCAAGGGCAGAGATTGCTGCATCTAGGCTAGAAGTTCCACCTGTCTTGGACCAGTGTAGATTCGCACGCGCCTCGATGAAGTTGGCAAACTGAATCCAAGAAGCCGTACTTCCTCCGAAGATGAAGTCGTCACCACCAGGAACTTGGCTACCACCATCAGCCGAACTCAGGTTACCTTTAGCACTCGTCAACAAAGTAAATACCGTGTTGTACAGTTGGTCCTGCGTATCGAAACCAGGCTGTAAGTTGTCTACACCTTGAAGTGCATCCGTGTAAGGCGCGTCTCCCCAAGTGTCTGTGATAAACAAAAGGGCATAGGCTTCCAGTACTTGCGCAGCTCCTAGATAATGGTTCAAACCATCTGTCTCAGAAAGCTTCTTCAGTTCAAGGACATCTGTCAATACACCTGCGTAGAGGTTCGTCCCCCACATCGTATTGACGTCAGTCGTCGCGATACCATAATCTTGGATTACAGCAAACTGGCGACCAGCTCCATCTACATGCTGTGTGTAGATACTCAAGTAGCGAGAGGCGTCTCCTCCCATTACATAGGCCAAACGGGCCTCAATAGAAGGCAGCAAAATCGCAGGCGTCGCTACCGTCGGGTTATTTGGGTTTACGTTGATCCCCCCCAAGAACTGCTCACAAGATGTCATCCATCCAGAGAGAAGCAAAAGGGCCAACGAGAATATTTTAATTTTCTTCATTGTTCTTGATAAAAAATTGAAACTTCGATCTTCACTAGAATGACAAGTTGATACCTACAGCATAGCTACGCGAACCAGGCATGTTGAAGTAGTCAAAACCTTGTCCGTTACTTCCAGATCCCAACAAGCTTGTCTCAGGGTCTACTCCTTCATAGGGAGTGAAGAGCAACAAGTTACGACCTGTAACATTGATGTCTAGTCTAGAGAATGGCGTGTTGCTCAAGATAGAAGCAGGTAGTGCATAGCTCAAAGAAGCTACACGCAGACGGTAGAAAGAAGCATCCTGTACGAAGCCTTCGTCTACGTCACCGAAACCACCACCGTTTCCGAGGTACCAATCTTCAGTCAATCCAACTTTGATGTCGTTGGCAGATCCATCAGATTCCTTGATTGCACCCTGATCGTCATAGTCAAACTTGTCACCAAACTTGCTGTCGTCACGTCCAAATACGAACGCATCCTCAGTCAATGGCGCACCAAACGCATCACGATCTTCTGTCAACTGACTTGCACCGAAGAAAGTCAAAGCACCTTGTGTACCGTTCCACATAGATCCACCCTGCTTGATGTCAAATACAAATGAGAACGTAAGTCCTTTGTATGTCAAGTTAGAGTTGATACCTAGCAACCAGTCAGGGTTCGTGTTACCCAAGTTACGTGGCAATGGATCCGCCAATGGGAATCCGAAAGTCGCAGATGCTGGATCGTCATCGATGATGATCGCTCCGTCTGGGTTGTAAGGCATGTCAATATCAAATGCCTTTCCGTCAGCTGTGTTGGCACGCATGAAGGCACCACCATAGATCTGTCCATATGGCTGTCCAGCCAAGTTGTAGATACCTGTACCTGTAAATCCACCCAAGAAGAGTGTCTCTACACCGTCAGCTAGTTTGTCTACGACTGTACGGTAGCGTGTGAAGTTCAAGTTCAAGTCCCAAGTCAGATTCTTTGTTCTGATAGGCGCAAGATTCAATACAACGTCAAATCCATTGGTCGTCAACTGTCCAGAGTTCAATACCGCACCAGAATATCCTGTAGAACGAGGAAGTGATACAGCTAGGATCTCGTCAATTGACTGACGTGAATAATATGTGAAGTCTACACCTACACGGTTGTCAAAGAAACGCAGGTCAAGACCTACTTCTAGACCATTAGTGAAGGCAGGCGTCAATGTCGTGTTACCCAGTGTGTTGCTCAAAGTGTAACCAGAGATACCACCAAAGGGGAAGTTCAAACCATTTGTCCATCCATCGCTAGGCGCACTAGGTACAAACGGGGTAGATGTGCTGTAAGCAGTTGGAGGACCATTACCTACTGTAGCATAAGAAATCAAGAACTTACCGAAAGTGAAGGTGCTGGAAGGCTCCATCAACTCGGAGAATACGAAACTCATGTTTACAGAAGGATAGGTTACACTGATCGCATTAGGATCAAATTCTGCAGAAGGGACATCTAGTGTAGTAAGATAATCTCTACGCAGTGTCGCATTCACATAGATGAAGTCATCGTATCCAAATCCAACGTCACCAAATACTGCAAAGGATCTCTGGCGAGTCAATGTTGGGAATACTGCCTTCGTAGCTGTGTTACTCAACTCAGCGAAACCAGGGAAGTTCAGTCCATCACCCTGTACAGTCAGACGAGAGAAACGAGTGTTGAAGATGTTGCTACCTAAGTTGTAAGTAAAGTTCAACTTCGTATCTCCGATATCTGTGTTACCTCTAGCGAAGAAGTAAGCATCCAATTGACGGAATGAAATACGGTCTTCGATAACCTGTCCAGCAGGTGCTCCACGAGAACCAATCTCATAGCGCTGAATACGATCATCACCATAAGCATCAGAACCAATGTTTGTGGCAAGTGACAACCAAGGAGCAACTTCATACTCCAAAGAGATGCTCGCACGTACACGGTTTACAACATCATTGAATGGCGTGTTGTTGACAATCCAGTAAGGGTTGTCATATCCACCACCCCCACGATAGTTACGCTGTGTCCCGTCAGGAAGCGTGTAAGAAGCAGGATTATTTACAGCTTCTTCTGCACCTAGACCATTTGTGTTGTCAAATGTAGGAGGTGTACGAAGCAGACCAAGCATGATACCTGAGATGTTAGATCCCTGCTGAATACGTGAACCACCAGAATTGGTGAAGTTGAAGTTAGACTGCATCTTCAGCTTGCCATTGAACATGTCAGCAGAAGAAGTCAAGCCCACAGTCGTACGACGGAATGTGTTGTTAGGAATAATCCCTTGCTCGCTGTAGTTAGAAGCAGAGAAACGATAAGTCGCATACTGGTTACCACCAGAAAGCCCAAGGTTTGTCTGGTTACCAAATCCTCTCTGGAAGAATGTACCCAAGTTGTCATAGGGGACAACAGCTGCACCTGCACTAGGATCGTTCTGGCTTACCAGACGTCCATTGGGATCCCAAGGATAGGCGCTACCATCATAACGCATCGTATCAATCGCAGGTCCCCAGCTCGTTGCTTTGAAGAAACCAGCCGCGTCAGGTCCTAACCAAGTACCAGAAACACCCTGTGCATAGGTATTTTGTAGCGCAGGTAACTGGTTAGCTTCCTTCCAAGTAAAAGTAGAGCTTACATCTACACGTGCACGAGAGTTTTTCGCTCCCTTCTTAGTTGTAATCAATACTACACCACGAGAACCATCCGCACCATAAAGTGCAGTTGCAGCAGCACCTTTCAGTACCGTTACATTCGCAATGTCGTCAGGGTTCAAGTCCATCCCACGGTTGGACAATGCCACACCAGCAGTACGTCCTTCTGTCGCAGTCTCAGAGTTGTTGATTTTTACACCATCTACTACAAGAAGCGCTTGGTTGTTGCCACTCAATGAATTCTGTCCACGTACAATCACACGTGAAGAACCACCTGCAGCACCAGAAGTGTTGATAATGTTTACACCAGATACCTTACCGTTCAATCCGTCGATAAAGCTCGTAGCATTTGTTGCCTGAATTTCTCCACCATCAACGTCCTGAATCGCGTATCCCAAAGCTTTTCTCTCTTTGGTGATACCCAGTGCCGTCACGACTACCTCGTCAAGTACGAGTGCGTCAGGCTTCATGCCCACGTTGATTGTAGTACGACCTGCAATAGCTTCTTCTGAAGTGGCCTTTCCTACGTAGGTGTAGATGAGGGTAGCATCTCCCTCGGCAGTGGCGGGAATTTCGATTTTATAATCCCCGTTTTCATCGGTAAACATACCGATTGTTGTTCCTTTAATCAGGACTGCAACCCCTTCTAATGGGTCTCCTGACTCAGAATCAGTAACTTTTCCGGATACTGTTGTCTGAGCAAAGGCAATAGTAAGCCCCAAGCTCAGCAGCCCCAGTAGGAGTACTAATCTTTTCATGTAATAAAGCGTTAGAGTGTGATTAGAACAATGTGAAAAGAACGATGTACAAAGACATCTGTCGCAGTAGTTTGGTCAAGCGCAGACGCCCTTATTACAAGATTGCTCATTTGTTAAGCAATCATTAAGATAAATAGGTTTTTGAATCTATCAAATGAACCTTATACTTCCGTAACGGGAAAACATATCAAAATGTACCTATAGCTATTTTAACACATATATTAATGATCTGATTACCAGAAGATTATTTTCAATAATAGTTGTGGAGATTTTTTTCAAAAAAAATTAGCTTTTGTATATGCGAATCATAAACCATCTCAGGATTTTTCTCTTTTTCAGGAGAAGGATAAAAAATGAACCTATCCCTAGGCTGATGGGAATGTTAATCTAAATCAAGAGAAAACATCGCATATTTAAGGAAGAAAAATCAAGGATTAGAAGGGAAGTTAATTTTGAACGCTTCTTTAGACCAATTCCCTACAGTCAAAGTCCTATTTTTATGTATCTTTGTAGCTTAAGAAAAAAGAAGTATCTTTTATTTTCCTGATTTTCAAGTATTTGGAGAATAAAAAAAGATAATTTCTACTATTCCCAATAGAGAAAAAGTATCTCATTGAGAGATAGATTAAGCCTTTGTACACGACATTTTACTAAACACTTATGAGCTGGTTTAAGCGTGTTAAAGACAATATTAGGACCAAAACAGAGGACAAAAACAATACGCCTGAGGGCCTTTGGAAGAAATGTCCCAACTGTAAGAAGGCGCTCCAAACCAAGGGGTTAAGACTGAATCAATATGTATGCATGCACTGTGATCATCACCTGAAGATCGGCAGTGAAGAGTACTTCGAGATTCTGTTTGATGAAGGAATGTTTGAAGAAGTAGCCGAAAATCTGATTTCAGCTGATCCACTCCAGTTCGAAGACACCAAAAAATATACCCAACGCATCAAGTCCACACACCAAAAGACAGGCTTACCAGATGCGGTGAGAGTAGGTACAGGCAAAATTCACGGAATGCCGATCACCATTGCCGTCATGGATTTTCGTTTTATCGGCGGAAGTATGGGTTCTGTCGTAGGAGAAAAGATCGCGCGTGGTATAGATACGAGCCTCAAGAAGCAGACACCTTTCCTTATGATCTCTAAAAGTGGGGGGGCTCGTATGATGGAAGGTGCGCTCAGTTTGATGCAGATGGCAAAGATCAGTGCAAAACTGACGCGCCTAGCACATGCCAAGCTTCCTTATATTTCCCTTTTGACAGATCCGACGACGGGTGGCGTCACAGCCAGCTTCGCCATGCTAGGTGATCTCAACATCGCTGAGCCTAAAGCACTCATCGGATTTGCAGGTCCACGTGTGATCAAGGAGACTATCGGAAGGGATCTTCCCGAAGGTTTTCAGCGATCAGAATTCTTGCAGGAACACGGATTTCTGGATTTCATTGTCCACAGAAAGGACCTAAAAAATAAGATCCATAGCGTGACTTCTATGCTGATGCAGACACATGTAGCATAAGCATCAACGAGGGATTGAAGTATATGATAAAAGAAATCGGGCTTGCTCCTAGGAGTAAGCCCGATTTTTAGATCATGTTTGGAACAATGAAAATCTAGCTAAAAAGCAGAGATTTTAGGTTCTGACGAAAGCTATTTTGTGAGATTTAGTGGGGCTAAATCGATCAAAATAGATGAAGTTCAGGTTCTGAAAGCGCAAACTTTTCGCAGATTTGAGGTTTCAAACATGGTCTTAGATCTCAATATGTTTACCGAATCAGCATTAAGCACTCACATGTGCCATCAGCTTATTGGTCAAGATCGCTTTGGGTGCAGTACCTACATGACGATCTACCATCTCTCCATTCTTGAATACGAGCAAGGTAGGGATGCTCATCACACCAAACTCTCCCGAAATCGTAGGGTTGGCATCTACATCCAGCTTTCCAATCACTACTTGCCCATCTAGCTCCTCAGCCATTTCTTCTAGTACGGGGGCAATGGCCTTACACGGTCCACACCAAGCAGCCCAGAAATCAACCAAAACAGGCAAATCAGACTTTAGTACTGCCTCTTCAAAGTTGGCGTCTGTAATTTGAATTGTCTTTGACATAACTTATAGATAAAACATTTTAGGTCATAAAAAGAAGCCCGAGTTTTTACGTCTTTTAAACTCTATACAAATATACTCTTTTTTGTCCCAATAGTTTATCGCCTATCGGACACTTGATATCAGGAGTGAAACACAAGATTGAGTTTCTATTTATCCCTATGCTTCAGACAGAGGTTTCTTCTTGAAGCTTGACGCCCAACCTTACAGCAAACAAGCGTTCACACGTAAAAGGTACGAAGAGATGAAGAATAATACCCTGATATTCAATTCAATCGCCAAAGTCTTCAGATGAGTCCTATTTTTCTACTGAAAAGGAGCGATTCTTAACTTACGAAAGGCATCTTGGCTATTTGCGAAGAATCGGGCACGAAAATTGTGCTTTTAAAAGAAACTCCGTTACAAAATTCATGGTTCATGATTTCTTTTAACCTACAAGTTCCCCCTTGCAACTCAGATATTATTATCTGGCCCTATTAGACCAAGAGTTTAAGAAAAGACACATGATGACTCGTCCCCTTCATAGGGACGAGTTTCTTTTTGATTACAAGAAGGACGTTCTCCCCTTGCATCTTATCGTGGCCTACCCTACTCGCTGCTTTTTCTCTTCATCTTTTAAGAATGCCAAGGTAGCTGCTGTCACGCCCAAAATAGGCGCCAGAAACCAGCCAATGACAGGAACCAAAGACAATAAGAGAAAGGGGGCTCCATTGCCTATACTCATCCCTTTGTGCGCTCGGATGTAGCGAACACGCTGACTTACGTTCAATCTCCTCCGTTCCAAAATCAAGTCTAGATTCCCAAAACCAGCAAAGTAGGATTGAAAGAAAAAGATGCCGACCATACTCAGGATACTCCCTACAACTGGGATGAATAAACCTGCAATGTTGAATACCAAGATCCAGAATAGCTCTCGAATCACATTGCGAAGGGCCAACCTTAGACTTCGCATAATATCCTTCATCGAGTCCTGAAAAGAAACCTCTCCTGGCTTATTTCCATTAATCTGATATTCTACCTGCTCCGAAAATGTACTCAAAAAGGGAGATAAAACGATACTGACAATGTATTTGAAAAGAAACAGTACAACGACCAAGGAGATACCAAAACTCAGAATCGCACTAAACCAAGAGTCTTGTAAAAAAGAGGCAGCCTCACAGCCCCAATCTGTCTGAAGCCAGCCGTCGCAAAAAATAGCGAAGAAACGATCTAGTGCATAGCTTCCCAGCGTACCAAAACTCATGAACAATACAGCTCCTACTCCTAAACTAATCAAGCCAGATAGGGTAGCTTTTGACCAGAGATTGTGCTTACTGATGAAGCGAAAGGCTGAAAAGTACGTCGAGATACCTGAAAAAATTCCTGAAATCATCGTAGTGCAGGTTTAAATAGACATGGATACTTAAATAGGACGTTGGGGAATTACGTATAGTTCCCATGTAAGGACACCTACTTAGACAAAATAGACGAAAAGCACGCCACTTTTCGTCTATTTTTTTAGTCTTCCCCATCGGACGCTTAGATGAGCGCCCTACATATTCATCTCTTTATAGGATTCCTACTGGATCTTGAAAGGGATGATTTCTTTGTATTTATCCGTTTTGATTGTGATATAATAATCACCTGCCAACCAATACTTTGTTTTGATCTTGGCAGAAGTCGTTTTGACTTTCATATTTTTGGCAGGGATGACGACTTGCTGATCACCTTTCATGATCACCATCTCTTCGATTTTTGCCTCATTACCTGTTGCCACGCTTAGCTTCTTCCCTTTGACAGCTACTTTAGAAACAGGATTGGTGGTAAACTTCACTTGAGAGGACGCGACAGATGTCTGAGGCTTTCTCCCTCTCAGCGGCATTTCTCCTACGGCTACGACTACTTTGTCTAGGTTCTTCCCAGAAGACAGATATTCATCTGCTACCAGTGCGTTGGGGACACCATAACCATAGGCAGAGTCTGGGCTCCAAGCTTGATCTCCTGAAAGTCGAACTGCCTGGATGATTTCTGTATGTGAGCTTTCGGGATGCGCCTGCTTCAGGCAAGCCACAAAACCTGCCATCAAAGGTCCTGCATAAGAAGTACCATTTCCTGCGGTGAGTGTTCCTCTGGGGCTAGCGAGGGTCGTACGTGTACCTAGTGCTACCACATCTGGCTTGATGCGACCATCATAAGTAGGACCATAAGAAGAGAAGCGAGAGTGCTGGGTATACTTGTCTACAGACCCTACGCAAAGGACGGTATCTGCATCACAAGGGGCTGCGATGTAGTGCCATCTGCTGCTGCCTTCATTCCCAGCAGAAATCGTAACCAAGATCCCACGAGCAGCTGCCATATCCACAGCCTTCGTCGTAATGGCTGTATTTCCGTCCATATCTTCATAGGTGTAATCTCCTTCTCCTTCGTCAAAAGTGGTATATCCCAACGAAGCATGGATGATGTCTACCCCTACAGAGTCAGCAAATTCTACGGCTTTCATGAAATTGTATTCCTCCACGTGGCGCTCCGAGCCTGAGTTCTCTGTGCGACACAAGACAAAGGAAGCATCGGGCGCTGTACCGATCATCTTCCCAGGGAGATAGGCGGCGATGGTGGAGAGTACCTGTGTACCATGTGAGCTCTTGTGAAAGACAAAAGGATCATTCTCTACAAAATCGTAGGTAGCCAATAGACGATTCTCATCTCTCATTTTCTTAAAAACAGGGATCGTATCTGTACCAGGAAAACCTGCATCAAATACAGCCACGCGTACGCCTTTGCCTGTCATTCCTTTTTCATGATAAGCAATCAGATTGAGCATCTCGACCTGACGCTCAGCTTTACCGTAAGCTTCTGCCCCATCAAAATCAGGATTCAGTCTCTCTTCTTGCCCTGCACCATGCGTCGTAAACGTTGCACAAGCTGTTTGTCCATTGACAAAGGGAAGTAAGGTCGCAGCCTGAAGCTGGCTGGGCTGTCCTTGTACAGCCACGGCGTTTAACCAACGAGACTTACCGACAATCTGAAGTCCCGTAGCTGCAATCTGATCAGCGTAAGTAGAATAGACGGGAAGGTCTTCGAATGTCAGAGCGATTCCCTTGGCGGCACGCATCGCTAAGGCTGTCTTGCTAAGGATATGTTCAGGATGTGCGAGTTGTTCGGATACTTGAGGGCCTTTGTCTGTGAGCATCAGCCACACAGCTTCCTGTGCTTGCAGACCGCTACTCAAAACCAGCAGGATTGCCCCTAGCCATACATTTCTCATAAATTGTTTCAATATTAGGATTAAGTCGTCAGAATCAAATTAGGATGGAATTTGTGCTCTACTTGGTTGATTTTCTCTCTTCAATGGTGATTATCACGAATCCATTTAAATGGGATTTATTTTCTATGTGGAGACGCAGTAAGTCGACATCTCTACATAAAAAATACGAAATCCACTCATTCTTGATGATCTTTAATGTAAACCTACGATCTTTTTTTCTCACAATGAATCTTGTCACGATTCACCACAGATTGTTCCAGATTGTTTCGTTGTGTAGAAAATCACTTATGGTCATTATGCATGATTTTGTTACAGTTTAACTGTCGCTAGATCTTGTTTCAGCATCACAACTTAAACAGTTTCCTAAAATCATGATCCTAAAAGTAAATCAAGGGTTGCACCTTTGCAATTCAAAAGAAGGTCATTTCTACCTATCCCCCTTTCTCTCCGACCAAATGATCTGCCTCTAACGCAAAATGGGGAGTCTTGCGATGAAGATTCCTTCGACCTCTTCAAAGTGAGGCAAGCCCTGTCCCAGCAACTCGTATCGCGCACCAATATTCTTTAATCCCTTTCCACTGGAAGGCTCAGGATCTCTTTTTAACTGGATCTGATTGCTGATCCACAATTCATCTCCCACTTCTTTTATTTCTATGCTCAAGGGATAAGTCTTCGAGATTTCATTGTGCTTGATGGCATTTTCTATCATCATCTGAAGGGAAAGGGGGGGAATAAACCCTTTGGTATTTTCGGGGACTTGCCAATCGATATGAAGATATTCTCCATGACGCATCTTCACTAGGTAAGCGTAGTTACGTACACCTTCGATCTCTTCACTAAGTGGTACGACCTCCTCCATCGCCAAATCGAGCATGTAGCGGTAAAGACTGGAGAGTTTTTGGATAAAAGCAGAGGCCTGATCGGGACTTTGATAAACCAATGCATTAAGGACATTGAGGCTATTGAAGAGGAAATGCGGATTGAGCTGCTGTGTCAGCGTCGTATACTTGGTCGCGATTTGCTCTTTCTTCAATTTTTCGGCTCGGACAGCCGCTTCCCGCCAGTTGAAAAGAAAAGAATGCGTATGCAAGAAGAGGGTAATGATGAATGTGATCCCTAGCGAAAACTCTATCGTATTGATGATCGTGGGAAGCTGTTCTTCCAGCTTATATCCATGCAGTAAAATGAAAAAACCGAAGTAGGCCAGCACGACAATCAAGGTACTGTAAAACGTTGCAGATAGTACTCCTGCTACTGTCCTCCACACAGGATACGCTAGCCATGGGAATCTTAAACTCAGATAACTATGGATATGCGAGTTGCCCTCCCAGAGAGAGACCATCAATATGAGGGAGAAGAGATAGTTTTGTCCAACCTCTGACCAGTCAAATAGACAGTCGGGGCAGTGCAGCAGGAGAATTCCCAGATTGAGTGCCATGTACACAGGCAGGCGAATGTACCAATTATCCCAAGAGATGTTCATCATACCAAAATACTCATGCAATTAAGGTTTTCAAAACCCAGAGTGAGGACCTATTTTTGTATACTTTGTAATGAGTAAGAAATATCGTTCTTAAAAAGCAAACACATTGATATTCTGTCATTTGATAGAACGATCTATTTTATAAATATATCCATTATCACACAACCCGATTGGGTAGAAAAATCTGTATTGATCACTTATGCCGGCATTATCTAGACGCGCAGAAATCATCCCTTCCTCTCCCATCCGTAAGCTCGTCCCTTTTGCAGAGGGGGCCAAAGCAAGAGGAGCGCATGTGTACCACCTAAACATAGGCCAACCAGACCTGGAAACACCTCCTGCTTACTGGGAAGCCATCGAACAAGCAGAACTCAAAGTACTTGCCTATAGCCACTCAGCAGGGCACATAGATGTACGTACAGCCATCGCCAATTACTATGGCAATCTAGGGTATCCCTTGACAACCGATCAAGTAATCGTGACGACAGGGGCTTCTGAAGCCTTGAGCTTTGTATTTGCTGCTTGTATGAATCCTGAGGATGAGATCATCATTCCCGAGCCTTTCTACGCCAATTACAACAGCTTCTCGATATTTACGAATGCGAAGGTCGTCCCCATCCAGACCGATATCCATGACGGCTTTGCTTTGCCACCGATTGAGGAGTTTGAAAAACTGATCACGCCACAGACCAAGGCGATCATGATCTGCAATCCTGGCAATCCCACGGGAATTCTATATCCCAAGGAGTCTCTCGAAAAACTACTGGAGATCGTCATGAAGTACGACTTATACCTAATTGCAGATGAGGTATACCGTGAGTTTGCCTATGACGGCTTGAAGCACCACTCGGTACTGGAACTAGAAGGAGCAGAAAAAAATGTCATCGTGACAGACTCTATCTCTAAGCGTTTCTCCGCTTGTGGCGCCAGGATCGGCTGCGTCGTATCACGCAATGAGAAGGTCATGGCTGCTGTGATGAAGCTCGCCCAAGCTCGTCTCTCCCCTCCTACGCTAGGACAGATCGGCGCAGAAGCAGTATATAAGTTGCCCAGCAGCTACTATGAAGAGGTGCGGGAGGAGTATCGCCAGCGACGCGACATCCTTTTAGCGAGCCTACAGGCGATGCCTGGGGTGGTCGTCCCCCAAGTCAATGGTGCCTTCTACGCGATGGTCAAACTGCCTGTAGACAACAGCGAGAAGTTTTGCCAGTGGATGCTAGAGGAGTTCGCCCACGAAGGGGCGACGGTGATGATGGCCCCTGGAGGCGGATTCTACTCCACCGAAGGTCGCGGGCAAGACGAGGTACGTATTGCCTATGTCCTCAATGGAGAGGACCTGAAGAAGGCAATGAATTGCCTAGCCGAGGGCTTGAAGGCCTATCCCAGCAGGGTCGAGGTCAAAGCCGAGACAGTGGCTTAAGCAAATGACAAGACCTAAAAATAGAAAAAGACCCTCAGTAATTCCTGGGGGTCTGTTTTTTTGTAGATGACGCAGAAAGTACCAGCCCTTCTATATTTTTTCTCCACAATCGGGACTGAAGGGATAGGTCGTAGAATAAAACATCCTGTCTATGTATATATCAGAGAGCCATTCTCTTTCTTCATCCTTCACCTTATCCATTCCCATACAAAAAAATGTCTGTGCCTCCACAGGTCGATTCAGCCAAGATAAAGCCATCGCCTTTAGGTGGTAGCCGATGAACAGCTCTGGCGCTGACACTATGATTGCTTCAGCGTCCTTGAGCGCCTTCTGTGCAAGTCTGGGTACCGCTTCTTCTGTATCCTGCTTACGCTGCCTTAGATCATCTATTCGGTCTTGCAGGCCCCGTCTTTCCTCTCTGGTGAGAGGACTCGGCTCATCAAATATTGCGAATCTATTTCCTGCTCTATTCCCAAACACACTGGGTGCTAGCGAATCTGGCGTTCCTAAATAATGCCAGGCCTCCGCCTCGTGCATTCTATATATGTTATACAAATAAACTTTGGATACAATCAAGTGTTTGAGTGTCTTCTGCGCACGCCAAGCCTTTGCGAGCCATTCCTGAGGGAAACGCTCGACAATCAGATCTCCTAGATCCTCTGATTGCTCATATAAATACGGACTATTAGCAAGGGCCTGCGCACTCCTAGGACTACCTGGCGTGTATAAAAGTGCTCCGTGGAGATGAAGGGAATCTTTCCCCAATTCCAATATGCTATCCAACCAATCCTCTACCATACGTGGTGAAAGCTTTAAGTCTCTCAACTTTTCTTCCTCGCGTGCACTTCCAATCATTCGAAACTCTAGCGAATCACCAAAATAATTCAATTCCCTAAATATGGAATGTAAGGCCCTGAGAGGCTCTATTCTATCAGGATATTTCTGATTCAACATGGTGAGCTTCTTGTATGCCTTGACATAAGAAAATGAGGAGGCTTCTTCAACACTATTTGAAAATCGATGCTCAAACGCATGCAAGATCTCTGCTGTCACAGCCAAGACTTCATCCTTACTCTTTAAGTCCATATTTAACTTGCGCACGTCTGCCAGTTTCTCCTCCAATACTGCCTGCTGGTAACTAGATCCTAGGGGAATGGCTTTCTCCAGTTTCAGTATCATTTTCTCCCAATTTTTACTACGCTCATATAGGGCAATCTCTGCCTTGTAGCGTTCAAAAGGTGCCAGATGCTTCTGAAATTCTCTAAATGTCATTTCATGTATCTCCTTCTCTCGAGGAGTATACAGCACCCAGGCCGTATTGAAAGGATGACCTACAGATAAGATGCTGACACTGTAATCCTCTGTTTTTTTAGGGGAAATAGGAAAAGCTTTTTTTCCAGGCTTAAGCAGGGTAGGCTCATCTTCAAAGCCATCAAGTCCATTAGGAGAAAATTTTATTTCACTACCCAACACATCAATAGGGAGATGAAAGGTTTGAGCCTGATCCTGCCACATAAATCGCTTTTCTAGTGTACCTATATGACGAGGATTGATACGGATCTGTGGCAGATATTTGTACGTATTTCGATACTCAATCTGGCCTGGAAATGTCCTTCCTGTCGAGAAGTCCGCCTCCACAAATATGATAGAATCTGGCACCTGCGTGTGGCGCAACATGATCCCTCTATGCAAACCCGCTGTGACAGCAACTTGAATAATTTCAG
>JBCBFT010000056.1:0-41281 GCA_038527485.1 Bacteroidota bacterium
AGTGATACTATATGTTTTATATCTATGGTTGTGTAACCAAACAGAACTTGCGTTCAGGTTTCTATATTAACAACGTAGAAGTCCGATAAAGGATGCTTTTATTACAGAAAAAATTTACTTTTTAATTGATTTTTTCCTTACATCATCCGATAACCTAAAAGACCTCAAAATAGCCCCTCCATTTAACCTCATTTAGTCATTTCACCTATTACTCCTTGTTTGATTTTACTCAACGGTTCAGGATACACTTGATGTTTCCCCTCAAAGGAAAACCACTCTAGCTGTGGAAAAGCTTCCTTGAGCATCTTAATCTCCTCATCCATAACCATATACTGCATAAACTGGTCTTGTTCGCCGTAGGTTAGCCATATTTGGGCCTCTGAGAGTTTTTCTCCTAAGTGTGTATGATCTTCTCTGGGGACTTTGCCAGCAAATATCACAAAGCTATCAGGTCTTACATCACTTTGTACCAACCACCGCCAAGCCGTAGCAACTCCTTGAGAAAATCCCAGTACATGTAATTTCACTTGGACAGGATCGACCTCCTGATATACATGCTCCATCACCCTTGCGAGCCATTGTTGCTGGTCTGCGATTTCATCTAGCCTGTCCTCCCTTGTCATCCAGCTCGCCCCGACTTTGCCAGTATATCCTTCTACATAAAACCTGGATAATCCCTCTGGTGCCAGTATCCATGTCTCATCATCCAGTAGTGCTTCAAACTTTTTGACAAAATTGGTAGCCAACTGCCGATATCCATGAAACACGATCCAGACATGACGTGTTTGTGGTCCTGCTTGTCCCAGAGTAGCTAATCGCCCTGTGCGAGCCGTTTGTAAGTATGTAATCTCCATATATGCGTTGTTCTTTTCCTATGCTTGATGCAATCATAAATAAAATCTCCCGATCTTCGAGACTCTTTGAAAACATCAGGTATTTTGCATATTTATAAGAATGGGCAAAACCTTTGTTATACCTCAAGGGTTGTAACCTTTTAGCCAGCACACGCATTATCCATATAAAGATTGTTATACCATCATGAAGAAAGTAGGAGTTGTACTCATGAATCTGGGAGGGCCAAACAATGAAGAGGCCGTACAACCATTTCTCTATAACTTGTTCATGGACGAAGACATCATCAAGATTCCCTTGAAAGGAGCTGTCAAACGTGGATTGATCAAGTTTATCACAACCCAACGTGCCAAAGTAGTTGCCAAAAAATATAAGGAGATCAATGCCTGCCCTAAAGGATGCATGGGACCCGCTTCCTGCGCTAACCGCATGAACAATGTCGTCTCTGACTGCTGTTCTGCGACCAATCCACTTACCGAAGGACAGCGTAGGTCTCTCCAAAGATATCTCGATGCCCATCACAGTGAACAGACACAGTATATCGTGCTGACAGCTATGCGTTACTGGAATCCTATGACGGATGTGGTTTTGGATGAGTTGGTGAAAGAGGAAGTAGATGAAGTCGTCCTTCTTCCACTCTACCCTCAATTTTCCTACTCTACGACGGCTTCTTCTCTCAATGAGTGGTATCGCAGGGTACGCGCCCGCAATCTAGAAGGCAAATGGAAAACCCTTCTAGTAAAAGATTATCATTTGCATCCCAAATATTTGCAGGCCATCAACACACGTATAGATGAGGCCTTGGAGAAATTTCCAGAAGAGATTCGCGACGAAGTACATTTATTGTTTAGTGCCCATGGTACCCCCGTTTCTTTCCGTGAAGCAGGAGATCCTTATTCCTTCCAGATTAAGGAGACCATGGAAGCTGTCATGGAGCAAAGAGGAAAAGACATGCCTTACTGGCTTTCTTTCCAAAGCCGTGTCGGCCCGATCAAATGGCTAGAGCCCAATACAGAAGAGTTCCTCGACGTGCTACATGGATATGGAATCCAGCACATCCTAGTGATACCCATTGCCTTTGTCAGCGACCATATAGAGACTTCTATGGAGATCGGCATTGAGTTCAAAGAAGTAGCTGATGAGTTGGGGATTGAGCATTTTATCTGTACGACAGGACTCAACAGTATCCCTTTATTCATTGAAGCGCTAGCAGATCTCGTGGTAGACAAGCGCAAACACACCGCAGATATCCCCAAAGTGACGCAACTGGTCGATTCGGCCTCCGCATAAATCGAAGAAATTAGATATTTAGGGAGATGCCTTTGGGAGCATCTCCCTTTTTTTTAAATTAGTCCTATACAATCGAATAGAGGGTTTTTTAATATCATTTCTCCCTCACAACCTTCCCAGATCCACAGTCTTCTATGTAACTGAACGCTTTTTTTGTCTTGACAAAAATCGTAAAGGGAGTTATTGTCATTCGATCTAATGTATAAGGAATTTTATATATCATTTCTAAACACAACTAATCTATGAACAGAATACTACGATGGAGTTTGGCGATCTTAGGAGTCCTTCCCCTACTCCTTCCCGCCCAAAGGATACAACTCAATGAAGATCTTGCACAGATCGGCTATCATGCCGCGGGTAAAAACTGGATTACCTTCCACGATTATGTCTCCCTCTCTCCACAGACCCTTGCGACGACTTACAAGTCTGCATTTGGCTTGGGTCCACAAGATGCACTTGCGATCGATAAGGTCCAGTATGAAGAGTCTGGGTATGTCCATCATAGATACAATATGACCCACAAGGGATTGACAGTAGAAGGCGCCAAGTGGATCATCCACGCTTACCAGGGCAAAGCCATCAAAGCCAACGGATTCATCCCTGAACATATCAATGTCAGCCCCAATCCTACACTTACAGCAGAACAAGCGCTACAGCAAGCGATTGATTTTGTCGGAGCTGAGACCTACATGTGGGACGTTGCAGGATGTGAAGTGATGTTGGGAAAAGAAACGCATGACGTACAAAATGACTACATGCCCATCCCCCAACTCATGATTGTAGACCGTGATTTTGATTTTGGGACTCCCAACTATACCCTCGCTTACCGTGTGGATGTTTTCGCCTATGCCCCCATGAGTCGTCGCTGGGTCTATGTTGATGCGCAGACAGGAGAAATCTTGAAGGAGCTAGACATGATTCATACCTCCCACACAGACCATGTACATCATCATACATACCAAACATCTAACGAAATCGGGACAGCCAATACCCGCTACTACGGCATGCGTCAAATCACGACAACCAATACAGGCAATGGATTTACTCTCCGTGAAAATGACCGCAATGGCAAAGGAGCAGATGTCATTACACTCGACCTGAATCGAAGTACCAACTTTAGCGCAGCAGTAGACTTCACTGATGACGACAACGTATGGGATGCGACAGCCGATGCAGACGATGCCGCATATGATGCACACTGGGGAGCTGAGCAAACCTATGACTATTTCCTCAATGTACTAGGCCGTGACAGCTATGACGGGCAAGGTGCCGATGTGATCTCTTATATCCACTATGATTCTGCCCTCTTTAACGCTTTTTGGAATGGCGTATCTATGACTTTTGGAGATGGCAATGGCAATCCGCTTACAGGTCTGGATGTAGTCGCCCATGAATTTGCGCACGGAGTGACAGGAAATTCAGCAGGTCTATTTTATGTCAATGAATCAGGTGCATTGAATGAATCTTTCAGTGACATCTTCGGCAACGCCATCGAGCACTATGCCCTGCCAAATACCTCCAGCTGGTTGATCAACGAAGCAACAGGAACTCCTTTCCGCAACATGCTCAATCCTAATCAGTATGGACATCCCAGTTTCTACAAAGGAGATGACTGGTACAATGGGACAGGGGATAATGGAGGGGTACACTTCAACAGTGGGGTCCAAAATCGCTGGTATACGCTACTGGTAGAGGGTGGATCTGGAACCAACGAGAGAGGAGAACCTTATACGGTATCAGCTCTGGGATATGACAAAGCTACCAAGATTGCTTATCGCAACCTAAATACCTATTTGACGCAGACCTCGCAGTATACAGACGCCCGTCAGGGAGCCATCGAAGCCGCGATCGATTTGTATGGCGAATGCTCTGTGGAGTACGAGGCCGTCGTGAATGCTTGGCATGCAGTGGGTGTAGGTGTACCTGTGCTAGATGGTGATTTTGGGATCATCAGTTATGAAATTTCCGATCCTTGTGGGTTGACAGATGAAGAGGAGTTGACCATTGAAATCAAATACTTTGGCTGTGATACATTTGCGGGCGGAACACTCATCTTGCTATACACCGTAGAAGATCCCTTTGCTTCAGGGGCAGAATTTGTCACGGTAAATAATGTGGCTCCTTTGAGCACTTTCCAGCATACCTTCCAGAAAAAGCTGGACCTCTCCACTAATCAGAGTTATAGGATCCTTTCCAATCTTGTCTTCACGACAGATCCTTTCCCTTCCAATGATAGCTCTGAGCTGATCCTGACTTACAACAGTTTCGAAAAAAATGAGGGAGCTATAACTTTCGAAAGCTTTTTGAATACCAACAACATACTCGACACGGTACACTTTCAGTCAGGCAATGAAGTCACCGCAGCCATCAAAGACAAAGCAGGAGCGAACGAAAGCTTCGGAATTGAAATGGAAGGTGGGAATCGCAATAGATACAATCTGACCTTTGGTCAAGCCAGTCCCTTCGAGGCAAACCCTAACTATCTGTCCAAGGCATGTATCTGTACAGATGCGACCAATATGGATGCCCTAGATATGAGCTTTGATCTCCGTCAGACCTACTCTCGTTTTTGGGAGACCAATCTGAACATTGATTCCAGTGTCGCTGCACAGAATCTGAATATTTTGCAAGTAACAGTCAATGGCAATCCCGTAGGTCAGCCCTTCTCTCCTATTAGCCATGAAAATGATCCCTATCAAACACATGCGCTCAACCTCAACGCTTGGGTAGGTCAAAGGCTGAGTATCTGTTTTGAAGGTCTGGTGAATCAGAGCCGTCAAGAGGACCCCTTTGGCATTGGAGACTTCATCATGATCGACAACATTAATCTGACGCCTACCTACACGGTGAGTAGCAATGACCTAACGATTGTAGGTCCAGGTTTGACGATTTATCCCAACCCTGCTCAAGGAGAAGCATTCATCCACTTCCAGGCGGCGCATGAGGGAGAAGTGCAGTTGATTCCGCAATGTATTGGGACAAGAAGTCTATCAGGAAATGCAGCAGGCAGTCATTGGCGGCAACACTTGGTCACTAGATATTCAGAAATGGTCAGAAGGCATCTACCTCATCGAAGTCGTCAAAGGCGAGGAGAGTTTTGTACAGAAGCTCGTGGTGGACTGATTCGGATGACAACATGTAAATAGAAAATATGAGAGGAGGCTTTTGGGCCTCCTTTTTTCATGCTTGGGAAAATCTAAACTAGCCCCACACCATTCATATCTTCCTCTCTACCGTAACCTAATTCCCCAAACTATCTCCCCTTGTACTATCTGCTTTTACCTTTTTCCTTCGTTTAAAAAGCTCCGACAAACGATCCAGATCTTTTTTGTAGAGCATCCCGACACCTGTTTGATAGACATCTGATGTACCCAAGTCTTCTCTCCCGAAGACCTCTACAACTAATTGAGGCGGACGTACTTTATCAACCTGCTGAGCATTGGGGCTGGGGAGCAGACGAATGACAATGGAGATGTTGCCAATGATGTCCTGAATCCCCCCACCGCTGGCATCGGTCCCATTGTTTCCTTGGATGACCGAACCGTCGCGCTCGATCGTTACCCTGTCACCAAAAAGCTTGGCTGATACCAGCAGATTCAGGTCATTGAAATTGTCGGTATTGACGTTTACGTTCACGCGGTCGCCTGTCGCCTGGGTCACCCAGTAGTTGAGCTGATTGCTGATCATCTCGGAGAGGCTGGTAGCCACTGCATCTACGGCCAGATTGTCTGAACCTCCTCCTACGAGGGTGCCTGGCTGTGCAAAACGATTGAAGATGATCAAACTAAATACTTGATTGTTCAGCTCTGCTTCCTCGTACTGTATGGACTTAAGGTAAGAAATAAGGGAACTTCCTGTCTCTTCATCGATGTTGGGGATCTCAATGTAGAGGGAAATGATGGGCTGCAAGACGGGACCCTCTAGGTGCATAATCACATTGGTGAGGACACGCTTGCTGGCACCATCTCCTGTCAGCGGACTAATGTCGGCGTAGGTGGGATAAACAGCTTCAAGATCTATGATTCCTTCGAAAGGATCACCTGCCCAAGAGAGACTTCCCCCCTCTCTCACGGTAAACTTCTTGTTGATGATATTTTGAAGGGTAAATAAATAATCCCCTCTCGTCACACGGTAATCGCCTTTGATGGTAAATTTACCTGCTTCATCGATCTCCAAAGTCAGATCTCCTTCCCCCCTTGCGCGTATGATATCCCCTACCCGTTCATCAAAAATCATATTGACCCCTAACTCCTCTGTAGCCAAAGCAGTCAGGGAAATATCGAATCCTTGTAGCCCTGTCTCTGCGGTCAGCCCTTTACTTTCTTCCCCTTCAAACACAATGTAATCTGGACGGCCATACTCGTCTTCATCTGTGATCGGCAGATTGATCTCACTGCCTGGCGCAAAAGCTGTGATAGCCTCCACCTTGATATCCGAGAGGTCACCAGAGATATACGCCAGCGCGTCATTCAACAAAAGCTTTCCATAAAACAGCTCATTGTCTTCTTTACGGGTATTCATGACCATGAAGTTCTTGGCGGAAGCAAGCTGTAGGTTGAAGGTAAATTCCTGTAAAGCGCGATGCCGAATGTCTCCGTAGAGTTCTGCCTTTGCGCCTTTTCCATCTTTGACTTTGAGATCTTTTAGGAGAATTTTCTGATTGTTAAAATCCATTTTCCCATTCAGCACATATCGCGTTTTGAGATACTCCACTTTGAATCCCGCCTCATCAAAAAAGCCTTCTCCGTTGACTTGCGGATCTGCCAACTTCCCTGAAATATTGAATTGATTCAGGCGAACTTTCCCATCGATTCCAGACAGTTCGCCCTCCACAAAGGGAGAGATATAATTGAGGGGCACTCCCTCAATGGTGGACAAGGTAAAATCTACTGGGGAAACGGTATCGCTCAAGTGGTAAGCGCCGTCCATGACGAGCAATGTATCCTGCGCTCGCATGAGATGGGTATTCAAGAAGACCTCGTCTAGGGAATCATCATACACACCCGATACATAAATATTCCCATAATCATAGCCTTCGTAAACAAAATCTTGAATCAGGCTCTGTACTTCAAAGTGAGGCTTACCCAGCACACCTGATCCTGTGATATTGGCGATAAAGTCTCCTTCAATCTCAAAGTCGATGGGATAAAACTCTTGAATATTGGCGAGATCAAACTTGCCAATCTGAAAGGTAAACTTATCCTCTGGCCGATCGGAGATGATCCCATCCAGTCTATAGAATCGATCATTTGTCTGAAGGATCAGATTGCTTATCTGCGTCCGTCCATCCTGGATGATGATCGAATCTCCTGGCTCAATCATCAAAGTATCCCCATAGATTCGAATAGAGGACTTGATGGGATCTACCTGGGCTTTGATGGTGCCATCATCCAAAAACTTTGTTGTGCTCGCAAAGGATACTTCGCCTCTCGATTCTCGTTGGATGAAGTCTACCGAGCTAAGAAGCACATTATTTTGTAGGCTGACCCTTGTACTCAAGGCCTCCAATCCAAAAGAGGGCCCTACGATGGTACTATCAGCCACCAAATCCGCATCCAGGCGAATATCATTTTGTTGAGCAGGTTTGAGCAGGAGGAGATCGGCTTCTATCTGCTTTACCTGTACACCTTCCAGGCGCATCGAATCACTCTGCATCCGGATCTTGAGCTGATCTATTTGCTTGAGTTCTCCTTTTTTTCCCTCATAGAGAAATTCACCTCCTACAAAAGTCCCCGCAGCCACTTCATAAGGTAAATCAAAAAAGGCCAGTAGCGGATTCAAACTATCTTTGACTGCCAGCCCTACCAAAACTTTGGTCGTCGTCGTATCAGGAACTTTCTTCTGGTAATAATCCTGAATCAGGCTGTCGTTGTTACTGAAGAATAAATTGGTTTCCTCTGCCAATCGTTCGATAAGCTCTAGCGCACGAGCATACTGGAAGGTCCCCGCCAAATCTGCATCTAAAAAGCTGCTTTTAAAATTGACGTATTTGGCTTCTTTTTCTCTACTAGAGATATCTACAAATACATCGGGAATCTTCACGCCATCCTTCCGATTGAGATTTTCTAATGTACTCTTGAGCAGTTTGAGCCTTCCATTAAAGTTTTCTAAAGAATCTCCCAACAAATCCACTGAGAGGTCAGAAGAGAAAAGGATGGGTTCATCTAAAATTTCGTACGTCTTCAAATCCAATCCCCGAACCTTTCCTTCTACCTGATACTTTGCAGGACTCTGCGCCAAACTGATATCCACGTCTAGATCCGCCCAGCCTGTTGCATCACTCCAATAGATATCACCTACTACCTCTTGGTTGGCTACCTCTACATTGATTTGGGCAGAGTCTACTCCAAAGCCTGCGATGTCAGAATCTCCTAGCCCTGCATCAAAAAATACGTCAAAGTTATTCAGAGAACTGCCATATCCCTTGATCTCCCCATTGAAATTCAGGCGGTGGGACAGTCGGTCAGGGATAATTCCCAAGGCATCTACATTAAAATCTGTCGTCTTTATAGTTCCCTCATAGGTCATGACTTTTACCCGTGGGGGAAGTTGAAGCGCGACATCCGCTACAATTTTTCCTAAATCGGTATCCATCGCCGCATCTACCTCAAAATCGTCTACCTTCCCTTTAAAGGAACCTACCAATTCCAACTGTCGCAGAGGCTTCATCCCATCGGGCAGTCCCACCAAAGGAATCAGGGTTTGTAGTTCATCCAGAGAGATTCGACTTTCCCTCATGTTGACATTAAGGAACAATTTTTCCTCGTCCAGGTAGTCTTTGATATCAATGGCTGCTCTTAAACTGGAATTTTCACCAAAAGCTAAGGCCAAATCCCTACTTACAATACGCTGAAGTCCCCCTCTGACCTCACCCGCCAACTGAATTCTTCCCTTCACAGGCAAGGGCTCTTCTAAAAAAGGGTCTACATCTAGCAAGTTGATATAGCTCCCACGAGCAAAAGCAAGGCTGCCATTGAGCAACTCAGGCTCATCTAGAATCTGGAAGAGATCTGCCGTTGGGAACGCACCTTTGGCGATGAGTTGGGTGCGCTGCGTCTGAATCCTCAACCTTTTGACGATCAATTTCCCTTGCTTCTCAGGCTTAAGCCCTTCATAGTTGACAATTTCAAGGTCCAAGTCTCTTACCTCGTAGCCTGAGCGCTCTTCTTTCAGTTGCAAATCCTGCAGATTGAGGGCAAGCACACTGTCAGGATACATACTCAAATTGGCTTGTAAATGCACATTCTTCAATTCGAGATGATCGAAGTTGATCCTTCCAGAAGGTGTCTGAAAAGGCCATAGAGTAGAATCTATGTAGGTAAAGTGGGCATCTTTCAGTTGGATATCCTCAAAAATAAGTGCCAGCTTTTGCTCGGTAGTGGCAGTATCTCCACTACTGAAAGCATCCAATAAATACTGAAGATTGAGGCTTGAGTCTATCCGACTTTTGTAGAGAAAAATTTCAGGTTGGACGAGTTGAATATGGGAAATACGCATTTGATGCTCCTTGCGAGAAGAAAAGAGATAATCCCATAGGGGAAAATTAAGTGCAGAAACGTTGAGTTCTCCCGCCTTTAGCAGGTTTTGTCCTTGGGTGTCACACAGACGAAGATTTCCTAGTGTGATCTTTGCTGGCAAGGCCACATCTACGCCTTGTATTTCGACGGGCACGCCCAACTGGTCGGAGAGAATGTATTGGGATTGATCTACGAGGTAGGTCTGAACAGCGGGATATCGAATCAACCATGTCACAATCCCCACCAAAATCAACAGTCCCCCCAACGTACCTGAAACAGTACGAATGATCCTTCTATGTATGCGTTTGAGCGCCAAATTAATTTCCTTCTAATCCTTGCTGATTCACTTGCAAGATACAGTCCTATCTGAGAGCACCGAAGTATTTTTAGAAAAGTCGTTACTTTTGTGCCTATAATTTTTAGTTGAACCTCCTGTCTCTCACATAAACTATTGAAAGAGGCAGAAGATTGCACGTAGGGATTCAATTGCTCGAAATAATTATCCTGCGTGTAACTCTTGGCGACTTTTGCGTATACATGCCCATGAACGACTCTCAGACACCTTATATACTAGCCATAGAATCTTCTTGCGACGAGACGGCAGCAGCTGTCATGCAGGGTCCTCATGTCAAAGGCAATGTGATCAGTTCACAGATCGAACATGAGGCGTATGGAGGTGTGATCCCAGAGCTAGCCTCTCGCTTGCATCAGCAGCACATCGTACCTGTGGTTCAGCAGGCGCTCCGTGAGGCAGGTGTCACCCTTCAAGATCTGGATGGGATTGCCGTCACCCAGGGACCTGGATTATTAGGTGCTTTGCTTGTCGGTCACAGCTTTGCCAAGGCCTTGGCAGCGGGGCTGGACATTCCGCTCCTGACGGTGCATCACATGCAAGCACACGTGCTGGCCAACTTCCTTACAGATACGCCCCCCGCCTTTCCTTTCATTTGTCTGACTGTCTCTGGCGGACACACCCAACTTGTACTTGTAAGAGACTATCTCGATATGGAAGTACTGGGAGGGACCATAGACGATGCAGCAGGAGAAGCCTTTGATAAAGCCGCCAAGCTCATGGATCTCCCCTATCCTGGTGGACCGCAGATCGATAGACTCGCCAAAGAGGGGGACGCTTCAGCTTTTCGCTTTCCCGAGCCAGAAGTAGGTCCTTTGGAATTTAGCTTTAGTGGGCTCAAAACTTCCCTGCTCTATCTATTAAAGGACGGAATCAAAAAAGACCCTCAGTTCATCGAGAAGCATAAAGCAGATATTGCGGCCTCGTATCAAAAGCGAATTGTAGACATTCTACTCAAAAAGCTTGCATCGGCAGCAGCAAAATATCAAGTAGACCATCTGGCGATTGCTGGAGGTGTCTCTGCCAACAGCGAATTGCGTAGGCGATTCGAACAGATGTGTGCAGACATGCAAAAAACGGCACATATCCCTCCATTTGCCTACTGCACCGACAATGCCGCTATGATCGGCTATCTCGGCTACAGAAAATATCAACGCCAATGGTTTGGCGATTTGGAGAGTACTCCCTATCCCAGAGGGCCATTTGAGCAATGGCGCAACTAGGCCCCACGACAAGACACCAAACCTAACAAGCTCACATGCAAGCCATAGAGCATGCTTTTTTGTGGGCTTGCAACAATCGCCCGAAAATTTTCGTTAAAGAAAAGCTTATTGTTATATGAGTATTTCTTGAGGAAAATAACCAGAGGCCTTTGTATATGTATCCTGAACTTCCACATAGAACCCCCTTGCTCTCACACTTTATAGACAAGTGGGCGGTGGATACACCAGGAAAAGTAGCTGTCATACAGGCAGAAGAAGGCAAACAATGGATGTATCGCCAACTGGCACAACACATTGATATTTTTGCCCAGCGGTTGCTTCAAGCAGAGGTAGCAGTTGGCGATCGTGTGGTAGGGACGCTTTCGGATACACCCGAGCAAGTAGCTTTGATGTGGGCCTGCTGGAAAGTGGGTGCAGTATTTGTCCCCACAGAAGTCCAGTATTTCCATAAAAATATGGGCTATCTCATCTCCCACTTGGAACCCAAAGCTTTTTTCCTCTCGCATCAAGCTGCCCGGATCTTGCATCACAAAGGACAAAATCTCACGGACCCTAATACAGCCTGGATCATAGTTCCCAAAGGCAAGTTTCCTGCCCCACAAATCCAAGGCCTCCAAACCTTCCGTCCAAAGAGATATCTTTCTAGACTCAATTTTTCAAAAAAATCCTATCTCAGTACACTCCCCAAACGGCAAAAGAATATCCATGCCTGGAGCCCTGTCCTTATACTTCCTCCCAGCATCGACAACCACCGATCAGCTCCCTTGATGCTGTGCATGGATACACTCTTTGCGCAGATGACAGCACTGAATCATTATTTAAACATTGACAAACACAATAAAACGTTAGCTTTTCATCCTTTTGAATCGATGATCAGCCTCATCCATCAGGTCATTTCACCCCTTCTGATGGGAGGCACGACGATACTCACACATGCAACACGTCCACAAGAATGGCGCTCCCTCATCGGTCGTTATCACGTCAATACGTTGTGGATGGAAGGAAAACTTCCTAAACCCTTGATTCCTTCCCCCTCACATTTTACCAGTCTTCAGCATGTCATCACCGCGCATCCACCTTACGAGCAGGTGAAGACAGCCCCCATGAAGGAGTTTCATAATCTTCTCCACGTCAACGGACTATTTCTTCCAGAGACAGGTGGAATTTTTGCCATTCAATCTCCTCGAAATCCTCAATTATTTATCCCTCAGTGTAGGGTCAGCATCCGACAGCCCATGTCTCCCAGTGGCAAAGATGGGCGAGAATGCGACGCAAGTAAGACGGGTATCCTCTGTATACATCCTCCCATGGTCTTTTCGGGTTTTCTCCAAAAAAATGGGATCAGTACTCCAAGAGTAAGTAAGGATGGACTGTATTACACCGATATCCAAGCCGCCCTCCATCAAGAAGAGGGACAGACCTATCTGAAGGTGCTCCCTTCTAAAACTACCTCCAATCAATTATTTGCTGCATAGAAAAACGGAAAGCATGTGGCCACACTTCCCGTTAAAATATTTGCTGATCTATCTAGCTTATAACTACAGACGCACCAATTGAGTGGTTGATTTTGTATCAATCGTCATAGGAATCTGCATAGGTTGAGCTGATGGGTCCATTTTCAATCCCATTTGTCCTCCTACTTTCTGCTCCTGGTCTCCATCCACCACAAGTCCTGTCTTCAAATCTACTTTCAAGATCCCTTCCTCAGTTCCTTTCACATCATAGGTAATCTCCATATTATTCATCACCATAGGCTCCCCCACACCTGGAGTGACTTGCGAAGTTTTTTTGATGTAAGCCAGTCCATCTTTGGCCTCCTGAAACGTATAGGTATAGTCTAGTTTCATCGGTACACCCTGATCTACCGTGGCAGACTGTGTCCAGGTTTCTCCTCTTTTGAGTCTTTTTCCTGCAAATTGGAGAAAATTAGGTGATAGATTATTTTTCAATGCTGATTCGCTATACTGGCGGTCGAGCATTTTCTCTACATTCTGATCCACTGTCAAACCCATTTCCACATAGGCTTTTCTCATTTCCTCTTTCAGATCATCAATGCCTGTAAGTGTCAAGATTTCTCCTTTTGGGGAAATACTAAAAGAAAAGGATTTATTGAGGACCGCAGCAAATGCAGCCGCTGTTTGATCGACATTATCTTCTGGTTCTTCGGAGTTGTAATAAATCGTCCCCATGGGTGTATTCGACTCAAATAAGATAGAGTTGTAGGTGGTCTTGATAGAATAACCCGACTCCGAAGCAGCTGTTACTTCAAACTTCATCCCCATGTTAAACTTCTGGGTAATCTCTTGATCCATCGCGCCCATCTTTTGGGTAATGACTTGATCAGTATTGAGCGCCGATTGAAACATATCTCCTTCTTTGAGCTGTAGTTGGAGGTCTACACTTCCATCTTTGCCTAGCATGCCTGTAGCTGATTTACAGCCGACTTGGCCTGTCATCAAAACAGCCGCGAAAAGGATAAAAGAAAGGCGCAAAAATGGATTGAGGTATTTCGTCATGTTCTTAAAAATTAGTTTTGTGGTGAATATACGAATGATCAGATATACATGTGGGAGTTGGAAAATGTAGGATGAATAAAAACGGCTATACCCGACAATTTAACTCCTCATTTAAACGACTAAATGGACAAGGGCATTTTCCTGCTGAAGGGGAAAATTTCGGATGTTTGGTTTGCAAAAAACCGGAATATACTTGTATTTGTAAGTTGATCTGATGAGATCACAACCTTAGATCTTAAAATCAGTAAACATAAGTAGAGGAGAGGAAAAGGTTTTCATGCGTGACATTATACACCTGCTTCCTGATGCTATCGCCAATCAAATCGCTGCTGGAGAAGTAGTTCAACGGCCTGCATCAGTTGTAAAAGAACTGTTGGAAAATGCAGTAGATGCAGGGGCTACACGTATCGAAATTTTAATCAAAGACGCGGGAAAGACGCTGATCCAGGTCTCGGACAATGGGTCAGGCATGTCGGCCACAGACGCGCGTATGGCATTTGAGCGCCATGCTACCTCCAAGATCCAAAATCAAGACGACTTATTTGGTATTCGGACGCTAGGCTTTCGTGGAGAAGCACTGGCTTCTATCGCTGCGGTCGCACAAGTCAAGCTCATGACGCGTCAGCAAGGACAAGAGATTGGGACCGAATTAGAAATAGAAGCCAGCAAGGTCAAAAAACAACAGCCCGCTGCCTGCCCTCCAGGAAGTACGTTCCAAGTCAAGAATCTTTTTTACAATGTGCCCGCAAGGCGCAACTTCCTCAAGACCAACGCACGCGAGACGAGACATATTCTCAATGAATTTATCCGTGTTGCGCTTCCCCACCCTGAAATCTATCTATCCCTCCACCACAATGAGACCATGGTATATGACCTGCCCCCTCAAACCTTGGAGCAGCGCATCATTGAACTATTTGGGAAGGATCTGGAGGGGAATCTGGTAGAGACAGAAGAAGCAACAGGGTACGCACGTCTTTCGGGCTTCATTGGAGGACCTGAGGTATATCGAAAAACGCGAGGAGAGCAGTTTTTCTTCGTCAACCAGCGATTTATCAAAAGTAACTATCTGAATCACGCGATTTCAGAAGCGTATAAAGAATTTATTCCTAAGGATACCCATCCCTTTTATGTGATTTTTATTGGGATTGATCCTATCCATGTGGATATCAATATACATCCGACGAAGACGGAGGTTAAGTTTGACGACGAGCGCACTCTCTACGTCTTGCTTCAGGGAATGATCAGAAGGGGATTGGCTATGCGCCATCAAGTGCCAGAGATTGATTTTGGAGAGTCTGACATCACACGAGCCATCTATCAAAGCCCCAGTGTCCCCAGTCAAAATCTGAATCCGACTCCCCCCCCATCTAAGTCATCCTCGGGTGGTGGTTCTTCTCCTCAAATCCCTAAGCAAAATCCTGTCCCTAAGCGGGAACAATGGGAGCCTCTCTATCAGGCCCCACCTGCGAAGACTCCTACGCCTAAGCCTCACCTCATTCAACAACAGCAAGAGGAAGAAGCACGCTTTTTAGTTCAGTACCAAAATCGTTATATTCTTACCCAGCGTGGACAGAAACTCCTGATCCTGGATCAACATCTGGCCCACCAGCGGATTTTGTATGAGCGTTTTCTCCATGTGCGAGAAGCAGAGAAGATTCCCTGTCAGCAGTTGCTGTTTCCGCAAACGGTAGCGTTTTCTACCAGCGATTATCAAGCGTTGAGACAAGCAGACGATGTTTTGGTACACTTGGGATTTGAAATCAAGGAATTTGGCAGGAACACCCTCATCATATACGGGACGCCAAGTGGGATCACAACGAACAAGGTCAAGGATATTTTCGCTCAGATCTTGGCAGATATCAAGCAACTGGACGGGACAGATATCCAGAAGCGCTTGTTTGAAGAGGTCGCTCGAGCCGTAGCCATCAAGTGTGCCGTCACTTCCTCGCAGAAGTTGAGCACATTGGAAATGAAAAACATGGTGGAAGAGCTATTCAAATGCCAGAATCCAGGTTTTTCTCCTACAGGACGCCCTACGTTTAAGGAGATTTCGGGCGTAGAATTAGAAGAATACTTTAGATAAAAAAGATATGTTTAACCAAATAAGATTAACAGATATAGTCAAGAAGCTGCTGATCGTAAATATTGCAGTTTTTGTGTTGGGAATGCTGGGAATAATCACTGGAGATATTTTCCAGGATTATTTCTTGCTCTACAAATTAGACATACTCAATTTTCACGGACAGATTGGTAGCAAAGAGTTTCAACCCGTACAAATCGTCGGACACTTTTTTGCTCATGGAGGGGTTATGCACATCGCCTTTAATATGCTGGCGCTGGTATTCTTTGGTCCTCAATTGGAGCAGTTGATGGGTAACAAACGCTTTCTGGCTTTCTACTTATTCTGTGGTGTCGTTGGGGGTATACTTGTTACCTTATTTGACCCCTCTTTTGTCCCTGTAATAGGGGCTTCGGGTGCCCTCTCCGGTGTATTGGTTGCCACGGCATTCTACTTTCCTAACATGCGTATCGGCATTCTATTTTTGCCCTTTAGCTTTAAAGCGAAAGATTTTGCGATAGGCGTAGCAGCCATCAGCGCAGGCTTGGTTGTCGCACAAGTATTAGGGATCATTGAAGACATGTCCATTTCCCACTTCGGTCACTTGATGGGGATGGTAGCTGCGGTTCTTTTCTACTATGTGGAGAAGTTTATACCTCTGGGAGAATGAAAAATATCAGTTCTCACATAGCATAAACTTATTTGTACCTTGCACGTTATTTTTGGTAATTCATTGGATAGATAAAAAGTAGGTCAGAAACCTTCATTTGACGCATACTTTTTACCTGTATAACCGTACGATAGAGGAAGGATCGCTTCTTTTATCTTTTTTCGAGGAAAGGCGTAGATGGAAATCAAGCAACAAATCAGAGACTTTCTCAATAGATACCAAACCTCAGGCTGGTTGATCGCCTTGATGGTTGGGGGTTTAGTCATTCAGGGATTACTGTATCTCGTACTCGCCGCAGCTGGAGGTACTGACTTATACCAGACAGTCGTAGACAAGCTGGTGCTACCCCTTAGCTTTAAAGATCTGCTGTTTCAACCCTGGAGTCTTGTCACTTGGCCTTTCTTCAGTTCGGAAGTGTGGCTACTGTCTCTGCTATTCGCAGGCTTTATCCTCTGGGCCTTCGGCCGCATCCATCAGCAGTTGCTCAATGACGAGCGTACCCGCCGATTGGTCATTCTGGCGATTCCCATCATCGGTCTCATGACCGTCACAGTTAACTCTATCGTAGGCTACCGCAATGTAGAAAATCCTGTTTCTCCAATCGCCCAAGTACAAGAAGCGCCAAAAGAAGCACCAGCTGACGCAGAAGTCGATGCCGAAACAGACGAAGGCCAAGCGGTAGATCCCACAGAGACAGACGCGACCAACCCAGGTCCTTCTTCAGCACTACGTCCTGTAACTCGTCATTATGGATTGGTCTCGGGTTTGATGCCCATCATCATTATGCTGATGATTTCCTGTATCACCTTAGTGCCAGAATATCCCATACAGCTATTCTTATTTGGCCAGGTCAAAATCGTCTGGGTGGGGATTGTCATCCTCTTACTAGAAATTGGCTTTGCTGCCTTTATTTCTCCCCTTGCCTTAGCCATCGTCTTTGGCGCAATTATTGGCTTCCTACATGTGTACTTCCTTCGCAATGGAACCGATGTGACAGCACGTGTATGGGATTATTACCAGTCCAGTGGTCGAAGAGATGATGCCCAACCCCGCATGAAAGTCAAGCGGAATTATGGCGCTCAGAAAGAAAAGCAACATAAAAAGAAACCTTCATCTGAAAGAAAGAGTAAAATCCCTCAAGAAGTAATCGATAAGATACTTGATAAAATTCACGATTCAGGCTATGAAAACCTGACACGCGAAGAAAAAGAGCTCCTTTTTAAAGCCTCAAATCAAAGAGAAGATGAAGCCCAGGATAAGTAAGTTCTGGACCCCCTTGTTAGGATTCCTTTTTACCATTCCATTTATCCTCACTGTGATGGGTAGTCTCGCACCCTATCTGCCTGTGAGCATCTTCCCTATGGTACAGTTGATTCCACCTGTACTTTTGGGGCTGGGACTTGTACACATTGTATTTTTCATCCTTTTTGTGAGGAGATCCTTTAAGTGGACTTTATTTGCTGCGGTGGCAATCGGCTTGACCGTTTGGGTAGGGAGCAAAGAAATTCGTTTTTCATCTCCTGAAACTACCTCCTCTAGCGCTCAAATCAAGGTCGTCTCTTACAATGTAGCGGGCTTTTCCTTTGAGTCGGATAAAGTACACAAGGTGTCGAAGATCCTGAAAGAGATTGATGCTGATGTGATTACGCTACAGGAATTTCGCTATCACCAGCTTTCGCAGGCGCATTATGCGTTGGATCAGATCGCAGAGGCAGTAGATATGCCCTATTATCGCTTTGATCACAGGCCCGAAAATCTTCACGGGGCAGCCACATTTTCCAAATATCCTATCCTGAGAGTAGATACACTCTTTATGGAACGAGGAGAAATCAATACAGGAATCTTATCCACTATTGGTACGCCGCTAGGTAAGATGGGCGTGGCCAATATACATCTGACATCTTATCGGATAGGCGAAAAAATCAGAGAGGACAAAGCGTGGTGGCCCAAAGTAAAATCTCTTTTTTGGCACGCACAAGATGTAGTGAAAGACCAACAGCATAAGGTAAATCAGGTACTGAAAAAAACGAAGACCTATCCCTACCCCTTAATTATTGCTGGAGATTTAAACTCTGCTCCTCATTCTGCCATCCGTCAGCAATTTCAAAACCGCTTTCAGGATACGTTTATGGAAGTAGGCAATGGAATTGGATTTTCTTATCCCATACTAGGACCTTATGGCTTGAGGATAGACTACCAATTTGCTTCTCAGGAATGGGAAATCCGTTCTCATGAGGTATTCAAAGCGGATGGATCGGACCATTATCCCGTGGTAGTCTGTTATGGCTTGATGCCTTAACTAAAAATTTTCAAAATACATATCAAATATGTTGAGGCAAAGACAAGGAATCTCCTATCTTTGCCTATTGTTTTTTCAAACGATATACGATGCGTTCAAAGCAATTACCCTTACCTCCATTCACCTTCATCAGCAACTTCCTCCTACGATGTTGCGGCTTAGCCTATTCGCTTGGCACCTGCTAGTCTGACCAAGCCCCACCTTGACCTAATTTTGAGGTGAGCGCGTGCAAAAATGCTAAGCAACGAACAATTACTTCAACATTTAGTTTATTTTTTCATAAAATTCGACCATAAGTAGATATTTCTTTCTACAGAAATGCTATTTTGTTGATGAATAACTATTACAGAATTTATTTTTCCCACGCATACATTTTTATTTGAAGACTTCTCATGGAACAACTTCACGTATACAACTCCATTAACCGTCAGAAAGAACTGTTTGAACCTATTCGGCCTCCCTTTGTGGGGATGTATGTTTGTGGGCCTACGGTTTATGGAAATGCACACCTCGGGCATGCGCGCTCGGCAATTACCTTTGACATTGTCTTTCGCTACCTTCAGTATTTGGACTATAAGGTGCGCTACGTCCGCAATATTACGGATGTAGGCCACCTCGTCAATGACGCTGATGCTGGCGAAAGCAAGGTAGAAAGACAAGCACGTCTGGAGAAACTAGAACCCATGGAGGTGGCACAGCGGTACTACAACAACTATATCGAGGATCTTTCCGTGATGGGGCTGCTTCGCCCAAGCATAGAGCCTAGGGCTACAGGTCATATCACAGAGCAGATCGAGATCGTGCAGCAAATCCTTGACAATGGCTACGCTTATGTATCAGAAGGCTCTGTTTATTTTGATGTCAACAAATACAATGAAGACTTCAAATATGGCAAGCTTTCAGGACGGGATTTAGACAATATACTCTCGGAGTCAAGAGACAATCTGGCGGGCCAACAACAGAAGCGCCACTCAGCTGATTTTGCGCTTTGGAAGAAAGCTGATCCTGAGCATATCATGCGCTGGAACTCTCCCTGGGGCGAAGGATTCCCTGGCTGGCACATCGAGTGTACAGTCATGAGCACCAAATATCTGGGGGATCAGTTCGACATTCATGGAGGCGGTATGGATCTTTTATTTCCCCATCATGAGGCAGAGATTGCCCAATGCAACGCAGCAAACTGCCACAAGCCAGGTGCCCCAAAAGATGAAGCCAAGTACTGGATGCACAATAACATGATCACCTACGAAGGTCAGAAGATGGGAAAGTCCCTCGGCAATGCCATCAGTCTTAGGGAGTTTTACAGTGGAGACCATCCCTTATTGGAGCAAGCCTATTCTCCGACCACCATTAGATTCTTCATTTTACAGGCGCATTATCGCAGCACGCTGGACTTCTCCAATCAGGCACTTCAAGCGGCAGAAAAAGCGCTGAAGCGTATGGGAGAAGCGATCAAACGCTTAGGAGGTATCTCTTACGAGGGCAAGGTCGTCTCTGTCAATCCTGAGATGGAGCAGAACCTTTCGAACTTCCTCGCAGATGTCAAAGGCTTCCTGAACGACGACTTCAACACAGCCAAGGTCATCGCCCGTATGTTTGATACACTTACGGTCATCAATCAGCTTTATAAGCATGATGGGCCTTCCATGGCTGTCTCACAAGAGATCTTTGAATCATTTAGAAAGGACTTCTTGCAGATTTTTACCGAAATCCTAGGACTCAAGGTAGAGGTAGGAGAGGATAGCCAGACAAATGATACCTTGGATGGCTTGATGGAAGTATTGATTGAGTTGCGCAACTCTGCGCGTAAGGAGAAGAACTGGGCTGTTTCCGATCAAATTCGCGACAAGTTGAAAGAGGTTTCCATCAAGTTGGAGGATACCGCCAAGGGAACAGATTGGTACTTTGATAATTAGTTTAGGACTAGAAGACGAACCACATATTAAAAAGGGGTTCCTGCATTTTTAAAGATGCAGGAGCTTTTTCAATTACTCTCTCTACATTCATCAGGAAATATAGATCTTATTCCCTCATGATCGTACAGAAAAAATATATTCGGCCTATATTCGTAGGCTATTGATAATGATTGTTAGACAGCAATGAAGAATTTCACCCTTTCCAATATTCTCTTCTTCTTATTGATTGCAGTATGCATGACGGCTTGTGATTCCCCAAGCCCAAGTCAAAAAGAAAAAACGGTGGATCGTAGCTTGATTAAGGTTCCTGACTTTCAGGCAGACTCTGCTTATGCTTACATAGAGAAGCAACTGAGTTTTGGTCCGAGGGTACCCAATACGCAGGCTCATGCAGCTTGTGCAGAATGGTTGCAGGATAAGTTCCAATCATTGGGCGCAAAGGTAAAGGTACAAACGGGCGTGGTGGAAGCCTATGACGGTACCCTGTTGAATATCTACAATATCATTGCTTCTTACAATCCTGATAGAGCCAAACGCATCATGCTTTCTGCCCACTGGGACACACGTCCAATCGCAGATCAGGATCCCGATCCTACCAAGCAAAGCCAACCTATCCCTGGTGCCAACGATGGGGGAAGCGGCGTAGCAGTCCTACTGGAGATTGGACGTCTGATTGGACAGGACGACTCCCTCAATCTCGGTGTTGATATTTTCTTGTGGGATGCGGAGGATTATGGCAAGTCTGAAGTACGCGACTCCTACTGCTTAGGTACACAGTACTGGGCAAGAAATAGATTAAACCCCAATTATGCTCCCTTGTACGGAATCAATCTTGATATGGTAGGTGGGAAAAATGCGCGTTTTACGATGGAGGGGGGATCTATGAGCTACGCCCCTGGTGTGATGAAAAAGGTCTGGAAGATCGGTGCACAGTTGGGATACCAAACGTACTTTTCGACCATCAGGACGGATGCCATCATAGATGATCATTACTACGTGAATGAATTGACAGACATCTCTATGATAGACATCATTGATCGACAATCAGGGCAGAGCTTCTTCGGGCAGTGGCATACCCATCAAGATGATATCCATGTCATCTCAAAAGAGACGCTCAAAGCCGTAGGACATACAGTCCTAACGACCATGTACTATGAGCCTTGAGAAGTGGGGCTTTTTAGAATGGCTTTTGGGAGGAGGCTTTCTGCTTATGGCGGTTCTCTACACAAGCACTATGCTATGGATAGCCGCAGGGTGGAAGAAAATCTTTTCCTCTCCCCTACCCTCAGACTTAGATATGAGCGATGTGAGCATAAGTATCGTGCTTGCTGCCCATAATGAAGCTGAAAATCTTCAAAAATTCTTACCTTTTTTACTTGAACAAAGGTTTCAAAAATTCGAAGTAATTGTAGTCTGCGATCGATGCACAGATGAGAGTGAAAAAGTGATAAAGAATTTCCAAAAACAGAATAAAAATCTAAGGCTAGTAAAAATTTTTTTTTCACCTCCTGATTATTCTCCTAAAAAATGGGCCCTCACACAGGGTATTTCTGCTGCAAAGCATCCCTATCTTGCCCTCATTGATGCCGATTGTTATGTAGGTTCTAATTGGTTACAATATTTGGCACAGAATTTCGTCTCACAAAGGGATCTAATCCTTGGATTGGGCTGGTATGAGAAACGCAAGGGCCTATTGAATGCTTTCATTCAGTTTGAGACCTTTTACGCAGCTTTCCAATACATGGGCATGGCTGCCCAGGGTAGGCCTTATATGGCAGTCGGAAGAAATTTGGCTTATACTCGACAATTTTTCAACCCTTCTGTAGGTTTTGGAGTCTTTAAAGATATGCTCTCAGGTGACGATGACCTTTTGGTCAATGCGAGGGGGAGACAGGCTGAGTTAGGCTACTTAGTTTCACCGGACAGTGTGAGTTGGTCTATACCTGAAGAGACATGGGTTCGCTGGCTTAGACAAAAGTGGCGGCATCACAGTGCTTCTCGAAAGTACAGTCGAACGACAAAGATGCTCTTGGGCCTTATACATTTCTCCCATATGGGCTTTTATTTGGGCCTAGTGTTGAGTTTGTCGGTAGGAATACCCTGTATTTGGGTAGGAATTGTCTATCTTGCGCGTCTCTTGTTTACGGGTGCAGTAATGAAGGCTATCCAGCACAAAATCAAAGCTCCGTTAAACTTAGCTACTTATCCTATTTTGGATTTGTTCTTTTTTCTATACAATTTATTCGTCGTTCCTATAGGATTAATTAAGCGACCTGAATGGAGGAAATAACTCCCAAAACGTCAAAGAACACGCAGGAAGACCGCGAGCTGGTGGCATCAGCCAAGCGGGGAGAATCTCATGCCTTTGAGACACTCCTCAAGAAGTACCGCAAATCGGTCTACTACATGCTGTTGAAGATGGTACGCAATGCAGACGACGCTGAGGATCTCACTCAGGAAGCATTTGCCAAGGCATTCAACTCAATTGAAAAATTCGATTCGAAGTTTGCTTTTTCCACTTGGCTTTTCCGTATTGCTACCAATAATACGATTGACTTCATCCGTAAGAAGCGGGTACAGACTGTCTCTATCGACGCTCCTGTAGAAGGAGAGGATGGAAGCAGCATGCGCTTTGATGTCAGAGATGATGATCTAGATCCTAATGCTGCCATGCTCAAGAAGCAAAGGAGTCGCTACCTTCACATGGCTATAGAGAAGCTTCCTGAAAAGTATCGAGTGCTCGTAAAGCTGCGATATTTTGAAGAGCTTTCTTATGAAGAAATCGCTACAGAGCTACAAATTCCTTTGGGTACTGTGAAAGCTCAGCTATTTCGTGCCAGGGAGCTGCTTAACCAAGAACTGAAAAATATTAAACCTCAGATGTAAGATCTGACCTGACTGAAAAGATATAAATTTGTCTATAAGAGGCTTTCTGATCAAGGAGGCCTCTTTTTTTCATAGGAAGGTGGCACACTGTATTGATCTTTTACGAAAGGAATTCTCAAAACAAAAAGCGAGACCCAAAGTCTCGCTTTTTATTTTGTTTCAGCTCTAATACCGTCCTATTGAATCAGAACCTTGGTAGACATTTTATATGCTCCCGTGGTCAGACTGATGAAGTACATTCCTCTGGCCATATGGCGCGTGCTTACCTCAAGCAGGCCTTCCTTTTCACGTGTACCATCCACCTTTGCTACATGTACGACGCGTCCATTTGCGTCCATGATGCGTACCTGAGAAGTACCCACCAAGTTATTGTACCAAATCTTAAGAATATTCCCCGTAGAAGGATTCGGAGTAGCTGCCAGTATGGGTTGGTCTGTATCTGGCGTCACGTTTTTGGTCTTACCATAAGGATTATTCGTCTTGGGATCCCCTGGATGGTCATAATCAATCTCCACATCCATGAGTCCTCCCTTCTCTATTACCTGTGCATGAGAAGTCTGAGACATAAACAATACAAAAACAAAAGATAAGGTGATAAAGAATATAGAATTTTTCATAGTTCTATTTTTAGAATTAACCGATTTTTAATTTTGTACTGTGAAATAAGTCAAAAAAAATTATATACCAAAATATTTAAATTATTTTTTTATGTAATTTACTTTTTTTGTTGTAAAATATATCACATAAAAGTTTCGCATAAAAATCTGTTTTACAAATCTTTATTCCATAAATAGCAAAGAATAAATTATAGGCTTTTCTTAATTTCTACTTTTATTTTCTTTAGTACTTACTCAAGTTTATAGTAAAAATTATATCACACTCCGTATAATTATTATCGCAAAAACCATACGAGAAATCACAGGATCACGTCTAGAATCCATAAAATGAGCGATTGTTTATTTTATTTGAGCGGAAAATATTTTATATAGAAACATTAACTTTGGTTGACATCATTTGAGAGTTGTACTAACTTAGATCCAAACACTCACTACATGCGGATTTTTGGTCTTTTTGTCCTCTACTTCCTTACTAGCTCTTCCATCGCTCTAGCATGCCAACTCCCACATGTCCTTGACAGCACCCTTCAAGCGGTATCACACACTCAGTATGCCGAAGTCATGCTTCATTTCCTGAGAGAAAAGAAGCGAGATTATGATCAAATCTCTATTGAAGAGCTAACGTGCTTAAAAGATGAGATCAATGATTGGAGTACTGAAACCCTTCCATTGGGCTCGTGGGCATCTGCTTCCAACGATATCGGGATCATCTTCTACAAGAAGGGAGACTATGAAAAAGGAGAAGCTTTATTTCGGAGTGTCCTGTCCAAGCGTGCGCTATTCGTGGCAGAGGATAAAATTCACATTGGAGGGGCATTTAATAGCCTAGGGATTCTATCCTCCGCCCAAGGCAATTATGAGCTTGCTATTGAATACTACATCAAAGCAGCAGGGGTCTGGGCCGAAACTGGGAATGTGTACAATCAAGTCCTGTCAAAAATCAACATCGGAGGGCTGCAAAAAAAGCTAGAGAACTACGAAGAGTCCATACGTGTACTTAAGTCTGCAAGAGATCTGGCACGTGAATATGAATATGTTAATCTATTAGGATCTGCCACGAACAATCTAGGTGGTATTTACCATGACATTGAGGATTACTCTCAAGCCTTGACCTTTTATGAGGAATCTTTAGAAATAAAGAAAGCTTCTGTTCCCCCCATTAAGCAGGTGATTACGATCATCAATCTTTTTAGCGTCCTCAACGAGCTGAATAGAGGAGATGAGGCAAGGCAATATTTCAATCAGGCACTAGAAATTGTAGACAGATACCAGCACCAAGGCCTTCAGCAAGCGCTCCATCAGGTTTGGGGAGAAAACTCCATACGACTAGAGAAGTATGACGTGGCAACAGAGTCTCTAGAAAAAGCACTAGCCATAGCCTATGAGCGTGAGGACAAACACGGTGCGATGGAGATAGAAGAACAACTCTCTATTGCTTATCAAGGCTTAGGCAACTACCGACTGGCATTGGCGCATGCACGAAAAAAGGATACGCTGCAATCCAATATTTTCTCGCAAGATAAGCTAAGAGCCATCAATGAAATCGAATCTAAATACAAGGTAAAGGAGCAAAGGGCAGAGATCGAGCGCCTACAAGAAAAGGCTGAATTTCAAAAGTTGACCGTATCTGGGACACTCGCACTTGCTGTACTAATCCTTATTGCCTTTTTCGCGATCTACAGCCGCTATCGAATTAAGAATCAAGCCAATCATAAGCTAGAAGAGCAAAATATCTCTATCAATGAGAAGAATCGCCTATTAGCATCTAAACACAATGAAATTCGAAAGCAAAATACGCTCCTAGAGCAACAGAAATTTGCGATTGAAGAAAAGAACATCGCACTCCAACAAACCAATAGCGACCTAGAACAATTTGCTCACATCGTCTCCCATGACCTCAAAGAGCCTGTACGCACTATCAACAGCTTCTTGAGCGTCATCTACCGAGAGAAAGAACAAATTCCTCTCCACCTACAGGACTATCTCGACCTAGCCAATAATGGAGGACAGCACCTTGTCGCGCTGCTGGAGGATCTGATGGATTATATCCGACTGGGAAGATCTGGCCTCGAACCGATTTCGGTAGATTTGAATGACGTATTGGGCAGGGTGCAGCAGACCTTCACCGTTCAATTGAATGAGTCAAAAGCTATCTTGGACATCGGTAAAATGCCGACGCTCAGTGGCTATCCATCTGAGATTTATCACCTTTTCCAAAATCTCATGGGCAATGCCCTGAAGTTTAGACATTCTGATAGGACACCGCATATCACGATTCGATGCCGGTCGGAAGCACGCTTTTACATCATCTCTATCTCTGATAATGGGATCGGCATTGAGAAAGCCTTCCAAGAGAAGATATTCCACATATTCAAACGCCTACATGCGAGAGACGAATATGAGGGGACAGGGGTAGGACTTGCCATCTGTCAAAAGATTGTACGCAACCACGGTGGGGAAATCTACCTAGAATCGGCTCCTGATATTGGAAGTACTTTCTACATCAAATGGCCCAAGGCAAGGCTGTAATCAAGCATTTTCAAATGCAAACAGGCTACATGATGAGGTGTCTCTATCATGTAGCCTGTTTGATAAGCCCCTGTTTAGAGCAATGAAAATCTAGCAAAAAAGCAGCGATTTTAGGTTCTGACGAAAACTATTCTGTTCTGTGAGATTTAGCTTCACTAAATCTCACAGAACAGATGAAGTTCAGGTTTTGAAAGCGCGAAGTTTTCGCAGATTTGAAGTTTCAAATAAGATCTAAACGTTTGGCTATTGCTGCGTATAAGGTCCTCGATAGGACCTGTCTCACTCTTTGCCTTTGCTGAAGCGATTGAACAAGGTGATAACCACATAGGCAAGTCCACCTAGGACTGCGATACCAGCCGCTACTTTAATCAGTTTCAATGCGGAGAAAAGCAAAAACACCAATACAGCGGGCACTGCGATCTTTCCCCACAGTGGCAAACTCATATAGCCCTTAAAAATCCAATTATTCTTCATAGCTTCTATTGTGATAATTTCCTATTCTTGCTTTCGAGTAATATACATAGAATGTTACACATGAGCCAAAGAATTTGCTCAACAATCCTTCTTCTCACCATCCTGGGAACCCTTAGTGTCTCCGCTCAAGTCTTTCGTGACCAAAAGTTTCGAGAGATTGCGCAAAAGGGGATGGAACTCATGTACCAACAGGCGCATGACGACGCCCAGAAGACCTTGGATGAGTTAAAAATCCTTTATCCAGACCATCCAGGGGCTTATTTCCTGTTGGCAACCAACCGCTGGTGGCAAAGCTACATGTCTACCACCTCTATGTACCATGAATACATTGCCAATCACCTCGACAAAGCCCTAGAACTCAACAAGCAGTTTGCAAAAAAGGAAGAAACTTACCTTGAGTATACCTTTTTTCAATACATGTGTCATGCCTTCAAAACTCGGTTGCATACCCTCAGACGGGAGTGGTGGTCTGCTGCCAATCAAGGACGTAAAGCACTCCCCTATATTTCAGATTGTATAGATCTTGCCCAAGAAAGCCCCGAGTTTTACTTCAGTGCAGGTATTTATCACTACTATGCAGAGTCTTATCCCGCAGAGCATCCCTACATCCGCCCTCTGATGATCTTCTTCCCTGATGGAAGTGCTAAGAAGGGGTTGGACGAAATGGAAAAAGCAGCTTCAGAACCCAATTTCACCCAAATTGAATCTATGTATTATCTGGTAGATGTGTATATCTACTGGGAAAAAGACTTCGATAAAGCCATTCAACTAAGCCAAAAGCTCTACCAACGCTTTCCACAAAATACTTGGTTCAAGGCCGAGTATATCCGTTCGCTCATATTTGGCGGCTATTATGAGCAGGCCCAACCCCTATTAGAAGAAGTAATCCAACAGTTTGAATCTATACAGGGCCACGACAGCCGCCATATCCACGCAGGAGAAAGCAAGTATACCGCCAAACTAATGATCCGTATTTACCATTATCAAGGTCTATCTCGGCTCTGGAAGGACAATAAGTATGAAGCCGCCCTTGAGGAGTTTCGCAAGAGCCTCCACCAAGCCGAACTAGCCCAACTAGAAGCATTTGCTTACTTACCTGCGAATTATTACTTCATGGGGGTTTCCTATGATTTTCTTCAGCTACGCGATCAAGCCAAGGCTTCATTTGAGCGTGTGTTAGCGTTAGAAGAAAATGAGGTATTCATCAAACGAGCCAAAGCCTGTTTACAGTCACCTTGTTATGAATGATCCTATACATTGACAAACCTTTAACCTTTTGTTAACACCTTCCTCCCACCAGTTTACGGTATATTTGTAGATACATAGATTGATAAAGAGAAGGCGTATTAGCATGAATTTGTACCTGCGATTGGGCTTAGGTGTATGGGGGATCATAGCTTGTCTGGCGACACATGCCCAGACATTCAATGCTACTTGGATATTGGGTCCTCCGGAAGACAGCCTCAACACACATATTTTCACACGGACGATCATTCTGCACGCTGAGGTCCCTACAAACGCCCAGCTTCTTTGGCCTGAGATAAAGGACTCGCTGGGTGGGATCGAGATTCTTACCGCTAGTGAGGTTGTGCAAACCGCCACAGAAAATACCTCGAATTCAAGAACAACTACTTTCGACCAAACATTCTCTCTCATTGCATGGCAGCCTGGACTTTATCAAATACCCAGCGTAGACATACAAGCTGTGACGCCTCAAGGTGATACCCTTCGAACATTTGCCCGTAGCACCTCCCTCGATGTACAGATTGCCCTAGCTGATACTACTTCTAATCTTGAACCCATCAAAGAAATTCAAGCTGCTCCTTTGACCCTCACAGAAATCCTCACATGGGGTGGTCTAGGCTTGGCAGTACTACTCGTCATAGGAGGCATCATTTATTTTATCATACGCAGCCGTCAAACGGCACCTATAACAATGGAGAGAAAAGTACCTGCCATTCCCCCTCATGAATGGGCGATGAAAGCGCTGTCTCAGTTAGAATCTGAAAAGAAATGGCAAAATGGAGACATCAAGGGCTATTATGTGGCCCTATCAGATATTCTGCGAGGATATATGGAGGAAGCATTTGATTTTCCTGCCAAGGAATCTGTCACAGAGGAGATCTTGACGAGATTGGATGCCCACCAGCTTCCGAGTGGCCTTGCGTCGCAATTGCGTGAGCTGCTGGTACAGGCTGACTTCACCAAATATGCCAAGTCACATCCTGATCCGCAGACCAATCTCAACAGCATGGACTTCGCTCGCAAGTTTGTCAAAGAAAGTCACGCCTATCTGCAGATGCAGCAAAAGGCACAAGAACAAGAAAATAACGTACCATCTACGCTCGAAACGCGTGCTTAACCCCAAGCTGACGATATGTTTGTCAACTGGAATCAAATAGAGTTTGCCCATATTGAATTTCTCGCCCTGCTGATCATCCCAGTTGGAATGATCGTTTGGCACTTTTTGCGTTTTCCTCGTCAGTACGCCACCCTTACACTTCCTACCCTTTCGGGAATACAAGGCTACCGCAAGCCTGTGCGGGGATGGATCAAGCAACACCTGTTCATTCTACATGCGCTGGCGATGGGTCTACTGATTGTCGCACTTGCCCGACCTCAGACGCGCTTCCAAGAAGAAGACATTAGCGTAGAAGCGATTGACATCATCCTTGCACTCGACGTGTCGGAGAGTATGCGTGCCATGGATTTCAGCCCCAATAGGCTAGAGACGGCCAAGGCTAAGGCCCTAGAATTTATCAATGGCAGAAATGAAGATCGCTTAGGTTTGGTCATCTTTGGTACAGAAGCTTTTACCCAAGCCCCCCTCACGACGGATCACGAGATCGTGAAAAATATGCTCCGCGAAATTCGGTTTGGTTTGCTGGACGGTGGTACGGCTATCGGTATGGGATTGTCTACGGCCATTCTTCGATTGAAAGATAGTGATGCCAAAAGTAAGGTTATCATTCTGCTAACAGATGGAGAAAATAACTCAGGCTTCGTCGATCCTAGTACAGCTACGGAGGCGGCCATACAGGAAGGAATCAAGGTATATACGATTGGTGTGGGGAGAAATGGACCTGTTCCCTTCCCCATGAATACAGGATATGGTAGCCTAGAACCTCAGCCACAATTGATCCCACTAGATGAGGAATTGCTTAAGGAGATTGCCCAGCGTACAGGTGGGAAATACTATGCGGTCTCCAATAGTGAGGCGCTTACAAATGTATATCAAGAAATCAACGAATTAGAAAAGACCAAACGGCAGGTCAGTCGCATCACACGAACAACAGAAGAGTTTCACGAATTCCTCATACTTGGGGGACTTCTTTTCATCTTGGAACTGCTGCTTCGCTACGCAGTGGTGAGACATATTCCCTAATGGAAGTATAGACGGTTTATGACGAGATTTGAACATCCAGAAGCATTGTACCTATTGGTAGGCCTGATTCCGCTCGGGCTTATATTCATTTTATATATGCGCGGGAGGCAGCGTGCCCTGTCGCGGATGGGCGTAAACAGCTTATTGTCCTTTTTGGCTCCTCAACAAGCACGTACCAAGCACATTTGGAAATTTGTTACAGGTATCCTGGCCTATACAGCCCTCGTTTTTGCGCTGGCGAATCCTCAGATTGGTCAGAGTACAGAGAAAGTCAAACGTCAAGGGGTAGATATCTTCATTGCGCTTGACATATCCAATAGTATGATGGCCGAGGATGTGCCGCCGAGTCGCCTTCGTAAGGCGCGCCAGTTCATCACAGACCTTCTCTCCGAACTGGGCGGGGACCGTGTAGGCTTCATTATTTTTGCGGGGCGGGCATATCTACAGGTTCCCATAACGAGCGATTATCTGGCTTTACAGACCTTACTCAAGACGATCTCTCCCGCTTTGGCAGGTACGCAGGGTACAGCGATAGGAGATGCGATTCATTTGGCGGACGACGCCTTCGATAGAGGCGAACACAAGCGGCGCGCCATGATCATCCTCTCTGACGGAGAAAACCATGAGGGCGAAGCCCTGACGGCAGCGAAAACAGCTGCTGAAAAGGGTATGCACATCATGACCGTAGGCATAGGTACAGACAAAGGAGCTCCCATTCCCGTTTATAATCGAGGCGTACAGGTAGACATGAAAAAAGACCGTAATGGGAGTATCATTTTCAGTAAGCTCAATCCTGAGATGCTGAAAGAGGTTGCACAAACAGGTAATGGCTCTTACCTCAACCTAAAGCAAGGATCGGGAGAAGTTTCAGAGGTAGTCGACTGGCTGGGTAGCTTGGAGCAAGCAGAATTTGAAGAACAGGTATTTACCGATTATGAGGACCAGTATCAATGGTTTTTGGGAATTGCCATCTTGCTATTGGCTATAGAGTTTTTCATCAGTGAAAAGCGATCGGGCTGGCTTTCGCGAAGCAAAATTTTCTCCTAAGCAGATAGATAAAATGATATATTTTTCATCCATATATAATTACTCAAACAAGATGAAAAGCTTGGCTTTGATGCTCGGTCTCGTCCTAGTAGGGATCTCCCTACAAGCACAGGTTTTTACGGACAACCCCAACAGTAAAATTCGTTCGGGCAATGAGTCGTATCGATCAGGAGATTATCTCGCTTCCGAAACGGACTATCGTGCGGCGATAGCGTCCGACCAGTCACAAGCTCAAGCCAAGGGATATTTTAACCTGGGAGATGCCTTGTTTCAGCAAGAAAGATGGGACGAAGCCACGGAGGCATTTCAAAAAGTAGCTACACTTGCAGATGCGGCGCCTTTACAGGCCGCAGCCTACCACAACTTGGGCAATATATCTATGCAAAAGCAAGATTATCCCAAGGCTATTGAAGCCTATAAAGAAGCGATCAAGCGTAACCCTCAAGATCAGCAGACGCAATTCAACCTCTCCTACGCCTACCAAAAACTGAAGGAGCAACAGCAGCAAAATCAAGATCAGCAGAACCAGGACGATCAAAAAGACCAGAAGGACCAAGAGAACCAGGATCAAGAAAATAAAGAGAACCAGGACCAAAAGAATAAAGACCAGCAACAGCAAGACCAGAAGCAAGAACAACAGGACCAGAAGAATCAAGACCAACAACAGCAAGATCAGAAGAACCAGCAGCAGGATGGACAGGAACAAGAGACGAAGCAAGTGAAAATGACACCACAAGAGATTCAACAGTTGCTGGACGCAGTGAAGAGAGCCGAAAGTCAAACCCAGAAAAAGGTCTTAGAGAAGCAAAAGCCAAAAAAAGCACAGAATAAAAAGATTGAGAAAGACTGGTAAGCCAACAGTCCTACTATCTTCAGAGGATTCTATTTTTCAAACAAAACGGTCATATGAGTCAGACACCTCCACAAGATCCCTTGATCCAACACAATACACAGTTTGCGATAGCCATCAGGGACTTTGGCAAAGTGATTCCCATGACTGTCTCCAATGTGGAAGATTTGAAAGAATTGATTCGGGTCTCTGGTAGCATCGGCGCACGGTATATACAAGCCAAACAAGCCTCCAATAAGCCGAATTATATTCAACTGCTCGCTGCTAGCCAAGCGGATACACAAGTGACGATTCACTGGCTGAATTTGATCGATACGCAAGGTTCACGGGACCTCGAGCATAGAAGAAACCAGCTAATCAAGGCAGCCGAAGAACTCTCACGGGTGCTGCTCCAACTGATTCAAAAAGGAAGAAACGGATGAAAAAACTCATCATACTCAGCTTCTGCCTTCTAATAGGTTCAGCCTACGCGCAGCAATTTACCGCATCGCTGAGCAAGAAGACAGTCGCTACGAACGAAACATTTCGCGTGGACTTCAAGCTAGAGGGTGGGCAGAGCAATGACTTTAATCTGCCTGAGATCAAGAATCTCCAAGTGATCAGTGGACCTAATCCTAGCCGGTCTACGACCATCATCAATAATCAGGTTACCCAATCTATGGCCTACAGCTACATCCTCCGTAGCACCCAAGTGGGTACATTCAGGATTGGTTCTGCCTCTGTCAAGGTCGATGGTAAGACCCTCAAAACAGATCCCATCACAGTGAAGGTTGTAAAAGGACAGCCTCAATCCGCTACCACCCCCAACAGTCAGCGACAGTCCAATAACATCGACAAAGCAAAAATCGACGCGCAACTCAAGGATGCCATCTTTCTCCGGACCCTCGTCAATGAACGCTCTGTGTACCAAGGAGAGCAAATCACAGCTACCTACAAATTGTACATCAATCCAAACTTACTCGTGCGCGACCTAGCTCGCAAAGGCAATCCTAAGCAAAAAGGATTTTGGATTGAAAATGTGGAGCTTACGCAGAAGCCTGCCAATATCGAAGTGTATAAGGATCAGCGATTCCGCACCCTACTCGCGCATCAGGATGTACTCTTTCCGCAGTATCCAGGCCAGCTCGAAATTGCTCCTATGGTCCTAGACGCAGTCATCGGACTACAAGTTCAGCGACGCAGGAGATCGATTTTCGATAGCTTTTTCCCACAGGAAGAACGCTATCCGTACGAAATCCGAGGTCCCAGAGTCAAACTCAATATCAAACCTTTACCTGCCAATGCGCCTGAGGATTACATAGGCCTTGTAGGAAAACTTAACCTAGATGTGAGCCTAGATAAGACAGAGCAGGAAACAGGAGAAGCTATCACGCTGAAGATGGTCCTCTCAGGGCAGGGCAACATCCGCCAGATGAAAAACCCAGAGCTGAATCTCCCGCCTGATTTTGAAGTCTATGAACCCAACGTGAGTGAGAAGACACGACTCAAAGGAGGCATCTTCGGAGGAGAAAGGGTGTACGAGTATTTGATCATTCCCCGCAATCCTGGAACCTATGATCTGGACCAAATATCTGTCTCCTACTTTGATCCTGACAAAGGGAAGTATCAACAGATCAAGGCACCTGCCTTCCAACTCACGATTACAGGTGATCCACAACTCTCAAGTACAGTAGAAGGGAGTGGCAACACGGGAGAAGAAGTCCAGGTACTCAACGAGTCTATCCGATACATCCATGCGGGAGATGCTGAGCTGGTCGATCTCAACGAGACCTTTGCCAACAGCACGATGTTTTGGATACTCTTCCTGTTGCCCTTTGGATTATTTCCCGCATTCCTGGTTCTCTACCGAAAGAAGCAGGCCATGGATGCCGATACTGTAGGCATCAAGCAACGCAAAGCGACAAAGATCGCCCAACAAAGACTCAAGACCGCTCAGGCTTATTTGGCAGAAGGTGAGGAAAAGAAGTTCTATGACGAAACGGGTAAAGCCATCTGGGGATACCTGGGAGACAGGCTCAATATCAATCCTGCGGAACTGAACCGTAGCCACGTCAATGAAAGATTGGACTCTTCTGGGGTCAATCAAGCTTTGATCGACCGACTGATTGGTGTCTTGGATACATGTGAAATGGCGCTTTTTGCTCCTGTAAGTGGAGATCAAGGCGTACAGGAAACCTATCAAGAAGCTGTATCTGTACTGAGTAGTTTGGAAGAGGAAATTAAGAGTGTCAATTGAAACCCAGGATATGAACCGATCATCTATCTGTAAGATTTTCATAGGAGGCCTTATTGGGATATTTTCCGTGACTTCCTTTTCCTGGGCTCAGAGTTTGACCGCAGGAAATACAGCCTATGCATCTAAGGACTATGTAAAGGCCATTGAGATTTATGAGTCTTTGCTCCAAGCAGGCAAGACAGCTCCTGAGTTGCATTACAATTTGGCAAATGCTTACTACATGGATCAAGCCTTGGGTCAGAGCATCCTCCATTATGAGAAGGCATTGAAGATCCAGCCCAACTATGAAGATGCCAAATTCAACTTGGATATTGCCCGGAATCAGATCATAGACAGGATAGAGCAGATTCCAAGCTTCTTCCTCACAGCATGGTTCAGGGACATGTATCGTGGGACCTCTGCAGGAAAATGGAGCATCGGTGCGCTTTTGGGTATCTGGCTGAGTCTGCTTGCAGCTGTGGCACTTGTGATGCTGAAAGATCCACGCCAGAAGCGCCTGAGTTTCTATCTAGGTGTAGCAGGTGCAATTGTGGGTGTGGGTATGCTGGCATTGAGCTTGATGCGCATACAGACCCAGCAGGAGCAGCGTGAAGCGATCGTCTTAGCATCAAATACCTACGTAAAAGAGGCACCTAATGGAAATACAGATCTTCTCCTTCTCCACGAAGGGACCAAAGTAACGCTCTTGGAGCAGCTCGGGGAGTGGTCCCAAATCGAAATCAGTGGTGTAGCCATCGGTGAGGTAAAGGGATTTATCAAGAAAGCAGACATAGGAGAAATCTAGCAAGATGATCTAAGTCCTACGCTCACAGCATTTGCTACACACCTCATAGAATCTCATGAAGGAGGAAAGTCTAAGGGCTAACCTCCTTTATTTTTTCTATTCTATCCATCAAATCTAACGCCCCCATTTCAAGAATCGTCTTCTTTAAGCTCATAAATTAGCCAAATGGAGAAAGGATTCTCCTGATTTTCTTTTCCCCGAGGTGTTACCTTTTTTTCTTCCTGATGAAGATTTTCCCTCCTCTCTTACATTTTCCCTCCATTGCTTACAAAGCGGCATCACACCTCCTTATTTCACGGTAGATACAGCACGATGCTTCAAATCAACCATTTATCTTCATAATAAATTCATTTATCGTATAATCCATTATTTATTTTTTGTTACAAATTAATATTTTTTATGTTTCGAATCATATTTTTTATTACTTTTGACCTCAAATAATACAGTATATGTATTTTACTTCTACCAGTTATAATTAAGCGTCTTATGTTGTCCCGTCGCCTTACTTTATACATCACCCTCATTCTGAGCTTTATCCTACACCAAAATCTGTATGCCCAGACTGATATATCCGTTCAAACAGGATACGTGGTGAAGATACAGGCTTCCCTTACGGATGCAGAAAAACTGATGTTGGATCAATGGATCGTAGACCAACACTTGAAAAAAGCGTCTCAAAAAGGTGCGTTTATATTTGATTTAGCCCTCACCTCTCAAGCACAGTCGATCGATAGTGCTTCTTTCCTTCGCACTTGGAAGAGTGTATTTGGTGATCGTATCATCTTGGAGCCCAACCATACATTTGACATCTCAGATAATGTCAGTGACACCTACAATGAAAATCAGTGGGCCTTGACAGATGCTTCCACAGTCAAACTCAACCTCGAACCTGTATGGGCGATGCACACAGGGAATAAAGAAATGGTAATCGGTATTGTCGATACGGGAATCGATTATGGACATGAAGACCTGCATGAAAATATCTGGCAGAACCTCGCTGAAGATGCCGACGGGGATGGTCGTACATTGGAACTCATCAATGGTCGTTGGGAGCTAGACCCAGGTGATCTTGACGGCATAGATGCTGATGGCAATGGGTATGTAGACGATCTAATTGGATGGGACTTCGTCGAAAATGACAACAACCCTTTTGATGACAATGGACACGGAACCCATGTCACGGGAGTCATAGGGGCAAAAGGTAACAATAATACAGGAATCACGGGGGTCAATTGGGACATTCAAATGATGGCCCTCAAAGCATTTGACGCCCATGGGAGTGGGACAACAGCTTCGACACTTGCAGCGATGGAGTATGCAAGAACTATGGGAGCTAGATTGACCAACAATAGCTGGGGAGGACCTAATTATAGTCAATTGTTGCACGATGAGATCCTCGCGCAGGAATCAGCCAATATGCTCTGTGTAGCGGCTGCAGGTAATGCCTCCCAGGACATCAAGAAAACGCCTACTTATCCAGCGGCTTACGATGTAGACAACATCATCTCAGTAGCTGCTATAGATTCGACACATGCACTGGCAAGCTTCTCTAATCACAGTCATAAACATGTAGATCTCGCAGCACCTGGTGTCAGCATCTTCTCTACTATGCCCGATGACAGCTACCAATATATGAGTGGTACGTCCATGGCAGCACCTTATGTAGCAGGTGTTGCGGCCCTGATTTGGTCTTACAATTCAGGTTCAGATGCTGGGGAGGTGAAGACCAGCATTTTAGAGAATGTACATTTTAATACAAAACTCAAGCAGACATGCGCGACGAGTGGTCACCTCAATGCATTTGATGCATTTTTTGCTAGTACGTATCCTTGTGAAAACCTCTCAAAGGTATTCAAGAATTTTGAGGTGAATGATATCGAGATGGAGGGACAAGATGTCTGGATGGCTACCGACCGAGGCCTCATCGCAATGTCACAAAATACGTGTGACTATACCCTTTACACAAGAAACAACTCTATCCTTCCAGATAATGAAGTAAACCGTGTGGTTATTGGCAACTCCGGTAAGGTCTATGTTGGCACATCAGAAGGCCTTGTGGTCATAGACGGAACCTCTTGGACACTTCTAGGAGCCAATCAAATAGGCCTGAGTAACAACAACCTCAACATCTCTGCACTTGCTGTAGATGAAAACGAAACGGTATGGATCGGTACACGTACAGGAGAACTTGGCAAATATGAAAACGGGAGTTGGACCATCTTTAATGGTCAGAATAGTCCCCTCGGCCACTATGGGATTCTCGATATCGCAGTGAGTCTTACGGGTAATATCTGGATGGGTACAAACGGAGGAGGTGTCGTCGGATACGTCAATGGAGCCTGGACCGATTTCAACCGTAATTACAGCCATCATGGCAGTGGCAATTATGTGCGAACCTATGCCTTTGCTCCGCCTTATCTCCGTAGCCCTGTTGTCCAGTCTATCACCTTTGACCTGAATGGGATGATGTGGATCGGGACGACAGAGGGATTTGTCTACTGGACAGGTGGACAGAGTATCGCCTATTACAGCAGAAATATTGGCATTCCCAATGATGATGTTCGTGACATTTACTTTGACAAGAATGATGCGATCTGGATTGCGACAGCTTATGGAGTCGTAAGATACAACGGATATGGATGGACACATTCCCATACGGGAAATAGCGATCTGCCTTCCAATTCGACAAATGTGATCATATCAGATCCCTTGAACCATATTTGGGTGGGAACCCGTTCAGGTGCACACGCGATCAACTACAAAATCATCGCCAAGTTCCATCTTCCTGAGGCTGTTTGCTTAAACCAAGCTATCAAGATCAATAATGAAACTGTAGGCGCGACTAGTTATCGCTGGGTAGTGGATGGACAATCTGCGGGAGAAGATGAAGGACTCGACTGGACTTTTGTTACACCTGGCGTACATGACATCGTGCTATACGCCTACAATGGCACCCTCTCAGACTCTTTTGCCACCTCATTTGAGGTGAAGGAACCCATTACGCTAGACTTGGGCAACGATATGACCCTTTGTGCGCCAGCCGTTCGCCTGGATGCTGGTGTGGAAGATGTCGCGTATGCTTGGTATGATGATCAGGGAAACCTTCTAGAAACTAAAAGACATCTGATCGTAAGAAGCTCGGGAACCTATACGCTGGAAGTCACAGACGCATGCGCTGGTGTATTGACGGATCAGATTAACATCCAACTGACTCAGGGATGTGTATGGCCAGGAGATGTCAACACTGATGGAAGTGTCAATATGTTGGACTACTTGAGCTTGTCTGTAGCGGAAGGAGCTAGGGGATCGGCGCGTGCAGATCAAGGAAAGGAATGGCGTTCTTACCAAGCCCCTGATTGGGCCCAGTCTTTCTCCGCCAACAACGATCTTGCCCCCAATGTAAACTTTAAACATGCAGACTGTGATGGAGATGGAAAGGTGGAGCAATTAGGTGATGGATATATCATTTCTCGAAATGCCATCTACCCTCATTCAAGTTTAGGTATAGAAGACTCTCTAGGTTTCTTCCTCAAAGTTGAAAAAATCAAGTCCGTTCCTTTGTACGGCAGTCTTGTCTACCTGGAATACGACGTCGTACTCTGTGCCAATGACTCCAACTTGATGAATCAAGCCTTTGGCGCAGCCTTCCGATGGGAAATGAGTCATGAATTGAGCTCTCCTCCCTTTTTGCTACCAGGAAATGGGTGGGCTGCCCTCCAATCTTCTACCATCAGTTATACAGCAAGTCAGTCTCGTAGCAACGCCCTCAATCAGGGGTTCTTCCAAGCTCAATCAGCTGATATGGCTGTGGCAGACTTGGATCAAGTCGCCAATCGCGTGAGCACGGGAAGTGGAAATGACCATCATGGCCAATCGAACATCAGTTCTTTCAGGCATATGGCACTGGAAAAAATCGCTGTACGAGCAGGAATCATCGTGACAATTGACGATATCTCAGGAGACAGCTTATTGATCAATCAGAGTATATTTAGCCTTCAGGCAGTCGATCTTGTTGTCATCGACGATCAAGGACAGGTACTACCCAACTTGAATACGACCTCCAGTCAAAATGTGCACTATACAGATATGCGTGATGTACAAGAGGTTTCGGATACTGAAGAAACAACTCAGACAGTAGAGGAAAACACACTAGACATCCGATTGGCGCCTAATCCTGCATACGAAACGGTTACACTTAGGCTTTCAGAAAGCTTGGAAACTGAAGCGGATTTAGAAATCTTGACACTCAGTGGTCAACGTGTCTACCACGAACGACTATCGGCGGGCTATCCCGTGCGTCAGGTAAAGGTAGATGGACTCGCTCCAGGCATCTATGTGCTCAGAGTTCGTCACGCAAAGGGACAAGCAGTCAAACGTTTGTCGATCCTCCGTCGCTAATATTCATTTTCATCCACATATTAGACCAAATGTAGCTTGGCAGTACCTGTAATACGGGTGCTGCCTTTTGCTTTTGGGATGATTTGAGCATGGGACTACACTCTACATACTATATGATACTGTCCCTTCAGGACAATGCATCAGCTTTGAGCCCTGAACACAATGTTGGCTGGTGGTTTCAACTCTAGATTTCAGGATCATTTTCTATCGCCCTACTTCTTATGTCTACCTACTTACCAGTTTCAATCGCACAATTTGAATTTCGACGGCTGCCCTACAATGGTTGTGTTGTCTAAGTCATTTTTCATTCCCCATCCTCTACCCTACAGCCCCTCTCTACAAAAAGGCTCATTTTCCTTCTTCATTTCCCTCTTACTCGGTTAAGTGCACACTTACTTTTCTGATAAAAAGGGACAAATACTTACATATCCAGCTTTTTTTACTGCTTTCCTGTAAGTCTTGGGAAAGAAAATGGAGCTATCGGGCAGTAAAAATGGCTCATTCTTTTCCAGATTCCCTCAAAAATGTGCACTAAATCAATGTAACCCTCCACATACATATACTGATAATCAAACACTTAAACTAAACTCAGGTCACTCTTTATAAATTCTACACTTCAGACGGGCTTCCAGATGTGATTTTTCTGCGCATGAAAGGGATCTATCTTGCGTACAAGAAATACATACAGATAGAACATTTGCCTACTTACACATCACGTAAGAAACCCATTAGAAAATTAGCAATGAATAAGCTGCTCAACATAAAGCCCTCAATCCTTTCTCGCAAAATTGGTTTACTTTTCTACGTAAGCCTTACAGCAATGGCGAGCCTCGGATTGATGGGTGCAGCCACCCCCAATGGTCCTAGAATGACCGTTGTGACTTTTGAATATCAGGGTGATGCTTCAGCTAAGACAATTAAAGTCTACGCAGAAGAAAATACCAAAACTCCACTAGCTGTATTTTACCATGTGTCACCAGGTGAGCAACTGACGATTGTAGCTGCCAGTGCAGGACTCAGGTCTTTTCGCGCATTGACTTACTTCCAGATCAATGACCAAGCAAGAATCAAAGTTCCGACCTATTCGGACCGTGTCCTTCTCAGTTATCAGCATCCCTACCTTCGTTTTGTGGGCTGCTCAGACTTCCAGGGGAATCGATTCGGTACCCATCAAGTAGAGAAAATAGGAAGTCAGCAAGCACCTACAGAGCAGACAGGCCTTATCCTCACACTCCCTAACTAATGTATCATCAACCTAACCCCAGCAACCCCCTGACCACTAGCTTTCTTGATCACAACTCCTAACCACTAGCAATAAATCCTAATCCCAGCGAGACCCTGACCACTAGCTTTTGAAACTCGACTCCTAACCACTAGCAAT
>JBCBFT010000057.1:0-41184 GCA_038527485.1 Bacteroidota bacterium
GCAGGTACATGGTTCCTGTACAGTGTGGATATGACGACAGTTTCTCTCCCTGTAGAATGGCTCTCTTTTGAGGCCGACCTTCAGGCAAATGGAGATGTCATGCTTCAGTGGGAAACTGCGAATGAACAGAATAACGACTATTTCCAAATTGAGGTTTCAGCAGATGGTGAGGAATTCGAATCGATTGGGCGGGAAACAGGGCAAGGAACGACCGATCAGGTTACTTCTTATTCCTTCCTCCACAGGAATCCCACAGATATCCAGCGATTTTACCGACTCAAGCAAGTCGATATAGATGGAAATTTCTCCCTTTCCCAAGTCATCGAAGTTACTCCTTCTTCCCTTTCTCCTTTGACAATTTATCCGCAGCCCGCAAGTGATGAAATAACCCTAAAGCTACCCAATACAGGCGACTTTCAGGTTGAGATATTTGATCAGAATGGAAAACAGGTTTACCGTTCGGATATCTCAGGTGAAGGAAAGAAAATCACCCTCCCTACATTGGAGTGGGCCACGGGCGTCTACCACCTTCGCATGCGGCAAGTAGATAAACGGTGGTCTCAAACCATCATCAAGCAGTAGTACTTGGGAGCCTGTCATGGAGAAATGGCAGGCTCTTTTTATTGAAGGGGTAGCCCCTACCCTAGCCTCTCATTATCCAAAAAGCTGCCTTTCCCTACCTAAATCCGATAGTACATCCCACCTCCTTCCTTCATTTCCCTATATCCCTACTTCAAAATACCCAATTTTATGACTGCTCTGCCTAAAATAAGGGAATAAGCTAACCAATGTTAGGTATTGATTTGACTATATATAGAATGCTTCTTTGCATCAGTTTAGAACTAGTCTAAATAAAATTAACACTGTTTTAATCTACAGGCACTTTTGGGTTAACAAAGAAGTTTTCTCTGTGCCAATCTCGGAAACACTTACTTACAACAAACAGCTTTTTATCCTATGATTCGTCAAATTTTCCAAACGATCATCATTCTACTCGGGACAATTCTATTTATGTCTTGTAACAGAGAGTCCATGGACCCAGTAGAAGCTCCTGCGACTTATAGCTTTGAGCGTGACGGAGCATCCACTGTCTCTTTCAGTGGTCAGACCACTCGTATCAAGATGGCTACAGAACTCGCAGGTTCATTGAAGTCTTTTGATACTGCAACTGAAGCTGATCTGCTTGAAAAATACCGTAACCAAACGGCAGATGGGAATGATGCCAATCCTTATGCTGACGCAGATCTCAACGCATCTGACAAGAGCGTAAAGAGCAAGGTAGCAGCTTCTCGTGATTACTTTTCCAGCAACACGGCTGTTGCTTCTCAGATCAAAGAAGATTTCGAGACTTGGATCTCAGCACAGATTACAGAAGTATTTCCTGCAGAAAACGAGATTGCTACTGCTGGAAATCCTGGCCAGCTAGCAGATGGATCTACAGCACGCTACGTCAACGCGCAAGGACTGGAGTATGACCAGATGATCGTCAAAGGTCTCATTGGTGCATTGATGACCGACCAAGCATTGAATAACTATCTTAGTCCATCCGTATTGGACGAAGGAAGCAATATCACAGACAACGATGAAGGTACAGTTGTAGATGGCAAGAGCTACACCAATATGGAGCACAAATGGGATGAAGCTTATGGATACCTCTACGGGACATCTCAAGACGCTGCTGAACCCAATGCTACAATCGGTGCGGATGACGCATTCTTGAATAAGTACATCGGAAGAGTAGAAGGAGATGATGACTTCGCTGGAATCGCTGCTACCATTTATGATGCATTCAAGCTCGGACGTGCAGCGATCGTAGCAGGAGACTACGAACTTCGTGACCAGCAGGCAGCGATCATCCAAGAGGAAATATCTAAAGTAATCGCCATCCGTGCGGTATACTACTTACAGCAGGGCAAGAATGCATTGGCAAACAGTGACTTCGGGGGTGCATTCCACGATTTCTCTGAAGGATATGGATTCATCTACAGCCTACAGTTCACTCGTCGTCCCAACACAAACGATCCTTACTTCACCAAAGCACAGGTAGACGCCATCATCACCAAGCTATTGGGTGATGGAGAAAATGGGCTGTGGGATGTAACGGCTGCCACTTTGGACGAACTCTCTAATGAAATTGCTGCTGAATTCACCTTCACAGTCGAGCAAGCGGGAAGCTAATGAATAAGAGGTGTTAAGCCTCTTGTCGTCTTGAGCGTCGCCAAATCCCTTTGGGTGTTGCGTCTCAAAGTCTGACACCTTCCTTATGAATATTTGGAGTATAAATCGATGCTAAACCTATGAGGACTGGTCTTGAGGCCAGTCCTATTTATGGCTCGTAAAAAATCTAAATTCATACAAACATCTTACTCCTGTGGCCGTTCTTGTTACGGCTCAAACATTAAATATTATCTATATTTGCATATTCAGTTTTACCTGATAGTTATATGAAAAAGTTATTCACGCTGTTTTTGCTTATTCCCTTCTTTTTCGCCTGTAAAACAGAAGGGCCTGTAGATCCAGACGAACCTGTAGATGACTTTAATCGCCAGTCGATGCTCGCTATCTGGGCAGATCAAATCATCATTCCCTACTTCCAAAATTTTGAAGCAGAGATGATCGAACTGCAAGGTCAAACCATCACCTTTCAAAACGATCCCTCTTCAGAGAACCTAGCCGACCTCCGCCAATCATGGCTTGATGCTTACATGGCTTGGCAGCGTATTTCCATGTTTGAAACGGGGAAAGCAGAAGAGATCGGCTTCCGCAATGCCATGAATATCTATCCTATCAATGCAGCAGACATTGAAGAGAATATAACCAATGGAGGGTATAACCTTGAGCTGCCTTCTAATCTCGACGCCCAGGGCCTTCCCGCCGTTGATTATTTACTTTATGGGATTGGGGAGAATGAGGAGGAGATTCTTTCCAAGTTTGGGAATCCTGCCTACACCACCTATCTCGTGGATGTCATCAACCGCATGGTTGCCCTAACAGCAACAGTAGTTGACGACTGGGAAGGTGGCTACCGCGACGTCTTCGTACAAAACAGTGGCAACTCAGCGACCGCATCTGTGGACAAGATGACCAATGACTATATCTTCTACTACGAGAAGTTTTTACGTGCAGGGAAGATCGGCATTCCAGCGGGTGTTTTCTCTGGTAACCTTCTCCCCGATCGTGTAGAAGGCTTCTACAGCAAGGTCTACTCCAAGATGCTATTCATGGAAGGGCTCGACGCTGCACAGGATTTCTTCAATGGTGTATATGCCGATGGCTCAGATTCAGGTCAATCTTTGCGGTCTTATCTGGATTATCTCAATACCATCAAAGATGGAGAGGACCTCAGCACCCTCATCAACAATCAATTCGATGCAGCACGTGCCCAAGGCGCCTTGTTGAACGACAACTTTGCCCTGCAAATCGAACAGGACAATACCGCTATGCTTTCCACCTATGACCAGCTTCAGATGAATGTCGTCCTCATAAAGGTAGACATGCTCCAAGCCCTCAACGTCAATGTAGACTTCGTCGATGCTGACGGAGACTAGATCGAATGAAAACATATGATTCGTGGATAGCTGGATTCGATATATCAACAAACATACGGAAGCTGCCCCTCTTGCAGTCTTCCGTATTTTTTTTGGCCTGATGATGTTTGGGAGCATCGTTCGATTTTGGGCCAATGGCTGGATAGATAAACTCTATATTCAGCCTCAATTTTTTTTCTCCTATTGGGGGCTAGATTTCATTCGTCCGATAGGTGAATACACCTATGGAATTTTCTTGATCTGCGGCCTTTCTGCTCTGATGGTCATGATGGGATACAAGTATCGGTTGGCCATCATCACTTTTTTCCTCAGCTTCACCTACATCGAGCTGATGGACAAAACCACCTACCTCAATCATTACTACTTCATTAGCGTTCTGAGCTTTGTACTTATCTTTCTTCCCGCACATGCCTACTACTCGGTTGATGCTTGGCAAGATCCTTCCAAGCGTTTTGAATGTGTTCCCACTTGGAGTATTCATGCGCTGCGCACCCTGATGTTCATCGTGTATTTTTATGCAGGCTTGGCCAAGCTCAACTCCGATTGGCTATTAGAGGCTATGCCTTTGAAGATCTGGCTTCCTTCCAAGTACGATCTGCCCTTACTCGGAGGCCTCTTGCAAAAGGAATGGATGCATTATTTCTTTTCTTGGGCGGGCGCTATCTACGATTTGACCATCCCCTTTTTCCTTTTGTACAAACCGACACGTTGGATTGCTTTCGGCTTTGTGGTCATTTTCCATGTGCTGACCCGCGTGCTGTTTCCCATCGGTATGTTTCCCTACATCATGATTGTCAGTGCCTTGATTTTCTTCGATGCCGATGTACACAAAAAGATTCTAGAATTTATCCAGCGACTGACACGTGTCAAGCTAGATATTTTCCATAATGGGAGGACCTGGACCTTTGCCTCCATCCGAAGTCAAAAGATGGTTATCGCCATTTTGAGTGTGTTCTTTGTAGCCCAACTCACATTACCCTTTAGATACACTTTGTATCCGCAGGAATTATTCTGGGCTGAAGAGGGATATAGGTTCTCGTGGAGAGTCATGCTGATGGAGAAAGCGGGCTATGCCAATTTCAAGGTAGTCGATCCTGAAACGGGGAGAAGAATGTATGTGGAAAATGGACGTTTCCTTACTCCTTTTCAAGAGAAACAAATGTCTACCCAGCCTGACTTCATCTTGGAGTATGCCCATTTTCTCGAAAAGCACTATCAAACAGAAGGTATACGTGACCCTGAGATTTATGTGGAGAGCTTTGTTGCCTTAAACGGGCGGAGAAGTCAACCTTTCATTGATCCCTCAGTTGATCTCACAAAAATATACCCTTCCATTCGCTCACGTGACTGGATTTTACCCTTCAAAGACGACATCAAAGGACTTTAAGCAGATGAAGAGACTTCAGAGATTCTACTTGTGGAGATGGATGTGGGTGATGGGGATGTTGTCATGCCTCCTACCTTCTTTTGCACAAGTAAATATTCAAGGTACGATTCGAGATGCTCGTTCCAATGAAGGGATTCTAGCAGAAATTTACCTCCCTCCCCTTTCTCAGACCTTTCAATCTGACGCTAATGGCCAATTCGTCATTCCCCAAATAAAACCTGGCAATTATGAGCTGATTATATTTTCTCCTGCTTTTGAGCTGTATAAAAAGAGAATCACTGTCAAAAATCAAAATCTCAGTTTGGATATTCCCCTCAATGGAATCACGTACGAACTCACAGAAGTCGTGATTTCACAGCGGCGGGAAGAATTATTTGCGCTGAGAAGATTGAAGGAAATTGAAGGAACTGCCATCTATGCAGGGAAAAAGAATGAGGTAGTGGTCTTGGATCAATTGACAGTCAATCTTGCGGCCAACAATCCTCGTCAAATATACAGTCAAGTCACAGGTCTCAATATTTATGAATCCAACGATGCGGGTCTCCAACTCAATGTAGGGGGTCGTGGATTAGATCCCAATCGAACCTCCAACTTCAACACCCGTCAAAATGGCTATGACATCAGCGCGGATGTGCTGGGATATCCCGAGAGCTATTATACACCACCTGCGGAGGCGCTGAGCGAGATCCAGATCATACGAGGTGCTGCTTCGCTTCAATACGGGACACAGTTTGGCGGCCTGATCAACTTTGTGATCAAACAACCCCTCAAAACCCACAAGTTAGAATGGACCAGTAGACAGGGTGTAGGTTCCTTTGGTCTCTTGACCTCTTTTAATAGTGTGACAGGAAGTGTAGGTAAATTCTCCTATTACACCTATTTTAATTATAAGCAGGGCAACAGCTTTCGTCCCAATTCTGAGTTTCGCTCCTCTAACTTCTATGCAGATCTCCACTATCAATTGGGCAAAAAGACTGAATTGGAGTTGGAACTTACCTATCTCTATTATCTGGCCCAGCAAGCAGGTGGATTGACAGATGCACAGTTTTATGAAGATCCTACTTTCAGCAATCGGGAGAGGAACTGGTTCGCGGTCGATTGGCGCCTAGCCGCGCTCAAGATCAACCATGAGTTCTCAGACAAAACCCAACTCAACGTCAACTTCTTTGGCTTGGACGCCACACGCAACGCCTTGGGATTCCGAACCAATCGGGTCTCTCAGACAGACGTACTCTCAAGCCCACGTGACCTCATCATAGGGGACTTTTTGAATGGGGGAATGGAAGCCAGACTCTTGAGCAAATACAAGATTGGAAATAAGGACGCGGTATTTCTCATTGGGAATAAGCTCTATTTTTCAAAAAACTCTGCCATACAAGGAGCAGGCACCAATGGACTAGACGCCGACTTCTCCTTATCAAACGGGGATTTTCCGACCTACCCCAATCAATCCGATTTCACATTCCCCAATACAAACGTTGCCCTATTTGGAGAACATATTCTTTATTTGACACCCAAGCTCTCCATTACACCTGGCATCCGGTGGGAGTACATCCGCACAGAATCAGAAGGGACATTCAAGCGCATTGATTTTGACTTAGCCGGGAATCCCATCCGTGATACGACGCTCTCAGATGACCGCATATTCGATCGATCGTTGGTCTTGTTTGGCGTAGGGGTCAGCTACAAGCCCAGTGCAAGCCTAGAGCTATTCGGCAACATATCTGAAAATTATCGCTCCGTGACCTTCTCAGATATTCGGATTGTCAATCCTTCGTTCCAAGTAGATCCCAATATCACAGACGAACGCGGATTTACCCTAGACTTGGGCATCAGGGGACGGTACAAAACCTTCCTGTCCTATGAGTTGGGCTTTTTCAACCTAAATTATGATGGAAGGTTAGGAGAAGTCTTGAGAGCGGAAACCAGGATCAATGCAGATGGAGTGGAGATAGAAACAGGAAGGGTGATTCGGTTCAGGGGAAATATTGGTCGGGCACAAATGTATGGATTAGAGAGCCTGATAGATTGGAACATCCGCAATACGCTATTCCCTCAAGTAGAAAAACTCAAATTAAAAGCCTTTGTCAACATGGCCTTTATTGGTTCTGAATACGTAGAATCAGAGATTCCTGGTGTAAAAGGCAACCAAGTTGAGTTCATTCCGCTTGCCAATATCAAGACAGGGCTGAATTTTGGCTGGGGCAATCTACTGGGCAGCTTGCAATATACCTACCTCTCGGAGCAATTTACGGATGCATCCAATGCCCCTCAAGACATCACCGACAACCAAAGCGGCATCCGTGGGGCCATTCCAGCTTACCAGATCGTAGACCTGTCTCTTTCATATGCCTACAAGCTCTTTCGTCTTGAGACAGGGATCAATAATTTGCTTGACGCCAGCTACTTCACGCGACGCGCGACAGGCTACCCTGGGCCTGGGATTATTCCTTCAGCTCCAAGATCCTGGTATGTGGTCCTGCAGATGCAAATCTAAAACGAGATTCAACGCACCTAAGAGATGAAGCTTATTGCTTAGTCTTATACCAATAAACCATCTGGAATCAATCCCAGGCCATCCTGAATCAGCTTCGTCAGATGCGGATGCTGTTGGTACATATCTGTGAGGTATTGACGAATCTCCTTGCTCAAGGCGATGTCCTGAGAAATCTCTAGCACCTCTAGTGGCAACAACCAATCCTTGGGATGATCCTTTTTTAGCTGCTCGAATATCTCTCGAAGTTCTTGGTTCTGAATATTTCCTGCTGCTCGGCCCTCTCTCACCTGTGTATATAAGCCTTCCAGTGCCAATAATTGCGCTGACTTTTCGACTTTGAGGGTGCGGGTTTCTGATTCGTGGTAGAGATTGGGGAATGAATTGAAGTCGGCAGATCCCGCGTAAGCTGAAACGATCTCCTTCCCAACCGCCATGTCAAAGGTCCCATCCTCAGGTTTAAACAAGACTTCTCCTTTATAAGTAACCGTACAATTTTCAAATTGGATCAGCAGGAGCTTCCCTCTGTCATTTCTCAATCCTGTGATGTTGATCCCCTCTACCTTGACTCCACTTTCAAACTCAAAGGAGATCCATTTCCCATCATAGAAATTGTAGGCCTTCAAATCCACTGGACTCATATCTTCGATCGCTAGGTTGATGCTTTTGAGCTTGCCTAGTGGCGAGCTAAAGCCTGCTGTATGCGTCTCGATCCCATGACCGATGAGTTCTTTTTCGCGATAAGCCAAGGAAGTAGCGCCCTCCGTCTGGAAGAATACGACCTCGTTGTCCTCATTCAAGATCATACGAGAAAAGACACCTGATATCTGTAAGCCTGTCGTCAGTTCGATGGTTCCTACCTTCTGCGATTCGATCAGCTTGCCTAGTCCTCTGTGTCCTCCTTTTCGGAGAGAAAGTGTATTGGCAAACTCCTCTAGTACCTGCATGAGGTAGGAAAAATCAGGTGTAACGTATAATTGAGGTTGCGGTTGGGTGATGTCAAATCCTTGTTCTGCGGCTTCTACCGAATAAGGGAGTTTCTTCACATCATCGGTCATGCACCACTCACTCTCTCCGATGGAAGAGAGCAAGCCCGCTCCGTATATTTTGGGATTGTCTACTTCTCCTATCAGTCCATACTCTACTGTCCACCACTGGAGGTTGCGCATCTTAGCCATTTCAGATGTGTCTACCTTCATAGCCTGCAAGCGATTGACCTCAGCTTCTGCCTCATCTATCTCTTCTTGAGTAGAAAAATTGGCTTCTTTCAGGATCGAAAGCTTGCGTACAGCTTCGTAGAGGTCATTGTCGTAAGAAGAAAGAATTGCTTTGGCTCCAATGGCTCCTAGGCGACGCAAGTACTCGGCGTAATCTGGATTGGCGATGATCGGCGCATGTCCTGCCGCTTCGTGAATGATGTCAGGTGCAGGCGTATACTCGATATTTTCCAACTGGCGAATATCAGAAGCAATCACCAACACTTTATAAGCCTGAAACTCCATAAAAGCATTGGGCGGAATGAATCCATCCACTGCCACTGCTGCCCAGCCAATCTCTTTGAGGATGCGATTCATCCCATACATGCTAGGAATTTCTTCTACAGAAATACCTGTCTTTCGCAGCCCTTCTACATACGAACCATGCGCTACATCAGAAAGATAATTCACATTTTTCCGCATCACATAACGCCAGACTGCCTGATTGATTGGCGTATAGTCCTCGTAATTCTGAGGTTTGATGAATTGCTTCAGATGCGGGGGAAGATTGTCTATGAGTGGATTACTTTCCATTGTGAGTCCTTTTATATGAAAGGAAAAAAATTAGGGGATTTTTCCCAAAAAACGAGATCAAAACCATGTTCCCATTGCGTACTTTGTTTCTCTATACACCCTTTCTTGCAATAATTGTTTCAATTACCACACGAAAAAAGGCCCCATAGATGGAGCCTATCTCTCTTTAATATATCTGTAACAGCTTAAGGCACCAAAGAGACCACACAGTCAAAGTCCTTTTCTCCTTGATTATCGGTAAACATCAAGTGATAATTGAGCTGGATGACATCTCCTGCGCTGGCGATGGTGTCTGTCCCGTCCAAAGCTGAAATAGAGTAACCCGAAAAGTTCTCAGATGGCTTTGGGCAATAGGTAGCAGGGGTGATGTTGATGTTGCGGATGCTGACGTTGGCCAGGATGGTTATTTGATTTTGGGGATCGCAGAAGGAAGGATCTAATCCTCCAAGGTTTCTTAAGAAAATGCGGGGTACATCATCGAGATCGTCTTCGATGACTACCTGATATTCTAGTGTGTCTTGCTCAAATGTCTGATTGTTTGTTCGGACTTCGGTGGCATTCCATGTCCCCTCAAATCGCTTGGCAGAGATGACTGTACATTTTGACTCATCATCCAACTCATACCCGTTGCCTGTCCCACATCGGCAGATGGCCTCACCTCCTACTTCGGTGCATGTCCCATTGCCACAGTCAAATCCATCGCATGGATCAGAATTACATGCCCAAGCCGTTATGCTCACAAGCACTAAAAGGGCGTATACGTGTTTTTTCATTCTTTGAATTCGTTTTGTCTCTTACAATAAATGGAGATTTCGCCCAAAACGTTGCCTCATTTTCTTAAATCATCGCGCAAATTTAGCAGATTTATCCACTTTTAAGCGAAAGTTATTCCTCTTCTCCCCTATTATTCCTATGAATTGAAATACTTTTCATTACCTTAAAGCAGTTTCTTTCCCTTTGGATAAGACTTCAAATGATCTCTTAGGGGTTTTCACTTACTTGATTTCCCATCTACTAAATACAACACATTGATTGATCCCAAAATTCCTGTGATATTTCTGGCCTTCGCCAATGAACGCAGCGAAGATGGCTTCTTGCGTGAACTTACAACAGAGATGAAACTGATTCTCGATGCACTAGAACCTGCTGTGCAGCGAGGAAGATGTCATGTCAAGGTCCTCCCTTCTGCTACACAGGAAGAAATCATGGAAGTTTTTCAGGATGAATGGTACCAGGGAAGAATCGAAATTTTTCATTATGGGGGACACGCGACGGAGTCTTCTCTCTGGCTGGAAAATGCAGATGGAGGCAATCAGGCTTTTTTCTCCTTGGGATTGACGAAGTTCTTAGGGGCGCAAGAGGGCTTAGGCATGGTATTTTTAAATGGATGTGCGACCAAGGACCACGCAAAAAATCTCCATGACGCCCAAATACCTGCGGTGATTGGTACGGCTACTGCCATTCCAGATCTGCAAGCAAGAGAGTTTTCGCAGGTCTTTTATCAAGGGCTTGCAGGAGGAGCCAGTCTTCGAGAGGCTTACGACGAAGCGCAGGGAGCGGTGCTGGGTGATTTCCCCGACGATCACTTTATTTCTGAATCTCCGACGCGGAGTTTGTTTTGGGATGAGGAGCACGAGGAGGCGCAGACCTACGATTTTCCCTGGAAGCTCACCCTTCGATCCACCGAAAGTTGGATTGCTGAGCAATGGAGACTCTTCCATGTAGAAGCGCCTCAGGTACGAACCATCAATCTCGCAGCAGGAGCGCTCATAGGCAAAGAGGTAGCGAATCACGAATTAGTAGAGGTCTTGGGAGAGGGGACCACAGGTACAGTGTACTTAGCGCGGCATTTGTCCCTCAATGAGGAACGTGCCATCAAGATCACCCATCCTGTAGCTCAAGGCTATAGTACGATGAAGGACATCCTCTATGCAGGCAATCAGGGATTGAGTAGTATAGACCATCCCAATGTCGCACAGCTATATGATGTAGGAGAAGTCAAACTCTTCAGTCGCATGCGACTCTACATGGTCATGGAGTTGATCAAAGGGGATCGATTGGACGAAGTCGCTTACTTTTCGGACCTCAAAAGACCCGATGATGTAGATCAGGCCATAGACATCATGACCCAAATTGCGGCGGGTCTAGAAGCTGCCCACAAAACACAGTTTACCGATCTACGTGGAATGCCTCAAAATGGCATTATCCATGGGAATATTAAGACACGTAAGATATTATTCACACCTGAAGGTGTTCCGAAGCTAATTGATTTTTCCTTTACTGACCTTTCGAGAAACCAAAACATTGTTTTAGAACAACCAGAATCTGTCAAAAACCTGCTTAAAGCGGAAAATTTAAAGGATTTCACGGCACCAGAAATTTTGAAAGGCCAACGTGGGGTGAGCAAACAGTCTGATATTTACGGTTTGGGGGCTGTATTTTTCCATATTCTCTCAGGTAAGCCTAGAGGGGATTTTCATTTTCAAACAGAAGAAGCCTTGCATAGATTCGTAAAAAATAGGCATCTGATATTTCCAAGATCCTTAAGTAAAACGATTTTTGAGGCTACGCAAATGGATTTTACCCAGCGGTCCCAAACGGTCGCAGAAGTAATTGATCATTTGCTCCAACAGGCAGGTCTCTTCAAGCGTATTTCTTTTTGGTTTAAGCGGAAATAGTCTAAGCCTTTTCTTCCTTCCTCTCTTGTAGTTTTAGAAAATTTTCAAATCGTTGTTTTTTTCAGATGAAAAAAGTAACATTTTCTCACGAGTTTTCGTATTGAAAAATTTGGATTACCGAACCTGATGAAAAAATGGAATACTTTTTGTAACCCATTGTTTATCAGAGGTTTCTTTAAGTAGAGGTAAAAATTAATACCTTCCATTTTTTCTAGAAAAATCAAAACACGCGTCATTTTTGTACGTTTATTACAAAAAATTAACATGACGCATTTTAAACCTTGGAAAAATTCCCCTATTGTGGTTTATTACCTTTAGTTTAATACTTTAGGAATCGAAAAGAATGAGTTTTTGTAACTATTTTTCCAAAAAATAGTATCATATAGGTTAGAAATAATGATTCATTAATCCACTAAATCATCATGGCAAAGGAAATTCGGAGTGAAATGACAAATGGACAAGAGGTGCTTTCCTTGGAAAAGCAGCTTCTCCAAATGCGGGACGCCTTTAGACAGCACCAAAACGACATTCGTAAAAAGTACAAGATCTCTGCTAATGAAATGGAGATCATCCTCTATATCAACGATTTTGGACCACAGCGCATGAAAGCGATTGGCGAGCGCTTCAAGATCAAGTTCAGTACGCTTACCAGCCTTGTAGACAAAATCGAAAAGTATAACCTCGTCAAGCGCGTGAACAGCAAGGAAGACCGCCGTTCGATCCTCGTGACCATCACGAAGAAAGGAAAGCGCATGCTAGATGAGTACAATGATCAAGTCAAAGTATTGGCTGAGAGAATGATGGGAATCGCCCAAGAGCGTGACAACCTCCCTACATTGGTTCAGACGCTAGAAGAAGCCACTTCAGAACAGTAGATAGTAGATCTATTCCTGTTTTGATTTGTCCTTTGACTAGATACTTTTTTGAACATTACATTTTCACGTACCAAGGGTGGAGAACTAAGGATACCTTGTAGAATAGTAGCCCAATATGCTATTTTCTCCTTCCTCCCTCCTACCCCGAAACCGTCTCACTTGCAAAGAGAGAGACGGTTTCCTTGATTTTGATGTACATTTGCAATATGAGCATCAAGACGTATATCGCAGGTATATGGGCCAGACGTAGACAGCGTGGTCTACAGAAGGAATCACGTCAGGCCCTCGAACTCCAACAAAAGACATTTCGGGAGCTGATCTCCAAGGCACAGCATACGGCCTTCGGGAAAGAACATAAATTTGATCAAATCCAAACCTACCAAGATTTCCAACGACAAGTTCCCGTCAGAGACTATGAAAAGGCTAGAGATTGGTTTGAAAGAATCGCCTCAGGAGAGGCAAATGTCGCATGGCCTGGCCAACCACTCTATCTAGCCAAGACCTCAGGCACGACCTCTGGTGCCAAGTATATCCCCATCACACATGACTCCATCAGGAGGCAGATTCAAGGGGCAAGAGACACCTTACTCGCTTACATGGGAGAGACGGGTAATACTTCTTTCCTGGATGGTAAAATGATGTTTCTCTCTGGAAGTCCTGAAATTGATAGCAATCCGCACGGCCTCAAAACAGGCCGACTCTCAGGTATTGTCAACCACTTTGTCCCTAGCTATCTGACAGCTAATCGTGTACCCACCTACGAAACCAATATCATAGAGGACTGGGAGACGAAAGTATCTACCATCGTCCAAGAAATCAAAGACCAGGATCTGCGTTTGATCTCTGGTATACCTCCCTGGGTCCAGATGCTATTTGAAGAACTCGAAGCTCAAACAGGCAAACAACCCCTAGAAGTATGGCCCAACCTGAGCGTATTCGTCCAAGGAGGGGTCAATTTCGAGCCTTATGCACCCATCTTTGAGCGATACTTTGGAGACAAAGTAGACTTGGTGGAATTGTATCCTGCCTCTGAGGGTTTTTTCGCCTTTCAGACTACCCAAGCAGATAATGGCCTTTTCTTGGCGCCCGATTATGGAATCTTCTACGAATTTATCCCCTTAGAAGAATATGGTAAACCCGATGCACGTCGCCTGACCCTGGATCAGGTAGAACTAGACAAACAGTACGCGCTCATCATCTCTACCAACGCGGGAATTTGGGCCTATGACATTGGAGATACGGTCAAATTTACCTCTATCAATCCCTGGAAAATCAGAGTTTCTGGACGTGTGAAGCATTTTATCAGTGCATTTGGAGAACATGTCATCTCTGAGGAAGTGAATGCAGCGATCATGGCAGCGGCGGAAGCTACAGATGCCACTTTTCAGGAATTTACTGTAGCGCCCTACATCGTCGAAGAAAAGGGGGCCTCAGCCCACGAATGGTTCGTCGAGTTCGTGCAAGAACCCAATGACTTTAACCAATTTGTCGAGACCCTGGACGTGCATCTGCGCCAGCGCAACGCCTACTACAACGATCTACGAGAGGGGAATATACTCTCACGCGCCCGTGTCCACAGGGTGCAACTCAATGCATCGCGCGACTACATGAAATCTATCGGGAAGCTAGGGGGACAAAATAAATTTCCTCGGTTGAGCAATGATCGTACGATCGCTCAAGCATTGAAGGAATATGTGATGGGTTAACGGCGTACGGATTCATGTAAAGCTAAAACGAAAAATAGCATTCCTGAGAGGGGATGCTATTTTTCATCTCACCTGATCTGATGATATTTTGGGCGATCGGAATTTTTGTGGGATATTTTCGTTACCCAACCATACATTTCTACGTATTTATATCTAAATGGGACGCATATGAAAAAGCATATTCTTTTGTTCATCCTCCTCCCGTTCGTGATGTCGATAGGGATACTTTGTGGGCAGCCGTCCATCTCAGCTCCTGGAAAATCGGATTCACCAGTAGAAGACGTGCAGATAGAATCGGGGGTCTCGGTCCCAGGACTCGCAAAAGTAGAGAATGAAAGCTGGCTGTCCAGTCGTGAGTTCTACCTGTCAGTTTTGATTTTGGGATTTGGACTGCTGTTGGTGTTGCTGACCCTACTCGCCAGCAGGATAGGCGGAATCCAAATGACAGCTGATGAGTTCCTCAGACTTATCTCTATCATTCTGATCATCAATTCTTCTCTCCTACTTATCTCAAGCGGATTTAGTGATAAACAGATCTCTTCCGTTATAGGATTGCTGGGTACGTTGGCGGGTTATCTACTCGGTCGTAGAGAGAGTAAAAGTGCGAGCAAATAAAAAAACCTGATAGTTTTTTACTCGTATAACAAATTATAGACACCCTCATTCTATTTCATATTTTCCATCTGGATCCAATAGGATTTTCAGGCTATAGAGCAATGGATATGCCCCATTGATCCCTGGTACCTACTTGCGTATGGCGTCCTCTTGCTACATCCTGAACTGGTACTGTACATACACCGAAGCTATTCGTTTCTTTTCATTGCTGATATGCTTCTAAGGATGTATCCAATCCATCCACCATTCTCACTACATATTTCACTCACACTCAATTTTTTTACTCATGAAGAAAGTGCTACCATCTTCCCTTTGCTCTCTTCTACTTTTTACCCTTGCTACCTGCTTCCTCACACCCTATACGCATGCCCAATACAGTAAAGGGACGTATGAAGGACTCGGAACAGATGAGGCTTACATCATCAATAAAGTGAACCAGAATATCTTGATTGAAGTAAGTCAGGATAAAGTTACTTGGGGGAGACATACCCTTGGAACCCAAAAAGATACCCGACAAGTACACTACAACAACTTGAGCAACCAAGATGCGCTCAGAAGAAGATATGGTTATCTACGCGTGCATACACCTGGCACAAATGAATACATCACATACATTGTCTATGGTCAAAAGCGCTACAAGCTCACAGTAGTTGGAGGAAAAGTTGTATTAAAAGAGCTCGCCTTGTAGTGCCTCTCTTGTCTTTCCCATCAAGCAGTCCACTAAAGTGTGTCAACTCGTCTAAAGTCATGTCAGGAATTACCAAGCTTTTTTCTATATGATGATCAGAAATTACATGCAGATATTAGGGGTGTTTTTACTGGCTGGAGGGATGCTTTACGGTCAATCCCATCCAACTCCTTGCGGGACGCACCACGTGACTCCCTATCAGATACCAGGGATCAGTGCGCCTACCCCCCAAAAAGTAGCGAACCTCCGCCAAAGAGCCAAAAGTAGTAGACCCTCACAGCTTTCCCCCTCAGAACTTCTATTTCAGATTCAATTTCACTGGATCACGGAGGATAATGTCACACAGTCACTGGATGTGGATGGGCCTTTACAACAAGCCAATGAGTTTTTTCAAAAAGGAGGAATCCAATTTACATCCTATGCACCTGTCAATATCATTACACGCCCCAAAAAGGACAGTATTTTTGATCTGTTTCGCAATAAATCAGATGATCTCTTAAGACAAAAGCTGGAACAACCCCAGGTGATCAATGTATTCATCGTCCCTTACTTGAGGGGCGAGAGGGGAAACCAAATCGTAGGTTTTTACAAACTTGGGAGCCTCAGTATCTTTATTACCCAGGATGCATTTGGGGATCAAAGTACCTTCTCACATGAACTAGGCCACTTCTTTGGATTGTTTCATACACATGGCCCTAGTGACCGCTCACTCGAATATGTAGATGGGAGCAATAGCCATAAAGCGGGTGACCGAATTGCGGATACGCCTGCCGACCCCAACCTAGGTCAAAAGAATCGAGCCCTTCTCAATCAATGTAATTATGTGGGCAATATCTTGGACAAGCATGGCGATCCCTATAATCCACCTGTACATAACATCATGTCTTATGCCGAACCCCAATGCCGCTATGAGTTTACGCATGGGCAATATGCGCGCATGCGACAATATGCCTTATACTTCAATCAAGAGTTGGGTGTAAACCCTGCCAATCAAAAAATTGATCCTGAAAACTTGAGTACCCAATTACCATGGGAATTGACCTATCCTCCTACCCTTCCACTGGTCGTCGGTGCGAGTAAAAATGAGCCTCAGAAACCTATCATTGTCTTTATTTATCACGATAGTTTGTTGTGGTGTAGAAGAATGAAAGAGGAGATCGATACAGATGTCGATACACGTAAGCTCCTCAGTGAAGGTTATTATACTGTAGGAATGGATGTAACAGCATCTCCCGATCCTCGCAATACTTTCCCAAACGAAGGTTTCAGAGATCGAGAACGCGATCCCTTGTTTAGATATCTCATCGCGATGACAGATAAGCACCTCGTCCATGCACCTGGAATCATTATCCTTTATCGTCCAAAAGGAAATCCCTATGGATACTTAAAGTTGGCTGCTTTTATCCCTAGATATCTATCCCTGCAAGAGTTCAAAGGTCAACTCACAAGGTACCAGTACGTCACCCAGCCGCAAGCGACTCCCCCTCCAGCGATCAAGATTCGGCCAGGGTCAGTAGATGATTAAGAAGCTATGGTATGTAAAAAGCGCAGACAACGCTCAAGAGGTTGCCTGCGCTTTTCTTTAACATATCATGATCAATATCCCCAATCACATCCTGGATGGCATTCAAATTCGATCAAAGGCCTTACCTTCCCACGAAACCTGACATAGACATTGTAACAGCTTGACTCCAAAGCAACTGGCTGTTCATAGATCTTTCTCAAAATAGGTGTGACAATCTCTAATACCTGATCATCCAATGGCGGTAGGTCGATGATGTCTGCTAGTTCGGGTTTGTGTAGCTCAAAAAGAAATTCTAACTCTTCGCCAGGAATTTTCACCTTCTCATCTGCCCACTCGATATCCTTGCGGGTCTCTGAATAAGATCTGCCCTCTGTAATGTGGTACTCATTGGTGGTCCAGACTTTCTTCTCATACTCAAATTTGACTTCCATATCATTTAGCGTGTACCACTGATGCGCCATGTCAATCTTGTAAGGCTGCTCAGGTAAGTGAATCATGATATACTGACAATCATGGTTGACCTCAACTTCGGCTTCTTGCAGATCCATCCCTAGATTTACCATACTATTGATGGTCATATCTACAGAAGCGCTTGCCCCATCGTCTAAATCAATCTCACGGGTAATCTCTTTTTCCTCTATAAAAGTCGCCACTTTGATCGGTCGAATGATACTAATGGTATGTGTGCGAAGCAGGGGGCGATGGCTATCATAGTCAAAGATCAAGCTATTTCGGATCAAGTTCTCTTCCATCTTGAACATGACCTCGTCTTGGAGCAACTGGCATAAGTGCCCCATTCCTTCCATTCCCACGACCGCTGCATACTGAGAGTTGAACTTGGCATATGTAAGGACGACATCCATCACTGAGCACAAGCCTGAATTGATAATGTCCATGAACACTTCTACCGAACGATAGTATGCATAATCGTAAAATGGCTTTTGCTGGTGCTGGTAAATTTTCTCTGTGATGGCTCGATATCTTTTGAAATAGAGCTCTGAAGTATAGTCATGAATCCTAAAATATTCTGACTTCATTCTCTCTACTTCATAGGGTGTCAAATTCAGCCTTTCTACTAAATAAGTCATGACCTGTAGGTGGACCGCTTTTACTTGACTGGCGAAAGCATAGCTGTCATAGGACGCATTCTCTGATCCATGAAAACTATGCAGGACTTTTGCGATTTCATCATAGTTTAGTTTAATCTCATAGTCTGTCCCACGGAGCTGAATCGCCTGCCCTGGCATCAAAGTAATATGATGAATCGAATCAAAGCAATACTGATAACCCGCTCGGAAGGACTCCACCAACTCGTTTAGGACACTGGGCGAGTGCAAAATCGAATCCTCCAGATGGCTGATGAGTCCCGCATGATCTTCCTTGAACTCATTCATGTAGTTCATAAGTAAAACAACCGCTTCCTCATCCATTTTTGCGTAGTTGCTTTTGTACTTACGGAAGAGATCTTCTCTTTTTGCTCCCATTCCCAGTCTTTTCCCCTCATCCATCCCTTTTCGATAGCCTACGTCTTCTCCATCCATTCTCCCTCGTTCATAGCCATCTTCGTAACCTGATTTCCTACCATCTTTTTCTCCTTGCGCATAGCTGCTATTCAACCTTGCATCAGTGGAGCGCAAAACCACACATGTAGGTCCACAACCTGTCAAACAAAGGACTCCCAATCCCAAAGTATAAATGAGGTTCATCTGTATGAGGTAAACCTTTTGCCAACTTTTCATCGGATATAAATTTGGTTGATGTATTGAGCATGTTTGCCTTCATGTAGAAAGCTGCTTATCAATGAGAATGACCAAAATTATCCTATCGATTCAAATACTTATAAATAGTGATTTTCATCATGGTATTGAGTGCGTTATCATAGTATGCAGCACAAAAAAATCCCCTCAATCTTGTGGAAGGAGGGGATAGGTTTTTGGTTAAAGGGGCTTAGTCTGAATCTACGCATGTGGCAGTGGCATTCGTCCCACCGTTGAACGTAGCCAAATCCTCAGCAGCTTGCTGGGCTGCATCTTGAGTCTCATTGATGAGTGCTCGGTTTCCGCATATTTCGGGCTGCGTAAATTCGACCGTCTGACCTCCTAATTCATAAGAATAGGTACAGGTCGTACAACGCTCACCACAAGATGTAAAGACAAAAACTACCCCTAACAGGGCTGTACCATACAAAAACTTTTTCATAGTTGCTCTGATTAATATTTAATTTCCAATCCAAAGATAGCATATATTAGAATAAATACAAATTTATTTTACTTTAAAGTTGAATTTCCTTATTGAAAATTCACCCTCCCCTGCCTTCTCTTTCAAAAAGAAAGGAAAGGAGAAGTTCTACCTATTATGGTTTGAGAAACGCTATCTCATACACTAACAGATTTTTTCCGCGCAGTGGAATAGAGGAACAGATAACGTGAGAGAAGAATGGTGTTTCATGGGTAATACTTGTCCTGTTAAATAAGAAGATGTCATATATACGGCGAAACCTTATCCATTGTTTTGGGATCATGTACCCTATACGCTATCACAGATCTTTGTTTCAGGTAAGTAGATATAAATATGGAGATGCTCCTTCTCACTGCGCTTTAGCTAGACTTTCCTTGTCCTAAACATGATCTAAATTTCTCATTTTCGAAATCAATTCTGCGAAAACAAAGGTTTAGGAAGGAGAAAGTATCCAAACTTGGAGGTTTTTCCTTATTTTTCTTCTTATGTGGGCAGGCTTTGTCATTGAAACCAAGCACGACAAATTGTAAGTTAATGGGATCAACTTGAAAAGATAAACTATGAATAGATGGGGATTAATTGTAGGAATGATATGCACCCTCTGTCCATTTTTCCTATTAGGGCAGGCTCCTGGTGAACCTTTGGGTCCGATCACCAAAGAAACATGGGATATGGATCTCCAAGCATTTGCTGGTGATGCACCCGCAGTAGTGCTACTGGATTATGGCTGGGCGAGCTACTCACCTGTCAACAATGCCTTCCTAACTCAATACCAATACATCAAACGAATCAGAATTCGATCTGAAGAAGGCCTCCCATATGCCAAAGTATCCATCTCCTTCAATACAAAGGAAAAACGGCTTGCTCAAATCAGTGCAGCAACCTACAGCCTCAATCCCGAAGGAGAAGTCATTAGGTTTAAGGTTCCCAAACGGGCATTCAAAAGGATAGGAGATCGTACGGGCATTCAAACTGTGACATTTACCCTACCACTTGTCAAAGTAGGGTCCATCATCGAATACTCCTATACATTTGAAAATCGTCGACAAAACAATGTCGAATACTGGCGCTTTGCAGATACGCTGCCCGTCCTACATAGTGAATATCAGGCATTTATTCCTTACGCACTGAATGTCAAGCGATTTACGAAAGGAGATATGAGTAAAGTCAAAGTCTCTTCCGCTCCCTACACACAAAATGGAGGTCCTTCTCCAGGTCTTTCCGCCATTGATCGCTTCAACACCTACGCGCGTGAATCCCGTCAGGCTACCTTCAGATTTGGGGAAATAGAATCCTATGCTATGGATAGTATTCCTCCTCTTGAACCAGAACCTTTTGCATTAGATCCAGATGCCTATGCCACTTCTGTAGGATTCGAGTTTGTCCAAGACCGAAACAATGTGAGACAAAGTGGGACATTCGATAAGTGGGGAGATCTCAATAAATTTATCCTCAAAAGACAGAAACCACGGAAACTGAAAACACCCGAAGGATTGATCGACAAGGAATACCGAGGGAGCGCCTCCCTTCCAAGAGAAGGTAAGATTGAGCAAATAGAGAAAATCTATCGTCGGTGTAAATCATATTTGACCTGGAACAAGGAATTTAGCTGGCGAGCCAAGAGACTAGATAAGGTATGGCAATCTAGAGAAGGAAATAGTGCCGAACTCAATTTACTCCTTTGCTTTGCGCTGAGAGAAGCGGGTTTTGACTCACACATGGTACTTGTCCGTACAGCAGATAAGGGACCTGTGGTTCCTAATTATCCCAATCTTCAGCAATTTAATCATCAGATTGTAGCGATAGACATGGTCGAGCAGTTCCTTTTGCTAGACCTAATCAACGAGACAGATGCATTCAACCTTCTTCCTCCGCACGACCTCAATCAATTGGGGCTGAAAACGGACCCTGAAAATCCCATGTGGGTTTCGCTGCGATTCCAGAATCCTGACATCAGATATACCTACAGTAGATTTACACTTAGCGATGGCGGACGCCTGACAGGAGAGATCTCCATCGTCAACCAGAAACATAGTGCGCGTCAGGCCCGCCAACGTATCAACAAGCTCGAAGGGGACCTTGAAGCTTACTTTCGAAAGTACCAGTTGATCGGTATGGGAGACGCCCGTTTCCTAGAGAGTGAAATCAATAATCTGGATCAGCCTAGCGAGCCTTTGAAAGCAGAAGCCTCTTTGACTAGCAAGGCTTTTGTAGAGAAAGCAGAAGATGTCATCATTATCAAACCCATGATGATCAAACAGTTAAAAGAAAATCCCTTTCCTATCCAAGATCGTTCTACTCCAATTGACCTATTACGTCCATTGAGGGATTCGCACTTGATCGGACTTCGCCTTCCTGAAGGATACACGGTAGCCCAGCTTCCGCAACCCATCAAAGTGTCACTCCCCAATGGCGCAGGAACCTTCATCTACAATGTGATGCAAAACGACAATATCCTGCACTTGTCTAGTAGCATCTTCCTGAATCAAACGGTGTTTATGCCACAGGAATATGGAAATTTGAGGAAATTCTTTGAATACATCGTATCTAAACACGACGAGGACATTGTGATTGTAAGAGAAGAAGAGAAGCCGTAGAAAGTCTGACCCAGGCATTTTGAAGTCATCACAATCTATACAACTGAAATAGGGATTTACATTCTGGGGTAAAGTCTCCCAAAAATAGTGTTGGTCCTGCAAAAGGCGCATAAATCTGGAAAAGTTATAGTCAATTTTTAGCCTGGGTACTTGTTTTTCTACCCTTAAAAACCAGTACTTTACGGCTGAAAATTTTGACTTATCCAAACCGACGATATGAACCCCTTAAAACAGCTCCTTTCGCAGACGATTCATCGAGCCCTTACCCAATATGGGGCCGAAAAATCTCTAGAGGAGATTGAATCAGATCTGAATATCCCTCCCAAAATAGACATGGGACACTTTGCCTTTCCTTGCTTCTCGTTGGCAAAGGTGATGCGCAAGAAACCCAATATCATTGCCGAAGAGTTGAAAGAATTGATTGAGGATACAGATGTGATTCAGGAAGTACGCAACTTAGGGCCCTATCTCAACTTTTTCCTATCGACAAAGGCCATGGGATCATCTGTTGCCCAGGCAGTTTTAGGAGGCGACATATTCCAGCAAAAATTGGCTCAGGATGCCCCCAAAACGATGATTGAGTATTCACAGCCCAATACGCACAAAGAACTCCATGTGGGGCACATGCGCAATATCTGCCTTGGAGATGCTTTGATTCGCTTACATCAGTATTGTGGATTCGATATCATCAGTTCTACTTTTCCAGGAGATATGGGAACCCACGTGGCCAAGTGCCTCTGGTATCTCAAGTATCACAATGCGGAACCCATGCCAGATGCTGAGAAGGGTGCTTGGCTTGGGAAAATGTATTCTAGAGGATCGATGAAGATCTACGACATCGATCAATCCGATGGCAAGGTGGCCAAGGAAACCTATAAAGCACAGCTTTCGGTGATTTTGACGCAATTGGAGTCTGAGGAAGGTGAGTTTTACGAGTTATGGAAGGAAACACGCAGATGGTCCATCGATCAGATGCAAAAGGTGTACGACTGGGCAGAGGTATCATTTGACAAGTGGTACTGGGAATCGGAAGTGGATGTACCTTCTGTCAAACTGATACAGGAGTACTATGACCGAGGAGAGGTATTTATTGAGTCAAAAGGAGTGATAGGAGCAGATCTGGAGGCATATAACTTGGGTTTTTGTGTACTGATCAAATCCGATGGCCATGGACTCTATGCCACCAAGGACATTGAGCTCGCCAGAAGAAAATTTGAAGATTATCAAATCGAAAAAAATGTGTACGTCGTAGATGAGCGTCAGGCACACCACTTCAAGCAGGTCTTCAAAATTCTGGACTTGATGGGATTTGAAAATGCCCAATACTGCCATCACCTAGCCTACAACTATGTAGAACTTCCCGAAGGTCCCATGTCCTCCCGCAAGGGAAACATCATACCCCTCATGGATCTGATCCGTCAGATGGAGCATACCACCAAAGCAGAGCTTAAGAACAGGTATGCAGGAGAATGGACGGAAGAGGAAATGGATCGCACGGCTACCATCATCGCAAAGGGAGCCATTCGTTATGGGATGCTCAAGATCGATGCCACCAAGAAGATTGTATTTGATATGAAGGAATGGCTGGACCTCTCGGGAGATTCAGGACCTTATCTCCAGTATGTCTATGCGCGCATTGTGACCCTCTGCAAAAAACAGGGATATGATCCTGTACAAGCAATCGACTGGAGTGCGTTGAAGGAAAAAGAAGAGATCGCCATTCTCCTCCACCTATCCAACTTCAATGCTGTGGCGCTCAATGCCTGTCACAACTATAAGATCAGTAGCGTCTGCAACTATCTATATGAATTAGCCAAGCTTTACAACAGCTTCTACAATGAACACTCCATTGCCAAGGCAGAATCTGATGCGATTCGCTTTGCACGCCTAGGACTTTCCAAAGCTGTAAGTGACGCCATGCGCGAGGGATTGGCACTCTTGGGGATTCCCGTTCCTGAAAGGATGTAGGGTTAACGGTTGAATCGTTGGATTTTTGAATGACTGAATTTCCTCCCTCTCATTTCAAACAAAAAGAGGCTGCCTCGATCTGAGACAGCCTCTTTTTTGTATATCAAACTGATGAAATCTCTATCAGTCAAGTTGCTTTTCACTGCGGATAGGTGCTTGTAAAGCAGCCATTTCCTCTACTTTACCTTCCGCTACTGTAGCGGGGTCTAGCACAGTTACGCCTTCTGCTACTTCTTCTGACTCTACCTCGATTGTCTGCTCGATAGCTGGGGGGAAGGCTTCTACTGTACTGTCTGTAGAATCTACAACAGCAATCGTGGGAGCGATCACCAATGCTACGACAGACATCAGTTTCAGGAGAATATTCAAAGAGGGACCTGAAGTATCTTTGAATGGGTCACCTACTGTATCTCCTACTACAGCTGCTTTGTGTGGCTCGGAACCCTTGTAGTAGATCTCACCGTTGATGTCTACACCTTCTTCAAACATCTTCTTGGCATTGTCCCAAGCACCACCTGCATTGGACTGGAAGATCGCCATCAACACACCAGAAGAAGTGACACCTGCCAGGAGACCACCCAACATTTCTGCTCCTCCAATAAAGCCGACAGCTACAGGTGCAGCAATAGCCAAAAGTCCAGGAAGTACCATCTCGCGGATAGAAGAAGTAGTAGAAATCTCTACGCACTTGGCATATTCTGCTTTGCCATCTGCGGCGCGGAAGATCGCCATGTCCTCCTCAGATGCGTTTTCAAGATCTGCGTCATACTTGCGCATCACTTCCAATGCAGCTTTGAGTTCTGGAATCTCGGCAAACTGGCGGCGAACCTCTGTGATCATCGCCATAGCTGCACGACCTACAGCTCCCATAGAGAGTGCAGAGAATACAAATGGCAGCATCGCACCTAGCAAGAGTCCAGACATCACAGTAGGCTGAGCAATATCAATCTTCGTGATACCCGCCTGCTGCATGAAGGCAGCAAATAGTGCCAAAGCTGTCAAGGCAGCTGACGCAATCGCAAATCCCTTACCGATAGCTGCAGTGGTGTTACCTACTGCGTCTAGCTTGTCTGTACGCTTACGTACTTCTTTGGGAAGTTCCGCCATCTCAGCGATACCACCCGCATTATCCGAAATAGGCCCGTATGCATCTACAGCCAGCTGAATGCCTGTATTAGCCAGCATACCCACCGCCGCAATCGCGATACCATAAAGTCCAGCAAATTCATATGAAATAAGGATAGCGGCTGCAATCAAAATAATCGGAATGGCCGTAGACATCATACCTACACCAAGACCTGCAATGATGTTGGTTGCAGCACCTGTTTGTGATTGTGTAACGATTCCCTTCACAGGACGCGTACCCGTACCTGTATAGTACTCTGTGATTTTCCCGACGGCTAGCCCAGCAACCAAGCCAGCTACTACTGCTAAGAAAACACCCAAAGAAGTATAAGTGGTAGTGGTCTCACCGACAGTCATGGTCCATGTTTCAGGAAGCATCCAAGTGATGATACCGAAAGAAACGGCCAACATAATACCTGCAGACAAAAACTCACCCAAATTCAGGGCGGTTTGTGGGTTTCCTCCTTCTTTTACACGGACAAAGAAAGTACCGACAATAGAAACGATAATTCCTGCAGCTGCGAGTACCAATGGCAGCATGATCGCACTCAGGCCACCGAAGTTATCGTTGAATCCCTCTACTCCACCACCTAGGAAGGCGGCTCCTAATACCATAGTACCAATAATAGAACCGACATAAGATTCGAAAAGGTCTGCTCCCATTCCAGCAACGTCTCCTACATTGTCGCCCACATTATCCGCAATCGTAGCAGGGTTCAAGGGGTGATCTTCAGGAATACCTGCTTCAACTTTACCCACTAGGTCAGCACCGACGTCAGCAGCTTTGGTATAAATCCCTCCACCTACACGCGCAAAAAGAGCGATAGAAGAAGCACCTAAAGAGAAACCAGAAATAATATTTAGAACAACATTGATTTCAGCAATTTCATCTCCAAAAGGCATGCTGCGATACAGGATAAATAGCAAGCTCAATCCCAAGACTCCCAGTCCAACAACTCCCATCCCCATCACAGATCCACCTGCGAAAGCGACATTTAGCGCTTTTCCTAGAGAGGTACGCGCAGCATTGGTCGTGCGCACATTGGCTTTGGTAGCGACACGCATCCCGATGAAACCTGCGAGAGCAGAAGAGATCGCGCCAAAAATGAAGGAAACAGCTACCCAGAAGTTGGAAGATGCTTCACTTTCTCCTTTGATTGCAAGTAGAATCGCTACTGCAGCTACGAAGATCGCCAGGATGCGATACTCCGCACGGAGGAAAGCCATGGCACCATCCGCAATATTTTTGGCTATTGTGGCCATATTTTCTTCCCCTACCTCCTGGCGGGAGACCCAATTGGATCTAATGAACGTAAAGAGCAAGCCTATTACCCCGGCTGCAGGTAGGACGTAGATAATACTTTCCATCTAAGCTTTGATTTGTGTGTTACCTTATTGATTTACAACGTGGCAAAATTAGCCTATCCCACGCAATATGCAAACAATTCCCTTGATAATAAGCAAGGTAAAATGAGAAGAATACCATTAATCTTATGTTTTTCTTCGCCATTAATTGAGATATTGGTAATAGATATCCCTTTCATTATTCTTCTAGATCTATTTTTATACTTTCTCCTCCATTCAAAAAATAATTTTTCTACTGTGTAAATTCTACCCTTTACGCTATTGCCTACCAGATACTTAAGGAAAAATGATCATTTTCTCCTACATCCAGTCATTCATTCTTTCTGAAAAATTGTAGTTTTCGCCTCAGGAAAAACTATGCCACATGAAATGTCAGCCCCCCATTACCCTAGAGGCAGTCGCTCACTTTCTGAACTGTACCTATGTGGGAAATCCCGAACATCTGATCTACGGAATAAATGAAATACATCGCGTAGAGACAGGAGATCTCACCTTTGTAGATGTAGAGAAATACTACACTAAAGCCCTCCATTCGGATGCTGATACCATCCTGATCAATCAACTGGTAGATCCTCCCGAAGGCAAGGCACTCCTGGTCAGTAAAGATCCTTTCACTGACTATAATCTCTTGACTGAATGGATACAACCGACTTCTTCTTTAGATGTACAGGGTGAGCCAAAGTTGGGGAAGGATGTAAGAATAGGACATCATGTAGTATTTGGGCAGGATGTGGAAATAGCCGAGGGAGTGGAAATCGGCCACCATGTAGTGATTGGATCACACGTACGGATAGGCAAGGGATCTAAGATTCATTCAAATGTCACCCTTTATGACCATGTCTATATTGGAGAGGAAGTCTGTATCAATGCAGGAACTGTCATAGGCTCTGAAGCTTTCTATTTTAAGACACGTCCTCATGGACGAGACAAGATGCTCACAAAAGGCAGTGTGATCATCGAAGATCATGTCGATATAGGGGCCAATTGTACCATAGATAGAGGCGTCAGTGCCGATACCATCATCGGAGCGTGGACCAAACTAGACAACCTCATCCAAATCGGACATGATACCCGTATAGGCAAACGCTGCCTCATTGCCTCTCAAGTAGGGATTGCAGGAGTCGTAGATATCGAAGACGATGTAATCCTTTGGGGACAGGTAGGGATCAACAAAGACTTGCGTATCGGAGCAGGTGCTCAGCTTTATGGAAAAACAGGTGTAATGTCCGATCTCAAAGGCAAGACCACCTACTTGGGCATGATCGCGACAGACGCTCGCCAAAAACTCCGTGAGATTGCCGCCATCAAAAAGCTTCCAGAGATGATCAAAGATTGGGAGAAGTGGAGAAAAAATAAGTGACATTTTTCATTTTTCATTTTTCATTTTTCATTTTTCATTTTTCATTTTTCATTTTTCATGGTAAAACGAATCCTTGACTCCTGAGTTACGGCCCACATGAACAATGAATCCTGATTCCAAAGTAATGAACCATGCTCCCTGAAATATGAACTCATGAAACTATTAGCTGTAGATATAGGAAACTCAGACATTGTCTTTGGACTCCATGATGGAACAAACTGGCTGCCCCAGTGGCGGCATCCTTCCAGTGACTATCTTCATACGGTACAAACCATTGAACAAAGAAGTCGCGAGACGGGGATCAACCTCTCATCGATGGAGCACGTGATTTTTAGTAGCGTCGTGCCTGGGATCTCCCCTTTTGTTTTGGATCTTGTGCGCCAGCATACTCAGCGAGAACCTCTAGTGATGGGTCCCGAGCTATATCTTCAGGCAGATATCCATATTGACAATCCATGGGAGATCGGGTCGGACTTGGTAGCCAATGCGATGGCGGGCTTCACCCACACGCAATCTCACTGTGTGGTGGTTGATTTTGGTACAGCACTCACTTTTACCATTGTAGATCATACGGGTCACATCATGGGAGTGACGATTGCTCCAGGTCTGAAGACAGCGATGAACTCCCTTTTCATGAACACAGCCCAGCTTCCTCAGGTCCCCTTGGAATTTCCTCCTTCTGCACTCGGAAAGACGACAGCGCATGCGCTCCAATCAGGCATCATGCTAGGCTATGTAGGTTTGGTAAAGGAAATTCTCGGACAAATCCGAAAAGATACAGGGAAGCCATTTAAGACATTGGCTACAGGTGGACTCTCGAACGTCATGACCCCGCTCCATGATTTTTTCGACCATATAGACTTGAATCTTACCCTTGATGGCTTAAGATTCATTGCACATCGCGTCTCATCCAAATTATGAAGCCTGGAGCACTTCCTCGGCATAATTCATCATGAACTCATTGAGATTGGCCTCTCTGGGTAGATCCAACTTCTTCCGCAAGCGATACCGGCTGATTTCTACCCCTCGAACCGAAATATTCATGAGAGGCGCGATCTCTTTGGTAGAAAGGTTCATTTTCAGATAGGCACAGAGTTTTTGGTCTTTAGGTGTCAAGGCAGGGTAGTCCTTGTGCAAACGGCTCAAGAAATCTCTGTGAACTTGATCAAAGTGTTGGGTAAATCGCTCCCAGTCCTTGTCTACTTGCTTATCATGTTGGAGCAAATGGATCAATCGGCGAATGGATTTCCGCGTTTTGATCTCCTCAGATTGCTGTTCAATTTGTTCTAACTCCAACCGCAATTTTTGAATCAATTCTCCTTTTTGGACCAGATGCATGGTAGTGGCAGCTAGATCTTTATTTTTGTGCTGGATTTCCGCCTCCAGTTTTTCGGTTTCCAATCGGATCAATGCCTCCTTAGTCTCCGCAATTCTCGCTTTATTCAGCTCGTCTTTTTGAGCATGGACAGACTCAAGGTGCGCTTTCTCTCGCTCATACTTCGCTCTTGGAAAATAGATCAGTCCGATTACGATCCCACTCAGCAAACACAGATAAATCGCTAGCGCAAGCGGCTGCTGATACCATGGTGCCATGATTTCAAATTCGTAAAGGGTTTCTTCGCTCATTAGGCCTGCTGAATTTACTCCTCTCACATGAAATGTGTAGCTCCCAGGAGAAAGTCTCGTGTACTCTTTATCTGCCTTTGTAGTAGGAGTTGACCAGTTGTCCTCTAAGCCTTCTAGGTAATATTGATACTGAACCGTCTCCAACTTCTTGAACAAAGGCAGAGAAAAGGTAAAGCGGAAACTATTCTCATCTGGAGAAAGCGCACGTGGTACGTATTCCTGACTCAATCCATAGCCTGCATACAAAGGTTGGGGTTCTTTCGTGAGTAACTCTACGCGATGCATCCTGACAGGAAAGGGAATGCTGGTCTCATGATTTAGGGTGTCGAAGTGCAGAAACCCTTGCTCAGCCCCTACAAATGCTCGAGGAGAGTTGTAGGGATACATCAGCTCAAATCCTCCGACCAATCGAGATCTCAGACCTGGAAGTTGGAATTTCTGCCACCGTTTTCGCACCCCTACGTCTGACAACCTCAAGATCCCTGTTTCTCGATCTGTCACATACCAAATATCTCCATTTGTAGCCTCATGGAGACGGACAATCGCATGTGTACTATCCAGCATATTGCCCATTTCTAGATAGGGGACGAATTGCTTGATGGAAGGATCAAATGTATAGATCCCACGCTCTGTCCCGAATACAATGGCTTTATTTATCTGGAAGACAAAATTTCGGAAATCTGTCGGGAGTCCATCTTGCTGATCAAAGATTTCATATTCTAGGTTCTTAAGGGAAGCATCTAACTGGATCTTAAAGATTCCTCGGTAGGGATGGGCCATCCATAGTACACCATCTGGATCTTCCTCCAAAAATCTACATGACTCTTCCAAGCCTTCAATTTCCCACAAAAACTTCAGTCCTTCAGGTGTTACCTTGTAAAGGTCGAGCCCTTGGTAAGTTCCAGCAACCGCAAACCCAGGACGCGATTTTAGCTGTTTAAAGTTCCAGACGCCTGTCTTCGTTTGCAGTGAGCGCATCTGATTTTGTCCTTTATCCCAGATAAAGGCCCCCTCGTGATGTCCCAAATAAAGATGGTCTCCTACTTGGTCCAACCCCCACACTTGTCCCTCAGTCTCAGGGATGAGGGTAAAGTTGGGATAAGAAAATGCAGAATACTTCTCCTTCCAATCGGCAATGTACAGCCCATTGGATGTTCCTAAAAAAAGGTGGTCCTCAAAGACCTGTGCAGCGTACGCGATACCTGTTTGATCACCTTCTGGAAATATATTTTGTGCATAGTATCCAATTTCGATGTAGTCAATGCCGTAGTTTTCTCCCAACCATAGATTCTGTTGTGCATCTAAGTAAGGAAAAATCACATTGTTGTCCTGGATCCCTTTCTGCTTATTCAAAAGGTAGCGGCTTTCTCCCAACTGGTTGATGATCAATAAACCTCCTGAAAGCGTGGCCAAAGCAATCTGGTTGCTCCCCACAGGTTGCAGCAGATTGACCTGGTGCTTTTTAGTAAAGGATTGCACATCTGCTGTCCCAAACGCAGTCAATGTGGATGGATTCGCCTCATCTACCGTAAAAAGTCCTGATTTGTCGGTCGCAATGAGCCATTTGCGCCCATCGAGTGGACACAGTCCCATGATGTTATATGCCTGGGAGACTTTGGCAGGGAGCCATTCGGGTTCGGAAAATTGCGCCCCTTCCCAGCAAAGTAAGCCTTTCCCTTTATCATGGAGCCACAGTTTCCCTTCGACGCGTTCCATCATCGAAATCCCCTCCCCAGTAAATACCTCTTGTATTTGTCCCCCTTCTCTTTTGTACACCTTCTGAGCCGTGCGAAAAAATAGTTCCTCCCCCACAAAACAGATATCCCATATGTCTGCGAGATGAAGGCTGGGATCAGCTAATTGATCTTTGATACTTGTGAATGTGAGGGCACCTGTAGAATCAGGTGAAAAAAAGCCAATTTCATCCTGCCCTCCCGCATATATGTGTCCCTTCTCTCCGATAGCAACAGAGCGGACAATGGTCTGATTGGGTAGGGAAAATTTCTCCCAATGCAAGCCATCAAAGGAGAGAAGCCCCGCATTATTGGCAAAGTACAAGACCCCATTTTCACCTTGGACAATCTCCCATGTCTGGGTTCCTCCCTTAAATATCTGTTTAGGATATTGGGTAATAAAGGGAACGCCAAGATTGAGGTTCGTTGTTTGTCCATGTGAAAAACCAGAGAATGCAATGATGAATTGTAGTAGTAGGTAGTATCGCGTCACAGTCCATTATATTAAGCAATAATCAATATAATGTTTCTTTCGGGATGAATCTTATAGTAAGGCCAAAAATCATATGATGTAGTCAAAAGATATATACGATTTACAATGTTGTACAAAAGATGTACATCGAATGAGGAAAAAGTACAGATAGTTATATATCTTAATTTTTATGTTAGTTCCTTACATCCTTAATTAAATCCTTTACCACAATTTTTATGAAAAGAACACTACTTCTACTAGGAATGTGTCTGTTGAGCGTGGGCCTGATCTTTGGTCAGACTACGATCCTCGACTTCGAGGCACCAGCCACATCGACGGTATTTGAGTACTTTGGGAATGCAGCTATCACAGGTACAACCCAAGTAATCGAAAACCCAGACAAATCTGGCATCAACACGAGTGACAGTGTCGGAAGATTTTATCGTGCGCCGATGGCGAGCAACTTCGCAGGTGCATTTTCTAACCCCAACCCCACGACTCCCGTCGATCTATCAGGTGCAGCAGCAGGCGATTTCATTTACCTCAAAGTATGGATGCCCAATGCGGGTCCAGGAAAAGTACGCTTGAAGCTTGAGCAAGGAACAGGAGGAGACTGGGAGCAGGAAGTTTCTGTTACTGTTCGTGAGCAGTGGACAGAAGTCATCTTCAACCCCAATGCAGACTTCGCAGGTGTGACAGCCGCAGGAAACTCTTACGACCGTGTCGTGCTATTTTTCGACTTTGATGTAGTGATGGCGACAGACACCACCACATACTTCTTTGATGACCTAGCCGTTAAGCCTGCGCCAGTAGGTGTAGACGTTACCATCCTTGATTTCGAGACGCCTACTACGACAACTGATTTCGAGTACTTCGGAAATGGATCTGTGACAGGTCTTTCAAGCGTCATCGAGAACCCTGACAAATCAGGACTGAATACGAGTGACAGTGTGACGGCCTTCAATCGTGGCGTCATGGCACTGGACTTTGCAGGTGGATTTACCAATCCCAACCCGACACAAGCAGCAGATTTCCAGGGTGTGAACACCGTACAGAATTTCTTCATGAAAGTCTGGGTTCCTACCGCTTCTCCAGGGAATGTGCGCGTAAAGTTTGAGCAAGGAACAGGTCCTGACTGGGAGCAAGAATTGAATGTCCCTGCCTCAGAACGCGAGCAGTGGGTAGATCTAGAATTTAGAATTACAGAAGCCTTCAACAACGTCTCACCCGCAGGAAAGAAGTACGACCGAATTGTACTCTTCTTTGACTTTGGTGTGACCATGGCCACAGATACTACGACTTACTTCCTAGATGACATCCGTCTAGCAGCCGCTTCTCCCCCACCTGCCATCGACTCTGTCGACATCACCTTTAACGTGAACATGAAGCAGGAAACATTTGACCCTGCCAATGTCTACATCGCAGGAGGTGGCAACTTTGGTGTACCTGGAGACTTCCAGATGACAGATCCCGATGGTGACAGTATCTTCACCATTGTGGTCAGAAGACCTGAAGGATTCAACTCCTTCTACAAGTTTGCCAATGGTAACTGTCCCAACTTCTCTTGTGTAGAGAACTTGGCAGGCCTTCCTTGTGCAGATCCCAACAACTTTGACGACCGTTTCTTACCTGCTGTCTTCAATGACACAGTAGTCAATGCTTGTTTTGGCAACTGTGTGGACAATGGAACGTGTACCGCTACCGCACCAGACTCTGTGGACATCACCTTCAACTTGAACATGAAGCAACAGATGTTTGATCCTGCCAATGTATACATTGCGGGTGGTGCTGCCTTTGGTCAGCCTGGAGATTTCCCTATGCTCGATCCTGATGGTGACAGTATCTTCACCATCACTGTGAGACATCCTGCTGGATTCACCTCTGACTATACATTCACCAATGGCTTCTGCCCTGGCAACTTCTCTTGTAAAGAGCAAATTGCTGGACAGGCGTGTGCAGTCCCTCCATTCAACGATCGCCGTCTCCCCCCCGTATTCACTGACACGACTGTCAGTACTTGCTTTGGATTCTGTACTACTGACGGATCTTGCCCTCCACCTGTGACAGACTCTGTGAATATCACCTTCAACGTAAATACAGAGAGCATCATGGTTGACTCTGCTGGAATCTACATTGCAGGAGGTGGAAACTTTGGTAGCCCAGGCGACTTTGCTTTATCAGATCCTGACGGTGATGGCATCTGGTCTATTACGATTCGCAGACCTGAAGGATTTATGTCTTTCTACACATTTACAAATGGTGCTTGTACGGACTTCTCTTGTAAGGAGAACATTGCGGGTCAGGCTTGTGCTGATCCCAACAACTTTAATGATCGCTTCCTGCCAGGTGTGTTCAGTGATACGACCCTCAATACGTGCTTTGGCGCCTGTACAGATGATGGTTCTTGTCCTAACCTTGTCAATGTGACCTTCTCTGTAGATGCACAAGCGCTTGCAGATGCAGGTACACTAGATTCTGCTGGAATCTTCATGGGAGGAAGCCTAGAGAATCCTGCATTCCAGGGTCAGATTGCAATGACCAACGTAGGAGGTTCCAACATATTCGAAGTAACGCTTGAGCTATCAGGTGACGCATCCTACGAATACAAGTTCCTCAATGGAGCTGGATTTGGTGCAGACAATCAGGAAACCTTCGATCCTGCTACATCTGACAGTTCGTGTACGCTTACTTCAGGTGCATTCACTAATCGCTTTGCAATGATTGGTTCGAACGATACGACAATCGGGACATTCATTTTCGATTCCTGTGGTACTTCAACTCGTACGACAAGCATCTCTAGAGATCTTAATAACCAGGAACTCTTTAGCTTGGTACCAAATACGACGAGCGATATGACACGCGTGATCTTTGCTGAGCAAGTACTTGGACCTAAGCAGATCGAGGTACTCAATGCAAATGGACAGCGCGTCATCTTCCAAACAGCCGATGCAGGTCAGACTCAGGTAGAGCTAGATGTGCAAGGTTTGGCAGAAGGTATGTATTTCGTGCGTGTAACGACGGGAGAACAATTTGGCTATCAGAAGATGCTTATCGTGAGATAAACATTTTGAAAATTTGTTGATAATTATGAGGGAAGAGCCCACGGGTTTCTTCCCTCCTTTTTTTACTTTTTGCGCAGTCAGGATACCCACATGATACATGTTAATTCAATTTTACCAACGATTACTTCCCTCCTATTTTGGCTTTCAGTTGAGAAGGCTTAAAAAAATTGAAGAAAAGCAAAAAATGCCATATGATGAATATACATGTAGTGTATAGTGATACCCTGTTGCTGAAAATACTACTTAAAATCAATCACTTATACATAAAAAAATCGCGCGATCATATTTAATAATTGTATATCTGATGTAGCATTTACCTAACAAATCCTTAACATGTTGTAACAAAGATGTAAGAAAACCACATAGATGTTTCAAATTGTTCTATATATTAACCTTTCCAAAACGTTCATTACTCTTTAACAAAACCTTTAACAAATCTTTACTATGAAACGAATTTTACTCTTTGCAGTAGCAGTAGCCATGGCTACAGTTGCGTCTGCGCAGATCGTGCTGGATTTTGAATCCGCCGCTACATCTAACACTTTCCTTTATTTTGCTAACGGTAGTATTCCAGACAATGAAGTCCCTGCTATCATCGCAAACCCTGACCAGTCAGGTCTCAACACTTCTGATAGTGTGACTCAGTTTGATCGTGGTGTAAACGCTGCTTCCTTCGCTGGATGTGCGACTGACTCTGGTGCTGTAACACTAGATTTGACAGGTGCAAATGTAGGAAGAGACGTATGTCTGACTGTATGGATGCCTACAGCAAATAACAACGTACGCCTTAAGCTAGAAGGATCAACTACTACCTCAGGTACATGGGAGCAGGAAGTGACAACTACTGCCGCTCAGACTTGGGAAGAGATCTGCTTTACTACAACAACTGCTGACTTGGCTGGTGGAACGAACACGGCAAGCGGAAACTCTTGGGATAAGATCGTACTTTTCTTTGAGTTTGGATTGGAAAATGCTACGGACACTAGCACTTACTACTTCGATAACTTATCTATCGGTAGCCCAACCAACATCGACCGCGACCAGATCCGTAAGGACATGTTCTTCGCTGTTCACAATGTAATGGATCAGAACTTCGACTTGACGTTCAATCCTACCCTAGCAGGTGACAAGGAAGTAACTGTATTGAACCTAGCGGGACAGACAGTATTCGAGCGTACGATTCCTGCAGGAATCACAAATGTACAGATCGAGTCTGCTAGCCTAGCTTCTGGTATGTACATCGTAAATGTAAAAGCTGGACAAAATGTAGCTTCTCAGAAGCTCATGAAGTAATTATAGGGAAATGGTCATGATCCAAAGGGTCGTGGCCTTTCCTTTTTGCCTACCTACTGTCAATACAAAGACTGAAATTCAAGAAAAACGTATAGGTTTTCCCATATGACGAAAATATTATCGTTTTTTGGGAAGGGGAATATCTATGGCGAGATCAGATATGGGGATTTAGGGTAAATGCTCAACCCATCTTAAGTACTCGCCAGAATATTGTACGTCTTATTCATAATCAAACAACAACCCAACAGTCATGAACAGACTACTCGTAGGATTATTTATGTTGAGCCTTCTCCTGGGAGGATGTGACAGAGAACCTGTCGAGCCCGATACCCTTCCCTTACTGCGCATAGAAGATGCTAGTGTCCTGGAAGGCAATGAGGGAAGTACGCCCATTGCGTTTCGCGTGGTACTCAGTGCGAGTGCAGAAGCAGATGTCGTGGTCACATACAGCACCATTGGTAGCTCTGCCGCCTCAGGAGAAGACTTTGTACGCGTCGAAAATGGAAACATTAGGATTCCAGCAGGTTCTACGGAAGCGCAAATAGAGATTCTTGTCATCGGTGATACAGAGAGGGAAGTAAATGAGACATTCAATGTCCAGATCTCTGAAGCGACCAATACAGAGCGCATCAGCCGCAATCAAGCCATTGGTACAATTGAAAATGATGACAATGACATTGACGTTAATGACGTAGGTTTCAGTACGCCTACCTCCTACCCTGGTTTCGATCTGGTCTGGCAAGATGAATTTGACGGAAATGCGTTGAACACCAACGATTGGACCTACGAGTTCGGTACAGGCGACAATGGATGGGGAAATAACGAGCTTCAAAGTTACTCAGATCAAAACACGACTGTCAGCAATGGCTTCCTCTTCATCGAAGCCCGTAGTGAAGGCTCAAACAACTATTCTTCTTCCCGTATCATCACGAGAGACAAGCAGTCCTTCCAGTATGGACGCGTTGACATCAGAGCTTTGTTACCCAAAGGACAAGGGATCTGGCCTGCACTCTGGATGTTAGGGTCCAACTTCTCCTCTGTGGGATGGCCACGATGCGGAGAGATTGACATCATGGAGCTTGTAGGCGGTGGTGAAGGCAAAGACGATGTCGTGCATGGGACCGTGCACTGGGAGCAAGATGGCCAGCGTGCACTCTTTGGAGGCGACTATCAGCTTACTACTGGCATATTCAATGATGAGTTTCATGTATTTTCTATCATTTGGACAGAAAACGCCATCAGATGGTTGGTAGACGATATTGAGTATCACGTGATCGATACAAGCCCTGCTGAGTTAGACGAATTTAGAAACAGCTTTTTCTTCATCTTCAACGTAGCGGTAGGCGGTGACTGGCCTGGAAGTCCCGACGGTAGTACAGAATTCCCACAAATGATGGTAGTAGACTACGTGAGGGTATTTCAACCCAACTAGTAGCAAAATAGCATAAGGACTACCTTGTAGTTACATCAAAGGCCCTTCTGATCGCTTGATCGAGAGGGCCTTTGTATTTGGTGGAGGCCACAATATGAAAATCCAACAAACCATGCATTTGACTTTTCGCTAAAAATCCTCCATTGACATCCCCATCATTTCTACCAAAGCCTATTTCTCTTGCTGAGGTACTGAGAAGTCCAAAAAGGAATATCTGATCTATGAATCCTTCTTTACATCATGAGCCATACACTTAAAAAACCACTTTTTAGTTGAATTTATTATCAATATCCACCTATTCCTTTGTATTAAATTAAAAATATACTAGATTTGATTCTATAAATGACTTGATATGCTACTCACCATCAAAGACACGACCTTTTCAGGAAAAATTTATCAGGAGATATCCCTAGAGTTCCCTACTCAGACAGTTACTGTCCGAGAGATCGTTACACAGCGTGTTCGGGCGGAAGTGGAGAAATACAATGAAAGAAAAGATACCTACTTCAAAGGGCTTGTAGAGCCAAGTGAAGCAGAGAAAACCCTCAATGGCTACAAACTCAAAAATCGCAAGGCTATTGATGCTGAAAAGCAGGTCTATGTCGCACTTGATGCCTTCCAACGTAATGGATACTTCGTCCTCATCAATGACGTACAAGCAGAATCTCTCGATCAAGAGATATTTTTAGAATCTAATACAGAGGTGAGTTTCATTAAGCTGACTCCCTTGGTCGGTGGATGATTGAATCCTTATTCTTACCCTCTTTTCCCACTTTCTAACTCCTTCACTTCAAGCATGAATATACTTTCCCTTTTTGATCATTGGCAAACACAACCCCTTGATACTTCTTATCCCTTTCCATCTGGCTATCCGACTTTGCAGGTACTCACGGAAGATTTATTATCCTACAAAAAAGAACATGGTCTATGGGAAATGCCTAAGCTAGGAAGTCTTGAATCTTATGCTGCCATCAAAAAACTGAGCATAGCAGAAAAAAAAGAACTGATTATTTGGATGACCCTTGAGATGGATAGGGAAATTCTTTTTAGCAGAACAAATAGCGGCAGAAGGCACCAACAGTCACGCGAAGTAATGGCAGATAAAATCTACCAAGTACTGCTTCCTATTCTCTTAAAATCGAATTTGCAATTTCTCCCAGAGGAATTATATAAGGTCTTCACATACTACCGATCCTTTCAATCTGCGCATAATTATCCCAACCTTAGCTACCGTCCTATGGGGTTATGGACACAGCAGATGGAGAAATCTATTAAAAAGCAAGGATGGTCTTCCTCATGGGAAACCTTCTTGACCAATTTTTTGGGATGGCATGAACTTGCGGGCAATCACACTTACGGAGCTGATTTAGACAGGGTAAAAGCGAAACTCCGCAATATGCTGCACAAAGGTCAGCATCCCGAAGCACCAGTACCTCCTTTCTCCTTCTTTCAAGATCGGGTTTCCCATCAGATAGAAGCCGATCACAAACAGTTTGCCCCCAAAGTTCAGGACGCTTGGACAAACCTATTTCACCTCTTTCTCAAAGCCACTTCAGGTAAGCCCTCCCAAAGATATCTCAAGTCTCTTCTTCCGTATATTGAAGCAATAGAATCCGATACATACCAACTCCAGGTTCAAGAGTGGTTGCGTGTCTACCTAAAAATGGAGGCCGAACAAAATGTCCACTACTATCAAAGTGGGGGTACATACACGTATTACAGTTTCTTGCATGATAAGATCAAAGTATTTCTCAAAGGGATGATTTGGAGCTTATTACATACGCAAAATTCTGAAGTATTGACGCTACTGGCACAAGTGACGCAAAAATCCTTTGAGAAGGTCCCAGGCGTCGGCCCCAAGGCAGCCAGCATAGGCAATGCCGCTATATATGTTTTGGCACAATCTGAAGACTTAGAAGGTATCAGCCACCTATCACGTCTAAGAATGACGATTTCGCAAAACAATACCCAAAAACTGATCAACAAATACATTGAAGCCGCATCCGAAGCACGAGGTATTTCACCTCAGGAGATAGAAGAAATGTCTATACCTGATTTTGGGTTAAAAGAAGGGGAAAAGGACTGGCATTTTGAGGAATACAGACTCAATGTAAAAATCGTAGGGATTGGAAAAATCTCTCAAACATGGTACAAACCCGATGGAAAAATTCAAAAGAGTGTTCCCGCCTTTGTAAAAAATACGGAAGAACATGCACACCGCCTGAAAAAAGCCAAAGCAGAAGTCAAACAAATTCAGAAATACGTAACTGCACAGCGGGACCGCATAGATAGATCCTATCTACACAATCGTAGCTGGAGCTATGAAGCCTTTCAGAAATATTATCTTCATCACGGCTTGATCAGCTTTATCAGCAAGCGTCTTCTATGGAGAGTCGAAGTTGAAGCGATATGGCAGGATGTATATTGGCATACTGACAACTGGAAGACGTTAGACGGTCAGACTATAGATGTCTCATCTGCCACCTCCATCAGACAATGGCATCCATTGGACTGTACGACAGATAATTTATTGAGATGGCGGAGCCTATTTGATCGCTTACAAATCAAGCAGCCCCTCAAGCAGGTGTATCGAGAGATCTACCTGCTGACAGATGCAGAAGTAAACACCCGCATATATAGTAACCGTATGGCAGCCCACCTCCTGAAGCAGCACCAATTCAATACACTTGCTGCCAGAAGAGGTTGGCGTTACAGTTTGCTGGGGGCATACGATGACGGGCGAGACGGAGAAATCGCCTCCATCGAAATTCCTGCTTTCCAACTGGAGGCGCAGTATTGGATCAATGAAGTCGCCGCAGATGATGCCTTTAACGACACTGGGATTTGGGACTATATCGCTACGGATCAAGTACGTTTTGAACCTATCGGGCAACAAGAGGCCCTTCCGCTTATTGACATTCCCAAGATTGTCTTTTCTGAGATTATGCGGGATGTAGATATGTTTGTAGGCGTGTGCAGCGTAGGGAATGATCCAGAGTGGCAGGACAACGGAGGCCTCCCTCAATACAGAGATTACTGGGCGTCCTATTCTTTTGGGGACTTAAGCGAAGTGGCGCGTACCCGCAAGCAAATTCTAGAAAATATCGTTCCTCGCCTCAAGATTCGTGATGTCGCCAGTATCGATGGAAAGTTTCTCAAAGTCCAAGGGAAGATCCGAACCTATAAAATCCATATTGGAAGTACCAATATACTGATGGAACCCAATGATCAGTATTTATGTATTGTCCCTTCTAGGAAAAAAGATCAAAAGGTAGAAAGTGTCTTCCTCCCCTTCGAAGGAGATCGAGGGTTATCTGTAGTCCTAAGTAAGGCTTTTCTCCTAGCCGAAGATGATAAAATCAGTGACCCGACGATTACATCACAGATAAAACGTTCAAGGGCTTGATCTTGCGTATCATTTTATGTTGTGTGAATGGATACTTCTTCATAGCAAAATCTCTCGACCAAGAGGTATCACTAGCGTTTTATGCAGAGTGAGGCTTTGTAAGCCGCCTTTCTAAATCGGTAAATAGTCGGTCCTGAAAAAAGATGTTTAAATATGCTGATTGAGAATCTTCTGTACAGATAGGCTCCTTACGAATATCTT